>NZ_VDGG01000013.1 GCF_006861775.1 Psychrobacillus soli | reverse complement strand
GTCTCGTTCAACCATTTATTTTAATATTAGATTCTGATAATTTAGTCTTTACTATAGATTCCGTTGCAGCCGGCGACTCCTACCGGATAAGTGAGCATAATGAGACTTCACAACGTCCGCCTAAGCGGCGGTGAAGACTCATCGCTTACCCGGTGGAAAGCGTACGACTGTAGCGAAAATCACAGCGGTCACCTAATAGGGCTTTTACCGCGCAGTATCCCTATTATGTGCAATATTATTGTACAATTGCGCAACATAAAATAAGTCACACTTGATGAAATGTTTAAAACTTCGTATAATAGAATATAATTTGATATATAAAAGCTGTCATCGGGAAAAGTATATATGACGATTCGAAAAAAGGAATTTTACACCTGGACTGAAAGTGTAAATAGAGAATGCATATAGAAGTTCACCCCGCTAGCTGCCACCGGGACCAGTCGTGAATTTGACTGTAAAGGTGTGCCGGTGTAGAGCCGTTAGTCGAATTGAGTGATTGCACATTTTTGTCGTGCAATAATCAGGGTGGTACCGCGAAATTAGTCCTCGTCCCTTTTATAGGGGCGGGGTTTTTATTTTGTCAAAAAGGAGAGATCAACAAAACATGGAAGCACAACTTCAACAGTTAAAAGAAGAAGCATTACAAAAAATTGAAGCTTCAATGAATGTCAAAGAATTAAACGATGTGCGTGTTGCATATTTAGGGAAAAAGGGACCGATTACGGATCTACTAAAAGGAATGGGAAAACTTCCTGCAGAAGAACGTCCGAAAATGGGAGCTCTTGTAAACGTAGTTCGTGAAGAAGTAACAGAAGTGTTAGAAGCTCGCATGACGCTACTTCAAGATCAAGCGATTCAAGAACAACTGGAAAAAGAATCGATTGATGTGACATTACCTGGGCGTCCGGTAAAAACAGGAAACCATCATCCACTAACTCGTGTAGTAGAAGAAATCGAAGACTTGTTTATAAGCATGGGTTACGAAATTGCAGAAGGTCCAGAAGTAGAAAAAGATTACTACAATTTCGAAGCATTGAACTTACCAAAAGGTCACCCAGCTCGTGATATGCAAGATTCATTCTACATCTCAGAAGACATTCTTCTTCGTACACATACATCACCTGTTCAAGCTCGTACGATGGAAGCAAAAGAAGGCAAGCCGATTAAAATTATTTGTCCTGGTAAAGTATATCGTCGTGATAATGATGATGCGACACATTCACACCAATTTACACAAATCGAAGGGCTTGTTATTGGCGAGAATATTCGCATGAGTGACCTTAAAGGAACACTTTCTGTATTTGCGAAGAAAATGTTCGGAGAAGATCGTGAAATCCGTCTACGTCCAAGTTTCTTCCCATTTACGGAGCCTTCCGTTGAAATGGATATTTCTTGTTTCAAATGTGGCGGCAGTGGCTGTAACGTTTGTAAGAAAACTGGTTGGATTGAAATTTTAGGTGCAGGTATGGTTCATCCGAACGTATTAGAGATGGCTGGATATGATTCGAAAAAACTTTCTGGCTTTGCATTTGGTATGGGTCCAGAACGTATTGCGATGTTGAAATATGGAGTGGAAGATATTCGTCATTTCTATACGAATGATGTGCGTTTCTTATCGCAATTCCACCGAACAGAAGTGTAAGGAGGAAAAATCATGTTAGTTTCTACGAAATGGTTAGCAGAATATGTAAATACACACGGACTTGATCCAAAAGAGTTAGGTGAGAAAATTACTCGTTCCGGTATCGAAGTCGATGCAGTAATAGATCGTTCTCATGGAATGACAAATGTAGTAGTCGGGTATGTGAAAGAATGCATGAAACATCCGGAAGCAGATAAACTAAATATTTGCCAAGTGGACGTAGGAGAAGAAACAACACAGATTATTTGTGGTGCTCCGAACGTTGCTGCAGGACAAAAAGTAATCGTTGCTCGTCCAGGAGCAGTACTTCCTGGTGGTATAAAAATTAAAAAAGCAAAACTTCGTGGGGAAGAATCGAACGGAATGATTTGTTCGCTTCAAGAGTTGGGTATTGAAGGAAGACTAGTACCAAAAGCGTATGCAGAGGGTATTTATGTGCTTCCAGAAACAGCAACTCCTGGTGAAAGTGCACTTCCACTACTTGGGTTAGATGACACACTCCTTGAACTTGGCTTAACACCAAACCGCTCAGATGCGCTAAGCATGCTTGGAGTTGCCTATGAAGTAGGTGCCATTTTATCCGAGGATATGAAATATCCAGAAGCAACTTACACGGAAAGTAGCGAAAAAGCTTCAGATTACTTAAGTTTACGTATTGATGCAATCGAAGCAAATCCAATGTACGTAGCAAAAGTAGTAAAAAATGTGCAAATTAAAGAATCGCCACTTTGGTTACAACATCGTCTAATGGCTGCTGGTGTTCGTCCACATAATAACGTAGTAGATATTACAAACTACGTATTAATGGAATACGGCCAACCACTTCATGCATTTGACTATGACCGCCTAGAAACAAAAGAACTTGTCATTCGTCTTGCAAATGACGGAGAAAAAATTGTTACACTGGATGATCAAGAACGTACACTTAAGTCGAATCATTTAGTCATTACAAACGGCAAAGAGCCAGTTGCTATTGCAGGTGTAATGGGTGGAGCAAATTCGGAAGTGCATGATGGTACGACGACTGTTGTTATTGAATCTGCTTACTTTACAGGTGGATCTGTTCGTCAAACGTCAAAAGACCATAACTTGCGCAGTGATGCAAGTGCTCGTTTTGAAAAAGGTGTCGATCCAAATCGTGTTATTCTAGCGGCAGAGCGTGCGGCAAGTTTACTTGCTGAGCTTGCAGATGGGGAAGTACTAGCTGGTTCTGTAGTCGTAGATGAATTAGACAAAGTACCTGCTGAAGTAGTTGTGTCTCCTGATTTTATTAATAATCGTTTAGGAATGAAAATTTCTTTAGAAGATATGACTTCTATTTTAACAAGATTAAAATTTGACCACCAAGCGGCAAATGGTTATTTATACATTAAGGCACCGACTCGTCGTCAAGATATTAAAATTCCAGAAGACATTGTAGAAGAAATTGCGCGTATGTATGGGTATGATGAAATCCCAATGACGCTTCCAGTGGAAGAATCAAAACCAGGTGGACTATCATCTTACCAAGCAAGACGTCGTCAAGTTCGCGCTTATTTAGAAGGTGCAGGCCTTTACCAAGCTATTACGTATTCTTTAACATCCAAAGAAATGTCACAAAAATTTGCATTAGAAACTGCGCCAGTAACAGAGCTATTAATGCCAATGAGCGAAGAGCGCAGCACACTTCGCCAAAGCTTAATCCCTCATTTATTAGATGCAGTAACGTATAATACTGCTCGTCAAGCAGATACAGTTGCTCTTTATGAAGTAGGGTCCGTATTCTTAGGCGAAACAGAATCTGGTCTACCTCATGAACAAGAACATTTAGCAGCAGTCATTGCTGGAAAATGGCTAGACCATAGCTGGCAAGGAGAGAAAAAAGCAGTTGATTTCTTCGTATTAAAAGGAATTGTCGAAGGATTAATGGAGCTACTTGGTCATTCAAAAGAACTTACTTTTGAACGTACAGTAGTAGACGGATTACATCCGGGGCGCACAGCTTCTATTAAACTTGCTGGAGAAGAAATTGGTCTGATCGGTCAATTACATCCATCTGAACAAAAGATGCGTGACTTGAAAGAAACGTATGTAGTGGAATTGAACTTAGCTAAAGTAATTAACAAAGAAGTAGAAGCATTATACTATGCGCCAGTTTCTAAATTCCCATCAATCACTCGTGATATTGCATTAGTAGTAGATAGCGAAAAAGCTACCGGCGAACTACAAGCAATTATCCAATTATCTGGTGGACGTCTATTAAAAGGTGTACATTTATTCGATTTATATGAAGGAGAAAAAATGGAAGCCGGCAAAAAATCGGTTGCATTCTCTCTAACATACTTCGACCCGGAACGTACACTAACAGACGAAGAAGTAGTAAATGCACATAATAAAGTATTAAAAGCACTTGCGGAGCAAGCAGGGGCGGAGTTAAGAGGATAATAAAAACAGGAGCAGCGCCTATAATGGAGCTGTTCTTTGTTTTGGATTGGAAAAACTAGAGAGTGATAAGCATCTCAAATTTAACAATACCTTGAGGTGATAGTTGTACTGACAGATTATTTTGTTTTTTTCAAAAAAGTATATTACATTTTCCTATGTTGTTTTTAATGGTATATTAATCGTTGGAGAAAAGGAGGTTTTAGAATGATTGAACTCATTCAAGTTGAAAAAACTTTCGACGGTGTAAGGGCCGTTTATCCTTTATCATTAACAATTCCGAAGGGACAGATTCATGGCATTGTTGGAACGAGCGGTGCTGGAAAATCGACTTTAATTCGGATAATGAATCTTTTAGAGAAACCTGATAAAGGTACTGTAAAAGTTGGAGAAAAAATCCTTACATATTTATCCGAACATGAACTACGTAAAGCACGGCAAAATATCGGTATGATTTTCCAACAGTTTCAGTTAGTTCTTAACCGGACAGTCGCTGGAAATGTTGAAATGCCACTTGAATTAGTTGGTGTATCGAAAAAGGAACGAAAAAAAAGAGTAGAAGAGTGTCTACAATTTGTCGGGCTATCGGATAAAAAAGATGCTTATCCTTCCCAGTTGAGTGGTGGTCAAAAGCAGCGAGTTGCAATAGCACGTGCTTTGGCAAACAAGCCATCCGTCTTATTATGTGATGAACCAACGTCTTCTTTGGATCCAAAAACGACAATAGAAGTGTTGCAAGTTCTTCGTCATATTAAAGAAACACTAGGTGTAACAATTGTGATCGTTACCCATGAAATGGATGTCGTGAAAAGCATTTGTGAGCATGTTACAATTATGAGAGAGGGCAAACTCATTGATAGCTTTCAAATAGAGCCTCAAGGATTACTAGTAAATGAAGATCAGTACATAGAAGACTTGAGAAAAATGGCAGTGGTGAAGAAATAATGGAAAAAATTATCTCCTATCAATCAGAAATTTGGATTGCAATCGGTCAGACATTTACAATGGTAGGCTTTTCCATATTAGCCGCTATTGTTGTAGGATTACCTCTAGGCACTTTCCTTTACTTAAGTCGTAGCGGAAATTTGTATGAAAATAAAGGGCTATTTTTGCTCTTAGATACATTTGTAAATATTATTCGTTCATTTCCATTTCTTCTTCTCGTTGTTTTTTTAATTCCATTTACACGTTTTATCGTTGGAACAGCAATTGGTACGACGGCTGCCACAGTACCTTTAGCGATTATATCAATTGCTTATTATGCAAGGTTGGTTGAACAATCGTTATTGGATGTCCCGAAAGGAATTATCGAAGCCGCCATTTCAATGGGCGCAACGAAAATGCAAATCATTTTCAAATTCCTTTATAGGGAAGCGCGTGCTGGGCTTGTTTTCGGATTAACGACGGCGACAATTAGCTTCATATCTTACTCAACTGTCATGGGGATAGTAGGCGGTGGAGGAGTTGGGGATTTTGCCATCCGGTACGGCTACCAACAATTCGAAACGGGGCTCATGACATTCACGATAATTATGATGATCATACTCGTTCAAGCAATACAGGTTACAGGAACAGCAATTTCAAAGAAACTAGATAAACGATCTTAAAAAGGAGCAATCATCATGAAAAAACTACTAACATTTTCCCTTCTATTAGTTCTTGCAATTGTACTATCTGCTTGTGGAAAAGAAGAAACAGATGCAACAGATAATACGAGTAAACAAGAAGAAACAAAAATTAAAGTTGCATCTTTAATCCCTCCTATGACGGATATGCTAGAAATTGTAAAACCGTTACTTAAAGAAGAAGGCATTGATTTGGATATTGTGATACTTTCAGATAACGTTCAACCAAACAGTGCATTAGCTGCTAAAGAAGTGGATGCGAACTTTTTCCAACATCCAACGTACATGGAGCAATTCAACAAAGCAAATGGCTCCGACTTAGTTGCTGTTCAACCGGTATATCATGCAATTTTAGGTGCATATTCAAAAAAATATAAGAGCGTGGAAGAATTACCTGAAGGTGCGAAAGTGGCAATTCCAAATGACTCGGCGAACATTGCTCGCTCCTTGCAATTACTTGAAAAAGGCGGCCTTATTACGTTAAAAGAAGGCGTAGGTATTAACGCAACACAAAAAGATATTATCGAAAATCCGACAAACATTGAAATCATTGAAGTCGATTTATTAATGCTTGCTCGTTCAATTGATGATGTGGATTTAGTAACGTTGCTTCCGGCATATGCAAAACCACTTAATCTTACTCCGGTAAACGATTCATTAATAGACGAAGGAGAATCGGATTTCCCTATCTCACTTGTTGCTCGTGCTGATAATGCAGATTCGGAAGCGATTCAAAAACTAGCGAAACATTTATCTGGACCAGAAGTTCGTGCATTTTTAGAAGAGAACTTCGCTGATATCGCAATTCCAGCTTTTTAATTAAACAGCAAAACTATTGAAAATGACCGTCATCCTTTAACAAAGGTGGCGGTCATTTTCATTACTTTTATACGTGGCATCATCGTTAATTTTCTATTATGTGTGATACAGGCACATTGTAAAGATGCTATATTATTGGTATACAGTATCTAGTTTGAGTTCGGAGGAGAAACATGAGAATCTATTCGACAAAATGGTGGGAAAAAGTGATCGTATCGATTAATGATGGAATATTAGTGATAGATGAGTTTGAAAAAGTGCTATTTATTAACCCGGAATATTCTAGAATCACAGGGGTAGGAAAAGAAATTATAGGGAAGTTACTTTCTGGATTTAGACCAGGTGCTCAATTACCTGAGACTTTGAAAGACGGAAAAACGCGAGTAGGTATTTATCGTGAAATTAATGGTTGCGCATACGTTGTAGACATGGCGCCTATTGAAGATAACGGTAAAATCATTGGTGCTGTATCTGTTTGTAAAGGAATTAATGAAGTAAAGGCTTTATCAAACGAACTAAATAAGAAGGTAAAGCAAGTGATTGAATTACAAGAAAAGATTACAAAGCTCTCGAGCGTGAAATACTCGTTTGAACAAATAATTACACAAAGTAGCGAAATGCTAGATAATAAGCATATTGCAAAAAAGATAGCAAGCTCGAATCTACCGGTACTATTAATAGGAGAAAGTGGTACAGGAAAAGAGCTGTTTTCCCAATCGATTCATGACGCAAGCGATAGAAGAGATCATCCATTTATTGCTGTAAATTGTGCTACAATTCCAGACACTCTAATTGAAAGTGAATTATTTGGATATGTCGAAGGTGCTTTTACAAGTGCCAAAAAAGGCGGTAAGGTTGGATTATTTGAAATGGCTAATAACGGCACCTTATTTTTAGATGAGATTGGTGACTTATCTTATAATGTGCAAGCAAATTTACTGCGAGTACTACAAGAGGGAACCATACGAAGAATAGGGGATACGAAAGAAGTTAAAGTAGATGTTCGAATAATTGCAGCAACGCATCAAGACTTAAATCAAATGGCACAAAAATATAAATTTAGGCAAGATTTATATTATCGATTAAATGTAGCCCATATAACCATTCCCCCTCTACGCAATCGGAAGGAGGATATCCCGTTATTAGTAAAACGTTTTTTACCTACCAATTATCAACTACATAACGATGTACTACAATTTTTACAATCCTATAATTGGCCAGGCAATATACGCGAGTTAAAAAACATGTTAAGTTACGCCGCTTGCTTAGCTGATGACGGTGTAATTGAATTGGAACATTTACCAGAAGTCATGAGAAACCAGATCGTGGATGATTCTATTCAAACAGATGGAACGTTAAGATCAGTAGTAGAATCAGCAGAAGCACGTTATATAAATCAAATGCTGAAACGATATGAAAAGAATATTGAAGGAAGAAGATTAGCGGCAAGTAACTTAGGTATTTCGTTAGCCAGTCTTTATAATAAAATACGAAAGTATAAACTTGAATGACACTTCATTCTAATAAATTAGAATATATCTAATCCATTCTACTAATTTAGAAAACCCTTTAATAAGCGTAATTTCCTTAGGGAAGTCACGCTTTTTCTATTGAAGAAGAACAATTTCATTTTATTTATTCTAAAAATTTAGAATCCTTTAGTAAGGAAATATTGAAAAGTTGTTTATATGAAAGGGTTTCTAAGTTGGCATGAAAGTTGCATATTACTTTGAATGCACGATGGGGTGCAATAACAAGGGAGTGATAAAATATATGTTGGCTTTATTAGGATTTCTAACTATTGGTGTATTTTTACTAGCTATTTTTACAAAAAAGCTATCCGTCATCGTTTCTTTAGTTATTATTCCGATCATTTTTGGCTTAATTGGAGGGTTTGGTTCTGAAATTGGAGGATTAATGCTTGATGGGTTAACGCAAGTAGCTCCAACGGGAATCATGTTAGTTTTTGCAATTATGTATTTTGGTTTAATGATGGACGTTGGATTATTTGATCCAATGATTAAAAAAATTATTCAAATAGTGAAAGGTGACCCGCTAAAAGTAGTAATGGGTACAGTTTTTTTAGCAATGATTGTCCATTTGGATGGTAATGGCTCTGCAACTTTTATGATTACTATTACTGCGATGTTACCTATTTATGAAAAGTTGGGGATGAATCGTCTTATTTTGGCGGGGGTTGTTGCGCTTGGAGCAGGGGTTATGAACATGATCCCTTGGGGTGGACCAACTGCACGCGCGATGACCACTTTAAATGCGGAAGCAGTGGATATTTTTAATCCGGTAATACCAGCAATGATAGCAGGAATTGCTTGGGTATTGTTTGCAAGTTATTTAATTGGAAGAAAAGAACGAAAGCGTTTAGGAATTATTAATATAGAAAATTTGGATTTTAATTTGGAATTAGATGAAGAAACGAAAAAGATTCGTCGTCCTAAACTATTTTACTTTAACTTATTACTTACATTACTAATGCTATGCGCGTTACTATTTGTTTGGCTTCCAATGCCTGTTGTATTCATCGTTGGCTTTATTGTTGCATTAATGATGAATTACCCAAATAATGCGGACCAGCAAGCTCGTATTTTAAGTCATGCAGGAAATGTATTATTAGTTGCATCGATGATTTTTGCAGCTGGGATTTTTACAGGAATTTTAAATGGAACGGGCATGATTGGTGAGATGGCAACAGCACTTGTGCGTTTAATACCAGACTCATTAGGAAATTATTTGCCTGTTATTGTAGCCATTACAAGTATGCCTTTAAGCTTAGTGTTTACACCAGATGCATACTATTTTGGTGTGTTACCAATTATTAGTGAAACAGCTTCGACTTTAGGGATTAACCCGCATGAAATTGGACGAGCGGCTATTCTCGGTCAAATGACGGTTGGTTTCCCATTAAGTCCATTAACAGCGGCAACATTTATTTTAATTGGTTTGACGAAGGTTGACTTATTTGAGCATCAGAAATTTATATTTAAATGGGCGTTTGGTACAACGATTGTCATGACAGTTGTTGCATTATTAACAGGCGCAATTTCAATTTGAGGTGAATGAGATGATACGAATTGGATCAGGTGCTGGTTTTGCGGGCGACCGTATTGAGCCAGCGGAAATATTAGTAGAACAAGCAAATTTAGATTATTTGGTACTGGAATGCTTAGCAGAAAGAACAATTGCTTTGGCTCAAAAGAGAAAAAAACAAAATGCTCATGCTGGATATGATCTTTTATTGGAAAAGCGAATGAGATCACTTATTCCAAAGATTGTTGGAAAAAAAGTAAGGATCATTACTAATATGGGTGCGGCGAATCCTATAGCGGGCGCAAATAAAATTTTAGAAATCGCGAAAGAACTTAATATTTCTATGAAAGTTGCTGCTGTAACTGGTGATGACGTTTTGACGAAAGTTTCTCCAGATGATACGGCTTGGGAAACAGGGGGACCTTTATCAACACATGGTCAAATCGTTTCAGCAAATGCTTATATCGGAGTAGACGCTCTGTTAGATGCTTTGCAATCGGATGCTCAAATTATTATTGCAGGTCGAATTGCGGATCCTTCTTTATTTTTAGCACCGATGATTCATGAATTTAAATGGTCATTAGACAATGATGATTTATTGGCTAAAGGAACGGTGATTGGACATTTATTAGAATGTGCCGGTCAATTAACAGGGGGGTATTTTGCAGACCCTGGAAAAAAAGATATAAAGGACATGGCACATTTAGGTTTTCCATTTGCAGATATATTAGCTGACGGTTCTGCGACTTTCAGTAAAGTAGCGAACACGGGAGGAAAAATTACGCTCCGTACAGCAAAAGAACAATTATTGTATGAAGTTATTAATCCAAACGAATATATTACACCAGATATCATTGCGGATTTCACTTCAGTGACGTTCGAAGAATTGTCCGATGGGCGGATAAAAGTAGATGGAGCAGTAGGACTTCCAAAGCCTCATAAGTTAAAAGTAAGTATCGGCTATGAGGCAGGATTCATTGGAGAAGGGGAAATCTCTTATGCAGGTCCGAATGCAAGTGAAAGAGCAAGACTTGCGGGCGACATTATACAAGAAAGAATCGGTCATTTCTATGCCGAGTTTAGAGTAGATCTAATTGGAGTGAATGCTTGTCACCGGAAAAGTTTTAGAGATATAGAACCTTATGAAGTACGCTTAAGAGTTGCAGGAAAGGCGAAATCTAGTACAGAAGCAGCGATAATAGGGGAAGAAGTAGAAGCGCTTTATACAAATGGCCCAGCAGGTGGCGGCGGTGCGAGAAAAGTGGTAAATGAAGTAATCGGTGTAGTTTCCACCTTTATTGATCGCGATTGCGTTCAATTTCACACGGAACTAAAGGAGTATGTAGCAAATGAAACTTTATGATATTGCGCACTGTCGAACCGGGGATAAAGGAAATACTATTACGTTGTCCGTTATACCTTATGAAGCATCTGATTATGAATTATTAAAAGAGAGATTGACTGTAGAAGTGGTAAAGCATCATTTAAAAGGCATTGTAGAAGGAGAAGTAAAACGATATGACGTTCAGAACATTCAAGCGCTGCAGTTTGTCTGTTCGCAAGCTTTGGCAACAGGCGTAACGACTTCCTTGACGCTGGATACGCACGGGAAGTCGTTAAGCTTTGCTTTGTTGGAACTAGAACTAGATTGAATTCGATCCCTGTGTTAGACGCAAATAGGACGCTGTTCTGAATTGTTTTTAAATTTCGTCTGACACAGGGAAGCTTTTTAAAATTTAAATTATAGGTTTTTCAATGGCATGTTTTTTTATATGATATTGCAGACTTTGTCGAGTGATGCCTAATTTTTGGGCGGCTTGTGAAACATTCCAGTTTGTAAGTTTCAAGGTTGTTTCTATTAACTGTTTTTCTGTGTTATTGAAGATTTTCTTAAGGGGTCTTTGCATTACGTTTCCTTGTTCGGATGTAGTTGTTTGAAACACTGTAATTATTTTACCGCGCATATAGGATGGTAAATGCTCCATATTAATAGCTTCTGCATTTTCTGGTACACGGATAATGAGGTTTTCGATTAAATGTTCTAGTTCACGTATATTGCCGGGCCAAGGATATTTGAGCAAACTTTTTTGCAACGTCTCTGAAAGCTGTGGAACTTCTTTGGATAACTTTGTTTGATAAGTCATGAGGAAGTAGTTAATAAAAAAATGTACATCTTCTGTCCGTTCCCTTAGAGGTGGGATATAAAGACTAGTGTGAGCAATCCGATAAAACAAGTCGAGTCGCATTTTATTTTCGGCAATAAGTTTTTCTGGATCTTCGTTACAAGCGCTAATGACTGTACACTTTACAGGAGATACTTCATTAGAACCTACTCTTCGTACGAATCGCTCCTGTAATATTCTCATTAGTTTTGACTGCAATGTCATAGGCATGGAGTTAATTTCATCCAAGAACAAGGTGCCATCTTGAGCGTACTCGAATAGCCCAATTTGATCTGTTGCTCCAGTATAAGCGCCTTTGATAGTGCCGAACAATGTACTTTCCAATAAGTTTTCCGGGATTGCAGCACAGTTGATTGCAACGAATGGTTTATTTGCTCTTGGACTATGATTATGCATACTTTGTGCGAATAGCTCTTTTCCTGTACCCGTTTCCCCTACAATTAATGTGTCCGCATTATGTATGGCAACATTTTGGGCCTCTTTAATGAGCTCTAAAAGTGCCAAACTTTTTCCCTTGATATCATTAAAGGTAAAAATTGTTCCGTTCTTTGAGTTGACTTTTTCGTGAGTTGTTACATTTGACTGCCTTCTTAGCTCGATTGTTTGATGAAGCCGATCTTTTAGTTTTGATTCATTGGTACTTAATGAAAAAACAGAGATAGTTTTACCATCTTTTTGAATTGGAAATGTACTATAGTTCACATATTTCGGTATCCCGTTTACTGTAGAATGGGCCCGATACCTTGAGTAAATTGGTTTACCTGTTTTAAACGTATGTCTGTGCTCTGAATACTGTGGATTGTAATTGTAGACGGACCATAAATGTTTACCTATAATATCCTTGCTAGTTAAGCCTTCCATTTTTTCCTGCGCTTGATTATATAAAATAATTTCTCCTTCAGAATTACTCATCATTACTCCCTCATCGAGAGAATCGATTATTTTTTCCAAACAATATAGTCTTTCTGCCGTATCCATCATTTCAGTTCTCAAATCTCTTAAGCATAGGAAAATATAAGAATGATCCTCCGTAAAAACTTTCACTTCTACCGAAAAATGTCTCTCATTAATATCAAGGGGAAATGTTTTGTTATTGATCAATAATCTATTATCACAGGCAATGATATCTGATATTTGAGTGCCTACTGAAACTTCTAAAGGAATATCATCTTTTAAATCATGCCACAGAATTTCATAATTTTCGTTTAAAGCAATGACCCCATCTACAAAACTTCTTATAATCGAACCAAGTGAAGAAACAGCCAAAGTACTTTTACCCCTTTCAACTATAAAGTTATTAATAGTGTATCATAATTCCGATGATTTAGAATAGTCTGCATGCAAAAGTTATCTGCCCCATATAGAAAGCTTTGTTTAATAGAGATATAGGATTTATTTATATGTATTTTAGAAATACATATAAAATATCTGCGCAAATTATTGTTATAAATTCAAGTTTGATATTTTTAATGAAGATAAAAAATAAATAGAATCATTGATTCTACAATGTTATCTAGATAATTAAGAAACTAGTTACTAAAATTAATAACTTTGGCACGGCACTTGCAATATAGAAAAGTGTGAAAACCAATCATATTATTTTAGGGGGAATTATCGATGACAACACCAGAAATTTTATATTCCGTAAAAGCACAAAGAGGACCAGAGTTACGTTGTAAAGGTTGGAGACAAGAATCGATTTTACGAATGTTAGAGAACAATATGGAAAATGCCGAGAAACCGGAAGAGCTTGTAATCTACGGTGGTATCGGAAAAGCCGCTCGTAACTGGGAATCTTACCACGCAATTGTGAAATCTTTAAAAGAATTAGAGGATGATGAAACACTTGTAGTTCAATCTGGAATGCCAGTTGCAATCTTTAAAACCCATAAATATGCGCCAACAGTAGTAATGGCGACAACGAATATTATGAAAGCAGATTGGCCTACGTTCTATGATTTACAAGATAAAAACTTAACTATTTATGCAAACTATACTGCTGCTCCATGGGAGTACATTGGAACGCAAGGTGTTATTCAAGGTACTTTTGAAACCCTTTCTGCCATCGCACGCTTGCATTATAATGACTCGCTTGTTGGAAAGATCCTTTTAACTGCGGGTGCAGGGGGAATGGGCGGAAACCAAACACGCGCGATGACGATGCACGGCGGTGTGGCAATTCTTTGTGACTCAAATGTCGAAATCATTCAACGTCGTATTGAAAAAGGATTCATCGATGAGTTAGCTAATTCGCTAGATGAAGCAATCGCAAAAGCAAAAGAATATGCGGCAGCTGGAAAACCACTTGGTATTGCTGTTGTAGGTAATGCTGCAGACATTTATGAAGAAGTGCTTGAAAAAGGGTGGCTACCTGACATTTCCACATCCATGACACCTGGTCATGACCCTATTTCATATTTACCTGCGGGTTACACAGTGCAAGAAGCAGAAGAGCTTCGTGATACAAATCGTGAATTGTACTTGGAAAAAGCGCGTGAAACAATGGTTCGTGAATTAAAGGCATTAATCAAATTCATGGATTTAGGTGTTCATTCGTTTGAGTACGGCACAAGCCATCGTAAAGAATGTATTGATGCAGGGATGGATGAAAAAGAAGCAAAACGTCTTCCTGGTTTCGTAGCAGAATATATCCGACCACTATTCTGTGAAGGACGCGGACCGTTCCGTTGGGTTTGCTTATCTGGAGATGCGGAAGATTTACGTAAAATTGACGATATGATTTTAGAAAAATTTAGCGATGATAAACTCGTTACACGCTGGATCAAATTAGCGAAAAAGCATATTCCAATTGAAGCATTACCTGCACGTATTTGTTATATGGGATTCGGCCAACGTAAAGCATTTGCACTAGAAGTAAATGACATGATTCGCCGTGGAGAACTATCTGGACCGGTTGCATTCTCTCGTGACAACTTGGACTCTGGATCAATCGTAAACCCAACATTTGAATCAGAGAATATGAAAGATGGTAGTGACTTAATCTCTGATTGGCCAATGTTGAATGGTCTTCTAAACGCAGTTGGTATGTGTGATTTAATCGCTATTCAAGCAAACTATTCAATGGGAGAAGCAGTACACACAGGTGTGACGATGGTGGCAGATGGTACAGCTGAATCTGATATGAGACTTGAAGTAGCAATGACAGTAGATTCTGGAATTGGGGTTGTACGTCATGCGCAAGCGGGGTACGAAACTGCACAAGATGTTGCGAACGGTAAAGGGAAATTAACGAATGAAAGTATTAAAATTCCATTATGGTGGAAACCAGAAGCGACATTTGGACCAAAAGACGTGAAGAAAGAAGTCAATGCGTAAGTAGGTAAAATGGAAAGGTAGAGAACATGCAGATATTATTTTCTCTACCTTTTTTAATGGCTCACAAACAGTATGATGATCGAAAACTATTAAATATAAGGGGACAATTGAATGAAAAAGTTTTCTCTTCTAATCATTGTCATGATCTTCTCTCTAATCCTAGCAGCCTGTGGTTCAGATGGTACTAGCGTTGAAGCCGATGGAGCAAATAACGAAAAGAAAAAACTAAAAATCGCGACAGAAGCAAACTATGCACCATTTGTTTACTTAGATCAAGGGAAAATGAAAGGTTTTGATGTCGACTTTATGAATGCGGTTGCAGCAGAAGCGGGTTACGAAATTGAACTTGTACATGTTGGATGGGATCCATTATTTGTCGAAGTGAAAGATAAGCTTTCAGATTTAGGTATATGTGCAATTACGATAAATGACGAACGTAAACAGACGTATGATTTTTCAGTTCCATACTATTTATCAACAAATGAAATTTTGGTACCAGAAGGTAGTGATATTAAAAGTGCTGCTGATTTAAAGGGCAAAGTTGTAGCAGTACTAGGTGGTACTACAGGTCAGGAAGCGGTTGAGGGTATTCTTGGCAAAAACCATAAAGATATTAAGAAATTCGATAATAATAATCTAGCTATTTTGGAGATGTTGAGTGGCGGAGCAGATGCTGTTGTAGCCGACAATGCAGTTGTTCAAGAATATGCAAAAAACAATCCCGATAAAAAATTATCCATAATTAAAGATGAAGAAGGTTTTGAAAAAGAATTTTATGGGCTAATGTTTCCAAAAGGTAGCGCTCTTAAAGCGGATTTTGATGTAGCTGTTACTGAAGTACTGAAAAATGGTACTTATGCAAAAATTTACGAAGAGTGGTTTGGTGCTGAACCTGATGTAGAAACGATACTAGCAGAACAGGAGTAAGTGAATAAATCAAGTTGCGTAACTCCTAATAAGTAGTTACGCAATTTTGGTTTACATAAGGGGGGAAATCAATGGATTTTAGATTTGATATCTTAGTAGAATATATTCCATTCTTTGTAAAAGGGACATTACTAACAATCGGGTTATCATTGGTTGGGATTTTGATTGGAACAGTACTAGGATTATTAATTGGTTTAGGGAAAATGACGCGAAATAAGCCGATTGCGTTTCTTTGTAGTTGTTATATTACTTTTTTTCGTGGAACCCCACTATACGTGCAATTACTATTAATTCATTTTGGTGTAGTGCCCTTGTTAACTGGAAATACAAATGGGATACTTGCAAGCATTATCGCACTTTCCTTGATTGCTGGTGCGTATATATCAGAAATTTTTAGGGCTGGCATACAGTCCATTGATAAGGGACAAATGGAAGCAGCCCGTTCTTTAGGTATGAATCATGTTCAATCGATGAAAGATGTTATTTTGCCTCAGGCCTTTAAAAGGATGATTCCTCCCCTTGGGAACGAATTCATCGTTCTTATAAAAGAATCTTCACTGGCATCTCTCGTGGCCGCTCCTGAACTTATGTATTATGGGCGGGCATTAGGAAGCCAGTATTTCCGAGTATGGGAACCATATCTCACAGCTGCACTTATCTATTTAGTGTTAACTACCTCTTTAAGCTACTTATTAAATCGTCTTGAAAGAAGGTTAGCGACAGAATGATAGAAGTAAAAAATTTGAAAAAATCATTTGGGAGTAACGAAGTATTAAAGGACATTAACGCATTCATAAATCCAAAAGAAGTAGTAGTAGTTATTGGCCCTTCTGGATCAGGAAAGTCTACTTTCTTACGATGTCTTAATTTACTTGAATCCATTACAGCAGGTCACGTTACGATTGAAGGTGTTGATATTACAGATAAGAAAACAGATATTAATAAAGTAAGAACCGAGGTAGGCATGGTTTTTCAGCAATTTAATTTATTTCCACATAAAACCGTGATTGATAATATTATGCTTGCCCCAATGAGAGTAAGAAAGTTATCTGCGGAAGAGGCTAGAGAAAAAGGTTTAGAGCTTCTTCGAAAAGTGGGATTGAAAGAGAAGGCAGATGCGTACCCAGATTCCTTATCAGGAGGACAAAAGCAACGTGTTGCAATTGCTAGAGCGCTTGCAATGGAGCCAAAAATTATGCTTTTTGATGAACCAACCTCAGCACTTGACCCAGAGATGGTTGGTGAAGTACTAGAAGTTATGAAACAATTAGCACTTGAAGGAATGACGATGGTAGTTGTGACTCATGAAATGGGTTTTGCACGAGAAGTCGGTGATCGTGTTTTGTTTATGGACGGGGGTTACATTGTGGAAGAAAATGAACCAAAACAACTTTTTGAAAACCCGCAACATGATCGAACAAAATCCTTTTTAAGTAAGGTTTTATAGATTTTAAGTTTAACTATTCAAAAACAAGGAAATGCGTACACTCTTTCTAAATTAGCTAATACAATCTATGGGGTGAAAATATGAATAATCTTCAAGATACAATTGATAATTCTCCAATAGCCGCTAGAGAAGATAGAAGTATTTACCAGTTTCGAAATATTTTCAGATTTTTCTTTTTCAGTGCAATTGGTATCTTTATGTTTTTTATTCCTATTGAATTAAACGACAAAAGTTCTATTCCATTAGATCATCTAGTTACGTGGCTTCGATCATTGTCGAGTACTGCGAGTGCATACTATGCGATGATTCTTGTCCTATTAGGAGCGGTTTACCCATTTTACACAAAAACTTGGCGAAAAAGTAAAGTTGAGATGGTGCTATCTGGTTTCAAAGTATTGGGTGCCATTGCAGCATTTTTAGTACTGTTTGAAATCGGTCCAGCATGGTTAATGGCAGAGGATATGGGACCTTATTGGTACTATAGTTTACTTATTCCTATTGGGGTTCTAGTTCCAATTGGAGCGATTTTTCTAGCAATGCTTGTCGGATATGGGTTACTTGAATTTATCGGTATTTTCATGCAACCGATTATGCGGCCAGTTTGGCGAACTCCAGGAAGATCGGCTATTGATGCAGTTGCCTCTTTTGTAGGTAGTTATTCGATAGGTTTATTAATCACAAACCGGATTTATAAAGAAGGAAAGTATACGAAAAGAGAAGCAATCATCATTGCAACAGGATTTTCTACTGTGTCAGCGACATTTATGATTGTCGTAGCTAAGACTCTGGATATAATGCATATTTGGAATTTGTATTTTTGGCTTACTTTTTTAGTTACCTTTGTCGTGACAGCTATTACTGTGAGGATCTGGCCGATTAATAAAATAAGTGATGATTATTATACTGAAGAAGGATTTCCGGAAGAAATTATTAAGGAAAATCGTATAAGGCATGCGTGGGAGCAAGCTATGACTACGGCTCATAATGCACCAAAGTTGAAAGAAAATATATTTGTAAACGTTAAAGATGGATTAGTGATGGCCATGGGTATTTTACCATCCATTATGTCCATTGGGTTATTAGGTTTAATCTTGGCCAATCAGACACCAGTATTTGATTATCTTGGTTATATTTTTTATCCATTAACATGGGTACTTCAAATTCCGGAACCATTTCTCGCGGCAAAAGCTGCGGCTATTAACTTGATAGATATGTTCTTACCGTCGCTAGTAGTGTTGCAAGCAAGTTTAGAAACTAGATTCATTATTGGCTCTCTATCTATTTCAACCATACTCTTCTTTTCAGCGTTGATACCTTGCATTCTTTCTACGGAAATACCGATCAAAATGAGTCATATACTGACAATCTGGTTTATAAGAACGGTGTTGACACTAATTATCGTTACACCACTTACATTTTTGTTCCTTTGAGAGTTAATACGCACTGTTGATCAAATAGGTCACTGAATATTTTTTATGGAGGTATTTGAATGAACACAGAAACGAAAGTTAAAACAAAAGTAGATTTAGTCATTTGTAGCGCAACGGAAGTAATTACCTGCACTGGAAACAGTATGCAAGAAATTGGAGTTATTCAAAATGCTTGGATAGCTATTAAAAAAGACAAAATTGTGGGGGTTGGATCTGAAGAAGAGATAAACAACCAATTTGACATAGACAATTCGGTTAAGATTAATGCTTCTGGAAAAGTTGTTGCACCGGGGTTTGTCGATTGTCATACACATCTTGTTTTTAATGGATCACGAGTGGAAGAATATGCAGCAAAACTAGCAGGGGATATTGCCGAAAACTTAAAAGAACTCGGAATTACAACTGGTCCGAACAGAACGATTGAGCTAACACGTCATGCTTCGGAAGAAGAATTATTTCAACAAGCCAAAAAAAGAATGTTATCAATGTTAGATTATGGAATCACGACTATCGAAAGTAAAAGTGGATATGGTTTGACGACGGAAAGTGAAATTAAAATCCTTGAAGTAGGAAGAAGGCTTAATAAGGAAACACCAGTGGATGTTCTAAATACATTTTTAGGTGCCCATGGTATCCCCGAAGGTATGACAAAAAATGAGTATTTAGAAATCATTATAAATGAAATGATTCCAAAAGTTGGTGAGTTAAAACTTGCGGAATTTTGTGATGCTTGGTGTGATGAAGGATATTTTACAGCAGAAGACTCTAAGAAAATCTTACAAGCAGGATTGCAACATGGTATGAAACCGAAATTACATGCGGATGCATATTCATATATTGGTGGTTCTGATCTAGCGGTGGAGATGAACATGGTTTCAGTAGATCATCTGAATTTTACACCTAAAGATGTGATGGAGAAGCTAGCAAAGTCGGAAGTAACTGGTGTATTAATGCCAGCACTTGATTTTGCAGTTGGACATAAGCAACCCTTTGAAGCAAGAAAAATGCTCGACTTAGGTATGAATATAGCACTCGCAACAGATCTTTGTCCGGCATGTTACACGGAGTCTATGCAGTTTGTTATTAATCTTGCTTGCCGATTGTATAAATTCACAGTAGAAGAAGCGATTAAAGCGGCAACATACGGTGGGGCCCGTGCCCTTAATTTAGATGATCGTGGAGTTATTCAAACTGGTAAACTAGCAGATTTGCAGATTTGGGATATACCCACGTATAAGCATGTTGCATATGAACTAGGGACAAATATAGTAGAAACAGTTATTAAAGATGGAAAAGTTGTAGTTAGAAGGTAAAATCAAAAATAGGAGGAATTCTAATGTCAAAAAATCAATTGTCCACTTCTACTGCTGTGGAACAAGTAAATGAGGAACGTTTACTAAATCTATTTTTGGATCTCGCGAAAATAAATGGACCGAGTATGAAGGAACAACCGGTAGCTGATTATTTAGTAAAGGCTTTAACTGAACTTGGTTTTACACTTGAATTTGATAATGCACATAAAAACTTTAATGGTGAAGTTGGTAATTTGATAGCATGGAAAGAAGGGACAGATTCATCGATACCGCCATTATTTTTCTCCACTCATATGGATACGGTATTACCTACTGAAAAACTACAGCCAGTTATTAAAGATGGTGTCATTTATTCCGATGGCACGACAATATTAGGAGCTGATGACCGGGCAGCTTTGGCGGCTTATTTAGAAGGTGTTCGTGCAATTACTGAAAGTGGTGTTCCACATGGTCCGATTGAGCTAATATTAACGGTAAACGAACAGCCGGGCCTTATTGGAGCTACGTATATGGATTACAGTAAGGCAAAAAGTAAAGTAGGCTATATTTTTGATAGTAGCGGAGATGTAGGGCAAATAATATTAAAAGGCCCTTATAGTAGTCGAATTTGGATGGAAGTTCAAGGAAAAGCAGCACATATCGCGTTGAATGCAGAAGAAGGGAATAGTGCATTTCTTATTGCAGCAGAAGGATTGTTGAACATGAAACTCGGCACGATTGATGAAGAGACACTCGCAAATATAGGGATTTTAGAAGGTGGCGAGTTAACATCAATCATACCTGGTTCAGTAACAGTAGCTGGTGAAGTTCGCAGCTTTTCAAAAGAAAAATTGGAACTACAGTTAAAACATATGGAAGAAGCAATGCAAAAAGCCGCAGAGAATAATGGCGGTACCGTTCATATAAGAATTGAAAAGAAATATAGTGGATTTGATATTCCGAAAGACCATGTATTAACAAAAACCGTTGAATCGGCTTCTCTCAATATAAATGTAAAGCCGTACCTTACAGAAACTCTTGGTGGAGCAGATACAAATGTATTGAATGAAAATGGTTTGACATGTTTAACATTAGGGAATGGTTTCCAAAATATTCATTCGTTTAGAGAATGTATTAGTATAGAAAATTTGATAAACACAGGCAAACTTACAGTAGCGCTAATTGAACAATGGTATGAAACTCATAAACAAGCTTAACGATTAGAAGGAGTGAATATAGATGAAAAATGAAAAAACGATTGAGCTAGAAAGACCGGGAGTAACCACTTTGGTAGAATTAGATGGGAATACGTTAGATAGACATAAAATAGAACAAGTTGTTTATGGAACTGCAAAAGTAGTAGTACCTGAAACAGATTTAATAAGAGTACGTGCAAGTAGAGAACGAATTGAAAAGCAACTTAGAGACGGCAAGGTCATCTACGGAGTAAATACTGGGTTCGGAAAATTAAGTGATATTGAGATTGACAAAGAAGACATTGCCAAGTTGCAATTAAACTTACTTCGAGCTGATGCTGTAGGGGTTGGTGATCCTTTACCAAAAGCGGTTGTAAGGGCGATGATGGTGCTTCGTGCCAATGCACTAGCGAAAGGATTCTCCGGTATTAAAGAAGGTACACTTCAATTATTAGTAGAGATGATTAATAAAGGAGTTCATCCTGTTGTTCCATGTAAAGGATCCGTCGGTGCGAGTGGTGATTTAGCACCTTTATCACATATTGCCATCGTATTAATTGGTGAAGGGAAAGCAGAGTACGAAGGTGAGATACTTTCTGGCGGCGAAGCACTTAAACGCGCTGGGTTAACTCCAGTTTCACTAGAAGCAAAAGAAGGTCTTGCCTTGATCAACGGAACACAGGCAATGTCAGCAGTTGGGGTAGTGTCGCTAAATGAAGCAGAGCGTGTTGGCTTAGCTGCTGATATGGCAGCGTGTTTAACGATGGAAGCGTTACAAGGAATTATTTCAGCCTTTGACAGCGAACTATTGGCTGTGCGTCCGCATCCTGAATTGGAATTCGTGGCTTCAAGAATGAGAGGTTGGTTGGAAGGAAGTAAACGGATTACACACCAAGGAGAAATCCGAATGCAAGATGCCTATTCTATTCGTTGTATACCACAAGTACATGGAGCTTCTTGGCAAGCGTTTAATTATGTTGAAGATAGACTGAAAATTGAAATTAACTCGGCGACAGATAACCCAATTATTTTAGAAAGTGGGGAAATTATTTCTGGTGGACATTTCCATGGTCAACCGATTGCTCTAGCAATGGATTTCTTGAAAGTAGGTGCAGCAGAATGGGCAAATATATCGGAACGTAGAACGGAAAGACTTGTCAATCCACAATTAAGTGGATTATCACCTTTCTTAGCGGTAGACCCGGGCTTAGAATGTGGTTTAATGGTAGCGCAATATGCAGCAGCTGCACTTGTTTCTGAGAACAAAGTACTTGCGCATCCAGCGAGTGTAGACTCAATTCCTACATCTGCAAACCAAGAAGACCATGTTAGTATGGGAACGATTGGATCTCGCCAAGCAAGAGAAATTATTCATAATAGTGCACGGGTAATAGCGATTGAGTTAATATGCGCTTCTCAAGCAATCTACTTGGAAAAGGCTGAAAATCAATTGGCACCAGCAACGAGAGATTATTTGGAAAAAGTAAGGAAAATATGCCCTCCTTTAGAAGGTGACCGAGCAATTTCGGATCAGATGGAGGAACTGGCACAATATATTTTACGATCAGACGATTTGAAATAAACACTAATTTAAAAAGTGTTCACAAATGAAAAGAAAGGACAACGAAGTAAAATCCGTTGTCCTTTCTTTATGAGACTTAAATACTTATCTCTTTTCGCAAACTAGAAGATGGTATATTGAGTTCTTCTCTATACTTACTTATCGTTCGTCTTGAAATGTTAATTCCTTTTTCAGTATTAAAATAATCAGCTATTTTTTGATCGGAAAAAGGTTTCGTTTTGTTTTCACTTTTTATAAAACTGGCTAAAAGTTCTTTTACTTCTGTTTGAGAAATGGAACTTCCGTCTGACGTTTCCAATTTTGATGTAAACAATAACCTTAGATCAAATGAGCCTCGTGGTGTTTGGATTACTTTGTGCATCGTTGCTCGACTTACTGTAGATTCATGCATATCAATTTCAGTGGCCACTTCTTTTAAGGTTAGTGGTTTAAGAGCTGAAAATCCTTCCTTGAAAAAGTCCTTTTGTTTTTCTAGTAATACTTTTACTATTTTTAATATTGTAGAACGTCGCTGCTCAATGCTACTTAACAACCATTTATACTGTGTATACTGATTGTTTATGTATTTAGATGTTTCATCCTTTTCTTTAAGTAATCCCGCATAATCATTATTAAAATGAATTTCAGGTAAGTATCCGTCATTTATATAATAAGAGAGATCACCTTCTTTATATTCTACGATGATATCTGGGTTTAAATACTCCACAGATTCATCGGAAATACCAAAAAATGGTTTCGGGTTAAGTGTTTGAATAAAATCATTTAGTTCCTTTATTTCAACCATTGAAATTTTCATACAACGAGCAATTTCGTTCCATTTTCTATTTGCTAATAAATCTAAGTGATTTTCGATTAAGATTTTGACTAATTTTTCTTCTGGAAATTCATATGTTACTTGTAAAAGTAAGCATTCTCGTAAACTTCTGGCCCCAATTCCGACAGGTCCAATTTGTTGTAGAAGATGAATTCCTTTTTCGATAGCTGCCTCTTCATAATGGTCATAATCTTGTAAACGAAAATAGCCACTGTCGTCTAAATTATAAATAATATAATGAAGAAGTTGCTGATCTTCTTTCAGTTTAAATAGCAACTTGGCTTCTTTAAATAACTTTTCCCTGATACATATTTCCCGACTTCTTACAAAGTCTATAAGTTGATCATTGGAACTAGCAGATGTTGCTTTTCCAGTGGACTTTCCTTCAAATGAAATATCTTTTGAATGTTCTTCTAGTTCAATGAGTGGGTTTTCTAATTCTTTTTCCTTTATATATTCGTAAAGATCATAAGTGGAGTATTGTAATAATTCAATGGCTTGCCTTAATTGAAAAGTCATCGTTAAACTTTGTTCCTGTCTTTGATTGAGAACTAGTTCCATTTTTATCCTCCTCATAAAATCACAAAAATTGAAAGCGTTTTCTGTATTCTTTAATCTATTATACTATGAAATAATTTGATTTACGATTAGAAATAAGAAAATTTTAAATAGTTAGTCATGACTTTTAATAATGTAAAAGGACATAAAAAAGGAACTCGGCAATTTTTTTATGCAGAGTTCCATTTATATTCATATTAACTTTTTATGTTTACGAATAATCAAGAAAATACCGAACAAAACTCCAATAAATGACATAATCGAAATAATGAAGTAAAACGCATGGCCGCCTAGTTCATGGTATATATAACCACCGGCATATGATGCGACAATACCAGACAGTCCAAAGAACAAAAGAGCAAGAACAGTTTGTCCAGTAGCTCTCCATTCTTTCGGCATTATTCGGTATAAATATTGGATTGCAGCAGTATAGAAAATAGGGAATGTAACCATTTGCAATAGTTGAACTACGACCAGCGCAATTGGACTTGTGACAAAAGCAGATGCTATGAAGCGTATGAAGTAGAAAAACGTCGCGATCGTTATCATCTCAAGCTCTTTCCCTTTACGAAGCCACCAAAAACTTAATGCAAAAATAACGATTTCACTAGTGGCAGCTATGAAAAAGGTGATTCCTACTAAAGTAGTGTCTCCTCCAAGTGCTAGCATGTGAATCCCTAAAAATGTATCATTCATACGTGCTGGCACTGAACTAATAAAAATCAATACTAAAAATAAAAGCATTTCTTTATTTTTTAATACTTGTTTCAGTCCAGCCATGGTGATTGGTTTTGATGAAGCTTGTACATTTGGCATAAACCAAATAATGCCGAATGATATAAGCCCCAACATAACAAATAATATAGAGATGCTACCCATCCCGAAATAATCCATAGCAAACCCAGCGATTAATGATAAAACTGCATAGCCGAGTGCCCCATATGTGCGAATGGAACCATAGCTGATGCGCGCCATTTCCGAAACCGTGAAATTCAAGCTCTCCGTAAGCGGGTCAAGTGGCATGAGGAAAAAATAAACGGACAATGCAAAAACAACGAGTAATACATAGCTATTTACGTTAAATAAAAAGTAACCCGAAACTGCAGTGAAGAAAACGAGTAATAGCATAACCTTACGAATGGTTTTCGTCTTATCACTTATTAATCCCCATAATGGTTGGGCAATTAGTGTCACAAAGCCCCCAGTACCAATAATTAGACCTATTTCACTAGTGGATAAACCTTGTTCTCCTAAATATACTGGTAAAAAAGGAATAAAGAGTGCAAGTAAACCGAAAAATAAAAAATTATACCCTTTTAATAATACTTGTACTTTCAAATAAATTCTCCTTACGTAGAACGAAAATAATTCCTTTAATTGTATCTGACTATGGTAGTTAATAAAATATTCAGAAGGGTTATAATAACATATTTGATTAACTTATAGAATAGATAAGAGGAAAAATCCATCGCTATAGAGAAAAATGATAATAAGAAAAAATATGGAGGTCTCCAGATGGGTAATATCGACAAGAGAAAACGTTTGGATGAAAACCCTTTTAGTTATGAAATTACTAAAGATGGTTCAGTTTTCATAGAATTTCACGGAAAACGTGTGAAAATTTTAAAAGGCAAAGAGGCAGAAAAATTTTTAGAAAGAATAGAAGAAGCAGAAGACGAAAAAGAAGAGCAATTAATATTAGCGAAAATCACTGGGAACTTTAAACGTGGAAATGAACGAAGAAAATAGGGGGTGTGGAATAAGAGTGTTTAGGAAGGCAGAAGAGTTTCATCTGCTCCATCTTTCAAAGATTCATAAAGAACTGTTAGAATCTCAACTATAAGATTGAAGGTCAATACTAACAATGGAGGTAAATATGTTAACAAACAATTTGACGAACTTACTACAAATAGATTACCCAATCATCCAAGCGCCAATGGCTGGAGGGATTACAACTTCGGCATTAGTAGCTGCTGTTTCGAATAACGGTGCGCTTGGGATGATTGGAGCAGGCTATTTAAGTCCTACCCAATTGCGCGAACAAATTAGAGAGGTAAAGCAACTCACAGCAAATACCTTCGGGGTTAATTTATTTGTGCCAAGCAAATTTGAAGTAAATGATGAAGATATTGAAAAAGCAACCAACTTATTATATAAATTTCGTTCACCGTTAAAAATAGAAAATGAGAATAATACATTACCTAGTATGGAAAAAGCTGTTCAAGCATACAATGAGCAAATTCAAGTTATTATCGAAGAAAAGGTTCCAATTTGTTCCTTTACTTTCGGTGTACCTTCTATTGAAATAATTTCACAGTTAAAGCAAGATGGGATCATTTTAATCGGAACTGCTACAACGGTTGTAGAGGCAATGGCAATTGAGAAGCTAGGAATGGATGCTGTTGTTGTGCAAGGAAGTGAAGCGGGAGGGCACAGAGGGAACTTTATAAGCAACCATGAGGATAGCTTAATTGGTTTAATGTCGTTAGTTCCCCAAGTTGTGGACCATGTATCTATTCCAGTAATTGCGGCGGGGGGCATAATGGACGGAAGAGGGTTACTTGCTTCTATATCTTTAGGAGCAAAAGCTGTTCAAATGGGTACTGCTTTTTTAACATGTGTAGAAAGTGGAGCACATCCAGTTCACAAAGAAGCAATTCTACATGCGAAAGATGAAGATACCACGTTAACTCGTGCTTTTTCTGGTAAATGGGCGAGGGGAATTCAAAATAAATTTACTATTGAAATGCAAGAGCATGAAGCAGAAATACTTATGTTCCCGGTTCAAAATAGCCTCACTCAAACGATTCGTAAAGCTTCATCTTCACAAAATAATAAAGACTTCATGTCGCTTTGGTCAGGTCAAAGTCCAACTCTTGCTAAAAATGAAACAGTAGAAGCGCTCATACAAAGAGTGATAAATCATGCCGAAAGAAGGACGATTTAAATGGTAATTGAAAACCTAAAGGAAATTTAGTCATTTTCCTTTAGGTTTTTCTAGTCGGTTGCTCTCAGTGGAGAATTGGTTGCTTTAATATTAAAATAGTTGCTTTTAAAGAAGATTTAATTGCTTTCATCACCAAAATGGTTGACCTCGTGGTACATTCAGTTGCTCTTAACCATATATTGAAAAAAAATATCGACTCTACCAGTTAAGACCTTCTCTTATTCGCAAGCTTCATCGCTTTCCCAGTATTCGCGAAATGCCATTTTGTAATGGATTTTAAAAATGCTTCTCCATGCTTTAAATAAATTTTAGCAGCAATTTCATCGACTTTGCTACTCGCCCCTTTCGGAATCGTCGTACCCGCTATTTCAGTCAGACGGTCCATTTCTTTTAAGAATGCATATCTTGCAATAATGGATGCTGCTGCAACAGAAACATGTAGCTGCTCGGCTTTTGTAGAAAACAACACATTTTCACGTATAATTTCTTTTTCGGCTTTAATATGATTATAGTAAATGCCACGCTCTGCAAATTGGTCAATCAATATATAGGCTGGTTTTTCTGGTGCCATTTTTTTCAACACTTGTTTAAGCGCCTGATTATGCATAAGTGCTTTTATTTTCCCTTGGGACCATCCGCGACTTTGTATGTCATTATACTTTTCATTTTTCAATACGAGTACATTATGTTGCAAGGTTGCCATTAAATCGGGAGCCATCTTGCGCATAATATCATCTGTCAGCATTTTGGAATCTTTTACACCAAGTTCTCTCACCAGCTCGACTTGGTCTTGAGGGACGAAGCAAGCGGCTACTGTAATTGGACCAAAATAGTCCCCAGTACCAGTTTCATCCGAACCAATGACCGAAAGAGAAGCAAAGTTCTCTGGCAATGTATCTCCTTTTGTATTTCCACTGACCACTTTTTTCACTTGTTGATTCGATATTCCACCCCATTGTGAAGCTTCTCTTGCTGCTCCATTTCCTTGAAACATCACTTTGCCAGATTTATAGATGGTCACAGCAGTATCTGCTAACTTTGCAGCGAAAACAACTCCAGGAGCAGATCTATCTACTTTATATTTAGCATAATGCGCTTTTACTTTTTCAATTTCATCAGGTTTCATCAATAATACTTCGTTTGACATTCGGTTGTTCCTTCCTTCACATCGTAATCTATTTCGTGTTATTATTGTAATTAGGATTTTTGCGGGGAGGGTATGGCTTTGTCAGAACAGCAAAAAACGAGAATTTCTGTTGATATATATGGGCAAACTTATAATATGGTAGGCTCCGAAACTACTGGTCATATGCGACTTGTAGCGTCCATGGTAGATGACAAAATGCGAGAGATACATGCACATAATAGTCAGCTAGATATTCCAAAACTTGCGGTACTTACTGCTGTGAATGCCGTAAACGATTACATAAAAGTAAAAGAGCAATTAGAAATACTAGAAACAGAATTGAAAAAATTAAAGGACTGAAAAAATGTTTGATATTCTTATATTAATCTTATTAGTAGCCGGTTTGATCACCGGAGCAAAGCGTGGGCTAATTGTCCAACTTATTCATATGACTGGTTTTATCGTCGCGCTTATTGTTGCGTACACTTATTATAAACCACTTGCGGACAAATTTGTTCTATGGATTCCATTTCCAGCGGTAACTGCTAGTTATAAGTTAACAATTGCAGTGGACAATTTGGAATTAGACCAAACTTTTTATCGAGTGATTGCTTTCGTACTTATTTTTATAGCTGTGAAATTCGCCCTTCAGTTGATCGCATCTATGTTTGATTTCTTAAAGTATTTGCCTATACTCGGCTTTGTAAGTAATCTTGTTGGTGCCATATTAGGTTTTATCGAATTTTACTTTATCGTATTTGTTTTACTATACGTATTTGCCCTTTTACCAATCGATTTTATTCAAAATTTAATATCGAATTCCATTTTAACCGGATGGATGTTGGAACATACGCCGATTTTATCGGAACTAGTGAAGAATTGGTGGTATATCTATATAGAAAAGTGACTTCTCTCAGTAGAGGGAAGTTTTTTACTTCACCCGGGTATAGGGATAAACCTCTTTTACATGAAATAAAAAACTTCCGACGGATATCACAGATTTTCAAAAGGAGCTATTGTCATGGATAAAAAAACAATCATTAACACATTAGAAAAAATTGCATTGTATATGGAATTACAAGGGGAAAATCCTTTCAAAGTGTCTGCTTTCCGAAAAGCAGCACAAGTATTAGAACTGGATGCACGAAGCTTAACTGAGATGGATAATATATTGTCGCTAAAAGGAATCGGTGCTGCAACCGGTTCAGTTATTGAAGATTTACTAAATACGGGAGTGTCCTCTCTACTAGTGGAGCTTCAACATACAGTACCTAGTGGCTTGCTTCCAATGTTGAAAATACCAGGTCTAGGCGGCAAAAAAATTGCAAAGTTATACAAAGAATTACAAATCGATTCAATAGATGCGTTAAAATTAGCTTGTGAAGCAGGGCAAATACAAACGTTAGCGGGATTTGCGGCAAAAACGGAACTGAAAATTCTTGCGGAAATTGAAAATTTACAATCTAAACCGGAACGTACAGCAGTTTGGCAGCTGGAACCAATTGTCGATATGATTGAAAGCAAACTTGCTACTATTCCAACGGTTGAAAAATATTCGGTTGCTGGATCATATCGAAGAGTCAAAGAAGCGAGTAAAGATATTGACTTTATCATCGCTACAAAGTCCCCACAAGAAGTCCGAGAAGCACTATTAAACGAACTACCAGTGTTAAAAGTAATTGCTGCAGGAGATACTAAAGTTTCTGTTACACTTGATGGGGAACATGAGATTGACGTCGATTTCCGTTTAGTCGAATTACATCAATATGCATCTGCATTAAATCATTTTACTGGCTCGAAAGATCATAATATAAAGATGCGACAAATTGCAAAAGAGCAAGGAAAGAAAATAAGTGAGTACGGTGTAGAACTAGAAGATGGGTCTATGCAGCATTTTAACTCTGAAGCGGAATTTTATGCTTATTTCGACTTACCATTTATTCCGCCTTCTGTTCGAGAGGATGGCTCGGAGTTTTGGAAATTGGACCAATTGCCATTACTCGTAACGCTAGAGGATATAAAAGGCGATTTCCATATGCACTCTACTTGGTCGGATGGTGCACATTCTATCGAAGAAATGGTGGAAGCTAGTCGTGCTAAAGGATATTCGCATATCGTTATAACAGATCACTCTGACTATTTAAAAGTAGCGAATGGATTGTCAAAAGAACGTTTGTTAAAGCAAATCGAGACAATTCGCGAATTAAATAATCAATACGCAGATATCGAAATTTTCGCAGGAACCGAAATGGATATACTTCCAGATGGATCGCTCGATTTTGATGATGACTTATTAAAGGAAATAGATTTTGTTATTGCTTCTATCCATTCCAGTTTTAGTCAACCCCAAGAAAAAATTATGGAACGATTATATAATGCAGTCAAAAATCCATTTGTCCATATGATTGCGCACCCAACAGGGCGAATTATTGAACAACGAAATGGATATAATCCAGATGTGCCAACATTAATCGAATGGGCAAAAGAATACGGTAAAATGCTTGAATTAAATGCAAACCCATATAGATTGGATTTGCAAACAGAATATTTAAAACTAGCACAAGAAAAAGGCGTACCAATTGCAATCAATACGGATGCCCATCATATCAATCAACTAAAATATATGGATATCGGTGTGCGTTATGCACAAAAAGCATGGCTGCACAAAGAGTCAGTTGTAAACACGTGGACGTTAGAACAGTTTAAACAGTTTGTTAAGAAATAATGAGGAGGTGCCACAGTGATAGCTGAAAGAGCACTGAAAACGTTAGAATATTATAAAATACGAGAAGAAGTGGCGAAATATTGTACTTCTTCTGTTGGGAAAAGCCATATAGACAAACTAGTACCTTCTGTCGATTTTGCAGAAGTCACGAAGCTTTTGGAAGAAATGGATGAGGGGTTGTCAATCCTTCGTTTACGCGGCAATGTACCAATGGGTGGCATTACAGATATTCGCCCCCATGCAAAACGAGCACAAATTGGTGGTATGTTAAGTCCGATCGAATTAATGGAAACGGCAAGTACAATTCGTGCTAGTAAAATTTTGCGTCAATTTTTAGAAAATGTTGCGGAGTCAGAAGATGTAGCAATTCCTCATTTTCTAGCAAAAAAAGAAGCAATGCCGATATTAACGGCGCTTGAACATGAGATAAATGATTGTATCGATGAAAACGGAGCAGTACTAGACAGTGCAAGTAGTACACTACGTTCCATTCGTCAACAATTGCGTATTCAAGTGAGTCGTGTGCGAGAAAAGCTCGAAAGCTATACAAGAGGCGCTAATGCATCTAAAATGCTTTCGGATTCCATTATTACGATTCGGAATGATCGTTATGTAATCCCGGTGAAATCAGAATACCGCAGTCATTATGGTGGAATTATCCACGATCAATCGTCTTCTGGTCAAACTTTATTTATCGAACCGTCAGCAGTCGTACAAATAAATAATGAAATCCGTAGCTTAAAAGTAAAAGAACAAGAAGAAATCGAACGCATTCTGATCAAATTAACAGCAGAAGTAGAACTAGTCGGGCATGACATCTTCCTATTAGTTAATATTTTAGGGGAAATTGACGTTATTTTAGCAAAAGCTAAATATGGACAAGCAGAGAAATGTACGATGCCAATTATTAATAATGACGGGTATATTCGTCTAGTAAAAGCAAGACACCCACTTATCCCGCTAGACACTGCGGTCACGAATACGATCGAATTTGGGAAAGAGATTACGGCTATCGTCATTACAGGTCCGAATACAGGTGGTAAAACGGTAACACTAAAAACGGTGGGACTTTGTACATTAATGGCGCAAAGTGGTATTCCGATTCCGGCATTAGACGGATCGGAAGTAGCACTATTTGAATCGGTATTTGCAGATATTGGAGATGAACAATCGATTGAGCAAAGCTTGAGTACTTTTTCATCCCATATGGTTAATATTGTAGATATTTTGAAAAAATATGATGAAAAATCATTAATCATTTTTGATGAGCTTGGCGCTGGTACCGATCCACAAGAAGGAGCGGCACTTGCTATTTCTATTTTGGATGCAGTGCATGGAACCGGCGCACGAGTGATGGCTACAACCCATTATCCGGAACTCAAAGCATATGGCTATAATCGCCCAGGTGTTGCAAATGCAAGTGTTGAGTTCGATGTCGAAACATTAAGTCCAACTTATAAATTGCTTATAGGAGTTCCTGGACGTAGTAATGCTTTTGAAATTTCCGAGCGCCTTGGTCTACCAGGGTATATTATTTCACAAGCACAAACATACACTGGAGCGGATCGTGGGGAAGTCAATTCAATGATTGCTTCTTTAGAAGCTAGTAGAAGACAAGCCGAAAAAGATGCGGAAGAAACGGAAGAAAAACTAGAAGAAGCGAAACAAGTCAAAGTGGATCTCGAACAAAGACTTGCAGAACTGGAACAAAAGAAAGAGCAATTAGAACAAAAAGCAAAAGATAAAGCAAAAAAAATTATTGAAGACGCTAGACTGGAAGCAGATGAAATCATTAGTGATCTTCGCAAAATGCAAGCAAATACACATAAATTAGTAAAAGACCATGAACTAATCGATGCTAAAAAACGTTTGGATGCAGCTCTTCCAACGAATCCTGTATTAAAAAAACAAAAGAAATTAAACGAGCTTGCAAAAGAGTTGAAAGCTGGGGACGAAGTAAAAGTACTAAGTTTTGGACAAAAAGGGACATTATTAGAGAAACTTTCGAAGTCTGAATGGTCGGTTCAAATTGGTATGTTAAAAATGAAATTGGACGAAGCCGATTTAGAATATATTAAACCAGAGAAACAAAAACAAACCGTTTCGGTCAATGCAGTTCGCGGCAGGGATTCTCATGTGAAGCTAGAACTTGACCTTCGCGGAGAGCGATACGAAGATGCGCTAATTCGAACAGAAAAATATTTAGACGACGCTATCTTAGCAAACTATCCACGCGTTTCTATCATTCACGGAAAAGGAACAGGCGTATTAAGACAAGCGATTCAGCAGTATTTGAAAAACCATTCTCGTGTGAAAAACTTCCGTTTTGGCGAAGCAGGAGAAGGCGGTCACGGTGTTACGGTTGTCGAACTAAAATAGGTAAAAAGAATTTGAAACTTTTTATCTAGTCGCACGTATAGTAAGAAAAATTTAAAGGGGTTTTTAGCATGTTGCTTTCTAGTTTTTGGGCAAACCCACTTGTGGAGTCAGCTGGTTATTTTAGTGTAGTTATATTATGTTTAGTTGTTTCCATGGTTATATTTGAACTTGTCACGAAGTATAAAAACTGGGAAGAAATTAAAAAAGGCAATGTCGCTGTTGCTATGGCCACTGGTGGAAAGATTTTTGGGGTAAGTAATATTTTTAAATATTCCATAGAACATAATAATTCCTTATTCCAAATGATTGGTTGGGGATTATTCGGCTTTACTCTACTCATCATAGCGTATTGGCTATTTGAATTTTTAACGCCAAGTTTTAATGTGGATCAGGAGATAGAAAAAGATAATCGCTCTGTCGGATTTATTTCCCTTATTATTTCCGTGGGCTTATCATTTGTTATAGGTGCAAGTATTTCATAGGAGCGATTGTAATGGAAAAATTGTCAAAAGTTTTAATTGCTGTAGGCATACTTTTTGTCCTTATCGGAATAATATATATAGTTACGATTTAATAGAATGAGTGAACAGCTCATTTTAGAGACTGTTGAGAAAAAGTAAATCACAACAGTCTCTTTTTTTATATTTAACTTCATTCAGCAGAAGTCTGCCACTTCTATAAGTGGTGAGATGAATGCACGCATGCATACAATTGAGCGGGGTCCACAAACCCCTGCTGAATAAAGTTAAGCCTCCGGCGGATGCCACAGATTTTTTAGAGGAATTTATCGAGCGAACTCGATAAAAATCCGGGCGCAAATACGCCAAGGCGCATTAGATTAAATAAATTGAATTGTCATTCATCTTTCTTTATAATGAAAGTGTGAATGTTCTAACTATTATGAAGGTAGGGGGTAAAAAAATTGACAGAAAAAGTTTGGCTTTCTCAATATCCACCTGAAATCCCACATATGCTTTCCTATGAATCTATTCCAGTACAAGAATATTTAACAAGAACATATAACAAGTTCCCAGAAAAAATAGCCATACATTTCATGGGAAGAGATGTAACGTACAAAGAACTCTATGAATCTTCCTTAAAATTCGCTAATTATTTACAAATGGTTGGCGTTCAAAAAGGTGACAGAGTGGCGATCATGCTACCAAACTGTCCACAAGGAGTTATTGGATATTACGGAGCTTTATATGCTGGGGCAATAGTAGTGCAAACAAATCCATTATATACAGAACGAGAAATCTCTTATCAAATGAAAGATTCTGGTGCGAAAGTAATTTTAGCATTAGATATTTTATATCCACGTATTTCTAAAGTAATAAAAGAGACGCAGCTTGAAAATATTATTCTGACGGGCATTAAAGATTATTTACCTTTTCCTAAAAACTTAGTGTATCCTTTCATCCAAAAGAAACAATATGGATTCAGTGTGAAGGTAGAACATCGTGGCATGAATCATTTATTTCCTGAAATTATGAAAGTAGCAAAAGCAAATCCGATAGAAATGCCTTTTGATTTTGAAGAAGATATTGCACTTTTACAATATACAGGCGGAACTACAGGATTTCCAAAAGGGGTTATGCTCACGCATAAAAACTTAATATCGAATGCATCTATGTGCGATGCATGGCTATATAAATGTAAAAAAGGTGAAGAAAGTATACTCGGGATTTTGCCGTTTTTCCATGTGTATGGGATGACAACCGTATTAATACTAGCTGTCATGTTAGGGAATAGAATGATATTATTGCCAAAGTTTGATATAGAAACAGCACTGAAAACGATTGATAAGCAAAAGCCAACACTATTTCCTGGTGCACCAACCATCTACATTGGCATATTAAATCATCCAGATGTAAAAAAATATGATTTGTCTTCTATCGTAGCTTGTTTAAGCGGATCAGCTGCGCTACCTGTAGAAGTGCAGGAAAAGTTTGAACAAGTCACAGGTGGTAGATTAGTAGAAGGGTATGGATTGACGGAAACTTCCCCTGTAGCGCTTGCAAATTTAATCTATAGTGACAACCGTGTGAAGGGATCTGTTGGTATTCCTTGGCCAGATACGGATGCAGCTATTTTTAGTTTGGAGTCAACAACTCCACTTCCTCCGGGGGAGATTGGAGAAATAGTAGTGAAAGGTCCTCAAGTCATGAAAGGCTACTGGAATCGTCCGGAAGAAACAGAAATGACGATGCGTGACGGATGGTTACTTACAGGTGATTTAGGATACATGGATGAAAGCGGTTACTTTTATGTTGTAGACCGGAAAAAAGATATGATTATCGCAGGTGGGTATAATATTTATCCACGAGATGTGGAAGAAGTGCTTTACGAACATCCCGCGATTCAAGAATGTGTCGTAGCGGGAGTCCCAGATGTATATCGTGGAGAAACAGTAAAGGCATATATCGTATTAAAAGAGGGATTTGAAGTGACAGAAGAAGAGTTAAACAAGTTCTGTCGTGAAAATTTAGCTGCTTTTAAAGTACCAAGAATTTATGAATTTAGAAAAGAGCTGCCAAAAACAGCCGTCGGGAAAATTTTAAGAAGAACTTTAATAGAAGAAGAGAAAGAGAAAGAGAAAGAGAAAGAGAAGCTAAAAAAAGTAGCGCAAGGTTAAACTTCCTAGTGTTGTTATGATAGAATTAATTTGTATGTTGACAATACTGAAAATTAAATATAATATAAAAATATGAATGAATAGTCATTCATATTTTTACTTTGTTCAACCATAGTTACAAGCTTAAGTTGAATTAGTAAGGGCCTTTCGCGTACTTGATTAATTGGTGGTGAATTCATTGAAAAAGGACAAACCAAAATATAAGCAAATTATAGATGCAGCCATTATTGTAATTGCAGAAAATGGTTATCATCAGTCACAAGTTTCTAAAATTGCGAAACAGGCTGGCGTAGCAGATGGAACAATTTATTTGTATTTTAAAAACAAAGAAGACATTTTAATCTCCGTATTTGAAGAAAAAATGGAGGTTTTCGTAGAAAATTTACAACAAATAATTGAAATAGATGCTAGCGCTTCTGAGAAATTATTTAAAATGATCGAAAATCATTTTAGTGTACTGGCAAGTGACCATCATTTAGCAACTGTTACTCAGTTAGAATTGAGACAGTCAAATTTGGCCCTACGTCTCCGTATTAATACCATATTAAAAAATTACTTAATATTACTAGATTCCATTTTAAGGGAAGGTATTGAAAATGGAGAATTTGAGCAAATAATAGATATTCGTTTAGCAAGACAAATGATTTTTGGTACAATAGATGAGACGACAACTACTTGGGTCATGAACGAGTATAAATATAATCTTGTAGACTTGACCCCAAAAGTACATCGTCTATTATTGAATGCTATAAAAGCATAACAAAGGGGAAGTGATTGAATGGGATTTTTGTCATGGGAAATTGAAGGTGGTGTAGCTACTGTTACACTAAATCGTCCACCAGCAAATGCGCTTGCAAGAGGGGTAATTTTAGAGATTAATGATCTTTTAGATGCATTTGAAAATGATGATGCTGTTCGTGTTCTGTTACTTAAAGGAGAAGGAAGATTCTTTTCTGCTGGTGCAGATATTAAAGAATTTACTTCCGTTTCTACAGGGGAAGAATTTTCTGAATTGGCAGAAAGTGGACAAGTGATTTTCGAAAGACTGGAACGATTTCCGAAACCGGTTATCGCTGCAATTCATGGAGCTGCACTTGGTGGCGGTCTAGAATTAGCGATGAGCTGTCATATACGTCTTGTTTCGGAAAATGCTAAACTGGGGCTTCCAGAACTACAATTAGGTTTAATACCTGGTTTTGCTGGAACTCAGCGACTTCCGCGGTATGTTGGATTTGCGAAAGCGGCAGAATTGCTGTTAACGAGCGATCCAATCAGTGGAACAGAAGCAGCTAAAATTGGCCTAGCCAATCACGCATATCCGGAAGAAGAGTTATTTAGTCGTGCACAAGAACTTGCAGTTAAGATTGCAAAGAAAAGCCCGATTGCTGTAAAAGCAGCCTTAGAAATGCTCCAATATATAAAACCAGCCTCTTATTATGAAGGTGTTCGAGCAGAAGCAAATATTTTTGGAAGCGTTTTTGTTTCAGACGATGCAAAAGAAGGAATTTCTGCATTTTTAGAAAAAAGAGAACCTGTTTTTAAAGGCAAGTAATTATTAAGCTAGGGGAGGATAACTAAATGAACATTTATGTTTTAGTGAAACGCACATTTGATACAGAAGAAAAAATCGTAGTAAGTGGCGGTAAAATCCAAGAAGATGGAGCAGAATTCATCATCAATCCTTACGACGAATATGCGATTGAGGAAGCAATTCAAGTTCGCGACGCACAAGGTGGAGAAGTAACAGTTCTTACAATGGGCGGGGAAGATGCGGAAAAACAACTTCGTACAGCACTTGCAATGGGAGCTGACAAAGCCGTACTTATTAATATAGAAGATGATGTAGAGGAAATGGATCAGTTTACAGCTGCTTATATCATTTCGGAATACTTAAAAGATAAAAATGCTGATTTAATATTGGCTGGTAATGTTGCAATTGATGGTGGATCTGGACAAGTTGGACCACGCGTTGCGGAAGCTTTAGGCATTAATTACGTTACTACAATTACAAATCTTGAAATTGATGGAACAACTGTAACGATCAAACGTGACGTGGAAGGGGATACGGAAATCCTTGAAACATCTTTACCACTTTTAGTTACAGCACAACAAGGGTTAAATGAACCACGCTACCCTTCTCTACCTGGCATTATGAAAGCAAAGAAAAAACCATTAGATGAAGTTGAACTAGATGATTTAGATATAGATGAAGATGATGTAGAAGCGAAAATAGAAACACTAGAAATTTATTTACCTCCTAAAAAGGAAGCGGGAAAAGTATTAGAAGGCGAGCTAGCTGATCAAGTGAAAGAGTTAGTTCACTTACTACATTCGGAAGCAAAAGTCGTTTAACTTGAATCAGAGGAAGTACAAACTCACTGCACCTGCGCAAGCTCGTCGCAAATAATAACCGCTGATTCAAATTAAGCCTCCGGCGGATGTCACAGATTTTGAAGGGAGTTAATTGCGCAAGCGCAATTCAAAATCTGGACGCAATTACGCCGAGGCGTAATTGATTCGAATATTAACTTAAACTAGGGGGAAAAGAATATGTCTAAAAAAGTATTAGTACTTGCGGAGGCGCGTGAAGGTGCTCTACGTAATGTCTCTTATGAAGCAATCGCTGCTGGAAAACAAATTTCAAATGGCGGAGAAGTAGTTAGCGTTCTATTAGGAGATTCAGTGAAAGATCTAGCATCGGAACTTGGAAAATATGGTGCAGATCGTGTAATTACGGTTGAGCATCCACATTTAAAACAATATACATCCGACGGTTATGGACAAGCATTGCTTGCTGTAATTGAACAAGAGGATCCAGAAGCAATCGTATTCGGACATACCGCTTTAGGGAAAGATATTTCACCAAAAATTGCAAGTAAATTACAGATTGGACTAGTATCTGATGTAACATCTATTGAAGGAGAAGGCGAGGCGGCAGTTTACATCCGCCCAATTTACTCTGGTAAAGCTTTCGAAAAAGTGAAAGTAAAAGATGGTATTGAATTCATAACGATTCGCCCAAACAATATCGCACCACTTGCAAAAGAGGCAAGTAAAGTTGCGGATGTCTCTTCACTATCAGTAGATATTACAAACCTTCGCACAATTATTAAAGAAGTAGTTCGTAAATCTTCTGAAGGTGTAGATTTATCTGAAGCAAAAGTAGTTATCGCTGGTGGTCGTGGTGTGAAAAGTGAAGAAGGTTTTGCTCCTTTAAAAGAGCTTGCGGACGTATTAGGTGGAGCGGTTGGAGCTTCTCGTGGTGCATGTGATGCTGATTACTGTGATTATTCTCTTCAAATTGGACAAACTGGTAAAGTTGTAACGCCAGATCTTTATATTGCAGCAGGTATTTCCGGAGCGATTCAACATTTAGCTGGTATGTCGAACTCGAAAATTATTGTAGCGATCAACAAAGATCCAGAAGCAAATATTTTCAAAGTGGCAGACTACGGAATCGTTGGGGATTTATTTGAAGTTATCCCACTGCTTACGGAAGAATTTAAACAACTAAAAGTAAATGCCTAACAAGGACTCGGCTCATTTTTAGAGCCGAGCTTTTACTTGTAAGCTAATATGTAGATGTAGCATTATGAGTCTGCTATAATCTAGTTATAGTTAACCAAAGGAGGAATTTTTTAATGGCAATAGTTCACGGAACAGATCAGACTTTCTCACAAGAAATTGAGGAAGGATTAGTATTAGTAGATTTTTGGGCAACATGGTGTGGTCCTTGTAAAATGATTGCTCCTGTACTAGAAGAAATGGACGCTGAAATGAGCGATAAAGTAAAAATCGTAAAAGTAGATGTAGATGAAAACCAAGCAACTGCTAGTCAATTTGGTATTATGTCTATCCCAACGCTAGTATTATTTAAGGATGGTCAACCAGTAGACAAAGCTGTTGGTTTCCAACCAAAAGAAGCATTAGTACAATTTGTAGAAAAAAACGCATAATATAAAACCGGGTCCGCTAGGGTGCCCGGTTTTTTTAAACAGGTGATAACATGAATGATTTGATAGAGCGAAAGTGTGCAATCTTACCAGAGGATCCTGGTTGCTATTTGATGAAAGATCGACAAGGAACGATTATTTATGTTGGCAAAGCGAAAATATTAAAAAATCGTGTTCGTTCCTATTTTACAGGATCACACGATGGGAAAACGCAAAGATTAGTGCAAGAAATAGTTGATTTTGAATATATCGTTACATCGTCCGAAATAGAAGCGCTTATTCTGGAGCTGCATCTCATAAAAAAACATGACCCCAAATACAATATCATGTTAAAAGACGATAAAACGTATCCATACATTAAAATTACAGCCGAAAAAAATCCAAAGTTAATCATTACAAGACAAGTAAAAAAAGACAAAGGAAAATATTTTGGTCCATACCCAAATGCTCATGCAGCGAATGAAACGAAAAAATTATTAGATCGAATTTACCCACTAAGAAAATGTGGGAAATTACCAGATCGCGTATGCTTGTATTATCATTTAGGGCAATGTCTTGCTCCTTGTGTAAAGGAAATTGAAGATTCCACGTATAAAAAAATGACCGACGAAATTACAAGTTTTTTAAACGGTGGTTATGCCCAAGTAAAAAAAGACTTATCTCAGAAAATGCAAGAGGCCGCAGCGGATCTAGAATTTGAACGGGCAAAAGAATATCGAGATCAAATTTCGAATATCGAAATGATCATGGAAAAACAAAAAATTACGATTAATGATTTTACGAGCCGAGATATATTTGGTTATACCGTGGATAAAGGTTGGATGTGTGTCCAAGTTTTCTTTATCAGACAAGGAAAACTAATCGAAAGAGATGTCTCTTTGTTTCCTTTATACCGTGATCCTGAAGAAGAGTTTTTAACGTTTTTAGGGCAGTTTTATGCAAAACAGGAACATATTAAGCCAAAAGAAGTGTACGTTCCACCAAATACAGACCTCGAGTTAGCGTCCGAATTATTGGAAATGAAAGTAATTACACCACAAAGAGGATTGAAAAAAAACTTAGTCGAACTTGCCGAAAAAAATGCAGTGCTGGCACTAAGTGAAAAATTCCATTTAATCGAAAGACAAGAAGAGCGTACAATCGGCGCTGTTGAAGAATTAGGAAATTTAATGGGCATCGCAACACCAAGTCGCATGGAAGCTTTTGATAACTCCCATATCCATGGAACAGACGCGGTTTCTGCTATGGTTGTTTTTGTGGATGGAAAAGCATTTAAAAAAGATTACCGAAAATATAAAACGAAAACTGCTGCCAAACATGATGATTATGGTGCAATGCGGGAAGTTGTCCGCAGAAGGTACACACGTGCATTAAAAGAAAATCTACCTTTACCAGATTTAATCATTATTGATGGAGGAAAAGGACAGATAGAAGCAGCTCGCGAAATTTTAGAAGATGAGTTAGGTTTAGATATACCGATTGCTGGTCTTGCAAAAGATGGGAAGCATCAAACGTCTCAACTTTTATATGGAAATCCAATCGAAGTAATTCCGATGAAACGAACGAGTGAAGCTTTTTACTTGTTGCAGCGTATTCAAGATGAAGTCCACCGATTTGCTATTACATTCCATCGCCAACAAAGAGGTAAACATACGATTGCTTCTTCTTTAGACGGGGTAGAAGGAATCGGTCCAAAGCGGAAAAAATTATTACTAAAGCATTTCGGATCAATTAAGAAAATGCAAGCTGCGACGAAGGAAGAATTTATAGAAGCAGGGCTTTCTAGTAAGTTAGCGGACTTAATGATGGACCATTTTCAGAAAAAGTAATTGTCTTCTGAATCTTCTTGTGTTATGGTAATAACAATTTAATATTCACTATTACAAAGTGAAGATAGAGGTGCGAACTGACAAGAGTACTTAGCGACAGGGTGAAAAGATCCGATTATCGCTAATGGAAAGGGTCATTCGCCGAAACGTAGAATAGCTTTTCCTATTCTAGGTTGGTTCTGCATTGAATAAATGTAGGATTGTCAGAATTCAGTATTCTGGAGGGCTATCTCACATGGACATTTATTGACCGTGTATGAGACAATGCTTTTCACAATATGTGAAAAGCATTTTTTTATCCTAACAGACAAACAAGGGAGCAGATATGCATGAGTAAAATTGTGATGAAGTTCGGCGGTACTTCTGTAGGGACTACCGAAAAAATTGCAAACGTAGCAAAAAGAATCAGTAGGGAAAAAGAAAAAGGACATGATATCGTAGTTGTCGTCTCAGCGATGGGAAAAGCGACGGATGAATTGGTCAATTTGGCAAATGAAATAACGGAAAATCCATCCAAACGTGAAATGGACATGCTACTATCAACCGGAGAACAAGTGACAATGGCGTTACTAGCCATTCAATTAAATGCATTAGGATTAAACGCAGTTTCTCTTACGGGTTGGCAGGCTGGCCTAGTGACAGATAATGTACATAAAAATGCAAGAGTGGAGAAATTGGATGGTTCAAACATTAGTAATTTATTAAACGAGGATAAAGTCGTTATAGTCGCTGGTTTCCAAGGAATTTCAAACAGTGGGGAAATCACAACTTTAGGTAGAGGTGGTTCGGATACGACTGCTGTTGCAATTGCCGTAGCAATCGAAGCGGATATTTGTGATATATACACGGATGTAGAAGGCGTATTTACCTCAGATCCAAGGTACGTAACAAACGCTCGTAAGCTAGAGCAATTGGAATACGATGAAATGCTTGAACTTGCTAATTTGGGAGCTGGAATACTTCATCCCCGAGCAGTAGAGTTCGCAAAAAACTATAAAATCCCACTTAGAGTACGTTCAAGTTATGTAGAAAATGAAGGAACGATTTTGAAGGAGGAAGTAGATGTGGAAAATAATTTAGTAGTACGTGGAGTAGCATTTGAATCGGATATAGTGCGATTAACAATTGAGTATGATGTGCCGTTTAATGGATCATTGGCATCGATTTTTACAACTCTAGCAAACAACCATATCAATGTAGATATTATTGTTCAATCCATTGTGGATGGCGTAAGACCTGCTGTTTCGTTCTCTATAAAAAAAGAATCATTAGCAGAAGCGATTACGGTTTTAGAAACGCATAAAAAAACGCTCGGTTTTACTTTTGCGGATTTTGAGGTAGGATTAGCGAAAGTTTCCATTGTTGGTTCAGGTATGGTTTCTAATCCTGGCGTTGCTGCACAAATGTTCGATCGACTACGTAAAGAAAATATTCCAGTGAAAATGGTAAGTACATCTGAGATAAAAGTCTCGGTTGTTATCCCTCAAGCTGACATGATTCCAGCTGCCAATGCATTACATGATGAATTTGACTTGGCAATTAAGCAATAACTGAACAAGCAATTAAAACAAGGGTCGTAACACTGTTATGTCCCTTGTTTAAGTTGGGCAAAATGGGAATAATGCGTTGTACAAAGCTTTATCAGATGACCGCTGTTATTTTCGCTACAATCGGACGCTTTCCACCGGGTGAGCGATGAGCCATCCCCGCCGCCTGCACCGAAAATCAAAGAAAATTGCTATTTAATCAGCATCGACTCGCTAAAAACAAAATTTTATACAGTTTTTTCGAATATGTGAATCCAGTAAATGGATTAGGGNAGTTCAACTCGGAAAGCAATCAAATCAAATCCGAGAGCAACCAAATTACTAGTGAAAGCAACCATTTCTTAAAATAACAAGTTTACTTGAATTGAAACACCAATGATTGCGAAGCATTATGTATGAATGTTGCGCAATTGAACCGCAATGTTGCGAGTAACGCTTGATATGTTGTGCAATTATTAATTGACATCCTACTCTAGATAAATAAAGCGGATACTCCGTAATGCGCAGTATCCCTGTAATGTGCCGTATAATCCATGTACTATTAATGCACTAGAATATTGCACATAGAGCGTATTCTACGCACATTGCTTATCAGCATTCATTGTAAATCGTATTTAGAACAATAAAAAAACATTGAACGGCTTTAACAGCCATACAATGCTTACTTTGTAGCTTTTACATCCCATTTAACATGAAACGAAATAATTCCATTTTTTTTCGTTTGTTCATCATAACACTCGGATAAGTAACCGCCAATTTTCTGTTGTTGCTCGGCTAAAAAGCCTGCTTCTAATCGGTGGCTTCTCGATATCCCGCTTTGCGGTAAATTGAACGTATGTAAAGTATAAAATGCAGAATCTTTTGTTGTTTTCTCTAATTCAAGTGTTCCCCAGCCCGCTTCTTGGAAGAAAGTAACGGCTTCTTCCATTGAGTAAAGTGGAAACTTACGGGCGAGGTCTTTTCCAGCCCAATATAAAATATCTTTTTCATGTTTTCCGAGAATAGAAGCAAGCACGTGGTCTCTTAGTAATTCATATCCAAAGGAAGTTACATGTGAATGTTCCTTATCATTCAAGTAGCAACCCTTCTTTCAAAAAGTAAATATCGTTTGTCCTCGTCTATTTTATCATAAATATTTTCTTGTTGGTATTGGAATAGTTTGTGAAAAAATAAACGAATCATTATTTGAAAATGAACCTAGAAGATTATTGAAAAGTCTAAAGATACCTTGACGCTCTAAAATGATGAGAGTACAATGGATATGTCATAAATTTGTAACATGATGATGTAAACTAGATATGAATTCTTTATTCTTTTACAATAGTTTTCATATCAAGCAAATGTAAATTTGAGGGGGGTAACTGTTTTGTCGAAAGAACGCGAATTTTATTGGCGCCGCTTACATTCTCTTTTGGGAATTATTCCGGTAGGTTTGTTTTTGGCGCAACACTTAGTAGTAAACCATTTTGCTACTAGAGGAGAAGAAGCTTTTAATAAAGCGTCTGGTTTCATGGCAAGTCTTCCATTTGTTATTTTACTTGAGATTTTCATCATTTTTTTACCTTTAATGTTCCATGCTTTTTACGGTATATATATTGCATTTACCGCTAAAAACAATCCAAAGAATTTTGGAACACTACGAAACTATTTATTCATTTTACAACGATTTACTGGGATTTTTCTTGTCGTATTCATCGTATGGCATGTTTTTGAGACAAGGTTTCAAGCTGCGATTGGTGCGAAAGAAGTTAATTTTAACATGATGGCTGAGATTTTATCAAATCCGTGGATGTTAGGTTTTTACATCGTTGGGGTTATTGCGGCAACATTCCACTTAGCTAACGGTATTTGGTCATTCTTAGTTAGTTGGGGAATTACACAATCTCCACAATCACAACGAATTGCTACATATGTAACATTAGTAATCTTCTTAGCATTATCTGTAGTTGGTGTACAAGCTCTTTTAGCATTCGTATAAGAACTTTTAATACATTCAACTACCATAAAATCGAGGAGTGAGAATAGCATGGCAAAAAGTAAACTTATTGTTGTCGGCGGCGGTTTAGCTGGATTGATGGCAACAATGAAAGCAGCCGAAGATGGCACGCACGTAGATCTATTTTCATTAGTTCCTGTAAAACGCTCACACTCTGTTTGTGCACAAGGCGGTATTAACGGGGCTGTAAATACAAAAGGGGAAGGCGACTCACCGGCAGTTCACTTAGATGATACTGTATATGGTGGAGACTTCTTAGCAAACCAGAAACCAGTAAAAGCAATGACTGATGCTGCTCCTGGAATTATTAGCTTGTTTGACCGTATGGGTGTTATGTTCAACCGTACACCAGAAGGATTATTAGATTTCCGTCGTTTCGGTGGTACATTAATGCACCGTACAGCATTTTCTGGTGCGACGACTGGTCAACAACTTCTATATGCTTTGGACGAACAAGTGCGTCGTTTTGAAGTAGATGGTCTTGTAACGAAATTCGAAGGATGGGAATTCCTTGGAATAATAAAAGATAGTGAAGGTGTTTGTCGCGGTATTAAAGCACAAAACCTTAAAACAATGGAAATTCGTGCTTTCCGTGGGGATGCAGTAATTATGGCTACTGGTGGACCTGGAATTATTTTCGGAAAAACGACTAACTCGATTATTAATACTGGTTCCGCGGCTTCTATCGTTTATCAACAAGGTGCATATTATGCAAATGGAGAATTTATTCAAATTCACCCAACTGCAATACCTGGTGACGATAAATTACGCTTAATGTCAGAATCAGCGCGTGGTGAAGGTGGACGTATTTGGACATACAAAGACGGAAAACCTTGGTACTTCCTAGAAGAAAAATATCCTGCATACGGTAACTTAGTTCCACGTGATATTGCAACGCGTGAAATTTTCGACGTATGTGTTAACCAAAAACTTGGTATTAATGGAGAAAACATGGTGTATCTTGATCTTTCTCACAAAGATCCGCATGAACTGGACATTAAACTTGGTGGAATTATTGAAATTTATGAGAAGTTTACTGGAGATGATCCTCGTAAAGTTCCGATGAAAATTTTCCCGGCTGTTCACTATTCAATGGGCGGACTTTGGGTTGATGAAGATCAAATGACGAACATCCCTGGATTATTTGCAGCAGGTGAATGTGATTACTCTCAACATGGTGCGAACCGTTTAGGGGCAAACTCATTACTTTCTGCTGTATTCGGCGGAAGCGTTTCTGGTCCAAATGCAGTTAAATATATGAGTCATTTAAAAACTCATGCGATTGATATGGACGATGCTATCTTTGAAGCTGAAGTGAAACTTGAGCAAGAGAAGTGGGACAAGACGCTCGCGATGAAGGGTACTGAAAATGCTTACTTAATTCATAAAGAACTAGGTGAGTTAATGACGGATAACGTAACTGTAGTTCGTTATAACGATAGACTTGAAGCTACGGATAAGAAAATTCAAGAGTTACTTGAGAGATATGAAAACATTAATATGGATGATACGCAAAAATGGTCTAACCAAGGCGCATCGTTTACTCGTCAATTAAAAAATATGTTATATTTAGCGCGTGTTATTACTATAGGTGCACTTCAACGTAACGAAAGCCGTGGAGCGCATTACAAACCAGATTTCCCAGAGCGTAATGATGAAGAATTCATGAAAACAACAATGGCGAAATTTGATACAGCAACTGGAGCTCCAATCATTCATTACGAAGAAATCGATGTATCGCTTGTTCCGCCTCGTAAACGTGATTATTCTACGAAAGGAGAAAACTAATCATGGTAACTGCAACCGAAACAAAAAAAGTACAAATTGAAATTTTTCGTCAAGATACACCAGAATCTACTCCATATTGGGAAAAGTTCGAAGTAAATTATCGTCCTAATATGAACGTTATTTCAGCGCTAATGGAAATTCGTCAAAATCCTGTCAATGCAGACGGAAAAGCGACGACTCCAGTAGCATGGGATATGAGTTGTTTAGAAGAAGTGTGTGGAGCTTGTTCGATGGTTATTAATGGTAAACCACGTCAATCTTGTTCTGCATTAATTGATCAATTGACGCAACCAATTCAATTAGCACCAATGAGAACTTTCCCTGTAGTTCGTGACCTTCAAGTAGACAGAACTCGTATGTTTGACTCATTGAAAAAAGTTAAAGCATGGGTTCCGATCGATGGATCATACGATCTTGGTGAAGGACCACGTATGCCAGAACGTAAACGCCAATGGGCTTATGAATTATCTAAATGTATGACTTGTGGTGTTTGTTTGGAAGCATGTCCAAACGTAAATAGCGGCGCATCCTTCATGGGACCTGCTCCACTTTCACAAGTACGTCTATTTAACGCGCATCCAACTGGTTCGATGAATAAAGATGAACGTTTAAACGCAATTATGGGAGACGGAGGCCTTGCAAACTGCGGTAACGCACAAAACTGTGTTGTTGCATGTCCAAAAGGTATTCCGTTAACAACTTCTATTGCTGCATTAAACCGTGATACAACAGTTCAAATGTTCAAAAACTTCTTCGGAAGCGACCATATGGTTGACTAATAAAATGAAAAAAATCTGCGTAGAATTTAATGTTCTATGCAGATTTTTTGTTTCTCTGTTACAATAAATGAATAAATATTCATTTAGGGGGAATGTTTTTTATGCGAGCTAGTTACATAGAAGATGCTGCGAGTTGGGAACAAGGATTTTCATTTTATTCGGAAGTAAGTGTACGTTTTTCGGAAACGGATATGTATGGACATTTGAATAACACAGTAACCTTTGCTTATTTTGAATATGCACGTATCGAGTATTTTAAACATATCAAACTCATGAATGACTGGCTGAATCCAAGAGGCGAAAAAATTCCAGTAGTCGCGGATTTACAATGCGATTATATAAAACAAGTCTTCTTTGACGAAAAGCTACGGATTTATGTAAAAGCGAGTACGATCGGTTCTTCGTCCGTAGATATGCATTACATGGCTAAGAACGAAAAAGGCGAAATTGTCTTTACTGGTAGGGGTTCTGTCGTGCAAATTGACAAAAAAACAGGGAAAGCCTCCAAATGGAATGAGGAAGAACGAGAAGTTTTTCAAAAACAGTGCTAACTAGCCGTCACCTACCATCCCGGTGCTACATACGTTAGTAGGAGAGTGGATAGGGGGCTAAGGCATTGTACGATAACAATTCGCATCGATCAATATTGACGAACAGAGAACGTCAAATTTTTCAGTTATTAGTAGAAGATAATTCTACAAAAGAAATTTCAATTCAGTTATCTATTAGTGAAAAAACAGTAAGAAATCACATATCTAATACGATACAAAAATTGGGAGTATCTGGCCGATCACAAGCAATTGTGGAACTATTAAGACTAGGTGAATTATCGTTGAATTAACTTGAATCCTTGCCATTTTCCTCAGAACACGTCACAATAATAAATAAGAAGAATTGTTTTGAGGAGTGAAGGATTACATGGCAGATGAAATAAGAAGTATAGAACATAATCAAGAAGATGTTGCTTTTTTAGAAAAAGAACTCCGACATATATCGGGTATAATCAAACAAAGAGGCCGTCAAATTTTAAATGCCTATACAATAACACCACCGCAGTTTGTGGCCCTACAGTGGCTTCTAGAGCTTGGAGACATGACAATCGGTGATCTTTCCAATAAAATGTATTTAGCTTTTAGTACAACGACTGATTTAATCGATCGTATGGAAAGAAGTGAACTTGTTCAACGAATTAGAGATGAGCAAGATCGACGCGTTGTGCGTATTCATTTATTAGCAGAAGGTGAACGTATTATTGAAGAGGTTATTGATAAAAGACAACAATATTTAAAAGAAATCCTCGGTCAATTTGACGAAATACAAGTAGAAAATTTATCGATTTTATTAGAAAAATTACATCAAGAGATGAAAAAGAACTGAGGAATTAACGTGAAAGCCCCAATCGGTGTTATAGACTCTGGAGTAGGTGGATTGACAGTTGCAAAAGAAATTATGCGACATTTACCTAATGAAGAAATTATTTATATTGGAGACACAGCTAGATGTCCTTACGGGCCAAGGTCAAGCGAAGAAGTGCGGAAATTTACGTGGCAACTCGCAACGACGCTTGCTAAAATGAATATAAAAATGCTTGTTATTGCTTGTAATACAGCAACTGCAGTAGCACTTAATTCATTAAACAAAAAAATGCCTTTCCCTGTAATTGGTGTTGTTTTTCCAGGAGCAAGGGCTGCGATAAAAGCTACAAAGAAAAATGAAATCGTAGTGCTAGGTACAAGCGGTACGATTAACAGTGGAGCATACGAAAAAGCGATTGCCGCTTTAAATACGTCGAGTAAAGTTATTCCGCTTGCTTGCCCGACGTTCGTTCCACTTGTTGAAAGTAATGAATATGAAGGCGAATTTGCAAGAAATATGGTAATGGAAACATTATTACCATTAAAAAACGAACAATTTGATACAGTCATTCTCGGATGTACACATTATCCATTATTACAAAAGTATATTGAAGAGGCAGTAGGAGAAAATGTAAAAGTACTTTCCTCTGCTGAAGAAACAGCCCAAGATGTAATCGAGTATTTAAATTATCATGAAATGCACCATCCGATAAAAGCGAAAAAAACACCTATTTTTTATACGACTGGCTCTGTGCCAATCTTTAAAACAATTGTGGGAAAATGGTTAGAGTTACCGAATGCAGATGTACGAACAATTTCATTCAAATGACCCTGTTAGCTTAAGAAACATTAAATAACGGGGTCTTCTTTTGCATGATTAAATAGTTAAAAGGAGAAATTTATGATTAGAACTGATGGAAGAAAAGTAAACCAACTAAGAGATGTAAAAATAGAAACGGATTATTTAATCCATCCGGAAGGCTCTGTATTAATAACAGTTGGACAAACGAAGGTTATTTGTAATGCGACGATTGAAGATCGCGTACCGCCGTTTTTAAGAGGACAAGGTAAAGGATGGATTACCGCAGAGTATTCTATGTTGCCACGCGCAACCGAATCCCGCACACAAAGAGAATCATCTAAAGGAAAAGTAACTGGGCGTACGATGGAAATTCAACGTCTAATTGGACGAGCACTTCGCTCCGTTGTCGATTTAGAAGTAATCGGAGAAAAAACGATTTGGATCGATTGTGATGTTATTCAGGCTGATGGAGGTACACGAACTGCAAGTATTACGGGAGCATTTGTGGCATTAACGATTGCGCTCGGAAAATTATATGATCGAAAACAATTATCCCATTTTCCGGTGCGGGAATATTTAGCTGCAACGAGTGTAGGAATACTGGAAGACGGTGGAGTCGTATTGGATTTAAATTATGAAGAGGATTCCGCAGCGGCTGTCGATATGAATATTGTACAAACGAGCGGTGGAGAGTACGTAGAGCTTCAAGGTACAGGGGAAGAAGCGACCTTCTCTAAGAAACAATTATTAGAGCTATTAGATTTCGGTGATATAGGAATTAAACAATTAATGGATGTACAACATGCAGCATTAGGCGAATTAGCAACTAAAATTGGCGAGGGAGGTCCTGAAACTGTATGAAAAAAATAATTATTGCAACGAAAAATAAAGGAAAAGCAAAAGATTTTGAAGCACTATTTGGCCCACTTGGATATGAGGTACTAACGCTCCAAGATGTAGCGGATGATATGGATGTAGAAGAAACAGGAGCAACTTTTGAAGAAAATGCTGTATTAAAAGCTACTGCACTTGCTAATCATTTACAAACAATGGTCATTGCAGATGATAGCGGACTTGAAATTGATGCACTAGACGGTCGCCCAGGCATCTATTCTGCTAGGTATGCGGGGGAAGAGAAAAGTGATGAGGCAAATATCGATAAAGTGCTAGAAGAGCTTAAAGACGTCAAAGAATCAGAAAGAAGTGCGAGATTCGTTTGCGCGATAGCCGTAGCTTCACCGACGAGAGAGCCATTTACTGTAAGAGGCACATGTGAAGGCATTATTGCACAAGAAAGAAAAGGTACGAATGGATTTGGATACGATCCGATCTTTTTTGTTCCTTCCGAAAACAAAATGATGGCGGAACTATCTGCGGAAGAAAAAGGTGCCATTTCTCATCGTGGAAATGCGATCAATTTACTTGCTGCAAATCTAGATGATTTACTCGGAAAAGCGTAAATACATCAATGAAAATATTAGTGATGAGTGATACGCATCGTGATATAGAGACAATGGAACGAGTGATGGAGCATTGCACGGATGTGAATGCGGTCATTCATTGTGGAGATAGTGAATTAGCTGCTTCGTATTTCGATAGTAAATCTGTACATATTGTTCGAGGGAATTGTGACTTTGATGAAGGTTTTTCTGAAGAAGTAATTTTAGAGCTGGAAAATGAAACAATATTAATCGTGCATGGCCATAAGCATCAAGTAAAAACGACGCTAATGCCACTCAAATATCGTGCAGAAGAAGTAGATGCTACGATAGTTTGTTTCGGTCATTCGCATTTACTTGGTGCGGAATTACAGAATGGCACTTTGTATATTAATCCGGGAAGCTTACATAAGCCGCGTGGACGTAAAGAGAAAAGTTATGCAATTATTGAAAAACTGGAAAATGCTTGGAATGTATTATTTTTTTCTTCCAAGCATGTAATAATAGAAAAAATAATTTTTAAAATTTATTAAATAGTGTTGACTATATTTGAATAAAGTTATATACTAAGTCTTGTCTTTCCTATCTGTGTGGTGGGGGAGTACTTGTCTCAGTAGCTCAGCTGGATAGAGCAACGCCCTTCTAAGGCGTCGGTCGGGAGTTCGAATCTCTCCTGGGACGTAATTAAGACTTTTTGAAGAAATTAAGAAAGTGCTACAAACGGTGTAATATAAACGTTTGTAGCGCTTTTTTGTTTTGTGAGAATACGTTAGAAAACGAGTGAAAGTGGAACCGTTATACTCAAATTATCCACTAAATACATGCTATCAATTGCTCAAGATAAAAATGCAGTTTTTCTTGTAGTTGAGGAATTCGGTCTTTCCTAAGATAACAGCGCGTGTTGGCAGACAATTTGGTCTACAATGGATCGATGGACAATGTCTGCCGAATCGTAGGTGTATTAGATAATAAAGAAAAGACAATGTACTTAATTACAATGCGATTCGATATTTCCGCTAATGAAATCATCGAAATTTTTCGTTCCCGCAGAATGCAATTGAACTGTTCTTTAAATGGACAGTGCTGCCAATATTAGGGTGTTTACCTTTTTAGAAAAAATGTTATTAAAACCCTTACTGGAAATTTACGCAACTTTAGTGATTTAAGGTATAGTTTCTTCTGTACAGATTTATTTTAATTAGTTGACAAACTATTCTAATTTCTATAACTTAGTTATTTAATAGGTTTAATATAATTGATTATTCAGAAAAATAATCAATTATTATTAAGTCTAAAAAATGATTGGGGGAGTTTTAATGCCTAAAACAAAAACAATTGGATTGGGAATTTCAGAGGAAGATTTAAATGAAGACTTATTAAGGGAACTTTCGGAATTTCCACTTTTGGATGCCTTATTTGGACGACGATCTCGACGTTTTTTTCTTGGTGCAGAAGTTCCCGATGGTCCGCTTGCTTACAAATCTAAGCATGAGCCAATACCTCTAAACAATGTAGAAAAATTGCTTGTTTTGCTAGGGATAAGTGGTGTGACTGGATGGCATCATTCAATTACTAGACATGACCGATATAAGCCTAACTTATCCAATTATTCTGGATCCGCATCAGGAAGAACCCATCCATCGGCTGCCGGATTCCATACTTCGGAAGTATTTTTTACAGATGATACAGGGACATACATCTTCCGAACGCGTGATTTTGCTCCTGAAACTAGGCGAAATGATGACGGAAAATTATCTACAAAAGAACTTTTACTAGCTCACCAAAAACGAATTGAAAAAATATCTGATAATCGAATTCATATACCTAATTACGAACCGTATATGGAAGGTCATAACTCTTGGGTAGCTAATAAACCAGGTACTTTTTTAGCTTTTCCTGTCGGAGACTTGGCGCAGCATACACTATTAAATTTAGCTTTCTATATTCAAAATGGACTCGTAATTTATGACGATATTAATAAACGTAAAATTCCGGGAGTGGAGAAGTATAGTCACCTAGTTGACGTAGATAATCCAGTTCCACTTAGCTTCCTTGATCAGTATTCTCTTGCTGAACTGTCTGCCGAATTAGCAACAGCTACGTATTCAGGTATGCTTTTGCAACAAGCGATTGGTCTAGGTGGTTGGATGTTTGATGGAATTGATCGGCTAACTGTGCTAGGAGCAAGTGGTGATCCGGATGTTCCAGGGCTAGGTTTTCGTTATGATACAGATGAACGTTGGGCAATGCCGAATCCGACTGGACTCGAAGGAGTATTTACTTCATTTACGCCGCCACATTTTCCTACGATGCGTGATGCCGTTGAAGCATTAGTGGAACGAAAGTTTGGCGAAGGGGGGCCTTTTCATAGTAAAACAAAAGGTGTGTGGAAAGATACAGAAAAAGTTAGAGGGAACGCACAAGTTCACGATGAAGAGTTTATAGAACTTATGACCATACAAGCAGAATATATCTATAAGACTTTTGGTAAATTTCCAGCTACCATACCTTCCGTGTATTCATTAATGTATTTACAATCACACCATCTTGATTTGGATTATTATGATAAGTTATTTGGAGAAAACTCTTATTTATCAACTCATGCAGAGCATTTGAAAAAATGGCACGGCATTGACTTGTAATTACGATATTACAATGGCAGATACGAGTGTGTATCTGCTTTTCTATGTCAGTTGATCTGTTTTTTATTTTTTTTCTATGATACATATAGAGAATAAAGGGCTATCAGATAAGCCTTTACACATATTAGATACACTGAATCATTGCTATATAAGGGTTTAAACACACTTAAAAACGCAAGTTACACTAGGCATCAAAGACTCCTTTTTTCTTGATCAAAACAAAAAACCTCCAATTATTAGTAATTGGAAGTTGATTGCAACGATTTATTGGGGATATTTCATACAGGTTAGAATACCGTTAGAAATACCTACAATTAGCAAACCGTTGATACTATTAAGTTGCTCTAAGTTATTATTACGTCCCAGGAGAGATTCGAACTCCCGACCGACGCCTTAGAAGGGCGTTGCTCTATCCAGCTGAGCTACTGAGACCTATGTATTGTAGAAGCATTTAGTTTAATGACCAAAATTAGCTTCTTTTTTATTATAAAGGAAATTTTTCATAAATCAACCCTTAAAATAAACTTTTTAAAGAACCACTATAAATACCAACTCTACCAACAATGCTATTTCTAAACAACGGAGGCAAGTATTCTAAAAGATCTGATTTACTTAATATCAACGCTCACGCAATACGGCGAGCGTACTCAAAGAGTTTATATGATAAGTGTGCTAACATTGCCCTAGTCTCTAAAGTATTGGGACATTTTAATTTGGCTACCACAACTCAGTATTTGGATATTAGTACTGACGAAGTAGTTGTTTCATTGAGAAACTATTTGTAATTACTAAAAGCAATCACTTAATTGTGGTTGTTTTTTAATGTTATTTCCATGGTTTGAATTGGCCTAAGAGTGATCAAGTTTATTTTTATATTTTTTCAACTTATAAATAACGGTAGGCTGACTAATGCCTAAATAAGTGGCCATCTCATAAGTTGTTTTGCATTTTTTTAAAGCTTTAAGAATGATTTGGATTTCCGTATTTTCTAATATTTCCTTTAAATTATTTGTTACTTTTAATGGTTGTTCTATATTATCTAAAGAGAAACTACTATTTGTTTGGAAAGTGTTAAAGTTTGCAGGTAGATGAGTAGGATATATGACTTCATCTTCAATAGTAAGGATAAGGCGCTCCATCAAGTTCTCTAACTCTCGGATATTACCTGGCCAGTTATAGTTGGTGAAGACATCATACGTTGATGGATGAATTCTTTTTTTTACATTATAGGCACTGTTGAATTTTTGAAGACAATCTTGAACCAAATAAGAAATATCTTCTTTTCGTTCTTCTAAAGAGGGAATTTGTAATGGAATGACATTTAGACGATAGTATAAATCTAAACGAAATCGTCCTTCTTGTACCATTTTTTCTAAATCCTGATTTGTCGCCGTAACTAAACGGAAATTGATTGTGCGTTCTTTTTTACCACCAAGCCGTTTTATTTTTTTTTCTTGTAATACTTTTAATAATTTCGCTTGCATAGATAATGGTAGTTCCCCGATTTCATCTAAAAATAATGTTCCGCCATCCGCCTGTTCAATTAATCCCTCGCTTCCTTGTTTATTCGCACCGGTAAAAGCTCCAGTTTCATAGCCGAAAATTTCAGATTCAAATAGCCCCTCAGGAATCGTACTGCAGTTCACTTCAATAAATTGCTCCTTTTTACGATTGCTATGGCTATGCAAAATACGTGCAAATGTACTTTTTCCAACACCTGATGGACCTAAAAGGAGCACTGTTGCATCAGTCTTGGAAATGTTATAGATTGTTTTTAAAATATGCTGTGCTGCACTACTCCGGGCGATAATACCATTTTGTTCAAATTCCTTTTCACGCAATTCTTCAACCTCGGTTTGATAACCTTTCACTTTCCTTTCCATTTTTTCATATTGTTGCTGTAACTCTAGTATTTCAGTCTGATCATGACTATAACTTACGACGAATAATAATTCTTCTTTTTCATCAAAGACAGGGTAACCTGTAGACATGATTACTCGATCAGTTTTGGTATGTTGTAAAATGGTTTTTTTTATTTTTTCATTTAATACAATTGCTCCAATAGATGGAGCTAATAAACCTTCCTTTTCAAGATCATAAATGGATGTACCTTTATATGTTCCAGGCTTCATACCATAGTTCACCCAATGCTCTGGATTAGAATGGACAATTATTCCCTCACTATCAATAACTGTAATATTATTATTTGATGTTTCAATAATCTTATTTAAAATTAAGTCTTCCATCCCATGAACCCCTTAGATATTGAATAATCTTAATCAATATCTTAATTAAGATTAAGAATTAAATCAACTTAAAATTAAGAATTAATTTAAAATTAAATCAACTCATATTCGAAATACAAGTAAGTCGTATTTTAATAGTTGGCACGCTTCTTGCATATTACTTATGTGTATAGTTCCATAACAATTAACTGAGAGGATGTATCTTATGAAAAGAAATTATTCTATTGAAGAACTTAGAGCGTTAGATCAAAAGCATTTTCTACACCCTACTTCACCGGTAAAGACGGAAAATGGACCAGCATTCATTTTTACAGAAGGAAAAGGGGTTTATCTGTATGATATTACTGGCAAAAAAGTAATTGACGGTATGTCATCACTTTGGAATGTGAATATCGGCCATGGCAGAACAGAACTTGGTGAAGTAGCAAAAGAGCAAATGGATAAACTAGCCTTCAGCTCTTGTTTTGCAACGTTTAGTAATGAACCTGCCATTCTATTAGCAGAAAAGTTAGCAGGACTAGCACCGGGTGACTTAAGTACAACGTTTTTTACTTCTGGTGGTTCTGAATCCAATGATAGTGCCTATAAATTGGCTCGTCATTATTGGATATTAAAAGGGGAAGTATCTCGTAAGAAAATAATTTCAAGGTCAAAATCTTATCACGGCGTAGCAATCGGTGCTACAAGTGCCACGGGTTTAAAAGCATTTCGTGATTTTACCAATTCAAATGCACCGGATTTTTTATACGTAGATCATTTCTCAACAAAAGCATTACGTGACTTAATTGAAACTGAAGGACCTGAAACAATTGCTGCTTTCATAACGGAGCCAGTACAAGGTGCTGGGGGTGTGCATGTTGCCCCGGAAAATTACTTCAAAGAAATTCGTGAAATTTGCGATGAGTATGGAATATTGATGATAACTGATGAAGTTATTACTGGTTTTGGTAGAACAGGTAAGTTTTTTGCTATGGAACATTATAACGTGGTACCAGATATGATGTGCTTTGCAAAAGGTGTTACTAGTGGATATGCACAATTGGGTGGCGTAATGATTTCTGAGAAAATACACAGAGAATTTTCTGAACTATCAGTAGGAACAATATTGCATGGATATACGTATAGTGGACATCCAATGGCTTGCGCAGTTGGATTGAAAAATATTGAGATTATTGAAAAAGAAAATTTAGTAGCAAATTCAGCCGCTCGTGGTCAAGAGCTTTTAGAAGGGTTAAAAGCATTACAAGCGAAGTATCCATTTATTGTGAACGCAAGAGGCTTAGGTTTAATGGCAGGTCTTGAAGTCTTCTCTGAAGGAAGTCTACTAGCCCCACAAATAGTTTTGGAGGCAGCTAAGGTAGGCTTAATATGCCGTGCGGTTGTACTTGATGGTCAGGATGTTGTTGTATTTTCACCGCCTTTATCAATAAGCCAAGCAGAATTAAAAGATTTATTAAATCTTTTAGATAAAGCGATTCAAGAAGTTGAGAATAAGATAACAGCAACTACGCTGTAACTAGAAAGGTGGGGTGATAATGTTGAAGAAAACAATCATAAAGAAAGATTTATTTATAAATGGAGAATGGGTAGAAGCGACAGAGTATACAGAATTACGTTCACCGTATAGTGGTGAAGTCATTGCAGAAATACCGAAGGCAACAGTGGAGGAAGTAGAAGCGGCTTTAGTTGCTGCCGATGCTGCTCGTGAAACGATGGCAAGCATGCCTGCTTATAAGCGTGCGGTTATTCTTGAAAAATTATCTGCTTTATTAGAACAACGTGTGGAGGAAGCGGCAGAGCTTATAGCACTGGAGGCAGCGAAGCCTATTTCAACCGCAAAAGTGGAAGTTCTACGTACTATTCAAACATATAAATTTGCTGCTGAAGAAGCAAAGCGTATACATGGGGAAACAATTCCAGTAGATGCTGCGCCAGGAGGAGAAGGGCGCATTGCTTATACAGTTCGTGAACCATTAGGTATTGTTGCAGCTATTACGCCATTTAATTTCCCGATGAATTTAGTAGCGCATAAATTAGGACCTGCAATAGCATCTGGTAACTCAATTGTATTAAAGCCTGCAAGTCAAACACCATTAACTTCCTATTTTATTGGTGAATTATTAGCTGAGGCAGGATTGCCAAAGGGTGTGTTAAATATCGTTACAGGTGCAGGTTCCTTGATTGGAAATAAACTAGTAACGGATGAGCGAGTGAAAAAGATTTCGTTCACAGGTAGTCCAACTGTAGGTATTGGCATACGCAATCAGGCAGGTTTAAAGAAAGTAACGCTTGAATTGGGTTCTAATGCGGCCGTTATTATTGATGAAAATGTTAATATCGATAAATTAATCCCACGTGTTGTATCCGGGGCATTTGCATTCCAAGGACAGGTATGTATTTCAGTACAGCGAATATATGTTCACGAAAAAATGTACGATTTGTTTGTAGATAAATTTATAGCAGCTACAAAAGAATTGAAGCTAGGTGATCCGCTTGATCCCGCAACAGATGTTTCGGCCCTAATTAGTCCACAAGATGTAAAACGTGCTTTAAGTTGGATTGAAGAAGCAAAAGAACAAGGGGCAATTGTTGCAACTGGTGGTGAATCCGAAGGGAATATATTACAACCTACTGTACTATTAAATGTAAAGTCGGCGCATAAGGTTTCCTGTCAGGAGGTATTCGCACCAATAGTATCTATTATGAAGTTCACATCTATTCAAGAAGCATTTAATCAAGTAAATGACTCAAGATACGGGTTGCAAGCAGGTATTTATACAGATAATATCCATGTTGCTTTACAGGCAACGCAAAAACTTCACGTAGGAGGTGTCATTGTAAATGATATACCAACATTCCGTTTAGATCATTTACCTTATGGTGGCGTGAAGGAAAGTGGTATGGGTAGAGAAGGTCTAAAATATGCAATTGAGGAAATGACAGAAATGAAGCTGGTAGTAATAAATCAAAACTAGTTATAAGAATGAGTGGGGTAGATGATTTGTTCCAAGGACGTGTTCGTACACGTGCATCAAATACCTACAATATAGCTGAGGCAGTTAAAACAGCAGATTTGTTAATTGGTGCTGTGCTAATTCCAGGTGCTCGTGCGCCACAATTAGTTTCAAAAGAAATGATACAAACGATGCAAAAGGGATCTGTTGTAGTGGATGTAGCGGTAGATCAGGGTGATTCCATTGAAACAATTGATTGAATTACTACCCATAGTAATCCTACTTATGAAGTATATGGTGTTGTACATTACGCAGTGGGCAAATATGCCAGGTGCTGTTGCGCGTACATCAACTATAGGTTTGTCGAATGTAACTGTTCCGTACGGCTTGCAAATTGCTAATAAAGGCTATCGCCAAGCTGCACTACCATATACGGATCTTCAAGTAGAATTGGCATCAGATATAACCAAGAAGTTGGTAGCAAAATAGAATTAATTGAAATAAAAATAAGGTAAAAGATTGGTAGAGAAAGTAATCTTTTACCTTATTTTTGCCGTGAATTTTTAGAGAGAATTAAATTGTTACATTAAGTTGCCTGCTGAGGCGTTGTAATTCGCTATTAATATACTCTTTACTGTAATCATAGCCAATGATTGCAATGATTTCTCCTAATTCATCATACAATGGAGCAAAACTTGTTTTCCATTCCCCGTATTTATCTTCATATAAAGGAGTCACACCGTCCTTGCCTTTAAATGCATCATAAATAACTTTCATCATTTCTGGTGGACCAATATATTCTTCGCCGGGTTTTATTACGAAATCATCACTTGAAGCTATTTGAATGATTCTCCCATCAGGTAGCATCTGAAAAATAAACACCCATTTGATTCCGCCTTCTTGTTGATAAATCGCCGTGAACTTTTGGACTAAAGGTGCACGAAGTGCTGCATTAGATGTATCTTTCATAGCCATTCTTACTTCTTCAGGTAAAATTGTAACTGCTGTAACTATAGTAATGGAGCGTAACTGTTTGTTTAATTGCTCTTCTAAAATCCTTCGTTTACTCATTAAGCTACCATCTTTTGTTTGTAACTCCCTAATTTTTTTAAATTTCCTACTCATGGTTGGTTGGCTAATTCCTAGTACATTGGAAGCTAATTTCACAGATTTGTATTGTTCCATAGCCATTGTTATCAATTCTTCTTCTATCATTTCTACAGCTTCTTGAAGCGGCATTAAATGATTAATTATAGGTCGGTTAGCTCTAATTATAGGTTTTGGAGGAACTATCGCTTCTATTATTGGGCTTGTAATAACGGATGTATTAGATAATACAATTAGACGATCCACCATGTTTTCTAACTCCCTAATATTTCCTGGCCACGGTTGAATACATAAATAATCAATTGCATCTGGAGAAAACTTAACTTGTTTTTGGTAAAGCTTATTGTATTTTAGCGTGAAATGATGGATAAGAGATGGAATCTCTTCTACCCGATCACGTAAAGGTGGAATATTAACAGGAATAACGTTTAATCGATAATATAAATCTGCACGAAACTCACCTTTTGCTACTGCTTCTTCAAGAAGCTGGTTTGTAGCTGCAATAATTTGTATATCTACTGGATAAGAAATAGTGCTTCCAATAGGGGTAATTACACGTTCTTCAATTGCTCGTAATAACTTGACTTGCAACGTAAGTGATAGTTCGCCAATTTCATCTAAAAATAAAATACCAGTATGTGCTTGGCGGAATTTTCCCTCCATGCCACCTTTTTTGGCTCCTGTAAACGCGCCGTCTACAAATCCAAATAATTCACTCTCAATTAAGTTCTCTGGTATTGCCCCACAATTAATAGAGATAAATGGCTTGTTTTGACGAGCGCCTATCTTATGAATCGCTTTTGCTGCCATTCCCTTACCTACTCCTGATTCACCAAGTAAAAGTACTGTTGCTCCAACAGTAGCTATCTTCTGTAATTTAAAAGCTACATCTTCCATCTCTCTACTGTTAACAATAAAGGGAAAATATTTGAAATCAACTTGTTGAGATTCACCTATTTCTCTATAGGTAGAATTAAGAATCTTATACGCAAAAATAAAATGATTTTTATCCTTGTAAATAGTTGTGAGTATTTCGAGTCCTACCCATGCTGTTTGGAGGAAAATTTGTTTTTTTGGATTCGTTTCTATCTGTGAAAATATACTTTCCGTAAATAACTGGGTTTCTAAGTCCTTAATTGTTTTTGTTTTATTAGTAGATGGCGTTTCAAATAGTTCTGAATGATTTCCAACAATATGACAAATTACTCCGTCAGTCGTTGTAAAAATTAGTTGATCGTAAATCTGAAGTAAAATAGAATGTTCTATCATAAAATCACCCCTGTCAAAATTTCAGAATTGAAAATTAATTTCATTTTTGAATATTAAATCTTGTATTTTTGGATTTAAATTAAGATTTATGACTATTTCATAGTTGGCATGATACTTGCAATAGATTAGTATAAGACAGAAAATTTTATTAATATTTTAATAAAGGGGGGAGAAAATGAAAGCGGTTACTAAAATCGATAAGAATCTACAATCTAAGGATCCATTTATTCGTGGCATGTACGAAGATTTAGAAGAACGAATTCAATATTTCGAAAGGAACCAAGAGGATAAAACAGCACATATTAATTTGAGAGACCTTAGTGGAGTAACTTTAATAATGGGCTTGATCACAACATTACTAATCCTAACGATTCTATAACTTTTAGAATACCATGCGGAAAGTATTTTTCCAACACTGGCGATAAGAATGATATTAGAGGAGGATTTTATGTCAAAACAGAGTTCTTCTGTTACACAAGATATTGCATTTGGATTTTTACCAACTGATAAAAAAGAACGTATTTTCAGTTTTTGGGATTTGATGCTTGTACAAGTTGTGATTGGGTTATCTGCATTCGGTCTTTTAACAGGTGCCTATACGGGTACTATGCTAGGGCCACAAGAATCCCTTGCAGCTATATTTTTTGGTAATGCATTTCCAATGTTTTTAATTGCGCCCATCGTTCTTTACTTTGCAAGGTATGGTATTGATACATTTGTTGGGTTCCGTAGTTCACTTGGCTATAAAGGTGCTAATGCTTTTTTCTTTATTTTTTTAATTTTAACACTTGGTTATATGTCGATTGCTTTGTTTATGGCAGGTCAAGCAGTGGTGGAAATTGCAGCGTGGCTTAATACACCGTCTTTCTTTAGTAATCAGACTACAGGTGCACCGTTTTTTGCTATTTTACTCTTTGGAATTGCGTTTGTAATAACAGCTCGCGGACCAGCTGCAATTCGAAAATTTAATCTTTTTGCGGTACCGGCTTTTATTCTCTTTTTAGTTGGGCTATTAGGGATTATTTTGTTTGGTAAACATATTCCTGCTTTAAATACTCTTCTTCCTGCAGAACCATTTGAGACAAGTTCACGCTCGTTTGTAACTGCCCTTGAGATTAATATTGGTTTAGGATTTTCATGGCTACCTTATTTAGGGCAATATAGTAGGCTAGCTAAGAAAGAAAGTAGTGCATTTAAAGCTAGCTTTTATAGTTATGGTGTCATTGTTTGTTTAGCAGCAGTTGTAGGTGCCTTTGCTGCGTTAGTTGTAGGTTCCTTAGATCCAGCAAGTTGGATGATGGCTATTGCAGGTACATACGGCGGTTTAATTGGTTTGATTTTATTAACAGTCGCTAATGTAGGGGCAACTATTTTTCTTATGTATTCTCAAGCGGTGAGCTTTAAAACTTTGTTTTCTAAAAAAACATGGCTTTTTTCAATGTCAACAACTATTCCAACTGTATTCCTATTACTAAGTTCCACATTCTATAATGCCTTTGGATCATTCATGTCCATTATTTCCTTCACGATGGCGAGTCTTGGCGGGATTATTATTGCGGATTATTTCTTCGTTAAGAAGCAAAACATTTCTCTTAGGCAGCTTTATGATACACAAGGATCTTATACGTACTGGAAAGGAATAAATCCTTCTGCCATTGTCGCAATTATTGTAGGAGTAATTGTTTACTGGGGGTTGTACAACCCGCTTACGTTTGAGTCGAGTGGGCTGTTTTTATATATGTCAGCAGGTATTCCAACTTATTTTGCAGCATTGATTTCCTACTATATTTCAGCCAAATATGTATTTAAATATGAAGTTGATCAGATTAGTGAACCAATTGCATTATCATCTGAAGATCTTAAAAATAAAGCACTTTAATCCCGAAAGGAGCAAATTAATATGTTTACACAGAAACTAGATTTTAAAACAACTGATTTAGAGACATTTCCGTTTCCCTTCACTACAGGTAATTATCGTTATTCAAATGATTTACGCAAATTACAAAATATTAACTGTGTAGAAATTACACCGGAATATGAACTGCAAGTACGTACGAAGAGGCGTCTATTAGAAGAACAACCAGAAGTGCGTTACCAGTCCTACCCCCATACCCATGAGATGCAATGGGAAGTGCTTGAAATGCTTGTTGATATGGCGGTTAGTCGTTATCCTCAACATTTTGAAGTTATTAAGGATGGTCAAAATTGGACCTTTAAAAACAATATTTTAGGTGAAGTGGATTCTTTTATATTTGGTGATTCATCCACATTAGAATTAGAGCCTTTTGATTATATTGGGCGTCATTTTCATAATGATTTTGTTCTGATGGTTCATCGTGATGACAACTTTTACTTAGAAGTTGGACAAGTGTCTTATGCAGCATTATTTTCAGCACATTGGAATAAAGGGATGTCTTTTAATGAGATTCATGGGCCTGTTCCATTTGTTTCACGAAAAGGAGATCAACTTGCGGATCGCATTCGTAGATTTCTGCTCTCCGTTGAGCCAGGTGAACCATGGACACGAATAAATTGGAACTTAATGGCGAATCGTTGGGATGTTAACTACGAAACGATGGATGTATGGGGACCGGAAAGAGATTTAATCACTCCAGAAAATGCGGGTGAGCTTGTTCGTCTTCGAGTAGAGGAGCAAAAGTTCTATCGTATGCCTAGAAGTAATGCCATCTTATTTGTTTTAAATACACAATTTTTACCATTAGAAGATTTGAAATTACGACAAGAATGGTTCGACTTAACGTATAGCGTACTTCAGGATATCCCAAAAGAAATGGCTGAGTATAAAGGAATTGCCCCTTACTTACCGCAATCTGTGGAATATTTACGTCGAGAAAAAGAAAAATTAAAGGCAGTAGAAAATAAAGCGTAAAGGAGAGAATTTTGATGTATAACCGCCCCGTATTATTTGACCAATCCACGTCATTGGTCAAGGAGTTTTCACTACTTCAAGAGCGTTCGAAAATTGCTGTAATGTTCGATGAAAGTGGAAAACTACAAGCGGAAGCATTTCTTAAAGAAGTCAATAATCTACCAACTAGTTCACTATTAGTTACAGAGTGGCTGCAGGATGAAACAATTCGTGAATTTATTAGCTCTCAAAAAATAGGTACGCAAATATATATCGCTGCCAAATGGGATACTGCATGCAAGATTTTTTCAATGTCAGTTGAAGAAGGTGCCTCAGAAGAAGAAATCCAAACGTTCATAACGGATGAGAAAAAGCGCTATGTCTACTGTATGAAGTGCTTTAATGCATCTGAAATTTCATTGGATGAGCAAACTGTAAAGTGTAGTTGTGGTACTCATTTAGAAGTAGGATCATTCTTTTCAGTAGTCAGAAAAGGTTATATTGGCTATCCATTTATACCAGTCGTGCAACGGCAAAAAGTAGGGAGTTGATTAAGATGAGAGTTGTTGGGAATATTCCAGTCAAAGTTGATGAAATTATACAAGAAACAGAATTTGTAAAACGATTTCGATTTAGTCCAATAGACAAACTACCATTGCCAGCTTTCACGGGTGGAGCTCATATAAAAACTTTTCTCCATAAAGATGACGATATTTTAGAGAGAACATATTCTCTTGTGAGCTTACCGACAGAACGGAATTTCTATGAAATTGCAATTAGACAAGATGACTACTCCACAGGAGGTTCTATTTACTGGCACAAGGAAATTACTGTTGGTACTACACTTGATATCAGTTTTCCAAAGAACCATTTCCCATTAAGCTACCAAGCAAAGCATCATGTTTTTTATGCAGCAGGTATAGGTATAACACCATTTCTAACAATGATGAAAGATTTACAAGAGTGGCAAACGTTTGAACTTCACTATGCTGCTAGAACTGCTGAGCAATGTGCGTTTTATGAACAGCTAAAAGATGAGTATGGCGATCGATGTCACTTCTACTTTTCTCGTGGAGATGATCCAAAAAAGATGTTTCCGACTTCTATGGTGACTCATCGTATTGGTACACATGTATATTTCTGTGGTCCGATAAAAATGGTTCAAGACTACCGGAATGCGGCAGTATCATATGGGTATCCTTCAAAAGCAATTCATTTTGAATTGTTTTCTGCTGGTAAAGATGATCAACCAAAAAATGCGTTCACTGTAGAGCTTGTAGATAGTAACAAAACGATTCGTGTAAGTGAGAATGAATCACTATTAGAAGCATTATTAAACGCTGGTATTGATGCACCACATGCTTGCAAAATAGGGGGATGTGGCAGTTGTGAATTAGATGTGGCTGAAGGTGAAATTCATCATCGCGATGTATTTTTAACAGCGGAAGATCGTAAAAAACGTAATTCTATTTTAACTTGTTGTTCAAGAGCTAAATCTGAAAAAATTGCTATTAAAATTTAATATCAAATTATTTAGGGGGAATAGAAATGACAGTATTAACAAACGTATTAGAACTAAAAAATTATATTAATGGTGAGTGGAGATCAGCAGCTTCGGGAGATATAAGTGTTGTCATTAATCCAGCGAACCAGGAAGTGATTGCGCATGCACCGCGCTCTAGTAAAGAAGAAACAGAAGAGGCAATTAGTGTTGCGCGTGAAGCATTTGAGAGTGGGATTTGGTCTGGTAAAACGACGCATGAACGTGCAGCTATATTAAACGCGATTGCCGATAAAATCGAAGAGCGTGCAGAAGAACTAACGATTTTAGAGACAATGGATAACGGAAAGCGTAAGGCAGAAGCAGTATTTGATATTGCTGATGCAGCGACATGCTTTCGTTACTATGCGGGGATAATTTTACATCCAGATGGTGAAACATATCAGGTACCCGATAACGTGCAAGCAATTGTTGTAAAAGAACCAGTAGGCGTGGCAGGCTTGATTGTTCCATGGAATTTCCCACTTTTAATGAGTGTTTGGAAAATTGCACCAGCACTTGCAGCTGGAAATACGATTGTCTATAAACCAGCGGAAGTAACACCTGTAACTGCGATGAAGTTATTCGAAATTATGGAAGAAGTAGGGGTTCCTAAAGGTGTTGCGAATATGGTGCTAGGTCGTGGTTCGATTGTTGGTCAAACAATAGCAGAAAGTAAAGATGTAGATGTCGTTTCATTCACTGGAAGTACAGAGGTGGGGCGTGAAATAATGCGTGCAGCAGCTGGGAATTTAAAGAAAATATCGCTTGAACTAGGTGGTAAATCTCCTAATATTATTTTTGCAGATGCAGACTTTGAAATAGCAGTTGATTATGGATTATTTGGTATTTTCTACGGAGCGGGTCAAGTTTGTTCCTCTGGAAGTCGTATTTTAGTAGAAGAAAGTATTTATGATGAGTATGTTAAGCGGTACGTAGAACGTGCAAATAAAATTAAAGTAGGTCCCGGTTTGGAAGAAGGTAATGATGTAGGTGCAATTGTTAGTGAAGCACAGTTGAATAGTATATTAAAATACATTGAAATAGGTAAAGAAGAAGGTGCAACATTAGCAGCAGGCGGCTACCGTTTAACTGAAAATGGTTTAGATAAAGGCTTTTTTATTAAACCTACCGTTTTTACAGATGTTACAAATGATATGAGTATTGTTCGAGAAGAGATTTTTGGTCCAGTTGTCACAATTCAAAAATTTAGTACAGAAGAAGAAGCAATTCGATTGGCGAATGATTCGGACTTTGGTCTTGCTGGCGGTGTTTTCTCAAATGATGGGGCAAAAGCTCTTCGCGTTATCAAGAAAATTCGTGCCGGCATTACCTGGATTAATGATTATCACCCAACTTATGTAGAGGCTCCGTGGGGTGGGTACAAACAAAGTGGAATTGGTCGAAGTCTAGGAAAGTATGGAATAGAGGATTTCCAAGAAATTAAGCAAATTAATACGCGACTAAACGTAGAACCGGTAGGCTGGTTCCCTAGCTAAAATAAGAGCTTATTATTGAGTCAAGGGATAGATCTACTCTGAAGCCATTTTGAATTAACTTTTCTATACGCTACTACTTCGCGTTTAGTCTATATGCTTGGTCAGGGGATTTTCGCGAGATTTCTGTCAATTGAAATCTACACAGATGGAAGCGTTTATATATTATTGCTTAAGGACTGTCTCAAGAATCATAAAAATGATTTTTAAGGCAGTCCTCTTTTAGTCTTTTTTATATTAAAGTTACTACACTACAGTTACGAGTGGATATTTTCTATTATTAATATCCATAGACTACTAACGTAAAATACATTGAGTTCCAGGGGACACCACTACTAGATAATTCTAGAAGAGAGTTGATATAGAAGGGTTTAAACGTACTAAAAACTTACTTAAAACCGACAATAAAACGCTTCAAATCCTTATTTAGTAAGGATTTGAAGCGTTTTTTGTTTATAGGGAAGTTTTGTAGTTTGAGTATCTGCCCAATGTAATTGTTTATCATTCCATTAAGAAAGGGAACAGTTATGTAGGAGGGATACAAATGATAGCAATTACACATATAGGTTTATCGGTGCCAGATATTGAGAGAGCTATTAAATGGTACGAAGAAATATTGGATTTTAAGTTAATAGCAGGTCCTTATTCGTTTAACTCAAGGAATGAAAGCAAGGATAATATGACGAATGATCTACTTGGCGATAACATTATAAAAATGAGAAATCCCCATATGATGGCGGGTAATCAAGTTGGAATTGAGTTGTTTGAATTTCAAGAACCGAGTATAAAAAATAGAAATATGAAGGATTATAAAGGCTACTTTCATATTTGTTTAATTGCGGACGATATAGAGCGATTAGCGGAAAAAATAGAGAGTTTTGGTGGGAAAAGACGAAGTGATATATGGAACGTTTGGGAAGGCAAGCCTTATTACTTGGTTTATTGTGAAGATCCATATGGAAATATTATTGAACTCTATAATCATAGTACGGAAACTATGTATGCTAATAAAGATTGATTTGAACATATGAAATTAATATGTTTATTTCTATTTCTGGTGGGAACATAAAGAGTAAGCTTGATTACAAGCTCGAAAAAATTTAGAGGAGGAATTTATTAATGGCTAACAAACAGAACAATCGCAACAGAAACAATGATGAAAACATGACTGTCGAAGAAGCGGGACGTAAGGGCGGAGAAGCTACCTCTAATAATCATGATCGTGAGTTTTACGAGGAAATTGGACGTAAAGGTGGAGAAGCTACTTCTGAAAATCATGACCGGGACTTTAACGAGGAAATCGGTCGTAAAGGTGGAGAAGCTACTTCTGAAAATCATGACAGAGACTTTTATGAAGAAATTGGATCTAAGGGCGGAGAAGCTCGTAGTAGACAACGTAACAATAAAAACAATTAAAATGACAAGATAAAATGAAGATTTACAATTAAATAGAATTTAAAGGAAACACTCTTTAGTCGTAGTAGCGACTAAAGAGTGTTTTTGGTCCTTTAGTAATTATAAATTTCTCTCCCTAACATAATGTAGGTCACCTTTTACGGATAATGCGTTGCAATCATTAACGTATCAGTTCAAGGGAACTTGTTATTTTAGGAATTGGTTGCTTTCACCAATAATTTGGTTGCTCTCGGGTTGAAATGGTTGCTTTTCGAAAAGAATAGATTGCTTTCCATTACCGGTTAGTTGCCCTAAGCCATTTTCTGGTTTACACATGTAGAAAAATGCATAATATTTGGTTTTAGCGAGTCGTTCCTGATAAGTTAGCGATTTCTTTTGATTGGAGCGAAAGGGCGGTGAAGGATCATTGCTCACCCGCTAAAAAGCGTCCGCCCTACAGCGGAAATCTAGGTGGTAACTTCTTCGTAAGTACAATGCTTTTTAATACTCGGGACGTCTCTCTTGAATTCAAATTAATATTATTATATAGTAACTCTTGTCGGAAATTTTACTAAATCATATTTTGGGTTTTACCATATACTAGATAAAGTTTTTAACACCAAGAGCGAGGAGAAGCAGAATAAATAATGCAAAATAAATTCACAGAGACGTATATTCACCAGTTGATCAATTCCACTATGCAAGCTGTCGGGATGAATGTTGAATTGAAACAAGATAATTCTGGCATAAATATGAGTTATAATTTCATTGGTAATTATGTTGGATTTGATGTGAACCGTTTACTAGAAGTAAGTAATGAAATGCAAACACTGATTTCTCTTGAATTATATATTAAAATAATTACTATACATGAATTAGGGCATGCAATGGACCGTCACGCATTATTAGATTCATTAACACGGACGTTGGAGATTTTTAACACAAAGAATAATCATTCTTTGTATGAGCTTTATAATAATTTAGATTTACTTGCTATGCTTATGGAAGAGCATGAGATGAATATTATTTTTGAAGAAACTGCTTGGGAAAATGCCGAAACACTTAATAAAAAATTCAGAATTGTGGATGAGAGAAGTTTTGAAATTGTGAAAGCACATAGCCTTTCAACATATATGAATTTATATAAAGAAGATTTGCACTTATATGAAGAACTTATGGCTTCACAACATGTACAAATAGCCTAAACGCTTCTATCTCTCCACTTTATATGATATAAATCGACAGCTGGATTCTGTTTATCCAGTTGTTTTTAGGTTCAATGTGTAAATTTTCAGAAGAAAAAGTTAATAAGATATAGAAAAAATATACAACATGATATAGTATATAGGTATATATTGAAGGTAAAGGCAGGCGAATAAAATGAAAAAAAAACAACATGTTCCAAGAACGAAAGAAAATATTATTTATTTTCCAGGGATGGTTGAAAAGCTGATTGCGGATGGATTAGCCTTTGCGGAACAAAATAATCATATAGAAGCAGCAAAATGCTTCGATCAAGCAAAAGAACATATTGAGCTAGACGACACGATATTAATTGTATACATACTCTCTCTGTTAGAAACTCAGCGTCAACAAGAAGCGAAAGTAATATGTGAGGATTTATTGAAGAAAAGATCATCTTTGTTCGAACAAATCGTGGAACTTTACTTAACTATTTTACTAGACCTAAAAGCTTATCATGAAGTTGATAGTGTATTAAACAAATTACTCGTGGATAAAAGGTTTACTAATGAACGAAAGAAAAACTTCTTACAATTAAAAGAACTAAGTGGGCGACTTGCAAGAGAACAGGATAGCTTTCTTGCCGAAGACAATGAAATCATTCCCAGCGTCGATAAAGAAAGATTTGTACTGGATGAGTTTGTGAAATTAAACTTACTAGAGCAAGAAGCATTGTTACAAGAAGCTTTTCATCAAGATGTAAGCGAAGCAATACTTAATATTATTGAAATTGTTCAAAGCAAAAAAGTATCTCCTGCTATACAAACGCTCGCCTTATTACTATTAAGTGCTAATGGTGAGTCAACAGAGATACAAATTGAAAAATTTGGTTTTAAACAAATGGTGAATCCAGTTTCACCACCTAGACCTAATGCAATTGATCGAATAGAGTTGGTCAATAGATATATCCAAGACATATTAGAAAAAGATCCTTCTAAATTGCAGTTAACAGTAGGATTAGTACATAGCCATGCGTATGCATTATTTCCATTCGATTGGGCAGGATATAGCGACGAAGCGGTAGCACAAGCATATGTAAACTTTATTGATACATTATTTGGAAACGAAAGTGTGCAATCGAACGAGTTGTATGAGTTGATTAGTTTATTGGAAGCGTCGACAGAAGCAATAGGGCATGAATAATGTTGAAAGTCTATTCAACTATGCTATAATATACAAGTTGTCAATATAATTAGTGTAAAACCTGTCCTGTCACTTTATACAGGCTGCTAAAATATTGTAATTTATTTTTTGGAGGTAGAATATATGTCAGTTAAATGGGAAAAACAAGAAGGTAACAATGGTTTATTAACAATTGAGGTTGCTGCAGATGTAGTAGCTAATGGTTTAGACCAAGCGTTTAAAAAAGTAGTAAAACAAATTAATGTACCTGGTTTCCGTAAAGGGAAAATGCCACGTCAAATGTTCGAAAAAATGTACGGTGTAGAGTCTTTATACCAAGATGCATTAGATTTCATTCTTCCACATGCTTATTCAGCTGCTGTTGAAGAAGCGGATATTAATCCAGTAGATCAACCAGAAATCGACATCGTTACAATGGAAAAAGGACAACCTTTAGTATTTACTGCAAAAGTTGTTGTAAAACCAGAAGTAACTTTAGGGGACTACAAAGGTTTAGAAGTAAGTAAATTAGACGAAACTGTAACAGACGAAGAAATCGATGAGCAACTAAAAAGCCAACAAACTCGTTTAGCTGAGTTAGTTGTAAAAGAAGATGCAATCGTTGAAGGCGATACTGCTGTAATCGACTTTGAAGGTTTCGTAGACGAAGTTGCATTTGAAGGTGGAGCAGGAACTGACTACCCACTAGAAATTGGTTCTAACTCTTTCATTCCAGGTTTTGAAGAGCAATTAGTAGGTGTAAAAACTGGGGATTCAAAAGACGTTGAAGTAACTTTCCCAGAAGAATACCATGCTGCTGAACTAGCTGGTAAACAAGCGATCTTCAAAGTAACAGTGAAGGAAGTTAAAGGAAAAGAACTTCCTGAACTAAACGACGATTTTGCAAAAGAAGTAGATGCTGAAGTAGAAGGCATTGACGCATTACGTGCAAAATTAAAAGAAACAACTGCTGAAGAGAAAAAACAACTATCAGCACAAACGCTTCGCGACAACTTAGTAGAAGCTGCTGCAGCTAATGCAACAATCGACATTCCAGAAGCAATGATTGAGTCAGAAACTGATCGTATGCTTCAAGAATTTGGTCAACGTTTAGAGCAACAAGGGATGAACCTAGATCTTTATTATCAGTTCTCTGGTCAAGATGAAGCAGCTTTACGCACACAAATGGCAGAAGATGCAAACAGCCGCGTAAAAGTTTCATTAACACTTGAAGCAATTGCTGAAAAAGAAGGTTTGGAATCTACAGAAGAAGATGTAAATGCAGAACTTGAAAAAATGGCTGCACAATTCAATATGGCTGCTGAAGACATTAAAAAAGCACTTGGTGGTACAGCAGTACTTGAAAACGATATTCGTTTCCAAAAAACAGTTGAGTTCTTAGTAGAAAACGCTAAAATTTCATAATAGTTGAAAAAAGCGTTATAATATAAAACAAGGTACAGCAAATTGTCTGTGCCTTGTTTTATACCATACATAGGTTATTAGGATATAAAACATAAACGTATTATTTGATTACTTAATGAGAATCTTGTAAGATAATTGCTTGAATAGGGGTGAATATTTTGTTCAAATTCAATGATGAAAAAGGGAACTTAAAATGTTCTTTTTGTGGAAAACCACAAGAACAAGTTCGTAAGCTAGTTGCAGGACCAGGTGTCTATATTTGTGATGAATGTATCGATTTATGTTCTGAAATTGTAGAAGAAGAGCTTGGTATCGAAGAAGAAGTAGAGTTTAAAGAAGTTCCAAAACCAAAAGAAATTTTAACTATTTTAGATGAGTATGTAATTGGCCAGGAAAGAGCAAAAAAATCACTTGCAGTTGCTGTTTACAACCATTACAAACGCATTAATTCAAATAGCGTAATCGACGAAGTAGAATTATCTAAATCGAATATAGTACTGATTGGACCTACTGGTAGTGGGAAAACATTACTAGCTCAAACATTAGCACGTATTTTGAATGTGCCATTTGCTATTGCAGATGCTACTTCCTTAACAGAAGCGGGCTATGTTGGAGAAGATGTAGAAAACATTCTTTTGAAACTGATTCAGTCTGCGGACTATGATATTGAAAAGGCAGAAAAAGGGATTATTTATATCGATGAAATAGATAAAGTAGCACGTAAATCTGAAAACCCTTCAATTACAAGAGACGTATCAGGTGAAGGTGTGCAACAGGCACTGCTTAAAATATTAGAAGGTACCGTTGCTAGTGTTCCACCACAAGGTGGTCGTAAGCACCCACACCAAGAGTTCATTCAAATTGATACAACGAATATTTTATTTATCGTTGGTGGTGCATTTGACGGAATCGAACAAATTATTAAACGCCGTCTAGGTGAAAAAGTAATTGGTTTCGGTGCAGATCCAAACAAAGTGGAAATCGAAGCAGGTTCTGTGCTTGGTCAGTTAATCCCAGAAGATTTATTGAAATTTGGGTTAATTCCAGAGTTTATCGGTCGTTTACCAGTGCTTGCAAGCTTAGAGCAGTTAGACAATGAAGCGCTTGTCCAAATTTTAACGGAACCTAAAAACGCACTTGTGAAGCAATATCAAAAAATGATTGAATTGGATAATGTGAAGCTCACATTTGAAGATGACGCTTTAATTGAAATTGCGAAAGAAGCGATTGAGCGTAAAACCGGTGCTCGTGGTCTTCGATCAATTATTGAAAACATTATGTTAGATGTGATGTACGAGTTGCCATCACGCGAAGATATTGTAGAGTGTGTAATTACGAAAGAAGCTATTACAGAAAAAGCACGTCCAAGACTATTGTTAGAAGACGGCACTGAAGTAGAAAAAGATAACGAGAAAACATCTGCGTAACCGGATGTTGATATAAGCTGGCTTCCAATCTGCGCGTGCTTAGCGCAAGCAAGGATGTCAGCTTTTTCTTCTTACGTTTCCTCTTGGAGAAAATAGGGAAGAGCGGTTATAGCAAGATTGAATTGTATTTTCTCATATGATTCGGACAGAATAAGTTGGAGGTGACTTCCCGAAATGGCAAACGAAAATATGACATACTATCCAGTATTACCCCTTAGAGGGTTATTAGTATTTCCTACAATGATTCTTCACGTCGATATTGGTCGTGAGCGTTCAATTGCAGCGTTAAATGAAGCTATGTTGCGTGAAGAAAAGTTGTTTTTAACTGCACAAAGAGATATGGCTTTGGAACAACCGGTAATGGAAGATGTATATGATGTCGGGGTTATTGCAACTGTAAAGCAAATGGTGAAGCTGCCAAACGGGACAATGCGTGTCTTAGTAGAAGGAGTGCAGCGCGCAATTTGGGACGATTATAGAAAAACTGATACATTTGATGAAGTAACTGTATCTGCATATATTGAACCAGAAAAAGCAGATCAGGAAGACGAAGCGCTCATGCGCACGTTACTACATAATTTTGAAAAGTATTCAAAGGTATCTAAAAGTGTATCAGAAGAAACATATAACTCCGTAGTTGATATTGAGGAACCTGGTCGATTAGCAGATATGATTGCGTCCCATTTACCTCTTAAAATTGCTGGTAAACAAGAAATTTTAGAAATAATGGATGTAAAAGAGCGATTAGAAGTGTTAATCGCACGATTATACAATGAACAGGAAATACTCAATTTAGAGCAAAAGATTAACACGCGTGTCAAACACGCAATGGAACGAACACAAAAAGAATTTTACCTGCGTGAGCAAATGAAAGCGATTCAAACCGAGCTTGGAGAAAAAGAAGGTAAAACTGGGGAAGTAGCAGAGTTAAAAAAGCGAATTGAAGAAGCAGGTCTACCAGAAACAACTAAAAAAAATGTATTAAAAGAATTAAATCGATATGAAAAATTACCATCCCAGGCGCCAGAAAGTGGCGTTATTCGGAATTATATCGATTGGATTGTGTCCATTCCTTGGTCGAAATCAACAGAAGATCAATTAGATATTAAACGTTCGGAACAAATATTAAATCGAGACCATGAAGGATTAGAGTCTGTGAAGGAACGGATTTTAGAATATTTAGCCGTTCGCCAATTGACGAAATCCTTACGTGGACCAATCCTTTGTTTAGCAGGACCTCCTGGGGTTGGGAAAACTTCTCTTGCGAAATCTATTGCTGAATCATTGGGCCGTAATTTTGTTCGTATTTCATTAGGTGGGGTGCGCGATGAGTCCGAAATTCGCGGGCATCGTCGAACATACGTAGGTGCAATGCCGGGGCGCATTATACAAGGGATGAAAAAAGCAGGGACGATAAACCCGCTATTTTTACTGGACGAAATCGATAAAATGTCGAATGACTTCAGAGGAGATCCTTCTGCTGCTATGCTAGAAGTATTGGATCCAGAGCAAAATAATACATTTAGTGACCATTATATTGAAGAAACATATGATTTATCTAATGTATTATTTATTGCTACTGCGAACGATTTAAGTACGATTCCTGGTCCATTACGAGATCGCATGGAGATTATTTCTCTTGCTGGATATACGGAAATGGAAAAGCTTTCAATTGCTAAAAATCATTTACTACCAAAGCAAATTAAAGAGCATGGCTTAACAAAATCTCAGCTTCAATTGAAAGATGATGCGATTATTGATATTATCCGCCATTTTACGCGAGAAGCAGGGGTACGTGGGTTAAATCGTGTATTAGCAAATGTTTGCCGAAAAGCGGCACTCCAAATTGTTTCTGGCGACAAAAAGCGGATAACTATTTCAACGAAAAATTTAGAAGATACAATTGGTAAACGGAAATTCAGATTCGGTTTAGCAGAAACAGAAAACCAAATAGGTGTAGCGACAGGACTAGCTTATACAACGGTTGGTGGCGATACATTGCAAATTGAAGTATCTTTATCAGCAGGAACTGGAAAACTTCAACTAACTGGGAAGCTCGGGGATGTGATGAAAGAATCTGCACAAACTGCATTATCATATGTCCGTTCGAAAGCAGAGGAATTTGGATTAGATGCATCATTTTATGAAAACAAAGATATTCATATCCATGTACCAGAAGGTGCAGTTCCGAAAGATGGACCATCTGCGGGAATTACAATTGTTACGGCTCTTGTATCCGCTTTGTCCAAACGTCCGATCAAACGAGAAATTGGAATGACTGGTGAAGTAACGTTAAGAGGAAGAGTATTACCAATTGGTGGATTAAAAGAAAAAACATTAAGTGCACATCGCGCTGGGTTAACAACTATTATTTGTCCACAAGACAATGAGCGCGATATTGAAGATATTCCAGAAAGTGTTCGAGAAGTATTAACGTTTCATTTTGTTTCCGATGCTCAAGAGGTGCTTCAATTAGCATTGGAGGAGACAAAAAAATGAAAATTAACAACGTAGAGCTACTTATAAGTGCTGTAAGACCAGCGCAATATCCAGAAGGGGACTTACCAGAATTCGCGTTAGCTGGACGTTCGAATGTTGGGAAATCGTCTTTCATCAATAAAATGATTGGTCGAAAAAGCATGGCGCGTATTTCATCTAAGCCAGGGAAAACACAAACGTTAAATTTTTATAAATTAGAAGAAGATTTACTGTTTGTGGATGTACCTGGATATGGTTATGCGAAAGTATCTAAAACAGAACGTGCGGCGTGGGGGAAAATGATTGAAACTTATTTTACCTCACGTGAGGTGCTAAAGGCGGTAATATTAATCGTCGATTTAAGACATCCGCCGACAGCAGATGATTGCATGATGTATGATTTTTTAAAGCATTATAATATCCCTTGTATCGTAATTGCAACAAAGGCAGATAAAATTCCAAAAGGTAAATGGGATAAACACAAAAAAATTGTTTCAGATGAATTACAAATGGAAAAAGGTGACCCGCTAGTCGTATTCTCCTCTGAAAAAGGACTCGGCTTCGACGCAGCTTGGGCTGAGATTGAAAGTAGAATGTAACCATTTTTTAGCAACCAGGTTGCTTAGTTGATTAAAAAAGATTATGTAGGGTAATATAACGCTACATAATCTTTTTTTTGTGCAGTAAATAAAAGTCTGTATAATATAAGGGGGCGTTTTGTACTGAATGGAGAAGTGGCCGCTCAAACTCTTGCTCAGAAAGCAAGCGGAAAGTTTCGTAAAACAACAAGTTCACGCTTTTTATTGCTAATTTTCTGCATATTTCGCATTCAAGCTATTGCCTTGTAATAGGTCAGGTTGTTTGTTAATATTATTTTATAATCATTCTAATTAAGATTTCATAGCTTGTTCACAAATGGGTAAGAACCTTAGGGGAAGCTATGTTATAATTGGACATATGAAATGAACGTGAAAGGGAGACATGATTCCATGCATACAATCGTGGTAGGTGTCAATTACCGTACTGCTCCAGTTGAAATTCGAGAAAAGCTATCATTTGTCGAAACAGAGCTTCCGAACGCAATGCGAGCATTACAAGGGCAAAAAAGCATACTAGAAAATGTCATTGTATCTACTTGTAACCGAACAGAAATTTATGCGACTGTTGATCAGTTGCATACAGGCAAATATTATGTGAAGCAATTTTTAGCAAATTGGTTTGATATACCATTAGAAGACTTATCTAGCTATTTATTTATCCATGAGGATAATGAAGCGAATAAATATTTATTTCGAGTTACAGCAGGGATAGATTCGATGGTACTTGGTGAGACACAAATATTAGGTCAAGTGAGAAAAAGCTTTCTAAACGGGCAAGAAAATGGAACAACCGGTACTGTTTTCAATCAATTATTTAAACAAGCGGTTACATTCGCCAAACGTGCACATTCAGAGACGGCTATTGGTGAAAATGCAGTTTCTGTTTCCTATGCAGCAGTAGAGCTAGGAAAGAAAATTTTCGGTGCGTTAAAACATAAACATGTAGTCATCTTAGGTGCTGGAAAAATGGGAGAACTTGCCATTCAAAACTTGCACGGTAGTGGTGCAGAAAAAGTGACGGTTATTAACCGGACATATGTAAAAGCGAAAGAGCTTGCAGAGAAGTTTGATGGAAATGCAAAACCAATGGACGAGCTACAATGTGCCTTATTGGAAGCGGACATTTTAATCAGTTCAACAGGTTCGACAGAATTCGTCATTGATTATGAGTTAATGCAGTTAGTAGAACGTTTACGTAAAGGAAAACCGCTATTTATGGTAGATATCGCTGTACCACGTGATTTAGATCCACGGATTGGTGATTTACCAAATGTGTTTTTATATGATATCGATGATTTGCAAGGAATTGTCGAAGCGAACTTAGTGGAGCGAGAACGAGCAGCTAGTCAAATTAACCAAATGATTGGAACTGAAATTGAACAATTTAATGATTGGTTAACAACACTTGGAGTAGTGCCAATTATTTCAGCACTTCGCGAAAAAGCAAACAAAATACAAAGTGAAACAATGGCTTCCATTGAAAATAAAATGCCAGATTTAACAGAACGTGAACGAAAAATTTTAAACAAACATACAAAATCCATTATCAATCAGCTTTTAAAAGAGCCTATTTTGCAAGTGAAAGAATTATCCACAGCAAAAGACTCGGTTGAACAACTTCAACTATTCCAACAAATTTTTGGAATTGAAGAAGATGTACAAAATGAAATAGTTGATCAAGCTCAAAAAGCAAAAATCAGTCTAAAACATTCTTTAATGGAGTCTCAAAATTTAAAAGGAAATTTGTCGTTTTAACAAAGAAAAAGGAGGTGTTTTTTATATCTGTGTGGAAACTAATAGATATATAAAACGCCTTTTTATTATGTAGAGGGAGATTAGATATGGCTGATTTGACGATGACACGGCTGCACGAGATAATGGTCGTCCTCCAATCCGTTAGTCTTGTTTTTTATTTTATCGATTATTTGAATAAAGATCGTCATGCACACCGAATTGCCGTTCGGCTGCTCTCCATTGTTTGGTTATTGCAAACGGTGTTTTTAGTGTTATATATAGTCGAAACGAAGCGATTTCCAATACTCTCTTTGTTTGAGGGAATCTATTTTTATGCATGGTTGATCATCATATTGTCTTTAGTTTTGCAAATTATATTTCGCTTAGATTTACCCGCATTCTTTTTGAATGTGATTGGATTTATCTTTATGACAATTCATACCTTTGCGCCAAATCAGATTGAACAGTCTGCAGTTGGTGATACACTGCGATCGGAGTTACTATTTATTCATATTACGTTTGCTCTATTAGCATATGTAGCTTTTTCTTTATCATTTGTTTTTTCGACATTATACTTAATCTTATATCGTGTACTTAAAAAGAAAAAATGGACGAAGCAATTTTCTAGATTGCCTTCTTTAAAACAAGCAGAAACTGGGATGACATTATCTATTTTAGTAGGAGTCCCGCTATTGTTTGTAAGTTTAGTTCTTGGGTTAGAATGGGCGTATGTATCCTTAGAGGTATTTTCTATTGCTGATTTTAAAATAGTTAGTTCTTTCTTCTTATTAGTTATGTATATTGTCGTCTTAGTAATCAAAAAACGAGCAAGATTTATAGGGACAAACTATGCTTGGGTTCATATATATGCATTTTTATTTGTATTGATCAATTTTCTATTAGGTAGTCAATTCTCACAATTCCATCTATGGTATTAAAGAAAGGTAGCGAAGTTATGCGTAAAATTATTGTAGGTTCAAGAAGAAGTAAGTTAGCTTTAACACAAACTAATTGGTTTATACAACAAATGAAAGATATGGGTGCACCTTTTGAGTTTGAAGTAAAAGAAATCGTTACAAAAGGGGATCAAATTTTAGATGTGACATTATCTAAAGTTGGCGGAAAAGGTCTTTTTGTTAAAGAAATTGAACAAGCATTATACGACAAAGAAATCGATTTTGCGGTACATAGTATGAAAGATATGCCTTCTGTCATGCCTCCAGGTTTAGTAATGGGATGTACGCCTAAACGAGTGGATGAGCGCGATGCATTTATCTCAACAGGCCATGTAAAGTTTGCGGATCTACCAAAGGGAGCAATAGTTGGAACGAGTAGTTTACGAAGAAGTGCTCAACTGCTATTAATGCGTTCGGATATCGAGATTAAGTGGATTCGAGGAAATGTGGATACGAGACTTCAAAAGCTTCAAAATGGCGAATATGATGCGATTATTTTAGCTGCAGCAGGACTTAAACGCCTTGGCTGGAGTGATGAAGTAGTAACGGAATATTTATCTACGGAAGATTGTGTGCCAGCAGTAGGGCAAGGGTCTTTAGCGATTGAATGTCGCGAAGATGATGCTGAATTACTGGCAGAGCTTGCGAAGCTTTCGGATAAAGAAACTTGGGATACTGTACATGCAGAACGTGCGTTTTTAGCTGCAATGGATGGCGGATGTCAAGTTCCTATAGCTGGATATGCGGTTATGAATGGCGAAGAAATTACCATGACGGGGTTAGTTGCAGCTCCGGATGCATCTGTCGTATTTAAAGAAGTAGTAACAGGGACAGATGCGGAAGCAGTAGGAAAAGAAGTAGCACGACTTGTTACAGAGCAAGGAGCATATGATTTAATCCAACAAGTAAAGGCAGATTTAAATGTCTAATCAGCATCCTTTACAAGATGAGCACGTCATTTTTACTGGAATACTACGATCATCCGCCGCGGTGGATCTCACTTTACGACTAGGGGGTATTCCTGTAATTGCTCCTCTAATAACGACGCAAGAAATTGTTTCACTAGAAGATAAACAGAAACTACTTGCTTGTTACGAATACGATTGGCTTATTTTTACGAGTCAAAGTAGCGTACATGCATTTTTTTCGAAAATAGAAACACATGAAATAGACGTATCTACTATTAAAGCTAAAATTGCTGCGGTTGGTTCGAAAACTGCATGTGCAATAGAAAGTTTAGGTCTTCACGTCAGTTTCACTCCTACTATTTTTAGTGCAGATGTATTTGTGAAAGAGTTTCCAACATTTTCAGCTGCACACGAAAGTTGTCTATTTTTCAAAGGGAATCTTGCAAAAAATACTATTGTTGATGGATTACCAAATGTGATCGATACATGGACTATATACGAAACAGTTGAAGTAGATGAGAATACGGAACAAGTTCGAGCACTTCTAGAAAGTGGAGAAAGCTGCTCGCTCATTTTCACAAGTCCTTCTACTGCGAATGTATTTCATCGAAGTATAGGCGTTCATACAGGTTATGATCGATTTACCATTTGTACGATTGGACATATTACGAAAAACTATTTGGAATTATTAGGTGCGACCGTTCAAGTCATGCCAGACACATATACATTATTAGATGTAGTGAATAAATTAGCGGATTGGAAAGGAAGAGTACAATGACAGAGTTAGTATTTCAACGTCACCGTAGATTAAGAAAAACAGCTGGTATTAGAGCAATGGTCAAAGAAACATATTTACATAAAGAAGATTTAATCTATCCGATTTTCGTCATAGATGGGGAAAATATTAAAAACCCAGTAGCTTCTATGCCTGGTGTATTTCAATTTTCTTTAGACCGTTTAAGAGAAGAGATAGATGAAGTTGTATCACTAGGAATCCCTTCTGTTATTTTATTTGGACTTCCTGCAGAGAAAGATGCAGTTGGCACGCAAGCATATCATGATCACGGCATTGTTCAACAAGCAATTCGTTTTATAAAAGAACGTCATCCCGGGTTAGTAGTCATTGCAGATACTTGTCTATGCGAATTCACAGATCATGGGCATTGCGGTGTAGTGGATGCAGATGAGCGAATTTTAAATGATCCGTCCCTTGATTTATTAGCTAAAACGGCAATAAGCCAAGCGGAAGCAGGTGCAGATATTATTGCCCCTTCAAATATGATGGACGGCTTTGTTACTGCTATCCGTCATGGTTTAGATGCAGCAGGATTTGCAGATGTGCCCATTATGTCTTATGCGGTGAAATATGCTTCTGCGTATTATGGTCCATTCCGTGAAGCGGCAGATGGAGCACCAAAATTTGGAGACCGTAAAACGTATCAAATGGATTATTCGAATCGTTCAGAAGCAATCCGTGAAGCAACTTCTGATATCGAAGAAGGTGCGGATATGCTAATCGTGAAACCAGCACTTGCTTACTTAGATATTATTCGCGATGTGAAAAATAACTTTGATGCACCAATCGTTGCTTATAACGTAAGTGGGGAATATGCTATGGTAAAAGCAGCTGCGATTAACGGCTGGATTAACGAAAAAGAAACGGTACTAGAAACGTTAACAGGAATGAAACGTGCTGGAGCAGATATTATTTTAACGTATCATGCAAAAGACGTAGCACGTTGGTTGGAGGAGAAATAATGACAAAATCATATGACTTATCTAAACAAGCTTTTACAGAAGCAAAAGAATTAATGCCAGGTGGCGTAAATAGTCCAGTTCGTGCATTTAAATCAGTGGATATGGATCCGATATTCATGGCAAGTGGTAAAGGTGCTATTTTAACGGATATCGATGGCAATGAATACATCGACTATGTATTATCTTGGGGTCCACTTATTTTAGGACATACGGAGCCAAATGTAGTGAAAGCGATTCAAACAGTAGCGGAAACTGGTACAAGTTTTGGGGCTTCGACATTAATCGAGAACAAACTTGCCAAACTCGTAATGGAACGAGTTCCATCTATCGAAATGGTTCGTATGGTATCTTCTGGTACGGAAGCGACAATGAGTGCACTTCGTTTAGCGCGTGGGTATACAGGAAGAAATAAAATATTGAAATTTGAAGGTAGTTATCACGGTCATGGGGATAGCTTGCTTATTAAAGCGGGTTCTGGAGTCGCTACGCTAGGTTTACCGGATAGTCCTGGTGTTCCTGAGTCAATTGCGAAGAACACGATTGCGGTACCTTATAATGATTTAGAAAGCGTACGCCATGTGTTTGAGAACTTTGGTGATGATTTAGCAGCTGTTATTGTGGAACCAGTAGCAGGAAATATGGGTGTTGTTCCACCAGTAGAAGGCTTTTTAGAAGGATTACGCGCGTTAACCGAGCAAAATGGAACTGTTTTAATCTTTGACGAAGTAATGACAGGATTCCGTGTTGGGTACAATTGTGCACAAGGTTATTTTGGGATTACACCAGATTTAACTTGTCTTGGAAAAGTAATCGGTGGCGGTCTACCTGTTGGTGCTTTCGGTGGGAAACGTGAAATAATGGAGATGATCGCTCCAAGTGGTCCTGTTTATCAAGCTGGAACACTTTCAGGGAATCCACTTGCAATGACGGCGGGATATGAAACGCTTTCTCGTTTAAATGAAGAGTCATATGAATATTTCATTAAACTAGGTGACCAACTAGAAAAAGGTTTCCGTGAAGCAGCAACAAAATATAATATTCCACATACGGTGAATCGTGCTGGGTCGATGATTGGATTTTTCCTAACAAATGAAGACGTAATTAATTTTGATACAGCGAAAACGTCGGATTTGGAACTATTCGCGAAGTATTTCCGTCTAATGGCAGAAGAGGGTATTTATTTACCACCTTCTCAATATGAAGGCTTGTTCTTATCCAGTGCACATACAGAAGCGCATATCGAAAAAACAATACAAGCATTCCACACTGTATTTGAAAAACTAGCCAAGTAATAACGAAGAGCCTTGTACATGCAAGGCTCTTTTTATCTTAAGAGGAATATGAAGTAGATGGTACGTCATCATATAGAGATACTGCGTGGTAATGCGTCACCTAATAGCTCTTTTACCACGCAGTATCCCTATAATACGTGAGGGTCATTTAGTCCAACATATTTGACATAATTAGATTACTAAAATATAATTGCTTACGAAAAGTAATCTATAACGAATAATATAGATGAAAACGCAATTTAGTTACAAGAAAAGAGGAATATAGCATGGTTAATATACAAACTGCTACAAATGACGCCATTAATGTTTTAAAAGATAAAATACAAATACTGAAAGCTGAAGAAGGTTCTATCTATTTAGTTGGTCCTGTCCGACTTCCTGTTAATTTACACGGAGAAACAGTCGTTTTCCAATGGTATTGCTGGTTAAATAGCAAAGAAGAAACAGAGGATATCGGGCAAATCATTGACAATTTATCTTCTGCTAATTTGGCTGAGTATCAACAATCGAGTGTACTCGTTTATGGTGATTTTCATCAGGATGAAGAAGCGTTAATCCGTATGCATTCTATTTGCCATACAGGTGATATTTTTGGAAGCAAACGATGCGACTGTGGTTTCCAGTTGAAACAGTCCATGCAAATGATCGTAGAAAATGGTTCGGGTGCTCTATTTTACTTAGCAAATCACGAAGGTAGAGGGATTGGTTTATTCAGTAAAGCAATGGCTTACATCTTGCAAGAAAACGGTTCAGATACAGTAGAAGCAAACGAAAAATTAGGTTTTGTCGATGATTCTAGAAATTATAGTGATGCAATTGAAGTACTAAAAGCATTACGCTCAAAACCTGTAACGTTAATAACGAACAATCCGAAAAAGCTAAAAGCATTGAAAGATGCTGGATTGTCTGTGTCAGGTCGCACGCCTCTATGGGGCGATGTCTCTGAATATAATGAAAGCTATTTACAAACGAAGATCAACCGCTCAGGACATTTGGAGGAAGAAGGTACATTTCTACATGACTAATCATGCATTTTATATGGATCTTGCCCTTCAAAATGCGCAAGCGATGAAAGGACAAACAGATCCAAATCCACTCGTTGGATCAGTGATCGTGAATGATAATCGTATTGTTGGAATAGGTGCTCATATGAAAGCAGGAGAACCTCATGCGGAGATTCATGCGCTAAGTATGGCAGGGGACAAAGCAAAAGGGGCTACGATTTATGTGACGCTTGAGCCTTGTTCTCATCACGGCAGAACAGGCCCATGTGCAGAAGCTATCGTGAAAGCTGGCATTCAAACGGTTGTTATTGCGACGCTAGACCCTAATCCTGTCGTATCGGGACGAGGAGTCAAAATCTTAGAAGATGCAGGTATTGGGGTAATTGTAGGTGTGGAAGAAGAAGCATCTCGTAAGATGAATGAAGTGTTTAATAAATTCATAGTGGAAAATAAACCATTTGTGACAATGAAATCAGGCATTACGCTTGATGGAAAAATTGCTTCTCATACAGGTCATAGTAAATGGATTACATCGGAAGACGCAAGACTCGATGTGCATCATTTACGAAATGAACATATGGCGATATTAGTAGGAGTTAATACGGTGATTGCAGACAATCCCGAGTTAACGACTCGAATTCCAAATGGACGAAATCCGCTTCGGGTTGTCCTAGATTCGACTTTAAAAATACCGCTCGAATCGAAATTAGTCACAGATAAGCTAGCGGATACATGGATTTTTACAAGTGCAAACTACAACGAAGAAAAGAAAGTCGCTTTAGAGAAACTAGGTATTTCTGTTTTCCATACTACTGCTCCAAAACATGTAGATCCGGTTGAAGTAGTAACCATTTTAGGAGAAAAATCGATCTCTTCTTTATTAATAGAAGGTGGAGGCACGATTAACGCAGCATTTTTAGAAAACCAATTAATCGATAAAGCAATTATTTATATCGCGCCAAAATTAATCGGTGGAAAACATGCACCTTCGTTTATGGCAGGCACTGGAATTGAAAGTATGGACGACGCAGTGGAACTAGAGGATACAGACATTGTTAAAATCGGGAAAGATTTTAAGTTCGTCGGATATCCAGTATATAAAAGAGGGATCATGGAATGAGATTTGGATTTGATATTGACGACACATTGATTAATCTTCGTGAACATGCTTTTCAACTTTACAATAAAAAGTTGAATCAAACGATTCCGCTTGAAATTTTTCACACTTTAGAAAAAGTGGAAATTCATGAGCCTTTTGGAATGACTGCTGTGGAAGGTTCACAAATGTGGAATGACTCTTTGGAGGAAATATATTATACGAATTGCCCAGCTTACCCAAATGCAGTAGAAATATTGCAACAATTGACGGATGAAGGGCATGAAGTTTTTTATATAACTGCTAGGCCAACAGAACATGGGGACCGAACAAAAGCTTGGTTAATACAACAAGGCTTTCCAGTAAAAGACGAAAATTTCTATTGTGGAATGAAAGATCAAGAAAAAGTAACTATAATTCAAAAGTTGCAGTTAGATTATTATTTTGATGACAAGCCGGATGTGTTAAACACATTAACTGATTGCAAAACGAAAGTATATGTTAAAACACAATCCTATAACAAGCATCTAACAATTCCAAGATTTTCAGATTGGTCGGAATGGAAGCAACTCGGAAAGGAACAGAACCACAAGTAAAACGCGGTTCTATTCTTACCTAATTTTTCATAAGTTGTCCTATATGAAGGAGGATGACAAATGCAAGCGAAAAATTGGGATGTAAAAGAACAATTTCTTTTTCCTGCAAGCTTTGGTGTGCCAAAAGAAATAAGAACGGTGGCAGTTACTCCACAATTTGAACAAAGTGAAACAGCAGAATCGATCCAAATTGTGGGGATTTACCATATTACCTGTCATGTTGAGTTCGAAAAAGGTGAACATGCACATCATGCTACGAGTGAAGCAACACAAATTGAGGATTTAGATGTACAAGGTGAAGTAGGTTATTTTGAATACGCTGTTCCAATGAGTGTAGAAATTGCCAAGGATAAAATACGGGCAGGCAGCTCACCTACTTTGAACGTTCAACATGTGAATGCGAAGACAACAGAGCATGCAGCGATTGAAATTGCATGGTCTGTTCATTGCCAATTTGAAGGTCCCAATGAGCAAGAAGTAGAATTCGAAATTGAGATTGAAAAGAAAATAGAACTGGAACCCATATCGGATGAAAGAGACACGAAAGAAACAAATAAACTAGAGAACACAACTAAATTAGAGAGTACAAATAAAGAAGAGTCAGAACTTCAATTCATTTTGGATTTGGATGATGGCTACTCCAAAATTTCATATCCATCAAATTATGTCTCTGTAAAACAAAAAACAGAGGAACAGTAATAAAACAAGTATTAAAATGTCCCAAGTGGTTGGGACAATTAAAACACGTATTACTTGAAAACCGCAAATAGGAATAATAACACCTTTACAGTAAAAACGCGTTCTACGCAGCCAATCAGGTAATAAATATGGGTTATAGCCTTTTCTTTTCATAATATTCTCCTTTCACGAGACTTGACTTGACGACATATCATAAGATTAGGTACAATATGAACAAACAATTGAATATGGATGCAATGAATGGGAAGAGTAAAATGACTTGGTTATCAAAAGAAAGGAAACAACTTGCTGAAATGTTTCTGTTAATCACCATTTGAAGGTAGCCCATGAGCAGCATTTGTGAACTTATAGTAGCAATTGCCGGTTTGAAGCCGTTATCTAATTGAGAGCGTGATGTGCATTTTTGCATCTGCGAATAAAGGTGGTACCGCGAACAAACTCCTTCGTCCTTTAGTGACGACTGGAGTTTTTTTATATTCATTCACGAGTTGAATGAATATAAAGCCTCCGGCGGATGTCGCAGATTTTGAAAGGAGTTAATCGAGCAAGCTCGATTCAAAATCTGGACGCAATTACACCGAGGCGTAATTGATATTCTTTTTTTAGGAGGAAAAAATATGACAAATGAGACGACGATGCCAACTAAGTACGATCCTCAATCGATTGAAAAAGGTCGATATGAGTGGTGGCTGGAAGGGAAATTCTTCGAAGCCCACCCTGAAAGTGACAAAAAACCGTATACAATCGTAATACCACCACCAAACGTAACTGGGAAATTACATTTAGGTCACGCTTGGGACACTACTTTACAAGATATTCTGACACGTATGAAACGTATGCAAGGGTACGATGCACTTTGGTTACCTGGTATGGACCATGCAGGTATTGCTACACAAGCAAAAGTAGAAGAAAAGCTGCGTTCGGAAAATATTTCTCGCTATGATCTAGGTCGCGAAAAGTTTGTCGAAGAAACATGGAAATGGAAAGAAGAGTATGCTGGCCATATCCGTGCACAATGGGCAAAACTTGGTCTTGGTCTAGACTACTCACGTGAGCGTTTCACATTAGACGAAGGCTTATCGAATGCGGTAAAAGAAGTATTCGTTAAGCTTTACAATAAAGGACTAATTTATCGCGGTGAATACATTATTAACTGGGATCCTGCAACTAAAACGGCGCTTTCCGATATCGAAGTAATACACAAAGATGTACAGGGTGCATTCTATCATATGCATTACCCACTGACAGATGGTACTGGTTCCATCGACGTTGCGACGACTCGACCGGAAACGATGCTTGGAGATACAGCAGTTGCCGTACATCCTGAAGATGACCGATATAAACATTTAATCGGAAAAACAGTTAAACTACCAATCGTTGGTCGCGAAATTCCAATCGTTGGGGATGATTACGTAGATATGGAATTCGGTAGTGGAGCAGTGAAAATTACACCTGCGCATGACCCGAATGACTTTGAAATCGGTAACCGCCACAATTTAGAACGAATTTTAGTTATGAATGAAGACGGTACGATGAATAAAAACGCAGCATCTTATGACGGTATGGATCGTTTTGCTTGTCGTAAACAAATCGTAAAAGATTTACAAGATGCAGGTGTGTTATTCAAAATTGAAGAACATTTACATTCAGTAGGGCATTCAGAGCGTAGTGGAGCAGTTGTTGAACCATATCTTTCATTACAATGGTTCGTTAAAATGCAGCCGCTTGCAGAAGAAGCAGTTAAGTTACAACAAGCAGAAGAAAAAGTAAACTTCGTACCTGATCGCTTTGAAAAAACATATTTAAATTGGATGGAAAATATACATGATTGGTGTATTTCTCGCCAATTATGGTGGGGACATCGAATTCCTGCTTGGTACCATAAAGAAACAGGCGAAGTATACGTTGGACACGACGCTCCAGCGGACGCTGAGAATTGGCAACAAGACGAAGACGTGCTAGATACTTGGTTCTCCTCAGCACTATGGCCATTTTCAACACTTGGTTGGCCGAATGCTGAAGACGAAGAGTGGAAAAAGTATTATCCAACGAATGCACTTGTAACTGGTTATGATATTATATTCTTCTGGGTTTCTCGTATGATTTTCCAAGGAATCGAATTTACAGGAACTCGTCCATTTGAAGATGTATTAATCCATGGACTTGTTCGGGCAGAAGATGGGCGTAAAATGTCTAAATCACTTGGAAACGGTATTGACCCAATGGACGTAATCGACCAATACGGTGCCGATTCTCTACGTTATTTCTTAAGTACTGGTTCATCACCTGGGCAAGATTTACGTTTCTCGACGGAAAAAGTAGAAGCTGTTTGGAACTTTGCCAATAAAATTTGGAATGCATCTCGTTTTGCATTGATGAATATGGATGGCTTGAAATTTGAAGAGATTAATCTAGATGGTAAAAAATCAGTTGCCGATGCATGGATTTTAACTCGTCTAAACGAAACAATCGAGCAAGTAACAAGACTTTCAGACAAATATGAGTTTGGTGAAGTTGGGCGCGCTCTTTATAACTTCATCTGGGATGATTTCTGTGACTGGTATATTGAAATGTCCAAACTTCCGCTTAACGGAGACGACGAAGAAGCGAAGAAAATAACTCGTTCTGTATTAGCATATGTTCTTGATCAGACAATGAGACTATTACATCCGTTTATGCCATTCATCACAGAAGAAATTTGGCAAAACCTTCCGCATGAAGGGGAGTCTATTACAGTAGCCGCTTGGCCAACCGTGAACGAAGCCCTTTCCAATAAAGAAGAAGCAGCTAGCATGAAATTACTTGCAGAAATCATTCGTTCTGTACGTAATATTCGCTCAGAAGTACAAACACCAATGAGCAAAAAAGTACCATTATATATATCTGTAAAAGATACAGAAACGTTAGCTGTACTAGAAGCAAACGCAAAATATTTAGAGCGTTTCTGTAACCCAGAACCTCTTGTAATCGGTCAAGATTTAGATGCACCTGGTCAATCGATGTCAGCAGTTGTAACTGGAGCAGTTTTATATCTTCCACTACAAGGATTAATCGATATTGATGCAGAAAAAGCTCGTTTAGAAAAAGAACTAGAGAAATGGGCAAAAGAAGTGAAGCTAGTTCAAGGAAAACTATCAAATGAACGCTTCGTATCCAAAGCTCCAGAAGCAGTAGTTGCGGAAGAACGTGCAAAAGAACAAGATTATTTAGAAAAACATGCAACAGTATTAAAACGTTTAGAAGAATTGAAAAACTTGTAAGAAAAAAGAGTGAGTGGAGATGAGTGAACTGAGCCCTTTAAAGTAGACAGTTTAATAAAAAGAGAGTTTGCAGTTTAGGCTGCGATGAGATGGTTTCGGTATGCTTCCGGAGCCATCTTTTTTAAATCCCATTGCTTTCGTTCTGAGTTGT
>NZ_VDGG01000012.1 GCF_006861775.1 Psychrobacillus soli | reverse complement strand
CAAAGGGAATATTGTCTCGTTCAACCATTTATTTTTCATATTAGATACTGATAAGTTAATCTTTACCATAGATTTTCGCTGTAGGCGACGACTCCTGCCGAGGCCAACAGGATGTTGGTCACGAAGGCGTTGCCACACGATGTAGCGCTCTTAGCCTTTGTTCCCCTGTGAGCAAATGAGACATCCCTACGACGCCTAAGCGGCGGGGATGGCTCATCGCTCACCCGGCGGAAAGCGTTCGACTGCAGCGAAAATCCCAGCGAACACTTTATTCAACTCACTACATCGCAGTATCCCTAAACTGCACTTAACATAAAAAGTGACACACCTATGCTGTTTAGAGAAAGGTATCCATATGCAATGGATCTTCTAAATTTACTAAAACATAAAAAAACGTTTGACTATAAGCTCCTAGTCAAACGTGTAAAGAATTTTTAGTATTCGTTAGCATTTTGATCAATGGCAACATGCTTGTAAATGAATTCTTTCAACTTTTCTTCCGAAAATGCTATCTCATAGATCAGAAGATTATCTTTCACATACGCTAATTTGTTTCCATCTGTTGATTCCGATTGAATATGAAGGATATTATCTATATACAGCACGCCTTCATTCGTGATGCGTTCTTTATCGTCTTCTTTGGCATTGTCAACTAGGCCTTCCTGCTTTAGCTCTTTCACCGCTTTTGCATAATTTTCTTGTAGACTATCCTGCAAGACATTTTCCAATTCCAGCATCGTTTGTTCATTTTCCTCTAAAAAGTTATACACATAATAGGCAAGTAATACTTGTTCTTTTAGCGTCAGCTTTCCCATTCATTGTCCTCCTCTATTTACCCTGTACAGTCATTATTCCTTTTCTCGTCCATTTTCAAACTTCCATTTCAGGATTTATATCTGGTTTGATCAATGTGTAAATAATGCCTCCAAAAATGAACAAAATACCAATAGATTGTAAAATAGATGGACGGAAATCTAAAATAATTGTATCGAGTAAAATAGCAACAACCGGATCAACAAAAACTAAAGCGGATATAACCACTGTTGATAGTTTGCGAAGACTATCAAAAAATAAATAATACACAAACCCCGTATGTATCAAGCCGGTTCCTAATATGTAAAGCCAATTCGAACCGCTTAAACCATGAAATACATCAAAGTTCATAAACGGAAATAAGAGTGCAATACCAATCATTGTCTGCAAAAACGTCATTGCGTATGCACTTAGTCCATTAATCCCTTTCCCCAGTAACATTGTCATCGCATAGCACAGCGCGGATAACAATGCCCACACAAAACCAGAACCAATAAATTGTGTTAATGAATAAAAGTTTTGTATGCCGATAATGAATATACTCCCGAGAAAACAAATAATAATTGCCAGTAAAGATGTAAAGGTCATCCTTTCCTTTAAAAACAAACTTCCTAATATTAACACGAAAATAGGTGCTAAATTATAAATAGATATAGCAACTGTAATCGACATTTCTTCAAACGCTTTAAATAAAAACACCCAATTTAACACTAAAAAGATACCGCAGACGAGCGTTTGTATGATTTCACGCTTGTTCCAGATTTCTACTTTGTATTGTCCAGAGATGAGCCAACATATACCTAAAAAAAGCGTAGCACAAATACATCGAACAAAAACTAGTTCGACTGCAGGAATACCAGTTTTTCCTGTAAAAAAACCAATAGAACCGAAAATCGCCATCGATAATGTCATTTTAAACATGGCCGCTCCATTCATAACTAGTCACCCTTTCACCTATTGTTTAATGTGAATTTATCACTCTATTTTATATGATTGCAAAAAAAGATGATTCCTTTTGTTTCGGAATCATCTTTTAGGCTACATTCGATCTATCGGTAACAACTGATGTTCTTTTGCTTTTGAGACAGCTTCCATTCGCGATTCTACACCTAGCTTAGAAAAAATTTTCGTTAAATGATGTTCTACCGTTCGCTGACTCATTGTTAAATTCCTAGCTATTATTTTATTTGTATAGCCATTTTCTATCTCTCTTAAAATAGCTTGTTCCTTTTCTGTTAGACGAATATTCACTAAAGGAGTCTCTTCTTCCAATACACTGGTTGGTACTTCCGTTCTCCTTAGTTGACGAAGTAACGATAAAGGGAGGACAACCTCTTCTCTTAATGCACAACGAATGGCTGTAATAATTTGTTCCCCCGTTGCCGTTTTACTTAAAAACCCTGAAACATTTGCTTCCATTAACAAATTATAATGTTGGTCTATATCAAACCCTGTATAAATCAAAATAATAGATTCTGGCTCTGTTTCCCTTATCAATTTCATCAGTTCCAAACCATTTAGATCAGGCATATACAAATCAATTAAATACACTTGATAGGTTGCCTGTTGTAAATGATCGATAACTTCTAAACTATTTGTCATAACAGTTGCATTCATATCTTTCTCTTGATCAATAAGTACTTTTGTGCCTTCGCTAACAGAAGGATGATCATCAACAATTAACACTTCAATCACTTCAAATCACCTTCCATTCCAACTTCAATTCTGACTTTCATCCCTTGATCTTTAGATGAAATTATCTCTAAGGATCCATTGATACTTCTAATTCGTTCTTTTATCCCAACTAACCCCATCGAACTAAATGAATCCCCCTCATTCTTTAGATCAAATCCAATACCGTCATCTTCATACACTAATGTTATTGACTGATCGACCTGATGTAAGTCTATACGCACTTCTTTTGCTTTTGAGTGCTTCATGGCATTATTGAGTAATTCTTGAACAACTCGATAAAATATAAGCTCCTTCTCCTTATTCAGATGAATTGTCTCACCAATCGAGACATGAAGTAGAAAGTTACAACGCAGTTTTGTTTGACGGATTAATTGATGTAAGGATTCCTTTAATCCTTGCTCATTGAGTAAAGGTGGTCGGAGTTCCATACATGTTTCTCTTATAAGATGGACATTATCTAACATCTGTTCTTTCATCCCGTTCAATTTATCTGTTAACGCTTGATCGTCAACCATCTTCCGTATACTATCCATTTCTCTTAGCAACTGCAACTGCTCTTGTAATATAGAATCATGCAAATCATTTGATAAACTTGCTCGTTCCTTTTCTGAAAGTGCAAATAGTAATCTCGATAGCCACATCGGATTTTCATTTGTTTCTTGCAATTTAAGTGCATCAATTTGTTCCACTAATCCTTCAATTAGTTTCATATTTTCCACTACTACACTTGCAAAGTAAGCCATCATTTCAATCCAAGTTTTCTCATCAATGTTTAATTTCGTTCCCGATTTTTTTTCATCACATAATATAACTTTTTTAACGCCAATATCACTACCAATGACTACAGCAAAACCTTTAGAAAAAGAGAAAATCTTTCCAACAGATTCATACTCCCATTCCACTTCTTCTAATTCTGTAAGATTCATAGAAGTTTCCGGTGAAGTATAGTGAACTTGCCAATCCTTCGTCGTTTGCTGTTGCTGAATCTCTACAAAAGTTGCACTTTGTACATCCAACGTATTTTCCATCTCTTTTAAGATTCGATCCACAACAACTTGAACTTTGTTTTCATCTTTTGTTTTATGAAAAAAAGTATACATATTCTTTTGTAAATCGCCTCTAGTTGAAAACATATATTTTCTGTTTTTATAATCCAACCATTCTTTCACGTACAGAAAGATAATACTTCCAGCAAAGAGCACAATAAAAAGCATCATAATTTCAACGGATGCTATGTTTTCCCCTAAAAATAATACTATTATTCCACACACTATGGACGAGAAAGGAAAAGTTAGTACAATATAATACTTGAACCGATCTAATATGTAGTCAATGTCGAATAACTTTTCCGCTAATTGCAAATAGATAAAACTAATTGGTATAAGTACTAAAAACATAACGGCTATTTCGGCATTTATAATATATCTAGAAAAAAGTACAACAGGAATTGCATACAACAATGCAAACGGACTAAAAGCTAAAATAAATATAAATACAAGTAACTTAACAGCTTGGTTGCCAGGTTTATTTTTATATTTAGAGTAGTTTTTAGTTAATAGGATGATGATAAGAATTAGCAAGAAACTAAATATCCCTAGCTCCATTAAAGAACGATAACTCTTCCACTCCGAAACTACTAACGTAATAATGTTTGCTACAAATATTATTACAGGGAGACTGTATAGTACTCGTAGATTTTTTGGTTTAATAAATGTTATATTAAATCGTTTCAAAAAAACATTTAAAAATTGGATATAAAAAATCAGACATCCTCCGAAAGTTATCCCATTAACTATTCGACCTACTATATCTCCTCGACTTGAAGCTGCTGCGCTACCATAGGCTACAGCAATACATAATAAAAACTGGATCAAAGTGAGTGCAGAAGGTTCTTCCTTTTGTTTTCTATATATATAAATGGCTACGTATACAGTCAAAAGCGTATAAGCAATTGGAAAGAATAAATGGGAGAAAAGCTGCTTTTTTTCCGATTTGAATGAAACGGAAAAGTTTTTCTCTTCGCCATTTTTATCTAAAAAAGTAAAGCTGCTCGCTGTTCTAATCACTTGTTCTTTTATAATCTGTTTGTTCTTATCCGGACTCTCGCCGTTTACTTCTAATAAAATATAGCCAAGATCAATGTCTTGGTTAAATCCCCATCCATTGTCGTGAACTTCATTTACTATCCATTGATTATTTTCATTTTTCACACCAATGGCAACAAGCGGTGACTGCATAGTAATATAAGATACATACACCATAAATAGAAGTACTGTGATTATTGGTATTATTATTTTTTTATCTAAACGTCTCATTTATCATCCATCTTTTTCATTTTATTTAACTATTAATCCCAATAAACTTTAGGCTTAGTGTCATCCTTCGAATACGCGTCTAAAATAGATTCAACCTCGTTCTCATGGATTCCTACTAAACTCACTTTATTCCCTTTCAAAAGCTCAAGTATTTCTGGATTTAAATTTAAGTATTGAATCATTTTCAACATTTTTCAATCCTCATTTCATAAAGTTTTGTAAAAACTCCAATTGATCATTTGAAAAATCCATTTTAGTAAATTGATCCTGCACTTTTTTTTGAAATAGAGTTTTAATAACTAATGCATATTTTAAAGCATCTGTATCTACCAATTTTCTTTGGATAACATGCTTATACTTTAAAAATTCTGCTTTACTCATCTCACTCTGATAATATTTAGTTACTATGTGCTCGCTATGTTTCTCAACATCTAGTAAATAAATAATGGGAAGTGAATATTTTTTATGGAGAATATCGTTTTTGTCATTCCATTCTTTCAAATCAGATACATCGTTATTGATTTGCCCTATCACTCCTAACCACTTGGAATAATTCTTTACTTCTTTTGGAGCATCGCCGTTTGCAATAACACACCCTACTAAACAAGCAAGAGATACTAATGATCCTGATTTTTCTTCGATCATTTGGATATAGTCATTCTCTTCCATGCATACGTTTAATAGATCTTTATGTTGGCCACTTATCGCTCTTAATGCTAGTCTTTCGATAATAGCTATTGCTTTATCTTTATAGGTGAAGTGCGTTTTTCTAATTGCTTGCATAGCCAAAAATAACAATGCTGTAGACCCGTTCAGCGATAAAACAGGATTATGCATCCACGGCTTATTTTCTGTATCCTTATCTTCTAGGTCGTCTAATATATCGAAGGAAAGTACTAATAGTTCAATAGCAGCGGCCACTTCTACTATTTCTTTGTCAAAAGACGTCGCATAATGCTCATAATGAAAAACGCATAACTCTCCAAATGGTTTATGTTTTCTCGAGCCATTTTGAACAAACTCTATTAATAATTCTTTTAAATCCTGCTGTTGGATATTCTCCACTATAATTTTTTCCATCGAAGCAGTAATCGCATTACTTTCCATTACCAGCAACACCTCACAATGCCCACATTAGCTAATATACCAAAAAACCTTACCTCTATTGTATATAATATCGGTTAATAGGTGGTCAAGTCACCCCCCTATAAACAATACGCATTGGCATATACCAATAAAAAATCCGGCATCTTGAATCGGTGAATCTTCTTCTATTTCTAACTGGATAAAAAACTCACCCTCTACATCTGCTTTCCATCTAGCAATTTCTTTGTCATTATATATAAAACGAGACCAGTCTTCTATTTCCTTGAGTATGTCGATTTGGAAGTTTCCATTTGTAATCATTAAATCTGGTACTAATTCTTTCCATTTATCATAAGCAACTATGTATTTTTCCTGCTGCAAGTAGTCGAAAGCTTCATAATATACTCTGCCTTTTTTTGAAACTTTCTTGCATGTGAAAATGGGCTGATCCTCAAGATTGTATATGTCATAGCGCAAAAAGTAACGAAAATCCATTGCTTTGTCGACAAATCTTTTTATCCCATTGGAGTAATGCCTTTGAAATTTATAGACTGCTATACCCTCTTCATTATATACAAAAGTAATGGGTGTTGTTTCGAGAGAAAGCGGCTGTGTGTATGTATATTTGTGCATAAGAAGTTCTCCTTTTTGTATAACCATAACATAAATACAACCTCCTTTAGATATTGAATTCTAAAGGAGGTTCTTTTAAACATTTTCGGCTTTCTTCTTTCCTATCATAGATTAAGAAAAACCGGTCCAAAGATGCCCGGTTTTTCTTAGCTAATATCATTTACATTTACGAGGACAAGTTTTACAATACTTGTTGCTATTTGTTAAATGCGAATAACAACAAGTGCTTCTTCTAACTTCTTTTCCTTGGGCTTCGCGATAAAATCTGTTTAATGGGTTTGTATTATAATCTCCGAACAAATGGCCAGGAGCTCGATTCATAATAAATTGAAAATCTTCCTTTGAACGATCAACTATCTCTATTGGTTCGTCCGTTAATACTGTTTCATACAACCAGGATATGTAAACCGCTATATTTTCCCATAGAATTAGTTTAGACACTTTCGTTGTTTTTGAAAGGAGATTTAGTATTGGGGAAATATGCTCTTTAAATAGTAATTCTATACAATTTGCACGCCACTCGTCTCTATCAGCTTGTAAAGTTTCCGACTCTAATTGATGAAAGTAGAAATTTGGCAACCAAAGTTTGTCACTTTCATCCGATTGTAGCGATACATTTTCATAAGAGATATTTAGTTTTTCGTTCCATGCCGTCATTGCATACAAATAAATAACTGTTAAAAATGAATAACGCTTCACAAATAATGATGCTGCAACTTTAGCATTTGAAGCCCCTATATGAGTACTAAGGATATCTAAGTAATTACTTATTGATTGGTCATCTACAATTTCACTAATTCCTATAGAAAGTGGCGAATGTATTTTTTCAGTTGTAAGACGCAGCTTACGGAGCTTATCCAGCTTAGAATCCAATTACAACACTACTTCCTTTAAAATACATCGCCCTTTTCCAAATGGAATACATAGTGGAGTTCCAAATAGTGGATCTACCGTTATCTGACAATCCATTCCAAATACATTCTTCACTAAAGGACAACTTATAATATGCTCCGGTTTCCCTTGTGCGTATATTTTTCGATCTTTTATCGCAACAATATTATCCGCATAGCGGCATGCTAAGTTTAAATCATGCAACACCATTACAATCGTTCTTTGCTCTTTCTCATTTAATTCGAAAAGTAAATCGAGAATTTCAATTTGATGCGTCATATCCAAATAAGTTGTAGGCTCATCCAAAAGAATAACGTCTGTATCTTGCGCTAAAGTCATCGCAATCCAAGCTCTCTGACGCTGCCCTCCCGATAGTGAATCTACAGGACGATCTTTTAAATCTTCAATCGCAGTAGCTTTCAATGCCTTTGTTACTTCTTCCTCATCTTTTTCTGTCCATTGCTTTAACCATGTTTGATAAGGGTATCTCCCCTGCTTTACTAGTTGAAGAACTGTAAGTCCCTCTGGTGCAATAGGCGATTGAGGAAGAATAGACATTTGTTTCGCAACATCCTTTGTAGACATTTTGGCAATTGCATTTCCTTCTAACAAAACCGCTCCATTTTTTGGTTTTAATAATCGAGCAATAGAACGAAGAAGTGTGGATTTTCCGCAACCATTCCCACCAATAAAAACGGTAATTTCACCTTTAGGAATTTGAAGATCTAATTCATTAATAATAATGCTATCGCCATACGAAAGGGTTAAGTTTTTTGTCTCAATCGCTGTCTTCATTTCATTCACTCCTTTTCCCAAATTTCTATATGAATCATCTATGCGTTACGCGTTTTAAACAATAAATAAATAAAATAGGGTGCTCCTATTCCCGCAGTAAACACGCCTGCTGGAATTTCTAAAGGAGAAAACATTGTTCTACCGATTAGATCCGCTAGCATAACTAATATAGCACCGATGAATGCAGACACGGGTAATAATGCTCCAAACGAAGAACCAACTAATCTTCTTGCCATATGAGGAGCCATTAAACCTACAAATCCAATACCACCTGCAAACGCTACTGATCCTCCTACAAGTGCCGTACTAATCAATAACAATAAAAAACGGTGACGCTGAATATTGCCCCCTACACCAGTCGCAATATCATCTCCAAGTTCTAAAATATTAATATTCTTTACCATAAAAAAGGCGATTAGAATAAAAATTATAGTCCATGGCACTAATATTGCTACATTGCTCCAGCTTGATCCATATACAGTACCTGTAATCCAAATATTAGCCTGACTCGCTCTATATATAGGACCCATGATCATCATTAAAGTTGTTAAAGCTTGCATAAGAGCAGAAATACCTATACCAATTAAAACAATCCTTATCGGTGATACTCCATTTTTCCATGCTAGGAAATAAACAAGCATTGCAATAAAACCTGCCCCAGCGAATGCAGCTAAAGGCATCCATTTAATACTTACTGTCAAAGCATTATTCTGATCACTAAAAAATGCTAAAAAACTTACTACCGCAACGGATGCTCCACCTGTAAGCCCTAGAACATCGGGTGATGCTAAGGGGTTACGAATGATTCCTTGGAGTATCCCTCCTGCAACCGCTAGTGCCATTCCTACTACTAGTGCAACAATAATCCTTGGTAAACGAAACGACTGAACGACAAGTGTCTCCATTTCTGTTCCTCCACCAAAAAACACCTTTAGAACAGCTAGTGGGCTTAGCTTCATATCACCCATTCCTGTACTTAAAACAAAAATAGCTCCTGCTACTATCAGCAAAACTATTAATACAATAGTTGCTTTATTATCTAAAAGAAAGGATACTTTTCCTTTCATCATTCTAAAATTTTTATATTGGCTCATCGTGCATTAAACCCCTTTCTTGCAATGTAGATAAAGAATGGAGTTCCAATAATAGCAGTCATTACACCAACGGGAACTTCCTGTGGCATAATAATATACCTCGCCATTATATCAGCAGCAAGTAATAGAATCCCCCCTAAAATACCAGCAAAAGGTATGAGCCAACGATGATCAATCCCAACGATAGATCTTGTTACGTGCGGAATAACAATGCCAATAAAACCAATCGGACCGGCAATTGCTACTGATCCTCCTGCTAACAGTATGACAATGATAGCGACCATTATCTTTAACAATCCTGTATTCAAACCTAATCCTTTTGCAACATCTTCTCCCATTGATAAAACGTTCATCTTGGAAGAGATGATAAGCGATCCTAGCCAACCAATCAATAAATAAGGTAAGACATTCGTTAAAATCTCCATTTTCCGTCCTTCTACAGATCCCGCTAACCAAAACAAAACTTGCTCGAAGGCCGCCTCATTAATAACTAGAAAACCTTGTGTAAAAGAAGCAAACATAGCTGAAATTGCTGCACCAGCTAATGTTAATTTCATCGGTGTTAATCCTTCTCTACCTGTAGAACCAATTGTATATACAGCGATCGCTGCGACAGTTGCCCCTAAAAAGGATATCCATGTAAATGCTTGCAGATTTCCTACAGAGAATAAAGTGACTGCTAGGACTACTGCGAACCCTGCCCCTGCATTTACACCAAAGATTCCAGGTGATGCAAGCGGGTTTTTCGTCAAAGTTTGCATAAGAACTCCAGAAATAGCTAAACTGCTCCCAACGGCGGCTGCGATTAATGACCGTGGCAATCTCACGGTTTCAATTATTATATGTTCGTTTGAACCGTTATTATTTTGAAAAGCATCCAAGACCATTCCCCACGTTGTATCCGTATATCCGTAAACAATGCTTGCACACATTAATAGTAGTAATAAAAAAATGGCAATGAACAATCCAATGAACCTTTGTCCATTATTTTTTAATAACATAACAAAAACCCTTCCAACAACTTATTAGTAAAGAATTTTACACACTTTAGTCTATTCGATGTTAAATACACTGTCAATGAGTCTGAAAATCATTTTCAATTACATATTGACATGTTCATAGGATGGTCTTATTATAAAACTTGTACTGAAAATGATTATCATTAACAACATAATTAGGGGGAACTATTTAGATGAAATCTTTTAAATTCATATTTGCTCTTATTTCAATCCTGAGCATTTTATTACTAGCTGCTTGTGGAAATTCGGAAGAAAAAGCAGACACAGAACAAGATACTGGAAATCAAACAGAAGACACAAGCTATACTATTGAACACGCAATGGGGTCGACTACTATTGATAAAACACCTGAAAAAGTAGTAATCCTTTCTAATGAGGGAACGGAAGCACTTCTTGCATTAGGAGTAACACCTGTAGGAGCTGTACAATCTTGGCTAGGTGATCCATGGTATGAGCATATTTCAGATAAAATGAAAGATGTAGAAGTTGTCGGAACTGAATCAGAAGTAAACCTAGAGAAAATTGCAGCTCTAAAACCAGATTTAATCATTGGTACGAAAATACGTCAAGAAGCTGTCTATGATCAATTAAGCGCTATTGCTCCAACCGTTTTTTCTGAGACGTTAAGAGGCGACTGGGAAGATAACTTCACATTATATGCAAAAGCTTTGAACCTTGAAGAACAAGGAACTGAAGTATTAAGTCAATTTGATGCACATGTAGAAAAAGTAAAACAAAGCCTTGGCGATAAAGTCAACCAAGAAATATCCATTGTTCGTTTCATGGCAGGAAAATCACGTATTTACTATACGGATTCCTTCTCCGGAGTTATTTTCGATAAATTAGGATTCCATCGTACCGCACCGCAAGCTGAGTTATTCGAAGCGGATACCAAACTAGGCAACCTGGCAATAGAAGTAGGGAAAGAAGTAATTCCTAAAATGGACGGAGATGTTCTATTCTACTTCACATATGCACCACAAGGTGATCAAGCTGCCCTTGACACAGCAAAAGAATGGACAAATGATCCACTTTGGAATAATTTAAATGCAGTGAAGAGCGGAAATGTTCACGAGGTTAGTGACGCTATTTGGAACACAGCAGGTGGAGTTTTAGCTGCTAACTTAATGTTAGATGATATTGAAGCTATTTTTGAAAATAAATAATTGCTTATAAAAGGCATCATTCCCTCGATTTTTTAAGGGAATGATGCCTTTTTCAACTTATATTTAGTAGATGTACATTCTATCTTCCACAACACCCTCCACGCTTAGTGTTTTTCACTACTTTTTTTCCATCTGCTAAAGTGTTTATTACAGTAGGGGTAGGGGTTTGGGTGGTGTTCGTAGAGGCTTTTTTAATATATTGAATACTTGCCTTATTCTTTTTCAATGTAATTCACCTCCATTGCTATGGTGTAGTATATTAAAACTAGCAAATAAAGGTAGGGCTAATATTATGTTTCTATTAAAAAAGGACATTCTAAATACGTTCGGTGTAAAATGTGGTAGCATTTTGCTTCGGGAGGTTCTGACTTAAAAGAGACAATTAGCATTTTAATAGTAGAATCTGGGTGGTTTATCATATCATAACTAGAAGGTATCGCTGCAGTAGTAGGGTGGGAGTGATAGATAGCTATCACATTTTCTTTTCGCTCTGCAATTTGCTCAAGCGTTTTTGCCACTTCTGTCTTGGAGACAAAAAAACGCCTATCCGATTTCAGTTCATTTTCTAATACCCAAAATGAATTTACTTTCCCATCAGTACCGGCAAGCAGCCCACACGATTCATACGGTAGTTGGTTACGTGCATGGTCTATCACTTCTTTTATAAGAAACTCAGAAATAATCACTTGGTTCATTTTCACTTTAATTTTTCTTTAAGAAGAAGTTAAAGAATGATAAAAAGTCTCTATTTTTTGTTTTATTTTCTGGTTGTTCGTTTACAATTGATTCATCCACTATTTCATTTACGATCTCACCTGTATCATCTTCTATTACTTCAACCGCATCTGCTACTTTCATCTCGTCTGTATCTTCTACTATAATCTCAACTACATCTTCTACTTTCATTTCAACTATATCTTCTATTTTCACTTCAGGTGCATCTGCTACTTTCATCTCAACTGTATCTTCTATCTCCATCTCGACTGCGTCTTCTACTATCACTTCACCCGCATCTGCTACTTTCATCTCAACTGTATCTTCTGTCTCCTCCACTATCGCCTCGTTCCGCACTATATTAGAAGATTCTCCAACGGCTGGATTTTCTTCAAGTCGGATATCATTTGGTGTCAATGAAAATGAAATAGAAGGATTTATTTTTACTTTTAATGGAATTGCTTGTTTCATTACAACTCTATTTAAAGTGTTCGTTGGTTTTGTATGAAAATTTCTAAACTGACTATTACTTACCTGAGTAGTATTAACGCCTATAGATGGGAAACTTCTTCTACCATTAGATTGATTGTCCCCCAAATCTATGCTTACTACAGGGTCTGGACTAGCCGTAATTTCTTGAATATCGTTTGCATTATTGAAAAAATCCTTAAATTGTTTGTAAGATAGTGGAAGAGTCGCTGTTGGAATCGGAGAAGTTAATGTCCCGGTATGATTAATTTCTTTTTCAATCTCGTTCTCCTCGTTTTCATTGGAGATATTGATCGAATCGTGTAAATCGACTAGCGTGTTTATACTTTCAATAAGGTCGTTCACGTCTTCCGATTTTAATAAATCCATAATTACTGAAATATCTTGACTCAACACCTCTACAGTTTGATTAATAGATTCAATCTGAACTGTAATATTTTTCACTCGTTCCCCATACTCCTCTTTTTGCATGTTTTCTATTTCATCTTTAACTTCTACTGAATTTCCAGCTTTTAATGAATTTAAAGTGTCTCTATAAATGGCGATTTTCTGTTTTAGGTTTTCGATGTCTTGAGTGGAGTATAGCTTAGAATCTTCCATTATTTTCACCCCTTTGCGGTATATGACTATACTATTAATGATGTTTACATTGCGTGACAAATTTTAACGGTTGGGCGTAAAGCCGTTTTGGGCTACAAATCTGGCCATACCACTCCCCAGGAATAATTGCTTCAGTGATGGGATGTATGCAGAAGTACAAGCACTAGGGTTAAGATGTAAATACATTTACCAATAAATCACTAAAACAATCAATTTAAATAATGCCCTCATAAGCACTTTACCTATACGCTTGAGCACTAACTCCATATGATACTTGTGTAAGCAAAAAAATAATGGAGGTTTTCGCAAATATGCAAGCAAAAAATTTAAGTGGTGGTCAAGAACTAATTTGTATAAACGTCGATAAGGTATATGATTGGATTGTGAAAGAAAAATCGTTTGATGTAACACTATCGGGTAGCACAATTACCTTTAATGCTGTTCCGGGATTACCAGAAGGTGCAGAGGTTGATTTAACACGTGCAAAAGTTAAATGTGAAGTTACTCCGCACCCAAGAAGACCGGTTGAAATATTAGATCGGGATGATCGACCATTTGTCATTGATGGAACCCCTGTTACACTTCAACAGCTTCATATTCGTAAAAATTTTATTGTTACAATTTGCGTGATTTTAGCAAACGGAACGGTATTGACTAGCCAAACAGGATATAATGATAATCCAGCTCTAAGGATTTCTCGTTGTGAAACTGTCACTATGTGTGCCCCTGAAGGAACAGATGTTGAAATTACGTACACAGATTTAGACTGTTTTGTATGTACTTTTAATATTAGTGATGATCCAGTTACAGTTCCAGCAACTGGAATAATCCCAATCGAATTTGATTCCCTAACCATCTCCGTAGTAACTTGCCAAAGCATCCAATCAACATTCCCTGTAACGGTAGAATTCTTAGCTGAGTTCTGTGAACCAAGAGATGATTTACCAACTGAATGCCCTGCACCAGTTCGTCCTCTACAATGCCCAGTTGTTTTTCCTTAATGTTGACGATGGTGATAATGGATAGGCACCAAACATATTATGAAGAGAGGATATTTCTCTCTTCATTTTTTTATAAAAGGGGTGCAAAGTAGTGGAATACGATACGATTGATGTAGAAGCAAAAATGGCAAAGCTACAACATGAAACGAAAGCATACTTAGATGAAATAAAAAAGTTAGTAGTTGAGCTTAATAATCCTGGCCAATCGGATATAATAAGCTATTTTACTTATTCATTGGATATATCCCATGATCCTACACAGGAAAGCTTATGCCTTGGGTCTTACCATGTAAAGAATATAGGAAATAAGTCGATTACAAATCCGTATCTATGTATCAAAATTTCGAAAGAATCACCTTTTTCTTTTTCCGGGAAGTACGTTTATGAAGATTTTAAACAATCATTAAAGGGTCCTGGAGGATGGCAACGCATAAATGAAAAAACGAATAAAGAGGAATATTGGCTGAAACCTTTAGGTAAATCATCCATTGAACCTAATGAAATCCTTTCGTTTTCCAATTTCCAGATTACTTGGTCTTCTGAAAAATCTTATGGAGGCAGTATTATGGGGTTTACATATAGTGACCAAATAGAAGAAGGAATCGCTGCGGTTAATCCCATCAGTTTGAACGGAACTATCCTTAAACAGGGGGATGAAAAATGAGAAACCCAAATGAAAATGAACAAGAAATATTATTAAAGAATTTAATACGTCGATTAATGGAGGAACAGCTGGACGAGCTAAAAGAAGAAAAAAAAGAAAATGACAATAGTTTTATCTTTTTAGAAAGCAATACATTGAATATGCTCATTGCTTATCTGTTAATAAACCAAACTAACCGAAAGAATGGAGAAGTGGCGGACGATAACAGTGGACTTTCTCAAGTGAAAATTTTGGAGGAACTGGACCGTATCACTGCAGATAACCAACAGGAATTTGAAGAAGTGATCACTCTATTAAAAGAAAAGTTATAATTTTTCTTCCTTATGGAACATTTGTGATGGGAGGTACTGACATGAATAGTGAAGATATCCAAAGTTATGATACGAAACAACTTCAACAAACGATTATTTACTTAAAAGCAGAACTAGCTAAATCTACCGATCGCCTTAAAAAATATGATGATACGCCTGATTATGTATTAATAGAAAAACTAGAGCAAGAAATTTTTCAATTATCGAACGAAAAAGACGCACTGTCTGATGCGTTGAACAAATTACAGGTAGAAATGGAAAAACAGACGCAGGATTATAAGGATCGTATAAATTTATATGATATGCAAAGAAAAACATCACTTACTACTATTAATCATCTGGAGAAAACCGCCACTGATTTACGGCAAATGAACAAACAGTTGACGGAAGTTATTAAAGTATTAAAAGACGGTTTCAATAACGATAAATATAGGACGCAAAAATATGACAAGCAAGTCTCTTCTCTTCATCAAAAGATCGCGGAATATAAACCGACCATTGAGCAGCTAGAGTATAACCTTGTTCATCTCGTTGAAGAAGCAAATAAACAAGTATACTCCCAAATAGAAAAATTAGATACAACCGTCAAAGACTATACGCAATACCAAAAAGAAAGAATGCATTTAATAAATGAAATAGAACAGAAAGATATAACTATAGAAGAGCTCCAACAGGAACTATTGAATGTAAAAGAACAAAATGAAAAAGAGTTGAACCAAAAAACCATTATTCAAGCTGTTACAGATGATGACTCACTTTCTTCCACAAGTATTTCTACTACAACCCCTGAAACATTTGTACAATTAGAACATCAAATAAAGGAAGTATTAGGAAAATCTTTAGATTTCGAAGAAAAATTGGATGCCAAGTTAATCATTATTAATGATTTAGAACAAAAATTAAATCAGCTTGCTATAGAAATTGACAACAGAACAAATCCTCGTCTCTAATACTCCAAAAAACAAAGCATTAAAAGAGGACTGCTCTCAAAAGACATTTATCAATGTCCATTGAGAGCAGTCCTTTTCCGTTCCCTAAAATAAATTATTTTACTTTCTTGTAACGATTCATTTGCTGTGTTAAAAATAAGAAAACACCAAGCAAAACTAGCAGTCCACCTACAATTTGCCATCCAACAAGACGTTCACCTAAGAAGATAGCTGCAAGTATCGTTGCCCCAACTGGCTCACCTAGAATACTCATGGAAATGGTAGTAGCATTTACGTAGTTTAACAACCAATTATTAATCACATGAGAAATCGTTGGTACGATTGCAAGTAAAACAAAAATACCCCATTCTTTCGCATCATATCCACCCATTGCTACATTTGTTACTAAGTTATAGACAATTAATGCAATCGCTGCGAACCCAAAAACACAAAAACTATAAATCCAGTGAGACACTTTTTTCACTGCATTTTGTCCGATTAATAAGTATCCGACAACGGCAATAACACTTAAAAAGGAAAGAATGTCTCCAATAATTGCATTTTTACTTAATCCGAAATCACCCCAACCGACCATTACAGCTCCTACAACAGCAATTCCCATCGTTGTCAAAGCGGCAGTTGTTGTTCTTTCTTTATATAAAAATGCTCCCCCTATCAATGCAACAATTGGTTGCAATGCTAGGATAATCGTCGAACTTGCGACCGTCGTCAACTTCAATGAACCAAACCAAAGTGCAAAATGGAGCGCTAAAAATAAACCAGCAAAAAAAAGTAAATACCATTCTTTTTTAGCTATCTTTTGAAACTCATTTCTTTTAAACCAAACAACCGGTACTAATAATAGACATGCCAAAATCATCCGATACATACTTAAAATAGTTGCTGGTGCCGTTGACCATTTCACAAAAATTGCGGCAAACGAAATCGCAACAATGGAAATGATTAAGGGTAACACAATAGACTTCGATGTATTTCCTTCGTTCACTTCTTTACCCGCCCTTTAATGTCCGTTATTTATATAAGTCTTATACTCATATAAATATACTGTATATGGGCAGAAATAGTAAATAGAAGTTACTTAAAATGATCCCGCCTCCATTTTCTATATTTATTCCAAATCCCTTTTCCACTTGTCGATACAAGCAGAGTTGTAGATAATGCTATTCCTGACAATGCAGTAACGAGGGTAATCCACTCAAAAAAGGTATAGTTGAACACGTTAGACCAATTAAAGTCTTCTTTCCAGTCCTCTATTACTAAATTCATCCCATAAATTCCAGATACGACCGTGTATACAGTTAAAATAAACAACAGCATATTATGACGTTTACCTGTTTGTTTTTCTTGCGCACGATATAAATCATCTACTGTTCGTTTTACTTCTCCAAAAAGTGGCTTTAAATAAAATACTTCACGCAACATATTTGTAAACTCTTTTCCTTCCGAACGAACCGATACTTCTTCAAAATAGTAACGCGAATCAAATTTAGATATAAGTTCGATTAACTCTTCCACGTACTGTTTGTCTTTAGCCCAACTCATCTCACTATATTCAAAAGACAGCCTCAATAACATAATTTTATAGTAAAAATGGAGCAATAAATTATAATAATGAATACTCATAAACTTGGCTATATCTTTCTTTAATATCTCTTTACTTTTTATAGAAATAGTCGTTTGTGTATGCACAGAAGTAATCGTATATGTATTTGGTGCCCATCTGTCATGTACCCGCTTCTCTAAATAGCGTTTAATATAGGCTGGATTAGTACTGGATATAAATTCCTTTCCCTCTGAATCTTTCCCATCCAATTGCCCCATTCGAAATAATTGATCATTCGTGATAGCTTGACCTCCAGCTGCTATTAAAAAAGCGGATGAAAGCATACGCTCATCTTCAAAAAACGGTAAGCTTCCATAATACCCTTCCATCTTTCTATTTTGTACTATAAACGGTTTTAAAAAAGGGCATAAATAATCTAAAATAAGTTGACTTGTTGTTGTGAATGTTTTATGTTGCTGATGAATATTTGTTCCTTTTTCTTCTTCCAGTTTAGGCTCTAATACGCGAAAATGACTCATAAAGTCTAACACATTCGTTAAGCTTTCTTGCTCTTTAGTCATTTCTGTTCGAACCGTTATAAGTCCAATACCAAAAGGACATAATATGATATCCACACTATTTATGATAAAGTCGAATTCATTTGTTTTCCCTTTTAAAGTAAAAGATTTCTTTATTTTTTTTGAATACCGAAGAAAACCCCTTTCGTTCACAGAGTGTGGAAATAATTTATCTTCAACAAAAGGTAAAAAAAACTGATCTAATTCTTCATGGTTTATTTGAATGCCTTCCCCGTAATAAAGGTCTTGAAGCTCATATTTGTCTAATTTGAAAAAAGTAAAATGCTGATTTCTCAAGCGTTCCATTAGTTTTGAACGTTCCTTCTCACGAAAAGAAAAAGGGAATAAATAATTCATGAAAGCATCTGTTATATCTAAGTGTTGAATACCTTCCATTCCCTCCATATAGATGACCTCCATATTCCTATAGATAGTTCTTTATACCACCAAGGATCAGACTCTAAACTGAAATACAGTCCTTCCTAATATTTATTTAGGAAGGACTGTATTTTAAATTATTTAATATTATTTTGATTGTTTTGGTTGTTACGATTGCTATTACGGTTATTTTGGTTGTCGTTTTTATTTTTTTCGTTACGTTGTGGATTGTTTAAATTTTCAAAGTTAAAATCCTCACCGAACTCGACCTCATTGTTTGGATTGTTTTGGTTTTTTTGATTGTTATTGCGGTTATTATTGTTTCCCATGGCTGTTCACCTCCTTGACCATATTAGAATGGTCAGAACAATGTGGATTATACTCAGTCAATTGTAAAGATTATATTTTTTCGTTTTTGTTAGGAAATGTTGTTATATCTGTTTCTTCTCCGAACTCTGTTTGTACATGTGGCTCTTTATCTTTCGCTTGGTTAGCAAACCACTCTTTTAGTTCGTTATAGGTCATACCAGAATTCGCATTTTGTCTTTTTACTTCTTCAATGTCTGTTCCGACGACCGTATACTTTTTTTGATTGTTTTCCATACTAGCGTCATCTCCTCTTCGTTTTTTAGATTAACCTATACAAAGATAGTCATACATTTCAGCCTTTCGAAAGTTGCGACAAAAAGCATCAAGTTCATACACAATCTTGGATTGTAAATGAACCTGTTGCTCCATATTTCATATTTGATTATAATTTTACTCAAAAATTTGTTTAATAAATCTAAAAACACTTTTTCAACTAATTTCGCTTTTTATTACAATATCCGCCTTTTGAATAGGATTTACTTCTTTAAAATAGTAATCCTCTCCCATCCAATATCTTCTCTCATATTTTTTTAATCGTTCATTCATATCCCCTATGTACGCATCTCTTTGTAAAACTCTCTCGCTTCGAACATTCTTTGGACAATCCAAGTAAATCAAATAATCAAAAAGCGATCTCCATTCTTTTCTCTGAAGAAAGATTCCTTCTATTAAAATGATCGTGCATTTTTCTATATTTATGCATTTCAAATAGCACTGATCATTTTCTTTATTGTAAAACTTTAAATGCAGAACATTTAACTTTTGATGAACTGCTTCAAAAAGTGTTTCTTTTATTCCTTTCACATCCCATTGCAGCCAGTAGTATTCACGCCACTCTGGACGACCCGTGTTATATCTTTTCGCCCGCTCTTCAATTAGATCATCGATATGGATGACTACTATCTTATGACCTTCTGAAGTAAGCTCTTTTGTAATATTCTTCGTTATCGTGGTTTTGCCTGCTCCACTTAATCCATCAATGCCAATAATAGTAGGTCGGTCAGTCTTTGCTAATTGTTTGATCATAGATAGATCCATTCAAGTCCCCCCTTGTAGTTTTGTAAAATCAATTGCTCTTTGTAAGGTATTCATTGTTATCAAAATAAATGCATTCATTGAGTTTCATTATTTCTAATTTTATTTTTTCAATATTGATCTATTTTCACCTCACTATTTTAGATGCATTAATGTTTTATACATCGCTTCGATCATTCTATGTATATAAATTCGTCACTAGCTGTATATTTCCTTCAACAACAAAAAAGCCGAATATTTCATAAATTCTCCGGCTTTTTTACTTATTAGTCTTATTCTAAAATAGGTATTGACTACTTGAAATAATTATATTAATATTATAACAATTTACTAGTAGAAGGGAATATATAACAAGCGTATCTAGTATCGTGCATTATTCAGACAAACTGGGATCAAACTTTAGTCGTTACATGCTCATCCTATCGGAGGGCTTTTTATTTTTTAAAAATTCGCAATATATTTAATGCAGTATACTAGGAGGTATTTCGAAATGAAACAGACGACAAAACAATATATAATCGAACGGATGTATAAGGCCTCGCAAGGACTTGCAAATGCAGTACTTGTAACATTAGGTATTGGCCTTCTTATTGAAACGTTCGGAACTTTTACTGGTTGGGAAGGATTTACAACAATCGGCAAGGCAGCGCAGCTAATGCTAGCACCCGCAATTGGTGCTGGAATCGCTTATCAACTAGGTGGAAATACATTAGTTATATTCAGTGCAATGGCATCTAGTACGATTGGTGCAAATGCCCTTCATATGAATGCAGAAGGTGCATGGATTTTAACTACAGGACAACCGATTAGTGCTGTAGTAGCTACCGTTATTGCAGTGTGGGTCGGAAAACGCATTGCTGGTAAGACAAAGTTAGATATGCTCGCTATCCCATTTGCCGCTATATTAGTGGGGGGAGTAGCAGGTGTTGGATTAGCAGCGGTTACTACCCCACTTTTAGAACAATTAAGTAGTTTCATTGCAAATTCTGTTTCAGGTTCTCCTCTTATGGGATCAATCGTTATCGGACTTGTTTGGAGTATTTTCCTTATGTCTCCTGCATCTTCTGCAGCTATTGCAATTGCTTTGCAGCTTGATCCAGTTTCGAGTGCAGCTGCACTTATCGGGTGTACCGCTCAGTTTGCTGGATGGACCGCGATGTCTTTCAAACAAAATGATTTAGGTGCAAATATTGCCCAATCATTTTTAACGCCAAAAGTACAAGTTCCAAATATCGTTAAAAACCCACTTCTTGTCATAGGACCATTTCTATCTTCTGTCATTTGTGCGCCAATCGCGATATTAATGTTTCACTTTGAAGTTCCTTATACATTAGCAGGACTTGGTCTTAACTCTTTTATTGCACCTTTAAATATTCTTGCGAACCAAGGTGTAATTGTTCTACTAATGTATATTGTATTAGGTGTCATTTTACCAGCAATCATTTCTCTTACTGTTTATCATTTGCTTAAAGCTAGAGGATTAGCTAAAACAGGGGATTTGCGTATGGAAATACAATAGTCTTTCATTTTTGACACAAGGTTCCGCATCCAATTGGAATCTTGTGTCTTTTTTCATGTATTTATTATGTTTGTTTACTTCTTTTTAGGGAATGCTATTTTTGTTATGTAATATACAGTTTGAGGGGGAACTATCAATTGTTAGATGCTAAAACAATCGAAATCGTTCAATCGACGGCACCTGTTCTAAAAGAACATAGTAATGCAATCGGAAAGAAATTTTATGAGTTATTATTTTCTAAAGCTCCAGATCTGTACAACCTATTCAATCAAACCAATCAAAAAAGAGGGATTCAACAAGAAGCGCTAGGTTTTGCTGTTTATGCAGCGGGTGAACATATTACTAATTTAGAAGCAATAAAACCTGTTATACAAAGAGTTACAGAGAAGCACCGGGCGATTGGAGTTGTACCGGAGCAATATCCAGTTGTAGGTGAAACATTACTGGAAGCGGTAAAGGCTGTCCTCGGTGATGCTGCGACAGATGAAATTATCGATGCTTGGGGAAAAGCATATGGTTATATTGCAGATGCCTTTATTGACATAGAAAAGAACTTGTATGATCAAGTAGAACATCAATCTGGCGGATGGGAAGGATTCCGTCGTTTTGTTATTGATCGAAAAGAAGTAGAAAGCGATACCGTTTATTCTTACTATTTAAAGCCACAAGATGGTAAACCTATCCCTACTTACGAGGCAGGGCAATACTTAACGTTAAAGGCAGAAATACCTGGCGAGAAATATAATCATATTCGACATTATAGTCTTTCGGATTCACCCGGCAAGGATTACTACCGCATTAGCGTTAAACGGGAGGATGCCCATAACAATGCGCCAGCAGGAATCGTCTCTAACTTCTTGGCAAATCAAATAGATGTTGGGGATACGCTTCAGTTCTCTGCTCCAGCAGGTGACTTTTTTCTCGAAAAGGTGGATGCCCAGGTTGTCCTTATTAGTGGTGGAATTGGAATTACACCTTTAGTTAGTATGCTAAATTCCATTGTAGAAAATCAAGCACAAAGGGAAGTCACATTTATCCATGCCACCGATAATCATAAGACACATGCTTTTAAAGAACATGTAAAACAATTAGCGAAAAATCATTCGAACGTGAAATCACTCGTTCTTTATAATACGCCAACAAAAGAGGATCTCCATGCCGCTGACTTCGACAAACAAGGATTTGTTGATTTGGACTTTTTACAAACGAATATCCCATCGAAAGACGCGCACTTCTATTTTTGTGGACCTATTCCCTTCTTGGAGGCAGTTAATAGAACTTTGAATGAATGGGGTGTAGCAGAAGATCATATTCATTTCGAAGTATTTAATCCGATTGCCATTTTGGGTGGTCAGAAATAGTAAGCCCTTTCCCTTACTACTGTTAAATACAATCATTAATATACTGTATAGTTAACAAACGAAAAACGCTTGACAATCCCCTGAATTGAGTGTAAATTCAAAATAATAAGTAAAAGCGATGAAGAGAAAAAGTAAAATGGTAGGATTTTTTACAAGAGAGCTTCGGTAGCTGAAAAGAAGCAGAAATACCTCGTTTGAACAATGGCCTCTGAGCTCTACATTGAACACGCAAATGATTTGCGCTTGAGATGTAAGCGGGATTTGGTACCCGTTATCAATACCACAGTCTAGAATCTATATTGATAGGATTCTGTACTTGATGAGGTCGCTTATGTGAATAAGTGACGAATAAAGGTGGTAACACGAGTAGTAATCTCGTCCTTTTCAATCTATACGATTGATGAGGACGGGATTTTTTTATCTTCATTCACAACTTTAAACAAATAATACAATAGGAGAGTGTGTAACGTGACAGAAGGATTATTAGTTTTACAATCAGATTTTGGAATTAGTGATGGTGCTGTAAGCGCAATGCACGGGGTTGCAAACTCTGTACAACGCGGCTTGCCTATTTTCGACTTAACTCATCAAATACCACAGTATAATATTTGGGAAGCATCTTATCGATTATTACAAACGATTAATTACTGGCCCGAGCAAACAGTGTTTGTATCCATTGTGGATCCAGGAGTAGGTTCTGATCGAAAAAGTGTTGTAGCCCAAACAGTGAAGGGACAATATATCGTAACACCAGATAATGGAACATTAACTCATGTGAATAAATTTATCGGTATTAAAGAAGTACGTGAAATTGATGAAACGGTAAATAGACTTCCAAACTCTGGTGAATCACATACTTTCCACGGTCGTGATATTTATGCTTATACGGGGGCTCGTCTTGCTTCAGGCTTTATTCCATTCGAAGACGTTGGACCATCTCTTCCTTTATCATCCATTATAGAATTTCCGTTAAAAGACTCAACGTTTGAAAATGAAGAACTTGCTGGCATTGTCGATATTATCGATCGTCCATTTGGAAACCTTTGGACAAATATAAGCCGAACACAGTTTAAACAATTGGACGCAGTTTACGGAGAGTCATTCCAAGTGTCCATATCGACAAATGGGCATACAATTTATGAAAATGCACTGTTATACGGTCGCTCGTTTGCAGCTACTAATGTCGGAGAACCCCTTTTATATGTAAATTCTTTAGATAATATTGCTATCGCCATCAACCAACAATCTTTTGCAGAAACTTATGGTGTTGGTACTGGGATGAACTGGGAGGTGATCATTCGAAAAACATCTCCAGCTGTAGTTAATTAATGTGTAATTTTTGCAGTTATCCCGCTGACTTTGCTTTTCCTCGTAATAAAATCAACTTATTTCTATCTATAAAAAATCCCTCTTTGGCTTCATGAACAAAGAGGGATTAATTATTTATTAAGCGTTAACAGCTTCTGTAGTTAACGATTTTGCAATCGCAGTTACTCTTTCAAGTCCTTCTGCAACGATTTGTTCTGCTTTATCTGGCATTGCATTATGTCCTTCGATGATTACTTCTTCTATAGACATTCCGAATACACCGCCAAATACATTACGCATATAAGTAGCTGCCATTTCCATTGGTGCCGACTCAGGTGTAGAGTAAATTCCTCCACGTGCACTTAATAGAATTGCTTTTTTCTCCGGCATCAAGCTAATTAATTGGCCTTCTGGGCTGTATTTAAATGCGTATCCTGCTTGATACGTATAATCTACGAATGTTTGTAATTTTGCTGGAATTGTTAAGTTCCATAATGGGAAAGCGAAAACAACTACATCAGCAGCTGTTAGAGCATCCATCGCTTTTTGTTTAGCAGCTAGTAGGCGTTGCTCTAAATCAGATAACTCTTCCCCGTTTTGTGTTTTTCCAAATGCATTGAACAAATCTTGTCCAAAGTATGGCATATCTTCTGCAAACACGTCAAAAGTTGTTACATTCAAATCTTTCGCGTCTTTTACTGTTTCCATGAAAGTTTCATACATTTTGCTTGATATAGCTTCCGTCGCTGGACGGTTATTTGCTTTTACTACTAGTATATTCATTTCTTAGTTCCTCCAAAGTTGTTTTAATTTCTATTGATACCAATACATCTGGCTCACAAGAAAATATTCTAGCACAATAAATAGTTCGAAATCTAGTAATTTGACTTAAAGACTTTTTTGATAGATAAAAGTGTCTATTTGATAGTACAAACTCGAATTGATCCATGCATTACCCGTAATAAAAACACAAATAAGCATGTATCAAAAAAGCTGTTTAACAAGGATTTCTCCTAAGTTAAACAGCTTTTTTATTACGCTTCATCACTTCCGTTCCGATTACACCTACTATTAAAATAATGAACGAAATGCCACTATAGTCTGTAAAAAAAGTAATAAACGGTGTATCTAAAAATCTAAAAACCATCGTAACAATCCGTCCTATTAGTAACACCACACCAATTATAAAAATCCAATTAAATACTTGTTCTAAAAATTTCAATATTTTCTCCTTTCATTACATAGTTGATTTTGTATAAGACTTACTAATTCATCGGTATACGGCGATTATTTTTTTATTTGATTGACCAATCAATTATTATCATATTAAATGATACAAGGTCAAATAGAAAACCTAAGAGTATTCCTTTGCTGATCTAATAACAAATAGCCACCCTTTAAAAAAGGTGGATGATTTATCCTATAAGAATAGTAATAGCACTATAAACTAATAGCAAAGCCATCACTACATTAAACTGACTTTTATACTTTGAAATAAACTCTTTAAAAATGGAACCAAACATACTCCAACTACTAGTTGACAGGATGGATATAGCGGCTAGCAATAATGAATAAAAAAGTAAGCTAAAATGAGAACTATTATATGGCAGAACAAAAGTTGACATGGCGGTTATACCATATAATATTGCCTTTGGATTTATAAATTGCAAAACCACTCCTACATAAAAACTGTTGTTATTGCCTCCATCTGTGTCGTTACCATTATTTTTACTAGTAACAATTTTTATCGCGAGATACAACATATAAGCTGCACCTATAAGCTTCATTAAAAATTCTATTTTAGGAATTACACTATGAAGCAGCAGATTAAAATAAGCACTTAGAATTAATATGACAAAAAAGCCTACACCTACCCCCAAGCAAAATCTAAATGTTTTCTTAAACCCATACTTGTTCGCAAATAACATGGCCATAATATTATTTGGACCTGGGGTAAAACTAGAAACAAAAGCATATAACAGCAGTGAAAATAACGACATATAAGAACCCCTTTCTCTCGCGTATGTTATAATGTCCCATATGATCAATATAACGTTTTACGCTTTATTGTACATTATAGACGTTATATAGTGCAACAAGAACAGGAGTGTTTGGATGGAAGAAATACATCTTATCATTGCCCGAAATTTAAAGGCTTTAAGAGAAAAAAAGAAACTAAGTCTTGAAAAGGTCTCAGAGTTAACTGGAGTAAGTAAAACGATGATAGGTCAAATTGAAAGGGGAGAATCGACACCAACGATAACAACCATTTGGAAAATAGCAAATGGGTTAAAGATTTCTTTTACTTCACTTATAAATACTCCGCAGACAGATACAAAAGTTATTTTACGAAGTGATATACAAAGCTTATCCGAAGATAATGGAAAATATCGTGTCTATCCCAACTTTCCCTTTGAGGATGATAAACGTTTTGAAGTTTATTCCGTTGAAATCGAAAAAGGTGGATTCTTAAGTGCTGATCCGCATATGGATGGGACTGAGGAGCTTGTAACTGTTTTTGAAGGAGAACTAACTATACGCGTAAATAACAATGAATACACAATAAGAAGTGGTGATTCGATCCGATTCAAGGCGGACAGACCGCATACTTATCATAATTCAGGGGAAGTATTAACTCGATTAAGCATGATCCTCTATTATCCATCGTAAAAAAGCTATCCCATAAGTCGTAAATTGCCGACTCGTGGGATACCCCTCCTTTAGCCTAGTGCCTCAACTTCTATATCTCTTAATTCTATTAGATTTTGAATAGTAATGTCCGCTTTTGCAAGCTCCGCTGGTTGCGAGAAATCAAACCGACATCCTATTGCTACTAAACCGTTATCTTTTGCTGCCTTAATATCTGAATAACGATCTCCTACAACTGCCCCTTTTGTAATTCCATTTTCGGCTATTACCAACTTCACTAGTTCTGATTTATCTCCACTGTTAATCATTTGAATACTGTAAATATGTTCAATCCAACGATGTAAACGATATTTCGCAACAATTGCTTGTAAGTATTCAACTTGTCCATTACTTGCTATGTATAAGGAATAGTTTATAGAAAGTTCACGTAAGATGTGTTCCGTACCATCATATAAAGCACCTCGCCCTTGATGAATTTTTTCTATTAATTGCTCCTGAAAAATGATGTTACTTTCCCCTCGTGTTTCTTGTGAATGGTTTGGAAGTAGTGTTTCCCAAACGACAGGTAATGGAACTCCCATTATTTGACGATACATTTCAATAGGTGTTTCTCCTTGCCATTGCCCTTTTTCACGTAATATATCAAAGGTGGCTTGAAGTGCTGGCTCTAAAATTAGATTAGTTTGAAATAACGTCCCGTCCATGTCAAAAATGATTGCTTGTTTCATTTACTAATCCCCTTATCTGATTCTGATATTTCACACTATTGATAGACGAAAATACTATATAAAAGATGCTGTTAGCTAATAGCGTTGATTTTCAAGTAACTTAGAAAAAGGAGAACGTTCCTCTAAAAGCGAATGATATAGTAGAAAGCTTATGTAAACATTATTGAAGGAGGAATTCCATGGCACAACTGAAAACAGACCATATCGGGAGAAAAATCAATATTTCTCAATCACCAAAACGCATCATCTCGATTTGTCCAGCGATTACAGAAACGCTTTTTGCTCTTGGTCTTGAAAATGAAATAGTCGGTCGGACAAAATTTTGTATTTTTCCTGCAGGAATTGTCGAAAACGTGGCGATTGTTGGAGGGACGAAAGAAGTAAATGTAGAAACGATACGTGAACTACAACCAGATTTAATTCTAGCTGAAAAAGAAGAAAATACAGCAGCAATCGTACAAGCACTTGAAAACATTGCACCTGTATTCGTCTTAGAAGTTCAGTCGATTAAGGATGCTTACCGATTTATACATACACTCGGGCTTCTTACAAATAAGGTACAAGTAGCGGAGCACCTTATTGATAATGTTAAAGCAGCATTCCCTTCTCCATATGTACAGAGTAGAAATGCTGCTTATGTAATTTGGCGAAAGCCTTATATGGTTGTAGGTGGAACTACTTATATTAATAATGTATTACATACACTTGGTTTTCAAAATCCTTTTGCAAAAGAGAATTCGAGATACCCCGCTGTAACACCGGAAGATCTTGCATCTGCAAACATTGATGTACTTTTTCTCGCTTCCGAGCCATTTCCTTTTAAAGAAAAACATATAGCAGAATTTCAAGCTTTTTTACCAAACACCAAAATCGTATTAGTAGAAGGTGAAATGTTCTGGTACGGATCTAGAATGGAATTAGCGGGCCCATATTTGGAAAAGTTAGCAACAACTCTATAGATACCACCTATCAAACCAAAGAGGATCGTGTAGCCATTTCAGCTGCATGGATCCTTATTCTGACTTTAAACTAAAAAGTATAAGGATGATTCCGCTAAAAAGGCAGATCATTCTCGTCAGGGAAATCTTTTCAGCTAGCCCAAATAGAGCGATTCCTGTCGTAATGATTAATATGCATGGCCCTACTAAAGCTAGTAACGTATTAATATAAAAAGCTTTTTCCAAATCATTAAATTTTAGCATCAACATTGCAGCTGCTATATCAATACTTCCCGAAAAAATTCTCAATATAATAATGAAAAGAAGTGCTTTTTCAATCAGTATTAACGACCCTCTTCCCTATAATTTACCTTATCATCTCCTCTAAATTGTATGCATGCTTATCCACTTTTATCAAAGTAATGTTCAACAATAAGCGAATTGTCGTTTCATTCTCTTCATACAATAAGGATAAACGAGAAAGGAGAGATTAAAACGAATCAAAAGAAGCATAGAAGGCGCAATACGATGGCATTTACTGTATTAGCTTACTTCACATTATTTGCGGGTGTTTTCATGTTCAGTATTGGACTTTATAATGCAGAGAATTTACAGCTTAATGAAAAGGGTTATTATATAGCTGTGATGATTTTAGTAGCGGTTGGGGCTATACTTACACAAAAAGTTACACGCGATAATGCGGAGGATAACGAGATCATCGCAGAACAAGAACAGGAACGTCAACTGAACAGCGTGAGGATCCCTGCAAATACGAAGGAATCTTAAGAACTATTAATTTCATTGAAAAAATCCTGTGTATGATTTTTACACAGGATTTTTTGATGATTGAAGGATTTCCTTATCTTTTCTACCATGCAACGCATAATAAATGAAGATTCCAATCACAATGAATGCTACTAAAAATAAATATAACCCCCTATATCCAAGCACGGGAACTAAGTAACCTAATAAGAAAGGCCCTAATCCAAGACCCAAATCTAGGAAGATAAAATACGTTGAGTTTGCTAACCCCATTCGATGAGGAGGTGTCACTTTTATAGCGAGTGCCTGCGTAGTAGATTGAAAATTACCATAACCTAATCCAATAAACGCAGCTGCTAGTAAGAAAAGGAAACTAGTTTGTGTCTGGCTAAGTAATAACATCCCAATTGCAAATAGCACTAATCCTGGATAAGCAATGCTATTACCGCCTCTAATATCCAATAGTTTCCCTGTAAACGGTCGGGAAATTAAGATAATGACTGCATATACGAGAAAATAGAAACTTCCCGCTTTCACCAAATCAATTTCAGCAGCATATGAGGTAATAAAAGATAAGATACTTGAATAAGCAAAAGCCATCACAAACATTGCAATGGAAACCGGCATCGCTTTTGATTCGAAAAAGCTTGCGAACTTAAATCCTGTATTTTCATCTTTGGCCACATGCTTTATTTTTGGTGCCTTAACAGGAAGTGCAATGATTAAACTAATAATCCCCATTACTAACGAAAATATAAAAATACTCGTATAACCAAAAGAGCCGATGAAAGCAAGCCCGATCAGCGGTCCAATAGCCGTCGATAATACCACACTTAAACTGAAATAACTAATTCCTTCACCACTTCTACTGGATGGTATAATCTGCGATACGATTGTTCCCGTTGCAGTAGTAGCGAGACCTACTCCGACCCCATGTAAAAGGCGAATAAGCACTAAGACATAAATATTAGTAGGGATAAAATAAAATATCGTCACAATACTAAATATAATAATCCCGGTTATCAGCATTTTCTTACTGCCCATTTTCGCAATCTGTTTACCACCAAATAATCTTCCTATTAATGAACCGATGATAAAAATACTAGCAACTAATCCAGCAGTACTAGCTGAGGCACCATATGTCTCCGTTGTATACGTTGCCATCGTCACCAATAGCAAATACATCGACAACATCATAACGAAGTTGACAATTGATATTGAAAGAAAATCCTTCGTCCACAATTTTTCTTTTTCCATCCATCTCACCCCTTATAAGTTTCTATTTTATCGGAAATACCTTTTAAAATTCGGACCACGATTAGTCGGTCATCCTCCGATATACCTTCTAGTAAGCTATTTTGAAAATGATCAATCTTTCTCCGTACTTTGCTATACACTGCCAGTCCCTCATTCGATAATTGGACAAATTTCACTCTTTTATCATCTCCAGCGTAAATTTCTACATAACCAAGCTCGATTAGTTTTTGCACCAGTTTCGTCGTGGTCGGTTTTTCCACGTTTTGATAAAGGGAAATGTCACCAATGGTCTTTGCTCCTTCTCTGAAAACAAAATTCATAATAGACCATTGGGCAGTAGTTAGATTAAATTCTACTAGCAGTGCATTCAATTGATTAATATATGGCCGGTACATTTTTATATATTCATTAAAAAGTTCCTTATACGATTCCATGTAAACACCTTCTTTTAATTAGTTAGTGAAACTAATTAATAGTATACAATATTTATGATGCAATTGTCTATCCCAACGCGACATGTATTTTAGCAGATTTGATCGTAAACACCTTTTCATATGACAGGCAAGGTTTTCAAAATTCCTTAAGTAAGCTCTTCTCTAGGGTTATGTTTCTTTATAAAAACAATAAATAAACTTCCTAATGCACAGAAACCACCTGCTAGAACAATAACACCAGATGATGAGTGTACAATTTCACCACAAAAACAGCAAAAAACGACACGATTAAAAATAATCTAGCTGTAATGAATACGTTTCAAAACCTTGCCCCTTCTTTTTCTAATAAAATTAACTATATTGCAAATTAAATTGACAGATTATTCTTATATTTTAGACAAAATTATTTCCCGAGGAATATTTTTAGCACAAAAAAGAATCCCCCATTATAGCGGATTCTTCATTTTTCGCATATTGTTCTGTTCCCTTTTTGCATTTTATGCAATGTATGCGATGTTCCCCATTCATGCATAGCTACTAAAATCGGTTCTAAACTCTTACCATATTCCGTAATTGAATACTCTACTTTAGGTGGCACTTGTGGGTATACTTTCCGTGCGATAATATCCTCTTCCTCTAGTTCACGTAGCTGATTCGTTAACATTTTCTGCGTGATTCCAGGCACTCTTCGTTTTAACTCACTAAATCTTAGAGTACCTCCTTTCAGTAAGGTTAGTAATATAATCGGTTTCCATTTACCAACTAATATACTTAAAGCATCTTCCACACGACATAATTCTGGTTGCATTTCCATTCTTCCATTCCTCCGTAGTATCTTTTTGTATACTATACCACTTCTAAGTGCGTACTTATATTAAGTAAGGTTGAAGTTTATACTAAGTACACATATTTAAGCATCAAAGAGGAGCTAAAATACATGGAAAAATATCGTATTGATCAAAGTAAGGGTTTAGAATTCGGACTTTATACACTAGGTGATCATATACCAAATCCGCATACAGGAGAACGTGTTTCTGCTAGTCAGCGTATTCACGAAATCATTGAATTAGCGAAGCTAGCGGAGCAAGCAGGCATTGATTTTTTTAGTGTTGGGGAAAGTCATCAAGAATATTTTACAACGCAAGCACATTCTGTTGTGCTTGCAGCAATTGCGCAGGCAACTAGTAAACTGAAAATCGCCAGTTCCTCTACCATTATTAGCACATCGGATCCTGTGCGGGTATATGAGGATTTTGCTACGATTGATTTAATTTCTAAGGGACGTGCCGAAATCATTGCTGGTCGTGCTTCACGAGTAGGACTTTTCGAATTATTAGGCTATAATGTGCGGGATTATGAAGAATTGTTCGAAGAGAAATTCGAACTATTATTGAAGATTAATGAAGAAGAAGTCGTCAATTGGAGCGGTCAATTCCGTGCTCCATTAAAAAATGCAAGCGTTATTCCACGTCCCCAAAATGGTTCGCTACCAATTTGGCGTGCGGTTGGAGGCCCACCCGCAAGTGCGATTAAGGCTGGTTATGCTGGTGTTCCGATGATGCTCGCTACATTGGGTGGACCAGCTACTAGCTTTAAAATTTCTATCGATGCATATCGGGAAGCTGCCGAGCAGAGTGGGTTTGATCCAGCTACCCTTCCAGTTGCAACAGCAGGGTTTTTCTACGCGGCTGAAACGACCCAACAGGCGTTGAGGGAAGCGTATCCGCATGTAAACAAGGGGATGGAGCTGATCAACGGAAGAAGCTATCCGAAACAGCACTTTACACAAGGAACTGATACGCACGATGTGATGAATATCGGTAGTCCTCAGCAAATAATCGAAAAAATTCTCTATCAGCATGAGCTGTTTGGTCATCAGCGTTATATCGCACAAACGGATTTTGGTGGTGTGCCATTTGATAAATTAATGAAAAATATAGAGCTAATCGGGGCAGAAATTTTACCAGCGATTAAAAAATATACAGCAAAGAAGTAAGAATATGACCTCAAGTTAGATAGAAAAAATCCCTACAAGATAACGTATCATCTTGTAGGGATTTTCCATTAGTTCTCTTCTATTTCTTTACGGCTTTTCTTAAATAGCTTCGATAGTATTTCATAAACGATTGGTACAATGATTAATGTTAATAAAGTGGAACTTACTAAACCACCAATTACCGTAATACCTAATCCTTTGGAGATTAGACCGCCTCCACCGCCAGATCCAAGCGCTAACGGAACTAATGCGCCGATTGTTGCAATCGCCGTCATTAAGATTGGACGTAGACGTGTGCCACCTGCTTCTAAAATCGCTTCACGCATTGTCATACCATCACGTTCCATATGCACAATACGGTCCACTAAAACAATTGCATTCGTTACAACGATACCGATTAACATTAATAGACCCATCATAACAGATACAGAAATTGTTTCACCTGCCATTAATAACCCAACAAATGACCCAATTACTGCAAATGGTAACGAGAATAGAATCGCAAACGGTGCGACACCTTCACGGAATGTAACAACAAGGATAAAGTACACGATTGCAATCGCCGCAAGCATTGCAACAATCAGTTGCGTAAACGTTTCCGTCATATCTGCAGCCGCACCAGCAACCCCGATTGTAACACCTTTAGGCAAGTCTAATTTATCAATTGCCTTATCAACTTCTGATGTAGCTTTGGAAATGTCCGCTCCTAGAATCGTACCTGAAACTGTTGCGTAATATTCCCCTTTACTACGTGCAAGTGTATTTAATGTCGTACCTTCCTCAACCGTTACAAGCTCTGAAAGTTTCATCGTCGTACCAAGTGCTGTCGGTACTTCCGTTGCTAAAATATCATCGACAGATTTAGGTTGTGCAGCTTGTTCTTGCTGAACAATCACTTGTAATGTGTCTCCATCTTTTTCAACCGTCGTTAAAACATCTTGTGTTTTATTCGGATTCAACATCATGACAATTTGACCAGTTGTTAAGCCATATTGCAGAAGTTCGTCTTGCTCTACATTGAACGTATATTCTACATATGCATCCTCTGCACTAGAAGAAACGTCCTCTAAGCCTTTGTTTTCACTCATAACGCCTTCTACCATTTTTACTGCTTCATTCAGTTTATCTAAATCTTCACTGTAGAATGTATAGCTAACTTCGTTTGTAGACATCGACATAGAAGTAAAGTTTTGGCTCTTCCATTCGCCTGTTTGGCCAATGTTAAATACATACTCTTCAATCTCCGTTCGCGCTCCGGGGAAGTCTTTCATGTCAGGGTCAAAGATTAGGTACATTAATGCACCGCCTCCTCCTCCACCCATCATCGCTGCCATCTGATCGCTACTCTCCGTTATAGATAGTTGGACGATATCAATATCACCACGTTTTAATAATTCTTCTTCCACTACCCCAACGTTTTCTAAAGTTTCGTCTTTCAACTCGCCCGCTTCTGGCGTATACGTTAAGTACATTACTTTTTCTTCTTCACTACCCATGAAACTAAAACCGATTAATGGCGTTAATGCCACACTACCAGCTAATAGAACAATCGCAATGAGAGAAGTAATTATTTTATGATTTAAACTCCAGTTAAGAATACCTTTGTAGCTGTTCGCCATTTTGCCTGCTTCTTTATGGCTACTTTCTGTTTTTTCACCATATAACTTTTTCTTAAATAAGAAATGAGATAAAGCAGGAACTATTGTAATTGCTACAAGTAATGATGCTACAAGTGCAAATGTCATCGTTAATGCGAAAGGCATAAACAACTCACCAACCATACCACCAACGAAAATAAGTGGTGCGAATACCGCTACTGTTACTAATGTAGAGGACATAATTGGTTTGAACATTTCAATTGTCGCTTCACGTACAAGCGCTCGACCTGTTAACTTTTCTGACTTCAAATGCAGACGACGATAAATATTCTCTACTACGACGATCGAGTCATCGATTACACGACCGATTGCAACAGTAATCGCACCTAGCGTCATCATATTTAACGTAATATCCATCCAGTTTAATAGCAGTAAGGCCATGAAAATCGAAACTGGAATAGAAACGATTGAAATAATAGTAGATTTGAAATCACGTAGGAATAATAGAATGATCAATACTGCAATCAAACCACCAAATAACGCTTTTTCAATCATCGTGCTAATGGAAGCTTCAATTGGCGCACCTTGGTCCAATGATATATCGATGACAATTCCATCGATAGCTGCCTTTTCCTCTTCAACTAACTCCTTCACAGCATTTACTACATCTACTGTGTTTGCTTGTTGTCCTTTGACTATTTGAATAGCAATCGCATTTTCACCATTTGTGCGTGAAACAGATTGTACTTTACCTACTACTTCAATCGTAGCAATGTCGCTAAGTTTTACGAATGGAGACTGATTTTCGGCTGTTGGCGTAACAGGGATAAGCATTTCTTTTAACTCATCGGCTGTCATAAACTTACCATCTACCGCAACTGCTTGTTCACCTTCTTCAAACTCATATAAACCTAGTGAAACAGCTAAATCACTCGCTTGAATCATTTGTTTTACATCATCTTCTGTTATACCGAGTTCAGTCATTTTTTCTTCGTCATACGTAAGCTGAACTTCTTCAATATGTTGACCTGTAATAGTAGCAGATGCAACCCCATCAATTTTCTCTATTTTTGGAAGTAATAAATCTTCTACTGTTGATGTCAAGTCAACGATATCCTCTGTAGTACTACTTACACTTAACGCCACAACAGGCATCATATTCATACTAATCGCAGTAATTGTTGGCGCTTGTGCTCCTTCTGGTAAATCCAATGTATCTAATGCAGATTGCAAAGCACGCTTCGCTTCATCCATGTCTATCCCATACTCGTACTCTACTTGAACATTTGCCATATTCGAGTATGAATTAGAATAAACGGATTTCACATCTTCTAAGTTCTCCACCGCTTTTTCTAACGGCATCGATATATCTTCCATTACTTGCTCAGGAGTTGCCCCTGGATATACTCCCATAACCATTAAATAAGGAATCGAAATATCCGGAATCGTCTCCGTTTTCATTTGTGTACCCGAATAAATACCCGATGCTGTTATAATAATCGTAAGTAACCATACTGCTAGTTTATTCTTTAATACAAAGTTAACTAAACCTTTCACTATTACACCTACCCTAAATTGACTTATCTAGCTCCGTTACTTATAATAATGACTAATCGGTCAACTGTCAACAATATACCCTAGGAGCGATATAAAAAGTATGAGTAAAAAACAACTAATAATGGAAAGAGCATTAGAACTGTTTGCGAAACAAGGTTTTGAAGCTACTTCCGTTCAACAGATCACCGATCATTGTGGTATATCTAAAGGGGCATTTTACTTGTCTTTCAAGTCAAAAGATGAATTGATTTTTTCATTGATTGACTACTTTATGACCCAACTTATTTCAGACATTGACTACAAGGTCAAAAATGCGCAGAATGAAGAACTTTTGTTCACATATTTCTACACGTCTTTTCAAACCTTCTTTCAACATTCAGATTTTGCCAAAGTTCTTATGAAAGAACAAGCTCAAACACTTCATAATAAAGAACTAATTGAAAAAATGCATTTATACGATAGATTATTAGATAAGGTTACCTTATCCATGATTGAACGTTTATATGGGGAGGAAGTCAACAAAACAAAATATGATCTAGTTTATTGTATTAAAGGATTGATGGGTAATTATTCAAAGCTCATGCTGTTTTCGAATGCTTCACTCGATTTGAAATTGCTATCTGAATCACTTGTGGAAAAAACAAATCTACTTGCTAATCATGCGACTATTGCATTTATATCAGAAGATTTTATTCAGTCGATGGAACAACCTGCTTTAGGGGAGGTAACGAAAGAACAACTACTGGAAATGATTACACAAAAAACGGATGAGTTGGAGGAGTCTATTGAAAAAGAATCGCTTATCCTACTAAAGCAGCAAGTGCTAGAACCAAGTTTAAGTCCTGCTATTGTCAAAGGGTTATTAGAAAACATTCGCAATCATCCCCATTGCAAATGGATTTCTTATTTACTTCGCAGTTACTTTAATTTTTAGATAGTAAAAGGCAGAATGTATTTAGCATTCTGCCTTTTTTTATAAGTATATAATCACTCTGTTTCTGGAAAAAATGCCTGTGCTGTGTAGATATCGACTAATACTGGACCAGTAGTTCGGATAGCATCTTCGAGAATCGATTCTAATTCACTATCCGTATCGGCGCGGAATCCTGTCCATCCACATGCTTCAGCTACTTGTACAAAATCTGGGTTAGTCAATTGCGTTCCCAGTTCCCTATCTCCGGCCGCTTGGATTTTGTCACTTTCCATTTGTAGGGACCCGTTATTAAAAACCAGAACCGTAATGTCTAGGTTATAGCGAGTTGCAGTTAAGAGATCGGCAAGCGTCATCTGAAGCCCTCCATCTCCAACTATGGCGATGACTTGTTTTTCAGGCTGCACAAGCTTTGCCGCGATAGCCGCTGGAAGGCCGAAACCCATCGAGCGCCAATAACCTGAAAATAGAACAGACTGCTGAATTTGACGAAAATTGCGGTTCATCCATACCGTTATATCTCCTGTATCCAATGTAAGTACCGCATCTTCTGCGACCGTTCGTTCAATTGCTCGAACTATACGAGATGGATGGATAGGCGAACCAGTAATCTGACCTTCCTCCTCATTTTGGGCAGCCCATTTTACTTTTGCTTCCTCTATTTGAGTGTTCCATGCAGCATTCTTTTGATGACCTTCTAAACTTTGTAGCAAAAGTGGGACCACTTGCTCTGCTTTACCATTGACCCCAAGCTCCGTTGGAATTCCTTTATGGGCAGTTGCGAAGTGGGTGTCAATTTGAATAATTCGAGCATTATTAGGCACGTACCCCTCTGGCCACCAAGTCACTCCCACAAGAAGGACAACATCAGCTTGTTTAAAAACTTCGGCTGCATGAGGATTTCCCCCTTCTCCAATTCCTTGAAGAAGAGATGACGTAGATTCTTGAAACAGTCCTTTGCCACCCAAGCTGGTGAGAATACCCGCTCCCCAGGTTTCAGCGAGTTCTTCCACAGAAGAAGCTGCCTTTTTCGCTCCTGCTCCGGCAAGAATAATTGGTTTTTTTGCTGTTTTCATCACTGCCGCCACTTCTTTTAAATCTTCCGTTTGAAAAGAGGCTGTTCCTTCTATTACTGTCGGCAGTGCACGAGCTTTCGCATCTGTCTTTACCTGGAACAAATCTTTTGGTATAGACAGATGTGTGACGGCACGCTGCTGAAGCGATGTTTGAGCAGCCTTTTGAAGTAGATCCACTATAGCATCCTCACTTGCAAGATTTGCTGAGTAAGTAGCAAATGGCTTGAAAAGTTCCTGTTGATCCACATACTGTTGATAATCTGTGCCTATTTTATTGCGTGGTGCCTGACCGGTAATCGCTAGGACAGGAGCTTTATCTGAATAAGCATCTCCAAGACCATTTAGTAGATTAGCTGCTCCTGGTCCCATTGTAGCTGTGCATACCGCAAGCTTCCCCGTCAACTTAGCCTCAGCAGAAGCCATGAATGCTGCGACAGATTCATGTTTCACAGGAATAAACTCAATCCTGTCCTGTTTGGCCATTGCATCCAACAGCCCTATAATTGCATCTCCAACGACGCCGTAAATACGCTTGACTCCTAAAAGTGACAATTGATCCAGTATTACTTCAGCAACAGTTTTATCCATAAAACATACCCTCTCCTTTTAGCATTTGCTTATCAAGTAATTTCCCTTAAATGATGAGGATAAACATTACGCTATAGTTATACATGAATTGGGGATAAGCAGTGTATAAGTTATGTGATTTTTTTCGACAACTGAGTGGATAAATAGTCCAGAATAATAATTTGTGAGTAAGTTGGGGAAAACTTCGGAGAAAGGGGACTCATGAAGTAGCATTTGTATAACTTTCACACGATTCTTGAGGAAATATCAGGAGAACGCATGAATGGAGAGATTCCAATAATAGAAACAGCTACGCTTATAAAATCACCTGAACAAAAATTATTATAAGAAAAGCTTAAGCGCCATTTAAGTTCAAAACCTGTTTCCATCATTTTCGGAGGGCTTTGGACAAACTTGATGCTATATCATTACCGAGTGATTTCGGAGAGAGGCTGGTCATGACTGACGTCACGACCAACCTCTCTTTTTTCGATAATCTTATGGCGTTTGTCTGTCCTTCGCCCTCCTTCAACTGTAAGAATAAGGTTAAAACCTGGATCCTAGCCTCTCCGACTGTACCGCAACCTCCAGTAAGTTGGCTTGTTAGGTTTTCAGCTTCCCGTAAAATGCTGAAATAATTGAGGATCATATTTTCTGGTGTATTAAATCAGGACGGTGGAAGGTTAATTTCATCATAGCTTTTATCATAATAAGGCTGAAAAAACTGATAGCCGAGTAATCGATAATTCAAAATGTAACGACTGGATTGACGGAAATATTTTCCAACACCTATCTGTTGGTAAGTTTCTTTTTCCTTTTTATTTTCATGTTGGTTCAACTTTTGTTTTTGCCTTACCGCTCCCATAACATAGACGGATGTATCGTTACCATCCTGCTGTCGAGACCTGCGACGCTTCATAACCTCACTATACGACTCTCCTTATCTTCTATTGTTTATAGCATATTCCATAGACAAAAAAGATAAGTGTCCCTTGATTTACGCACAGCAACTCAGTCACCACTATTTTGAATCGCTTCTAACTTTGTGTGACACAAAAGAACATAAAAAGCTGTTAAACCTAGCTAGGTTTAACAGCTTTCATTCAAGCCGGAAGTGATAACTCTCCGTCTTGATTAATTAATTCCGCAACATTATTCAACACATAGGGAGTATATTTTAATAATGCTGGTTTCGTGCCTATGCCTGTGAGGACACCAACTCCATAACAACAATGCTTGGAAAATTCCATGTCAATCGATGTATCTCCAATATGAATCACTTCATCTAGTTGCAAATTTTGTTCGTCACAAAACACTTGCAGTGCTTCTATATTTGGTTTTTTATCATATAGATCAGCCGTCGCAATAAAATCCACTTGCTCCGTTAGCTTAAGCATGTCGAGAATAAATTTTGTCACATCATAGTTATCAGCAGTCACAATACCAATTTTTAAGCCGTTTGATTTTAACTGCGCAAATAGCTGTTGTAAATCACAAACAGGTTTGATGTTTTCAGGTTTTTCTTTTACCTTCTCATAGTAAAAGCGATCCAATTCTTTTAAGATTTCTTCACAATCTACCTTTAACATATCACTAATAATTTCCGCTAAATCGACTGATGTTTTTCCAGCAAGCGCGCTGTCTTCGCGAACTGTTTTGCCTTCTAATCCTACTTTGTAGGCAAGTTCCTCTAATTTTTCTTCCTGGTTATGAATTCGGGTAATACTTTCTAAAAATTCGTAAGTGGACTCAATCCATAAGCTATTGAACTCGATTAATGTCCCATCTTTATCAAACAAAATACCTTTAATCATGCACATGCTCCTTCATAAGCTCTAGAAGTTGTCCCCATGTATGAAGGGATGGGTTCTTATCGTTAAAGTAAATTGGATTTGTAAACCCATAAAGTGTACCGTCTGCTCTTCGTACATTCACTCGAATATAATGGTAAGCATCGTCGCTCCAATTGAATAGATAGCTCGCGTGATTATCCATTATTTTCGATACAACCTCACCATCCACAACCCATTCTATTTCAATGGCTTCATTTGTATCGATACTTACTTTTATTTCACCTGTCGACCTATCACATTGATCGCCAGCTATGAATTGTTCCAGTTGGCAGCTAATTTTTTCACCTCTTGAAACGACAACATGTCCCTGTTTCACTGCTGTTATAAGATTCGTAACAGACAGCCCTTCACAGTATACGAATGTGCCAGGATCACCGATAAGAGAAGCTTCTTCACTACCTTCATAGCGTTCTTCAGGTTTCAAATGTGAATCTGAACCACCAATTCCGGTAATACGATGACCGTCTTTTAACAGCATGTCCCAAGCAATTAATGCCCATTCCGTCGCCTGTGGATTGTATCCATACGTCGGATCATTCCAAACTTCTAACGTATCTACTTTATTTAATGGCGTATCGTTAAACAGCCATTTCCATTCCGTTAAAAATGGATGATTAATCGAAATTAGCGCGTTTCCATATTGCCCAGCAATAATATTATTCATGCCTTGTTCTGTCAGCATATCCCCTAGATGACAATCCTCGAACGGGGAACAATTTGTATTCAAAATATTGAAATGCCCTAATGGTGCAGTTACTTCTATCCCCGGTAATACCAGCACTGATGTATCATTTACCCAAGAAGTTGGCACGATATTGTGATCGGTCGCAACAAAGAAATCTAATTGTTGGTTTTTCGCACTTGCCATATTTTCTTCTCTCGTCATTTGACCGTCCGAATAAATGGTATGCGTATGAAAATCACCTTTGTACCATCTAGCCTCGTTCTGTACGATTCGCTCTGGATTACCAGCCATTTCATTCCAATACAACTCATTTGTCGATCGATCTGTTCTTTCCGTATCGAATTGCACCTCTATAAAAGGTTTTTCTATATTTTCCTTATTAGCAACAGTAGCAATTACTTCGATTGTCCATGTACCTACTGAAATAGATCCGGCCGTTGTATAAGGACTTGTCCCTTCCATTTGTTCATGAATAACAATTGGTTGTGGTGTTTTACCTGTAACATATTGTGCGCGTAATTGCCCGGTCGGATCGTATACTAAATAAGTGCCCCAAATACTTTCTCGATGATATAGTTGTAGACCGATAGATTGTATATTCTCTGAAACATCGAATGTAAATGTATTATGAATCACTCTTTCGCTTGTATCATCCATTAGTTCCAGCTTGATCGTATTTTGTATCATGCACTCACCCTGCCCTATTTTTTAGTTCAGTTCATCTAACGCTTCTTGCGCTACTTTCTTCGCTTCTTTTAATGCTTCTTCTACGGAAACATTTTGAAGTTCTACTTTGTCTGCTGCAATGGAGATTGCATCAACAATTTTACCGCCAGTTGGATCTACGAAATCTGGTGAACCAGTCAATGCTTGTTTATATGGTATTCCTGCATAAGGGTTTTCCTCGATAAACGCTGCATATTCAGGTACTTCCATTGCAGATTCACGAACTGGAATATACCCAATATGTTCAGCCCAATCCACATTCACTTCGCTACTCGAGAAATAGCTCATAAATTTATATGCCGCTGCAATTTCTTCATCGCTATTAACCGCTGGAACAGCCATAAACAATGCACCTACGGTAGGGGCTGCTGCATTACCGTTTAAACCTGGTTGTGGGATGGAGTCAATAACCGTAAAGTCGAGATCACCTTTATCTCCTGATGAACCAGTGTATCCAGCTGCTTTACCTGCCAATACTTCGTCGATTGTTTTATACCAATATTCCCAGCCCTGTCCACCAGAGTTAACTTTCATCGTTTTTTCTTCGTGAATTTGCTTACGAATAAATTCCCAAGCATCCACCCATGCATCGCTATCAATTAATACTTCTTTTCCATCTTCACTAATAATTTCTCCGCCATTACTCAAAGCGATATCTATTAAGTTTCCGCTACCCCACATCGGTAAATGACCATACTCTACTACACCTTGTGCTTGTAACTTTTTAGATGCTTCTGCTACGTTTTCCCAAGACGCAAATACTTCTTTTGGATCCATCCCTGCTTGTTCATAAATATCTTTTCTAAAATACATCACTTGTGTTGACCCATAAGCTGGTAATGCATATAACTCGTCACCAATATAAGCAGCATCGATAAATACATCTAAGAAATCTTCTTTATCGTAAATGCTATCTTCACTTGCATACTTATTTAACGGTGCTAATGCTGATTTACTCGCTAAATCTACAAGTGAACTAGACCCTGTGATGAATAAACCCGGTGCATCCTTCGCTGCAATTGCTGCTTGTAGCTTTTGATATGTTTCCGAATAGCTTGCTTGAGGCACTGCTTTCACGATTACTTCATCTTGGGATTTATTAAACCCATCGATAATTTCTTTCATTTTTAGATCTGCTTCACTACCAAGACCATACCAAAACTCAATGGTAGTTGGACCAGATGATTCACTTGCTGTTCCTGTACTGCCTTCCTCGCTTTTACTTGAACACGCTGCTAATATCATCAATAATGCCGACACGATAATAGCAAATAATAGATTCTTCTTCATTTGAAACACTCCTTTTTGTTTTTTATCCTTTTAAGCCGCTATCACTAATACCTTTTATAAACCACTTGTTTAGAAGTACAAATAATAGTAAAAGTGGTACGACAGTTAAAACATTTGCTGCCATTATGAAAGGCCATGTATCGGCGAAAGATCCTACGTTTGTGAAAAATCGGTTAAGCCCAACAGTGATTAAATACTTATCCTCACTTTTTACGATTAAAGATGGCCATAAGTAATTGTTATACATCGATACAAACCCTATTAAACCAGCAATAAAAATAGTTGATTTACACATTGGGATCATCACTTTAGTTAAAACTGCAAAGTCGTTTGCACCTTCTGAACGAGCCGCCTCAATCATCTCTTTCGGCACTTGCATAAAAGCTTGCCGCAGTAAGAAAATCGTAAAGACACTTGCGACGTTGGAAACAACAATTCCTGTCAATGAATCTAGTAAACCCATTTTAGAGAGCAATATATAACTCGGAACATACGTAGCCGCTGCTGGCAGCATATATGTGATGAGAATAGAGTTGAATAATAACGACTTTCCTTTAAACTTCAACTGCGTTAATGCATAAGCAATCATGCTAGACAAAACTACTTGAAGAATAACGATACAAATCGAAGTAAACGCACTATTGAACATATACAACCAAAAAGGTGCCATCTCTAATGCACCAGAGAAATTACCCCATTGTAGCGTTTCCGGGAAAAGCGTAATAGGTACAGCAAAAATTTCTTCCGTCGTTTTTAACGAACTTAATATCATCCATATAAGTGGAAATACCATCATTAAGCTGAAAACAATGAGGAAGGCATACCGAAATACCGATTTGGATCTATTAAAAGTTTGTTGCATACCCTTCGCCCCCTTTAATAATGAACCCATTTTTTCGACGTATAGAACAGTAAAAAAGCAAGTACACCAGTTAATATAACGATAATGGTGGATAAGGCTGTAGCCTGTCCCATATTAAACTGCTCAAATGCCATTTGGTAATACAAGTACAACAGCGTTCTCGTACTACCTGCTGGACCACCTTGTGTCATCACTTGAATTTGATCGTAAGCTTGTATCGCGTCAATAAGCGAAATAATAACTAAAAATAAAGTCGTAGGCGAAACTAAAGGAATGGTTATATACTTACTATTTTGCCACCATGAAGTTCCTTCCATTTTCCCTACTTCATACAGTTCATTCGGAATTTTAGACAATGCATCTGCATAGAAAAGCATTGCCCATCCAGCATTCTTCCAAATAGTGACGATAATAATTGCCCACATAGCCGTATTCGAATCAGTTAACCAAGAGGGCTGAGGCAAATGAAACCAACCAAGTATTTGGTTCAATAAACCAACATCCGGCTGAAAAATCCACGTCCACACAATCGACATCGCAACCATTGGTGTAATCCACGGCGAGAATAACAATGACTTAAATAGAGTGGATCCTTTCATCACTTTTTTCAGTAAAGCTGCAAATACAAGACCGAAAATAATCGTCGGGATCACTGTCATGACACTGAAGAATGCAGTGTTTTTTAATGCGGCATAGAAATTTCCGCTCGTTAATATCGTTTGATAGTTTTCTAGCATAACGTGATTAAACTCAGGGCTAATATAATCCCAGTCAGTTGTACTTAACCAAAGAGATACGAACATCGGGATGAACCAAAATGCAAGTAATGGAACTAACGGAATCCCTACAAAGAAAAGTATTTTGCCATAACCTTTTAAACGGTCCACCGTTATACCACCACCGTATCTTTAACAAACGTTTCGATAGCCTTACCTGTTTCTTTTTCAAACAGATGTACTTTTCGAGGGTTTAGTTTAATGTGCAAATGTTGCTTGGATTGAATATCCAATTCGTTATGCACACGAACTGTCAACTTTTGCCCCATTATTTCTCCGTACACATATTTATCTGCTCCCATCATTTCTACACGATGAATAGTCAATTTAATCGCATCTGGTTCACTCACAAGTTCGATATCCTCCGGTCGAACACCAATAATAATTTCATTTGGCGTACTGTTATCAAGTGGCATTTCGACAATTTTCTGCTCATCTATCTTTAATGCGTGAGAAGTTACTTTAACTGTTAAAAAGTTTATAGTTGGTGAACCTATAAAACTCGCTACAAACATATTGGCAGGATGCATATATACTTCATGTGGCGTTCCAACTTGTTGAATTGCTCCATCTTTTAGTACAACAATGCGAGACGCCATCGTCATTGCTTCCGTTTGATCATGCGTTACGTAAACAGTTGTTGTACCTAATTGGTTATGTAGTTGAATAATCTCCTCTCGCATTTGAATACGAAGCTTTGCATCTAAATTTGATAGCGGCTCATCCATTAAGAAAATATTCGTATTACGCACGATCGCTCTTCCTAAGGCAACACGCTGTCTTTGTCCTCCAGATAAATCTTTAGGTTTTCGTTTTAAATAATTTGTGAGCCCTAGCTTCGCAGCCGTCTCCTCTACTCTTTCCTTTATGACTTTTTTATCTTCTTTTCTAATTTTCAAACCGAATGCAATATTATCAAACACCGTTAAATGCGGGAAAAGTGCGTAGTTTTGAAATACCATTGCAATGCCGCGATCCTTAGAAGGTACATCATTCATCACTTGCTCATTGATCGATAGTTCTCCGGAAGTGATGCTTTCTAATCCGGCAATCATTCGTAAAGTGGTTGATTTCCCACATCCTGAAGGTCCAACTAAGACGATAAATTCCTTATCATAAATATCTAGATTAAAGTTTTCTAGAATCTTTTCTTGATTGGTATCATATTGCTTAGTGATATTTTTCAATGAAATTTTCTTCACAATTGCTCGCACCTGCTTTTGAATTTATTTGTTTATTCTTTTGTTTTTCTTCGTTTTCATCTCTCAAATCAAATAATACAGAACAATTGTAAATACAATTAAAGATTTATTGTAAATATAGTGTAAATAATCATTTGATTTGTTGTTTATTCTTTTTATTTATTTGATATTTGTTTATAGTAATAGATAATTGCTTTAGAAGAATCGAGGGATTATATGTTGAAAAACGAGCGCTATCAACACATATTAAATTATTTAAATGAAAAGAAATCAGTAAAAGTAGTGTATTTAAGTAGTTTGCTAGATGTGACCCAGGAAACAATTAGACGTGATTTGGAGCATTTAGAACAGTTAGGAGAAATCGAACGAGTCCACGGGGGTGCCATTTTAAAACATACTATTATAGAAGAAACGAATTTCACTATTCGAGAAGCTGTCAATATCGAAGAGAAAAAACTGATTGCTAGCCACGCTGTACAATTTGTAAAAGAAGGAAACTTCGTAGCATTAGATGTCAGTACAACGAATACAGAAATCGCCAAGGAGCTTGTACAAAGCTTCCACTCTTTGTCGATCATTACAAACTCTATTATTATTGCAACGATTTTATGTGAAAATCCAAATTTTAATGTGTATTTACCAAGTGGGAAAATTAGGAATTCTGAGCTATGTATCGTAGGAGGTTCTTGCGTTTCTTATATCGAAAAGTTTAATATCGATACTTTTTTCATGAGTGTGAGTGGAATTTCTTTAGAAAAAGGATTAACTGATTATGGGGATGGCGAATACGAGGTAAAAATGGCAATGTATCGGAATGCTAGAAAAGTGTTCGTCGTAGCAGATCATACAAAATTTGACTCTGTGGCAATGCTTAAAATCGGAGACTTGAAAAGTGTAGATGGCATCATTACTGACTCAAATATTAGTCAGCCGGTACTTGAAAAGTATGAGAAGCATGATATTCATGTGTTTGTTTGAAGCTTACTGTACCGTTACTATTTAGTACATTGGCGTTCGCTTCTTACGGGCGAACGCCGAGCCTTCTTATTTGTCTTTTTACCTACGTACTTATTTCAAAACATATGCCGCTAATACACTTTGCACTTTATAAATATTCAATGATTTGTTGAATTTCTTTTGAATCGGTATCGCACTTCCAGATAACCAAATTTTCAATTCAGCATCTAAGTCTAAAGTTCCCGCTGTTTCAATCGAAAAATGGACGACACTTTTGTATGGAATGGAGTGATATTCTACTTTCTTACCAGTCATTCCTTGCTTGTCGATGAGCAATAGTCGTTTATCTGTGAAAACAAATAAATCTCGAATAAGCTTATACGCATGTTCTACTTTTTCAGTAGAAACTAGTAAATCCTTTAACTCTTTTTCGACTTTATCCAGTTCTACCTCTGATGCATTTCCCATTAAACCATCTAAAAATCCCATTTTCATCTCTCCTTTTTCACTAACTTCCCGTATCATTTACTTCAATCATTTTACCATATAAACGAGGTAAACATTTGAATATTTCGACTATTGAAAGTTAACTATTCAAGGGAGACAAACTCCTATAGCAAAATGGTTAATACTATCCTGTATTGAATTTTTTGCGACACAGGACGTTACACTCTCCCTTTCATCACTTTTGCCATTTGTTGAGAACTTACATCTTCTTCCTCCTGGAGTTTATGAACGATATTAAGATAGTCCTTCTCATTACGATTTTGACTTAATTTATAGGCAGCTTGAACTTCTTGTATTTTAATTTTAAAACCAACGATGCCTTTTAGTTCTTTTTCTAAAACTTGCGGAGAAAGTTTTTCCCATAATACTGGATTTTCACGATGTTTTTCATATTTGTGTAGCATTGCTGTTAGTTCTTGTTTTAACTCTTCTTCATTCAAAATGCTAGCTGTTCCATATACATGAACAGCCTGATAATTCCATGTTGGAACATTTTCATGCTCGTACCATGAAGACGAAATGTAAGCATGCGGTCCTTGGAACATAACGAGAACATCCTCACTCGTTTCGAATGTTCTCCATTGTGGGTTGCCATAAGCCATATGCCCAGTTAAAAAGTTGTCCCCATCTTTTTCACTTAATCCCAGAGGTAGATGAGTAGCGATTGGTTTACCTTTTTTGGTTGTAACAATCGTTCCAAATGAGTTTTTTTGAACAAATTCTTTCATTTCATTAAAATCTGTTATTTTATAATACTTAGGTATATACATGAATGACTCCCCCTTGATTTGTAATAGCTTATACAATCTAAGTCAATAGTATGATACAAGCTGACATTTAAAAAGGTACAATTATAAATAATCAAACATGTCAAAGGAGATTTTCATGAAGAACATCATTTTTGCATTTAACGAAGACTCCACCAAATATAAACAAATCTACGAGCAACTTAAAATACTTATCGAGCGAGGCGACATACTGCCTGATGAGCAATTACCATCTATTAGACAGCTTGCAGAATCCCTCCATGTAAGTCGCAATACGACATTAACAGCTTATGATTTACTTGTAGCAGAAGGCTATATTCGCGGAGAAGGGAGAAGAGGTTATTTTGTAAATGAAATAGAGCCGATTTTATTCCAAGAAGCACTAATCGCTCCTAATATAAAGCAAACAGAGTCAATAACACCTGTCCACATTGACTTTCGAGCAGGGGCAGTGGATAAGGCAAATTTCCCTTTAAAAATTTGGCGGAGAATCTCCAATCAAGCATTAACGTTACAGGAAAGCTTTCTATATGGGGACCCCTTTGGTGAAGTGTGCCTACGTGAGCAAATTGCTACATACTTACTCCAATCTCGTGGGGTGAAAACGGACGCAAATGCCATCATTATCGGTAGTAGTACTCAACAAATGCTCATCCATCTTGGGCATATACTAAAGGATGATTTCCCAAGCGTTATCGTCGAAGATCCTGGCTATGATGGTGCTAGAGAAGCTTTTCAATTTCATCGCTTCACACTTGAAACTTTACCTGTTTATGAAACAGGAGCTGATTTTTCAAGAATAGAACAGATGAAATCACAAGTCATCTATGTAACACCTTCGCATCACAGTCCAATCGGTGTCAGTATGTCCATTCAACAACGACAAATACTTATCCATTGGGCGAACAAGATAAATGGATATATTATCGAAGACGATTACGATAGTGAGTTTCGCTATACACAGCAACCATTTCCAGCTCTCGCTTCCATTGATTCGACAAGAGTCATTTATCTAGGAAACTTTTCTAAGTCCTTTCTTCCAGGAATCCGATTAAGCTATATGGTGTTGCCACCGTCACTTTTAAAACGTTATAAACAGCAGTTTCATCACTTTGAGAGTACCTCTTCCCTTCTTAGCCAACTCACCATGGCTAAATTTATGGAAGAAGGAGAATGGAATCGCCATATTAAACGTATGCGTCTTGTGTATAAACGAAAAATGCGGCACATAGTATCAGCATTAAAAGAACAACTTGAAAAGCATGTATCTATTATTGGCGAGCAATCTGGTTTATACATATTAGTAAAAGTACACTTGAAGTATTCGGAAGAAGAGCTAATCGAGCGCGCTTCCTTATCCGGAGTGAAAGTGTATCCTACCTCGCTCTACTTCATTAACAACAATACTGCTGAACCAATTATTAAACTTGGTTTTAGTAATCTTTCTTATGATGAAATAGAGCATGGTGTAGAGCTTTTAAGTAAAGCTTGGTTATAAAAAAAGAGACCGCCTAATGCTAACGCATCAAGCGGTCAAACACAATAGATATTCTACTCAGTAACTTCCTTCACTGTCGGTTTTCCCGCCTCTAGCAACACTTTACTTCTACCTAAGAAAACACCTACTATTAAAATTAGTATCCCAGTTCCTACGAGTAACCATTCGATTTTTACAACATCTGATATCGGTCCAAAAATGAGCATTCCAATAGGCATCATGGATGTAGAAATCATCCCAAACACGCCAAATACCCTACCAAGATAATTGCTTTCCACTTTCTCTTGGACTAAAACCATCGTTGGTGTATTGAAAATTGGCATCGCAACTCCGAATATACCCATAAAGGCTAAGTAAATCCAAAATACAGGAATAATCCCTAGAGCAAACGTACAAATACCCATTAATATACTGGCGAATGTCATCGTGTATACCCTATTGGAAAAGCCTCCCCAGGAAGCAATAATCCCTCCACCAACCATCATTCCAATCGAAAAAGCAATCTCGATGGCCGTTAAGCGCCATACATCATCACCGAAGCTACGCGCCACTTGGAGTGGAGTTAAAAAGGCAGCAGGTGCCATCAATACAAAGAAAAAAGCGAAAAATAGAAAGAACTTCTTCAGAAAAGCATGCTGTTTAATATATACTAGCCCTTCTTTAAAATCAGTGAAATAACTCGTTGTTTGTTTTTCAGATGCCTTTTCATGCACCGCAATTTTCAAAAATGCCAATAACGTTATAATCGCTATTGCTGCAGTGACGACATCGATAAAGAAAATCACTTCAAGCGAAGCCATTGTTAGTAACGCCGCACTGACCATTGGGGACACGAACATAATGATTGCTTGGATACTCCCATTTATTCCATTCACTTTGGTCAGTTTGTCTTCCGGAACAATTTGAGGCAGAATAGCCCCAACAGCAGGTGTTTGAATACCCGTTCCAACTGCCCGAATTGCAGCCATAACGAATAGTAACCAAATTGGGTCATATCCCATCAAAAATACAATAGCGAGAATAAGTGTTGCTGTCGCAATCAAACCATCCGATACAATAATGAGTAGCTTACGATTATAACGATCGGCCCATACCCCAGCTACTGGCGATAATATAAAAGTGGGGATAAAACCACAAAGGATAAACAGCGTCATCATCATACCCGACTGTGTAGTAAGCGTAATATGCCACATAATTGCATATTGGACTAAGGAAGATCCAAAAAGCGATATTGTCTGGCTACTTAAAAAGATAATAATATTCCTTTTCCAATTATCATAAGTTGAATTCATCTTATTCACGACCTTTTCTATATATATAGTTTTTACTTAAAAGTAAATGGAGTAGGTCTATTTTAACTGGAAATAACTGTCGTATTTTTATGTTTAAAGACAGCAAAAAAGAGGGCAGACTCGTCCCCCTCTTTTTAATTCATAAAATAAAGGTTTTCCTAAAATAGACAGACCAATCCCATTTACCCTGCCCACGAGCAGAGCTTTTGAACGTATTCAATTTAACGATTCAAAAACTGGATTCTTAGTCTCATTGATGCTGTCAAAAGGAAAACCTCCATTTCCATATAGTGAATTTAATTCTACCATAAATTTTTCTGCGATTTCAACTATCAAGGAATACCTCGGTTATTATTGCATCTCTTTTGTCGGTCCCATAATGCCAGGAACAGTTAAACCAGCTTGACGTAGTAATACAGTCATTTGCCCGCGGTGATGTGTTTGATGGTCGATTAAGCCACGTAAAAGTTTACCACGCACGGTCGGTCCAACGAATCCAGTCACTTCTTCTAGTAACATATCATCCGTAAACTTTGTTACTTCAGCTTTAAATGCATCTGCCGCCTTCTCATAAGCTTGTACAATTTCAGATACATCTGTTGGTACTGGCTCACCGCGTCCAGGTGCCGGAATCTGTAAACCTGCAAAATGACCAAATGCTCCTGCTGCACCTACTAAATGCCAAGCAAGCCAACCGAGTGTACTATGCCCTTCTTCTATTGCTTGGTCTAATTTATCATTTGTGATCGCTTTAAACACACTTAATGTTCCTGCTGCTGATACTGTCCAATCTTCTACAAAATCCTCTACTTTACGATACATATATACCACTCCAGTTTTATAATAAGTTTCTCTTCCAATCATAGCTATTGATGAATTTGTTTGCAACAAAGAGAAATATTAGTGGGGCTCTGTTTATTGGCGCAGGGATGATTTCAAGAGGAGAAGTGGCATTAATATTAGCTGCCATGGGGCTTGAGAGTAGTCTATTACCTACAGAATATTACACCGCGATGATTATTGTAGTTATTGTTACAACACTTGTTACACCTCCATTATTAAAATTATTTTTTGGAAACAGGGATTAGAAATTTAGTGCCAGGAACCTATGTGGTTTCTGGCACTTTGTTTACTTTTTGACTTTTACATGAGACGGGTGACAAAAACACTCCAACGTATGGTCATTCACCATCCCTACCGCCTGCATATACGAATAACAAATAGTACCCCCTACAAATTTAAAACCATCTTTTTTCAATCGTTTGCTCATGTAATCACTTATTTCAGTTGAAACAGGAACTTCTTTTACTGTCTTCCAATGGTTCACGATCGGTTTGTTATCAACAAAGCTCCATATATAATTTGAAAATGAACCATATTCCTTTTGGATTCTCAAAAATGACTTTGCATTCGTTACGACGCTTTGAATTTTTAGCTTATTCCGCACAATTCCAGTTTCTTCTCTTAATGACTGCAACTTTTCTTCCGTATAATGAACAATTTTTTCTGCTTCAAAATGATCAAATGCTTTTCGGTAATTTTCTCTTTTCTGTAAAATCGTCCACCAACTTAAGCCCGCTTGTGCCCCTTCTAGACAGAGCATTTCAAATAAAAGCCTATCATCATATACAGGTACTCCCCATTCATTATCATGATACTCCATATACAAAGGCTCTTTTGTAGCTACCCATGCGCATCGTTCAGTCATTTGTGATTTCCTCCTTGCACTATTTATGATAGTGAAATTATACCACACGTATGTTCTGTTTCATATTTAAAGTCATTTCTTGACACCTAAATAAAATTGTATTATGGTTATACACATAAGTATATAACCATATGAGTATAATAGCTAAACAGAAAAGTGGTGAATCCATTGAGCAAACTTCTTGATCATGACAAACCAATTTATATGCAAATTCGAGAAAAAATTGAAGATCAAATTGTAAACGATCAATTGAAAGAAGGAGAACAGGCGCCTTCTACGAATCAGCTAGTAACTTTCTACAAGATCAACCATGCCACTGTATCGAAAGGTGTCAATCAGTTAGTCGAGGAAGGAATTCTTTTTAAAAAGCGAGGGATTGGAATGTTTGTTGCAGAAGGGGCTAAAAAGAAGCTCATTCAAAAACGGAAAGATGCATTTGTAGATGATTATATTGTTGGATTAGTGCACGAAGCCGAAAAATTAGGGATTTCTGAGCGCGAAATCGTTGAGTTCATCCAAAAAATAAAAGGAAGTGAACAAGCATGACATTAACTGTAGAAGCAACGGATTTAAGTTTAACCTATGGGGGTCATCATGCATTACAAAAATTATCGTTTCGATTAAGTGACAAGAAAATTTATGGATTCTTAGGGAGAAATGGAGCGGGAAAAACGTCCCTTCTATCTATACTAGCTTCGTTTCGAGAGCAAACGTCCGGTTCGTTAACGATTAATGAAGAAGCACCATTTGAAAATCCAAATGTAATGCAGCAAGTAGCCTTTATATATAGTAAGGATTATAAAGATGAGTCAGATAACGTAAAAGAAATACTCGAAGGGGTGGAAAGATACCGTCCATATTTTGATAAGGAATATGCACAGCATCTTATTCAAAAATTTAATCTGCCACTAACTAAAAAAGTAAAAGAATTTTCAAAAGGAATGCAATCCGCTCTCAATGTCACTATCGGATTAGCTAGTCGAGCACCAATTACGATATTCGATGAGGCATATTTAGGCATGGATGCACCGACAAGGGAAATTTTTTATCAAGAATTATTAGAAGATCAAGCAAATCATCCAAGAATAATGATTATCTCGACACATCTTGTATCTGAAATGGATTATCTTTTTGACGAAGTGCTTATTTTGCATAAAGGAAGTTTAGTTTTGCAGGAAGAGTATGAATCGCTTATATCAAAAGGAGTGTCCATTACCGGGGCAGCAAGCGAAGTCGATGAGTTCGTCCATTCCATGAAACTACTAAATGTTCAACAACTAGGCAATACAAAGTCTGTCATGATTTATGGGGAGCTGACAGAGCGAGAACGAAAAAATGCACAACAAAGCGGGCTTGAGGTCGGTCCTATTTCACTACAGGATTTATTTATCCACTTAACAGAGGAGGGAAACTAAGATGAAACAAAAAGCAATTTATCCAAAAGTCGCCACGGATCTATATTGGGTTCAATTATTTTGGGCACTTGGTTTTTTAGGTGTCCTTCTCGTTATTCAAATTATTAAAACGATACTTTCTATTACTAAGGGAATTGAAATGAACCAGTATTTCGATGCAGTTTTTATTGCAGCTAATATTTTCATGCTCGTTATCGGCATTATTTCATCTTACGGATTCCTCCCCTACTATGTGGGTAATGGGGTTACACGAAAAGATTATTTTAAAGGTACTGCTATAGCATCTGTTGGTCTCTCGATTACCATTCCGATTATTGCTAGTCTAGTATCCGTTATTCAAATCTTTTTAGTCAATGTAGTAAACCTTTCCATTCTAAAGGATAGCTCACTCGGCAAGAACGCTCCGGTAAATGAAGATGGTTTGATCGGAGAAATGATTCAATCCATTATTTTAACGCCTTTTGTAGATCTCCAAAGTAATTGGCTATTAGCTATTTTCGTCTTTGCTTTAAATATTTTTATCTATTATTTGGTCGGTTGGTTGATCGGCTCTGGATTTTATCGATTTGGCGTTCTATTTGGCTTAATCTGTATTATCATCGCTTTTATAATTATCTATGCACAGGATATCCTTTTAAGAATTGTATTAGACTTACCAGTCCATGACATGTTCGCATCGTTGCAATTGCCCATATATGCGTCTGGCATAGGTATTTTCGTTCTAATAGTCATTACTTTATGGATGATTCGTCAACTGACTAAACGTGTAGCTATTAAAATGTGAATACTAAAATGCGTTCCCTGTGTGAAAAAGGGGAACGCATTTTAAATATTCAAGATGATATAACCTATAACAGAGACTGTTTAGAAGTAATTACTCCGTCCTCATCCGCATACACATATTCTCCTGGCTTCCAGTCAACTCCTCCGAAGTGAAGGACGCTATTACGTTCGCCAGTACCAGCTTTTTTACTTTTTAGCGGATATGTTCCTAATGCAAGAATGCCGACATTCATTTTAGCAAGCTCAGCTGAATCTCTCACATAGCCATTAATAATAATGCCTGCTAACTTTCTTGACTCGGCGATGCCCGCTAGACGGTCGCCAAGTAGTGCACATCCTTTGGAACCACATCCATCCACCACAATGACAGAGCCTTCCGGTACATTTTCCAGTGCTTCAACGACTAGCACGTTATCCTCAAATACATTTACCGTTTCTATTTTTCCCGAAAAACTAGTCTTGTTCCCGAAAGAACGGAACTCCATATCGCAAATTTGTAGAGAATCTGCATGGTCGTCGCATAAATCAGTAGTCTTAAATTCTATCAAAGCTAATCCCTCCTAAGCTTCTTTATCCTATATAGCTAACTATGACAGAATCTTGAATCTTATCTCACTTTAAATGTGTCAAAGTTGTGAATTCGTGTTTTAGAGAGCAAAAATAACACTTACATCAGATGATTTATTTTTGCTATAGTTAAAAACAGACCGGTTGGTATGGAGAGGTGGTACTACGGAAATGGACACTAAATCGCAGATAATCTACATCGCGACAAATCTTTTTCAACAGAAAGGATATAAGGGCGTAGGAGTAAGTGAAATTTTAAACGCATGCACTATTACAAAAGGTGCGCTCTATCATCACTTTCCAAATGGAAAAGAAGAACTACTCATCACTTGTCTTGAGTCAATCGATCAAGCAATTACTACAGACATCGAAGTAATTTTCAAACAATATCAAACCACGCAAGAAGCTCTATGTGCAATGATTGAAAAATTAGTAGCAAACTTTGAACGAGAAGGTACGATTAGTGGTTATACATTTAGCAGTATCGTTAGTGAAATGGCATCCCTAAGTGAACCAGTTCGTAATACATGTTCAAATCTTTACGCAAAAATCCAAGAGATTTATATTAAAAAGTTAGTAGAAGATGGCTTTTCGAAAGATACGGCTGCTTCCATTGCGTTAATGATAACGGCTTCTATCGAAGGTGCGATAATGCTTTGTTTAACGGATAACACAAGTGAACCTCTGAAAGTTATTTCGCATGTACTACCAAATGTATTGAAGGAGTCTTAATAAGTGAATACACAAACCAATGCAATTCCCAATCAACAACAACTCAAAACTGGCCCGATTATGGCTGCTCTTTTAGTGGCGGGCTTTGTCGGACTGTTTAGTGAAACGGCATTAAATATTGCCTTTACAGAATTAAGTCATATATTCAGTGTCGATCCCACAACGATTCAGTGGCTAGCGACAGGATACTTTTTAACATTAGGTATTTTAGTTCCAGTAACAGGTATTTTAATGCAAAAATTCACCACACGTCAAATGTTTATGACTTCTATATTGCTATCCATTTTCGGTACGATTTTAGCTGCTTTAGCACCTGGTTTTGAGCTTTTATTAGTAGCACGTATCATTCAAGCAGCGGGACTGGCAATTAATTTACCTTTAACGCAAAATGTTATTTTTACTATCTTCCCTCCTAATAAACGTGGTGCTGCTATGGGGGTTATGGGCTTAGTTATGTTAGCTGGTCCAGCTCTAGGTCCAACAATTGCAGGACTTATTTTAGATACATTATCATGGCATTGGATTTTCTGGGCTACAATCCCCTTCTTACTGTTTTCACTTTTTTTCGGTATTGTATATTTACGAAATGTGAATGAAATCCGTAAAGTTTCGATTGATGCACTTTCTGTTATTCTTTCGACAATTGGATTCGGTGGTATTGTATACGGATTTAGTGTAAGTGGTGTTTCTGGTTGGACAAGTGGAACTGTTCTTGGATCCATCATCATTGGAGTGTTAGCAATTATCATTTTTGCCATCCGTCAAATGAAAATGGAGAATCCAATGTTGAATTTAAGAGCATTCAATTCCCCACTTTTCGTACTTGGCGTCATTATGAGTTTTATCACGTTCTTTAATATGTTGTCCATGCTTGTCGTTTTACCAATGTATATGCAAATGGCTTTATTAATGGCTGCTTTTACAACAGGTCTTATCCTTCTACCAGGAAGCTTACTAAACTGTATATTAGCTCCAACGATTGGTCGTTTATTTGACAAATATGGTCCAAAAGCAGTTATTACACCAGGAACTATTTTAGTAGCCATTGCTTATGTATTATATACACAATTTGAGACAGATACGGCTACGTGGTTGATCGTAGTCACTCATATTATTATGATGTTAGGTATCGGGGCAGTACTTGCTTCTGTACAAACAAATACATTAAATTCGCTTCCGAAACGGTACTATCCTGACGGGATTGCTATTACGCAAACTATTCAACAAGTAGCTGGAGCTATTGGTATTGCGGTAATGGTATCTGTTTTATCTGCAAAACAGACTAGCTTTTTAGCAACAACTGCAAATGAATTACCACAAGCGGCAGCTGCGGGGTCATCACTAGTCTTTATTATCAGTTTAGTATTGGCTGTGATTAATATTGTGTTGTCTTTATTCATGAAAAAGCCGACTCATCAATAATCAAAAGAGCGTGTATGAGGATAAATCTTCTACACGCTCTTTCGTTTTTTGAGGCTATGAAGCTTTACTTATCTTTTTTTGGCAAAAAACGCCCTAATCGTAAAAACGAGTAGGACGAGTAGACTCGTGTTACCACCTAAATTCGCAAATAGCTCACACTATTTGCCTTATCCAGTACGTGTTCATACTGCTACTGTTATAACGAGTGCCATTCTCGTCGTAACCTAAATTTTATTTCTCCGTGTATGATTTCTGTAACTCGGCCAAATTTAGTTTTTTCATTTTCAGAAGCACTTGCATTACATGGTCAATCTGCTCCGTTGTACCGTTTTGCATCATTTCGTCCATCACGCTCGGTACGATTTGCCAAGACAAGCCATACGGATCTTTCAGCCAGCCACATTGCTCCGATTTAGGAACGAAAGAAAGCTTTTCCCAATAGTAATCAATCTCTTCTTGTGTGTCGCAGTATACCATAAATGAGATGGCTTCGTTGAAACTGAATTTATGTTCATGCGCACTGTCCATTGCGACAAACCACTCGTTTTCCAGCATCATATCAGCAAACATGACAGTCCCTTCTTTGTCAGGTTCCATGCCTTTAGGGTAACGTACGAGACTGCCCTGCTTTGCGTCCTTAAAAATGGACGTATAAAAATGAATCGCCTCTTCCGTTTTACCACATTTTTCACCGACAAACAAAAGGGACGGCACTATCGCAGGTCGCTCTTCACCTTCTGGGTTAGTCAGCATTAACTGCCATGACAGACCATATTTGTCTTGGATCCAACCATACTTTTCACTAAATGGATATTGACCAAACGGCATTAACACTGAACCACCTTCGGACAACTTGTCCCAAACATCCCTTATTTTCTCTTCCGCATCTTTTTCTCTCGACGGATCAAAATTAACCATGAAGGAAATGGATGGATTGATCTTAAAAAATGGACCACCGTCAATCGCCATGAACTTTTGTCCCCAAATTTCAAAAGAAACTTGATCACAGTCACCAGATGGTGTATCACGCAGTGTTGTGATATCTGTAATTTGAGAATGCGGGAAAATAGAAGCGTAAAATTCTGCTGCTTCTTTTGCCTCTTTGTCATACCATAAATGTGGAACGATTTTTTGGACTATTTTGGTCATAGTTATTCCTCCTGATTTTTTTATAGGACAAAGTTGTTCGTTTCTTTTCAATCACTTCATGGATATTATACCGTAATCAAAAGAGACGACATACAAAAGTACATGTCTCGTTTTGGCTCTGGGAAACCCAACATTCAGATTCCTATTTCCCGCATTTTTGCCGTAACCTCTTCGACCCTAGCGTCAATATCCGTCCCAACAAACTTCGGAAGCTTCAACTCGCTCACAATTTTTCCATCGCGCATAAACATAACTCGCTCCGTCCGTGCTGCAACCTTCGCATCGTGCGTTACAAGCATAATCGCAGTACCGCTTGCGTTGATTTCGGAAAATATGTCCATTATCTCCTGTGCTGATTTTGAGTTTAGTGCCCCCGTAGGCTCGTCGCCGAAAATGATTTTAGGATTGTTCATAAGTGCGCGGCATATTCCTGCACGCTGAAGCTGACCTCCCGAAACCTGTGTAATATCACGACTTTCAAGCTCCTCAATGCCTACTCTTTTCATAAGCACTCTTGCCTTTTCCAAAATATTCGCGACGTTTTTTCTGTTGTCACGCATAGATGGAAAAATGATATTGTCGAGTATATTCAGGTTTTTAAGCATCGTCGGCTGTTGAAAAACAAATCCCATTTTGGTTCTACGTATATCTGAAAGCTCCTTCTCTTCGACCGCCGATAAATTCTTACCATCGAAAAAGACGTTTCCACCGTCAACACTGTCCATTCCACTAAGCGCAAACATTAGCGTCGATTTTCCCGAGCCTGATGGTCCCATAACTGCAACGAACTCGCCCTCTTTTATTTCAACCGTCACTTCGCTTAGAACATTGTGCTTTTCATCGCCCTCACCGAAAGATTTTACGAGATGATCACCGATAATAATCTTGTTCATACTTTACTCCTTTATATGTTCGGATATTTTTATTTTTCCAGCATTTGATGTACCAATTATCGTTGCAATAAGAACTGCACAAACCATTAATAGTGGACTAAGCAGGTATACTGAAAGCGGATTGACCACAAATGTAAACGACGACGCTCCAAACAAGGAGATCATCGCGCCAGCAAGTACTTCTCCAAGCGTATTTGCCAAAAGCGTACCGACAACTATGCCTACTATTAGTACGATTATGGACCGTGAAATATATTGCACCCTAATATCCGCGTTTGTAAAACCAAACGATTTCATGACTGCAATGGAATGTCTATCCTTTACAACAAGCATTTTCATAAACAATAGAGTAACCAGTACCGTAATAATCAGCGCAACGGCAACTGAGGCAGTGGATGCCTTTTCGACGGAATTAATTGTCGAACCGAATGTCTGTGACACAAATTCATTAATAGCTGAAACTTTCGCGAAATTAAACAGGTTCGCATACTGCGTGACCTTTCCCTCTACTATAGATTTATCTGAAAACTCCACGGAGATAATGCTCCACATAACATCTGCCGTATGGTCATTAAAAACAGCCTTTGCGGTTTTGCCACCGTTCGTAATGTCAGAATATATTCCGCTTACTGAGAGATTTTTCTCCTTCCCTTCCATCACTAACGTAATAACATCGCCAACTTTTTTGCTTAGCTCATCAGCATTCAACGTCGAAAGTGCAATTTCATTTTCTTCAGTCGGTGCCCTACCTTCAGAATAATTTATCGGGAAAATGGAATGATCGCCGAGTTCAATTTTTATATTTTCCTCCGTACCTTCTTCTGTCTTAGCTTTGAATGTTTTCGTTGTAAAAACAGCAGCCTTTGAAACGGAACTGTCACTGTTCATCGTCTTTAAAATATAATCCGCTTTTTCAGAGATATTGTCAGTCTGCTGAATGTCCATGCGCATATCGTAGTTTCCGATTCCCATATAACTGATAAAGCTATTGGAGGAAATCGTGTTGGATAAGTTTTGCGGAACAATAATGATAAATGTCGAAAGAACCAACACCATTAAGCTAGTGGCATAAAGCTTTTTCCTTACGAGAACATCTTGGGCACCTAGAAAAGTATTCGTGTTAAACAATCTATTTCTGCTCAAGCTAAAATACTTTGCACTAGCGCTCTTTTCCTGGGAAGTACCAAAGCGTATTGCTTCTGCAGTGGATATTTTCCGAAAGCTTCTCAAAATGAAGTTAACATAAAGAATAATTGCAAGAAATACAAGGAGAATGCCGATTATGCCGAAAAAGTAAGCAAAAGAAGCATTTTCACTTTCCCCCATATATAGGCGTATGTTTTCTAGCAGTCTGCCTTGGAACACAAGCGATAAAATATACCCAAATATACTGCCTGTTGCGGCAATAGTGATGTATTTCGAAAGATAAATCTTCTTTATGTCCGAAAGGCGTAGCCCAATTGCTTTCATCACACCAATTTCACGGTAATCATCTTCGATTTTCGCAAGTAGCGTAAAACGTATGCACATAAATGCGATAGTAACGACAAGTACACTTACAAAAAGGATAACCGCAATCATCATCCCATCGGAAATTGCATTCATCAATTTGAAAAGCGTATAGGTAACTGTCGGCCCGTTCGCTTCAAGCCCTGCTGTGGCATAAGCTGTTTCAAATGCGCCGATCGCGGAGAAATCCTTTAATCTAAACTCGATCAGATATTCCATACTTCCTAGGTTCTTCATGTCCGCATAATCATTGCTGCTTACAAGAAATCGCTTAGATGCGGAGAGTGTGGAATTCATCGTTGAATCACGTAGAAAACCCGCAACGATAAATTCCTTCCCACTTATGACAGCCCTATCACCGACCTCTGTCGCGTTGTTCTTCCTATAACTTACCGGCACATAAATCTCACCATCTGATACATGGATGATATGCCCATTCAGATCAAGTAGATAATCGAATTTTTCACTTTGTACGCTAAGACCATTGTCCTGAACACTATTTGCAAGTGATTGATCGCCTAACATAATTTGCGCACCGTCTATGCCTAAAAATTCAACCACTTGAAACTCTTCGACATTTGTATGTTGCTCTGCAAAAGATGTTAGCCGTGCAGTATCTATTTCTCCCGAATGCATCTGCATAAAATGTGGAGTTTTAGCTTGTGTCATAAGCGTATCTATCGCACCCGAAAGATTTACGACGAGTATTGCTGCAAGCGAAACAAGCATAGCCGAAACAGCAACAAATACCATGGTTGTGAAGCTGATTGCTTTGCTTTTTAATATGTCATTACGGATTATTCTAAAATTCATAAGTCACCTCTGTTTTCAAGATAAGACACTTGTAAAACAAAAACTATAAAACTTACTACTCCCCTAAAATATTCTCCTCCCTTTCATTTATTAAGTCTTCTTTCTTGTAACTATACAATTGAACTAAATTTTACTTATCAGTCTATTACTTGATTTTCACCTAAGGCTTTAGACTGATTAATAAGAAGAAGAAAACACAAAAAACCTTTTCAATTAAAATGGAAAGGTTCATGTATATATTATAGTTTAGAAAAAAATAAGAGCTATCATTACTAATAACTCATCTCTTCCAAACGGGAATCCATATTTCACTTTTAAATGTTGGGGAAGTTACATCTTTACTTTCATTCCAAAGGATTTCTGGACCTTCTATTTGTTCATAGTGAGAGGAAGGAAACCATTCTGAGTAAATTCGCCCCCATACATTTTGTAGTGTTTCAGGAAAAGGTCCAACTGCTTCGAATACGGCCCATGTAGCAGCTGGTACTTCAAGTATGGTTAAATTATCTGGACATTCTTTTGTTGTTGCTACGCCAATGTAATGGTCAAGTTCCCCCTTTTCCTCCATCCTGCCTTCAGAGAAATTTATAGATGCACTCAACAGTCCTACTGGCTCGATATTAGATAGTTCTTTCAGTTTATTAATCATTTTCATATCTAAGCTTTGCCACATAGAAGCAATCTCTGGATTAACGCCATTAAAAATAATGGGAACCCTTTTTTTAATTCCTATAATGCGAAATGCTTCTTTTTCTTCCATTCGATAGTTCATTTCACTGCCTCCTTTTATAGATAATTGGAAGGACATTGATGGATAAGCTTTTAATGAATGACCATTCTTTCTAGCTTCTGATGGTGTGATACCATGCAATTGTTGAAACGCTCTAGCAAAAGAATCTGGTGAGTTGTACCCGTACTTGATCGCTATATCAATGACCCTAATGTTGTTATCTCTTAGTTCAAATGCTGCAAGCGTAAGCCTTCTTCGACGGATATACTCAGATAGTGTAGCTCCTGCAAGGAAGGAAAACATCCTTTTAAAATGATATTCAGAACAATAAGCACGCCTAGCGACTTCCGTAAAGTCTATATCATCCGTAAGATTTTCCTCAATAAAGTTAATGGCACTATTCATATTTTGGAGCAAATCCAACTCAATGACCTCCTTATCCTCCATAGAATACCAGTAAGTGAATTCAATCATCCGACATTTTGTGCACTAATATGTAGGGTTTCTTTCATCCTCGAACTACCCTTTAGTTGATGTATATTTTAATCTAAAAAACCCCTTCTGGAAATGAACAATAGAAGGGATTCAAAACATACTTGATTACCGCCAGAATGTGGAACAATCTGCCTTATCCAAAATATTAAACTCAATCATTTTCTCAAGTAATGAATAATCCACTGAACCATTCCACGGAATACGTACCAACTCCTTAGTATGATCATAACCAGCCTTCACAATAACTTCAGCAACATGATTCATCCCTGCTTGTTCAGGGGCAACCGCTAAATGATTTTTAGATACGCTAAAGCCAATGATATAGGTGCCATGATCGGTAAACATCGGTTGATTCCACTTAATTTCTTCATTTAAACTTGGAAATTTCTCAGATACCCATGCCAAAACTTCTTCCGTTCGCTCCCGGTGTTGCGGGTCATCAATACGCGCTAAATATGCTGCAAAATCTTCCATATCATTCACCCCTAAAATATAAACTCTTAAACGTCTTTATTGTCATTGAGAGCTAATCCCTATATATCAACCTTCATTAATCCACTTATCAACTTAAATGCTCTTATTCGTTTAGACATAAAAAAACCCCGTTAGATAATCATATCCAACGGGGTGTACCGGTGCAACTTTATTAAAAATCCTTTTATTCCTGATTAAACCACAGTGGATCTTTGTCATCAACCTCGCCATTATAATTGATTAGAATTTCATCTCCTGCATTTATATCCGTGTATGCATAGAAATCAAATGTGTGATTTTTAAAGTTGATCTCATAATTTGCATTGGGTTCATAAGAATGATTAAACAACATTCCATACCCAAGAAGGATAGCCGATTTATTTGTTCCATATTCAAAAGCATAATCACCGAGTAGCGTTTGCTCAATGTATTGATGCTCGTCATTTGGATATGCAATGACAGGCGCTTCATGGAAAAGTTGCCCTTTTTTAATGTCACATGTAGCAAATACTCCTCTATTGAATTCTCCATCACTTAATGTAGATGTTTTTACCTCAATCATGTTTGTTCTCCTACTCATGTTTAAAATTTTCTTACTAACTGTAACATTAATTTGCACATGGAGCTCTTTTATTTGGTTATTTTATACGATTTTATGGACATCAATCAACATTTATAGCTTAAGAATATGTGAAGAACTATAAAGGAGTGAAAATCAGTGGAAACTATCGTTAATAAAATACTTAATGATCTAGATCTACAAATCTTAAATATTCTGCAAAATGGAGCACAGATTAGCAATTCTGAAATTGCTAAACGTGTTAATCTGTCTCCGCCTGCTACTCACGCACGAATCAAAATCTAGAACATGTAGGATATATTAATCATCATGTTGCAATTTTAAATCAAGAAAAGCTTGGATTTGATTTATTATCTTTTATTTTTATGAGTACGAATATTCATCAAGCCGAGCTGCTAGAAGCCTTGGAGAAAGCATTAAAGTCTATGCCAGGGCTTACATAATCGGGTCATCCTTCTTGCTCCCTTAGCAAAGCCCTATCATTCTGAGCCCATTCGGCAAAAGTTTCAGTCCATCAAGAATGATTGGGATGTGAGTGGTAATCCTTCTTTTCGTGCCGGCATCAGTGCGACTTATAACAGCCTGCAATCGATTAAAAAACTATACGATGAGGCGAACAAAATGCTTACTTACTTGGCTTCACGTAATCGATTAGATGTCATTCGGTACGAAGACATTGGGCTAAACCGACTCTTTTTAAACCAACAACCTGAGGAAATCGCACAATTTATCGATGAAGTCTTTTTGCCTCTCACTTCTGATAACGAACAGAAAACAGAGTTGGAAGAAACCCTGCTCACCTATTTCGAAACAAACCGCTCTGCTACAAAAACGGCCAAAAAACTTCATATTCACATCAATACACTGTACCAACGCCTCCGGAAGATTGAGCATTTACTGCAACTGGATCTAAGCGACAACGAAGACTCCTTAAAAATCCAGCTTGCCTGTCATTTGCGATCTACATATTCTTGAACAAAGTGTTAGGAAGCAGGTAGTAGCACAATTCTGAATTCAATGTCAAAGCAGGCAAATGAGGAATTGAGAGTAGGCAGCTCCTCGCCCTATACGTTATTTTGCTAGAAAAGCTCCTGACCGCAAATTAAATGCGGGTCAAGAGCTCTTTTATAGAATACTTAGTTGTCATTATGCTTTAACTAATATTCCGCCTTCTTTTAGGTATTTTTGAATTCCTTCAGATGCACGATACGAAAGTGCACCAAGTGTGCCAGTTGGATTGAAACAACTATTATGTGGGAATGCAGATGCACCTACCACAAATACATTTTCAGCTTCCCACATTTGTAGGTATGTGTTTACAGCAGATGCTGCTGGGTCAGCACCCATAATAACACCACCTGTGTTATGTGTGTTGGAATCTTTGTTTACGTTAAATGGAGCTTGTTCTTCATTTGTATCAATAATATCTGCACCAATTTCTTCTGCAATTTTACGCGTGATAGTTGACATGTATTTACCCATCGCACGGTCATTATCTGTATATTCATATGTCATACGTAATAATGGATATCCAAATTCGTCTTTAAATTCTGGGTCAAGATCCAGGTAATTTTCTTTATGTGGTAAAGAAGCACCTTGTGTTTTAACTGGGAAGTTTGAGTTAGCGTATTTAATAGATTTTTCTTTAAACTCTACACCCCAGCTTGGTGTTCCAGCAGGTACACGGTTTACTGCAATTGGACGGTCACCATATTGTGTTGAACGAACGCCAGCACCATGTATGAAGTCTACTTCAGAATGGTCAAAGTTGTCCCCCATATATTCAGCAATCTCAATACCTAATGCACCTGCACCACCATATAGGTTAAACTCTCTGTCCTCGAAGAATAGCTGAGAACCTCCAGCAGTTATTTGATAACAGTAGTTTTTACCGATTGTCCCTTTACCTGTTTTTGGATCATAAGGAGTACCAATACCAGAGTTTAGAAGTAAACGAGCATTGTTGAATACATAACTTGCAACTACAACTACATCTGCAGGTTGCTCAAATTTTTCTCCGGTTAACATATCAACATAAATAACTCCGGTTGCTTTACCACCATTTTTAGTTAATTCTACAACATTAGAATGTGTACGAAGCTCTAGCTTACCTGTTTGTTTTGCAACCGGAATTACCGTTACAGCAGGGTCCCCTTTAGCTCCATATTCACATCCAAAGTTTTCACAATATGCACAGTATTGGCATGCCGCACGAGAGATGCCATCTGGATTGGTATAGCTTTCAGAAAGGTTGGCTGCAGGTATAACGAAAGGTTTGTATCCCAAGCTTGTTGCTGCTTTTTCAAATTCTTTCATTAATGGTGTTTTCACTAATGGAGGCGTTGGATATGGATTCGTACGTTTCCCCCATAGTTCTACTGTTTCACCTGAAATACCAGCCATTTTTTCGAATGTATCGTAATATGGTTCCATTTCATCATAAGTTAGACCCCAGTCGTTAAGACCTTCCATCCAAGCAGGAATTTTTTCGATTCCGTAACGCTCAATTGTTTTCGTACGAATTTCGAAATCATAAGGTAAGAAACGATAAGTTTGTCCATTCCAGTGACTACCTGCACCACCAACTCCGTCCCCTACTATGAATGTACCATAGTGACGCATCGGTAAAGCTTTACCTGATACTGTATTACGATATGTAATCGTTTCTTTCGAAAGGTCTTGCATTAGCTCTGTTCGATGTTGGTAACGAAGTTCATCATGTCCCATTGTATAATCAGCTGTTGTCCGGTCTTTACCCCGTTCTAATCCAACAACATTTATTCCTGCTTTCGTTAGTTCAGCTGAGACGATTCCACCAGCCCATCCCATCCCTACTACTACGACAGGTACTTTAGGTAATTTTGTAACCATTTATATGTCAGTCCCTTCTATTATTAATGTCCCATATGAGAATTTAAACTTTGTGGTTCCAGTTCGATAAATTTCTCATCTTGTATTTCAGTCACGTATTGTATACGAGAACCTGGATATTTACGCATACTCCAGCCAAGCATTTTATTGTTACCGCCATACATTGGGTCTGCATATACACCCTCAATAGTTAATGTACGTAGCAAACCGAAAAATTGCGAAGAAGAAACATTTCCATATAATGCAACTTTACCTTCACTAAAAGCCTGTAGAACTTCATCTTGTTGAGTAGCTTCTAACTCTTTAAAGTTAGCTGCAAACTGTTCGTTACTATAAGTGTCTAAGCTACCTAAACCAGCTAGGAATAGATCTTTACGAAGCATTTTCGTTTGTGGACCTTGGTTTTCTTCTGCTTTATAAAATGCACCTAAACGGTAATCCTTTACATTAGAACCCCATGGACTAGCCAATTGGTGATCAATATATATAGCAGCGTTCAGTTCTTTGGCTCCAGGACCATTTGCATCTTCTGGGAAAATACGTTCCACCGCTGCTTGAGTAACTTGATATTGGTTTGGTGTGAAGAACATTAGAGCTACATTTGGATTAGCGGTAGGCGTTGCTGCGTGATTGTGAGTATCAGTAGTGGTTGTTGATTTATCATCTTTTACTAGAAGACTTCCTAAAGCTCCACCTAAGACAACTCCACCTACTGTCAAACCAGAATTTTTGATAAATGTACGTCTAGACGAACGTTTGTCTAAAACGGAATTTTTCTTTTCTTGTTCTGACATAATAAAACCTCCCATAATATTAATAATTTACTATTTAGCTAATTAAATAAAAAACGCGCAAAAATTACTCTTCTTTTAATGCATAATAGAGCTCCAATTATAAACAATCGTATGAAGAGCTGAAAAAACAAGTAATGAAGCTATAAAAATGGTGTATTTTCTTCCTGTCCAACAAAGAACAATGATGGCTAAACCAATACCAGAACCTAAAAGGGCAAACCAAGGGAATGGACTATTATGAAAAAAGAGTAAAAGTGCAAAATCAGCTACGATAAAAAGGGCAAGTAGCACCTGATTGAGCATCCTCAATTCTTCTAAATTGTACTGAGTCATACTTATTCTCCTTTCTTATGCAATAATTAGAACTATTAAAAAAGATAATTCTGCATACAAAATCATCTTTTCTGTATGCAAAACAACATCCTTCATTTTACTACATTCTTTTGTTATTTGTACACATTAAAGATTAAGTAGATGAGGATATATGATTATTCACTGTTTCTTCCTCATCAACTTGGTTGTAATAAGAAACGTTTTTAAAATTTGTGAAACAAGAATTAGTTATTCCATTAAAAGCCGCATTTCCAGAGTATGGATCTGTACTTTTTTGCATGAAAATCCCATTTTCTTGAACAAAACATTTAAAGAAAACTGGATATTTATAGTGAATTTAGGAAGTGGTTTTGAAGATGACTAAAAAAACTTTCTTATAGGGGGCTACTGCTTTTAGAATATAAAGAAGTGAATAGAAAAAAACGAGGTTTTGCAGAAAATTGTTAAAGGGATTTTAGTTTGTTATTTATTGCATTGGTCGAGTATGGAGTTTATTGGGCATTCTTTGATATGAGAAGGTTATTGACAGAAGAATATTTCACAGAAGAGACATCGACTGATGGAAAATACGCCGTAAAAGCATATGCGATGGAGGTGCTACAACGTCTTATGCTGTTCGTGGTGAGTTATTTATTGCAATTATCGAGAAAATACTGCAAATATTACTTGGCTGGACAATGATACAGTAATGTAACGGGCATACATTAGATGTATCAAATGATAAATTTCGGAAAGACCTCGAAACATTAAACTATAATATTCATTAGGAAGGATAGAATTTTAAAAGGTTATTCTGAACGTAAATAGCAATTCCATATAACATCTGGCTATTATTACGGTGATTCATACTTTTAAACGTTTTTTAAAGTTTAAACCGCTTAAAACTCTAATACTGTCCATTCCTACCAATAGTCTCCAGAGTATAATTCATATCTTTATATAAATGTTTGGTCATTAGTTCGCCCGCAAGTTCTTCATTCTTATTCTTAATGGCTTTGTAAATTTCTTCATGCTCATCTATTAAATGTGGACGATTATATATATCAAGCCTTAGACTAAACAAATAGAAAATTGTCTGAGCTTTTTCTAATCTTTCAACCATTAATGGATTTTGGCATTCATTTATAATTAATTCATGAAAGCGTTGGTTTGCACTGTATATTTTTTTGGATTGTCCTTCCATAAGCAAATTACGAGATTCCTTTATGGTATTCTCAAGTTCTATTATCTTTTCAGTTGTCATATTTTTCGCTGCTCTTTTTGCTGCAAAACTTTCTAGAACTATGCGCATCTCATATAGGTATATCAAATCTTGTGCAGTGGGACTATAGATAAGCTTATTTTTAATTAAACCTTCTTGCTCTAGTCTTTTAATCGCTTCACGAATTGGTGTACGACTAACACCGACCTCATCCGCAAGACGTTCTTCTACGAGCTTCATTCCGCCTTGATAAGTTCCATCCAGCATACGTTCTTGAATGTATTCATAAGCCAATTGTTGGGCATTCACTTTGTTTGAAACCATATCTAAACCCCTTGAAATTATTTTAATTCATACACACCTATTATACTTTATAAATTATTTTATTTGAAGAATACTACATCAGTTAAAAGATTATTTCGTTTAGACTAGTGATGAGCTATATATGTTATGTTGGAATAAAGTTCGATTAAAAATACCTCGAAAACCAATATTTTACGTAAAATAAAAAGACCCTGTTTTGAAAAAAGATTGATCAAAACGGGGTCATGCTATTTTGCCTCGTTTAAATGGACAATTCAAATGATAAAAACTCAGACAGTTTTTGTTCATGTTTATCGAGCATAATCTGCTCCGGCTTGATGCCCTGCTCACGCAGTACTTCAATGTTCTGTACGAGGAATTCGTCGCTACCGACAACATAGAAGAGTCCATCCTTATCTGCAGCAAGGTTTTTCACTTCTTCATAATAGTCTTTACGATTATCGATGAACTGTGATGTGAACTTCTTGTCAGGTGCAGATTCAAAAATATGAGTGAATAAAAAATCCTTTGACGAATCAATGTTCAAGGAATGAATTTGATTGACGTTGTCAGCACGTTCGAAATAATCAAGTACAAGCGGCCTGAAAGTAGCCAGGCCAACACCTGATGACAACAGGTATACATTTTTGTCTTCCCTTTTTAGCGGCACATTCGAATGAGTTTTAAATATTGCAACTTCATCGCCGACTTCAAGATTTCTTAAAATCGTTTTGAACTCAGAGCACACCTCTCTGATGCGTGTTGTGATTCCGATTGAATTTTCTTGCGGTAGAGTAGAAATCGACATGTGACGAATCAGGCTGCGGTTTGGTTTATCTCCAGCATTAAAACCTTTCAGTGCGAAGTGGGTGTGGGAGCCTTCTTCCCATGTAAAGCCTTCCGGACGGTCGAGCAAGTACGTTTTAACCTCAGGTGTTTCTTCAATAATCTTATTTATTTTAGTCCAATATATTTGCATTATATATTCTCCCTACTCAGTTATATGTATTGTTAATATCTAGTATACAATAAATGATAACTATTCTCAATTAATAAGTTTATTAGTTTAAGTGAAATCCTTCGCAATATATAGTTACTTTAACATAAGCATTCAATAAAAAATCATCTTTCAAAAAACTAGAGAGGTGAAAGAACTATTTTAAATACTTATTTTCTCACTAGCGTCGCATTAAAATAATTCAACACTAGATTTAAATCTGAATTTTCCGCAATATAATTTCTCCATAAAAAAATCCTTTATAATGGTTTGGTGGTAGTAACCTATCCAAATCCACTAAAAAGGACAGGGCCTGTAGATCAAACAAACTTTCCTCTAAAAGCTTGGAGAAGAATTACTTACTCAGTACTGACCTTACAGGAGAGTTTTCTATACGGGGATCCTTTATACATGGACAGCTTGGTAGTTCCATGTCGGGACATTTTCCTGTTCATACCAGGAGGAAGAGATGTAAGTGTGTGGTCCCTGAAACATCACCAATATTTCTTCGGTGGTTTCGAATGTCCGCCACTGGGGATTCCCATAAGCCATATGCCCCGTTATATAGAATGCATCTTCTTCCTGCAGCAACTGCAACGGCAAATGAGTCGCAATTGGTCTGCCTTTTTTTTGTTGTGACAAGCGTTCCAAACGAATTCAGTTGAGTGTTTTGGTCATGATCAAGTCTACTTGCTCATCATCGCCCATATAAAAAGAGTGAGCGCCCGTTTGGAAAAACCCTTTTTTCTGATAGAAAGCAATCGCATTTTCATTTTCTTCCCATACGCCTAGCCAGATTTTCTCTTTCTTCTGTTCTTTCGCTATTTGCACCGCTTTATTCAGCAGGTGCTTCCCAAAACCATGTTTTTGGAATTTCTTCTTCACATAAATTCGCTCAACTTCAAGTGAGTCATCGCCCATTGCTTCCGATTGGGCATCACCGGTATTGATCTTCAGGTATCCAGCGACTTCCTGATTAAAATAAACAAAAAAGAATTGCGAAGACTGATTGGCCAATTCTTCTTCTAGTTGGTTCAAGTTGTATGCCCTTTCCAAATAGGCATTTAAATGTTCAGCGGAATTCTGATCCTTAAAAGTCTCGGTAAATGTTTCCACACTAACTGCTTGGAGGTCAAGTGAATCTTCAAGGGTACATTTCTTTATCGTCATAAAATTAGGCCGCTCCTTTAGGGTGATTAGTAGTTTCTCTTGTTTCCTTTTTTACAAACTCCCAGTCTTTTTCGATATTTTTTCTGATTCGCTGCAGATGATTGAACGTGATTTCTGCCTTTTTTCAGAAAGGGTAGACCTTTTTACCTTTCTCCGTTGGAAAGAGTTTTTTGCTTTTTTTGTTGTGCGGATCTTCTTTCTTCTCAATAAAGCCATTTTTTCTAATTTTTGGATGGCACAAGTTGCGTGGACCGGACCACTTTGATTCTCTCCACTAACTGTTCCTGGGTGATTCCCGGGTTATACGGAAAACCCTGAATAAAAGAGAGATTATTTATTATTTATCCCTTAGGCGATTCTGAATGTTGTAACGTGCTTCCTGCTGAGATTTTCATAGTTATATAAAAACCAATACACATACATATAGCTGAGAAAAAAAATGCACTTTCAAACCCACCATAATCAATAATCCACCCTGCTAGAGTGGGTCCAATAAATTGTCCAGTAGCAAAATAAAAAGTAACATAGCTAAACGCAATGGGGATATCTTGAGATGAAACCTGTTCTGTACTTAGTGCTTGAACCAGAGTCATTAGACCTACAGCAACTGCCCCTTGAATCACTAAATTTGCAGTAAATCCAATTGTATTTGGAAATAAGACTGGAATAATGGTAGACAAAAAATTGAGACCCATTAATAAAATTAAAGCATTCCGCCTGCCTACTCGATCTGAAATTCCTCCTCAGAACGGTGAGCTAAAAATGGATAATATTCCGCTAAAAGAAATCACTTGCCCTGCAAATTGCTGTTCTAACCCTGGATCCAACATAAAACTTATAATAAAAATGGACTGAATAATAAATGTCATTCCAACAATTCCATAAATAAGTCCTACTTTGATTACGCATCGATTTGTATATATTTTATTTGCCGTAGAAGTTGGCTGAATAGAAGTTTCCTTCATAGCCGGATTTTTTATAAAAAGTACAGTTAAAAAGAAAACAAAGACACCAATTATACAAAATAGTTTCCAAGTAAGCCGCCAAGAGGTTTCAGGATATAAATCCGTAAGAAACGGAACAAGAATGCCGACAAATAGTAACCCAATCCCCGCACTACTATTTACACATCCAATTACAAACCCCCTCTTTTGTGGAAACCACTCAATCAATATTGCAATCAATGAAGTAAAAACAAAAGCAGTCCCTACCCCCAATAGAAACATAAATACAGAGCTGTACCAGTAAGTAACTGTTATTGATAAGTTGAAAAAACCTATACATATTATAAATAATCCAAGAAGGATCGTATTTTTTCCGCCCCATTTAGTAGCTAAGTTTCCTGCAATCATGATTGTCATCAAATATCCTAATGAAGTAAACGTGCCAAGACCCCCTGCTGATTTGTAAGAAATAGAGAGCCCATCCTTCATAAAAGGAAGAATCACACCGTAAGAAAGTCTTGCAAAAGAAATGGCTACAAGTGCAATAAGCACACCCGTTATAATATATATACTTTTTGCCTTTTCACTCCCCATAGCTATTCTCCTTTTTGATCGTAAAATGGGAACTACTGCTTTATTCAATTTTTTGATTAATCATTTCTTGTATGCTACAACCGATTAGACTTTACCAGCAATTATCCGATAAACATCATTTTCCATCTCTATCACCGGTAGCTAAACAAAGCAAAGTTAGATACTTTTACTTACAAGGTTTTTCTTCATTAGAGATGCAATTTGTAGATTATCTTGATTAGAAGTGTTTTCTAGATGCTTAATAATTGATTCTTGACGTTCTACAGGGTGAGTTAGTTTAAGTACAAAGGTGGGAAGCAATGGGTTTCCCTTTTTTAGTTGTAACTATTGTAGCAAATGAGTTACCCTCAATAAATTCTACAATTTCATTGATATTTGTGACTTGAAAATATTTTGGAATATACATAATAGCGTGCTCCTTTTTATTTTAAAATGATTTACTGAAACCTTTAGGAAAAGTTCTTATAATCTTCAGAAAAACGATTGTGGACCTAGGAATAATACTTGTAAGCCTAAACCGATATAAAGCAGACCTAAAACTTTTTGCCCCCACCTATTTATTCCAGTCCCCCGCTTGATTAATTGTCCAATTGTTCCAGTAAAGACGGCTAAAATAGTTGTATAAATAACAGTTAATACAACAAAAATTACACCTAAAATTAAAAATTGCGTTACGATTGTACCGCTCTCTACATTGACAAATTGCGGAAATAAAGCTAAAAAGAAAAGTGCTGTTTTCGGATTCAAGGCTTCTACCAATATTCCTTGCCTGTAAACTTTAAGTAGTGACTCCTGTACAACATCAGGCATTTTTATGGATGATGCTTTTGACAATAATGCCCGAATACCCATATATAACAAATACGCTGCTCCGACGATTTTTACAATATTAAAAGCAGCCGTAGAAGTCATAAGAATAGCTGAAAATCCAACAGCTGCTAATAACACATGAATAAAATCACCTGTTGCAATGCCTAGACCGGTTATAATACCTGTTTTGGTCCCCTCATGTGCCGATCGAGTGATCATTAACAAGACAGCAGGACCTGGAATCAAAAATAATCCGAAGACAACCAGAATAAATGCGCTCAACTCAGCAATATTTAGCATCGAATCCCCCCTTATATTTTTCTGATTATTTTTAAGTCTTATGGATATCGGTTAATCAACATAGTAATATAAGAATTGACATATAAAAAGGGACAATTTAAATAAATTAGACATGTCAGAGGTGATTTATAATGAGATTGAAAAAAAACGGAGTCTTTTGATTCCGTTTTTTTCTGCCCTATTAATAAATAACCAAGTATCAAAATATTCTTTCGTTATAGGGAAATAAAATAGACGGTATAAAAGCTTTGTTACAAGGCGTGCCAATATTGTTTAGCCAATATATTGACTAATTTACTAATTTGCTTTTGGCATTCAATACTTTAATTTCATAAGAGTCAATATTAGATACAGAATTTAGTTCCTTAGAATGTAGGATTTCATTCACTGTCTCTTCAATTTCCATTGCTAACTATGTGCATCTTTATCTGAACCTTTTATTGAAGTTTGAATGGTAATGGATTTTTGATACTCAGTATTTATATTTCCAAATACGTCTTTATGTCTATGTCAACAACGGATTTAATTACATTTTTTGCAATGGACTCAATATCCTTTTTTACTGAATTAAAATATTCTTTATTCTCTTTAACTTTTACCTTCAATTCTATCTCCGAGTTCGAACTTACTGCAAATTCCAAATCCCCATATTTCTCATAATTTTTTTCAGTTACCGTATTCAATGTAGAAAATTGTAATTCTCGTTCTTTAGTAGATAATAAGGGTTCTGGTTCATCCTTATTCGCAACGGGAGTATCAACTTCTGAATGCTTATTTAAAGGATAAATGATGCTATTCCCACTATAATTATTCCATTAATAATCAATATCCTTTTTAACATATAATCCCTCCTGTTAAGAAGGTAAGGGTGTGCCTCTGCATCATTTTAATTTAGTTTCGTATATTTTAAACTTAAAAAGCTAACAATGGAATTAGTACGTAATTTTACCGTTCTTCCAAAAATGCTTTTTTTATAGAGGTGAGGGATGTACATGTTTTGGAAAATACAATCAAATGAAAATAAGCCTGTTTCTCAATCAAACACAGAATCAGAAATATCAATAGAGACTCTAAAAAAAGCCCTCGCTCAAATGGATGATGCGGAATTTGTGGAGATCAACATTTCTGAAAATCAAAATGTTGATCTTATCTACATAAGAACCCTGATTGACCAAGAAAGATTAAATGAAAGCATTGTAAAACCTTTATCTAACTGTTCCAAACAATCCATTCAGGAATGTAATGTTCAGTCAACTATAAACTCCATTTCCACTTTTAATGAGGCAAAAAAGCAGCTGTTTAAAGGATCAGTCTTGTTATTTGACTCTTCATCAAACCTTTGGTTCGCCATCCCTTTAAACAATCCACTTGGACGTGCAATTGAACCATCCGATACTGAAACCATCCTTTTAGGAGCAAAAGACAGCTTCAGTGAACAGCTAGAACAAAATATTACGCTCATTCGTAGACGTCTTCCAACACATGATCTGAAATCAGAGAAGTTCACCGTTGGTTCTTTAAGTGAGACAAATGTGGTCTTATTGTACATAGAAGGGCTGACCAATCCAGAATTTGTTTCAACCGCCAAAAAGAAAATTACGGAAATTAATTATGATCTCTTCTTTGAATCTTCTCAAGTAGCGGCATTCATGGAGGAAAATCAAGACAGTATTTTTCCTCAGTTTCAGCAAACTGACCGACCTGATGTTGTTGCTTATTCTCTGGGATTAGGAAAAATTACGATTCTGGTAGACAATACACCTTTTGCTCTAGTTGCCCCAATTACTATTTTTCATTTGTTCCAATCACCAGAGGATTATATTAATCGATGGGTAGTTGCCAGTTTTTTGCGCATCATCCGATATGTAAGTTTTATTCTATCTATCACATTGATCCCATTCTACGTGGCATTAACAACTCATCACTATCAAATGATTCCTTTACAAACACTTTTCGTCTTGGTGGAGTCAAGGAGCAAGCTTCCGTTCACTCCTTTTTGGGAAGCGTTTATCATGTTGATTTTTATTGAAATTATAAAAGAAGCAAGTTTAAGGATGCCAACAAAGACTGGTCAAACGCTTGGGGTTATTGGGGGCATTGTAATTGGTCAAGCAGCAGTTGAGGCTGGTTTGGCAAGTAAGGTGTTAATTGTCATGATAGGGATTTCAACTATCGGATCCTTTCTTGTTCCTAATTACCTTGTGACAAAGGCGAATTCATTGATTCAATTCATTCTTCTTGTATTTTCTTCGTTTCTTGGGATAGTAGGGATTGTTCTGGCAATGATTATCATTTTAGCCCACCTTAATGGCTTGTCTTCACTCAAGCAGCCATATTTATCCCCTGTTGCCCCTTTCTACGGAAAAGATTGGCTTGACCTATTCGTTCGAGGTCCTTTAGACAAAATGAAGGAGCGTCCAGAACATCTTAAACCACTGAAGAAGAATAGATATCAAACTAGGAGATGAACTGATGGAAGCCCTTCAATTATTTAATAAGAATGAAACCTATAACGGGTTCTATGTCATGTTGATGGTGAATCGCCTCCAAATGCTTTACTTCTTTTTGATTATGCCAAGGTTTTTAATCCATTCATATATGATTTGGGTGATTATAGCGGTCGGCATATTGTCTCAACTAAACATTCTTCTTTTATCCAAATGGTTTTTAACCCGGTTTTCTAGCGACGGTTACAACGGATTTGTCCAATTATTCGGTAAAAAACTTGTGCGTCTCCTCTCATTCATCGGGTTGTTCTTTATCCTGCTTAAACTTTTCGTGATTATGTTAGGATTCTCGGAAATGGTACAAATATTTATGTTTCCAGCTACAGATTCAAATTGGCTTATCTTTTTTATACTGTTGTCTTGTTTGTATGTAGCATGGAAGGGTGTTGAAAAAACTATTCGTTTTGTCGTAATTTCATTTTTTTGTACATTTTGGATGTTCTTATTCTTTGCTTTTTTCTTCTTTCCTCCAATAGCTCAACTCAGTGATTTGTATCCGATTATTCCAATGGAATTAAGTGGGGATTCCTGGAAAGGAATATTATTAATTTTATCTTCCTTTTCAGGGCCTGAATTTCTGGTATTTTTGGGACCGTGGTTTAAAACAAATAATAAGACATTTCGTTATTTGTCTTATGGGAATGCTCTAACCGTTATAGAATATGTATCCTTATATATGGCGTCCTTATTCTATTTCGGTTCCAATTATTTAAGCAAAAGTCCATTTCCAATTGTCACTATGGGCCGTTATTTTCAAAATCCAGTAATTGAACGTATTGATATGGTCATGCTTTCTTTGGAGTTATTTAACATCGTCTTTGCGGGTTCAATTTTTCTTCTGTTGTTTTATGGAGCATCTAAAATAGCTAATGGGAAAGTGGATAAACCACCCAGTCGAGTAGGCTTTTTATTCAGTGTATTCATTATTTTAATTGGAATGATTCTTGTGAATGAATGGATTTGGAAGGCAGATGAAAAGCAGGTTATATTACTTAATCTTCAAATTTTAGCAGGAAGCTTAAGTTATTTAGTGGTTCCAATTATTATGATCGTAGCGATGAAGATAAAGGGGGTTAATAAACATGAGACTCCGAAAGAAAATGGCTAAAAAATTTTCAATTATATTTATTGCATTATGGTTAACTGGATGTGCCCCTTTTACTGAAAATAACATTATTGAAGAGCTTGCTCCAGTCACATTTTTATCACTTAGTAAAGGGGATGAAGGTAAAATAAAAATCAGTACGATATTGCCTCCTCTAAGCAAAGAAAAAAAGAGTGTAATGACGCAAGAAGTAAGCTTAATAAAGGAGGGATTAATGGATTTTAATTTAAACTTCTACCAGGAAATGAAATCTGGGCAAATGCGAATGCTGATAATTAATGAAGACCTCGGAAAAGAGGGGATTATGTCCGTTATTAATGTGTTATTGAATGATCCGGATATTTCTTTGAGAATCTATTTAATTATCGTAAAAGGAAATTTTGAAGAATACTTGGAAAATCAATTGGACAAACAAGAAAATCTTGATTACTCTTTTTACCGAATGCTGAAGCATTATGAGGAAAAGAATCAGGGCGAAATTAGTATTGTTAATCTGCATGAATTTAAAAATTTGTTATATACCCCTTATTCAGATCCTTTCTTACCTGTGTTCAAAATAGAAAATGACGCCATCAGCTATGAAGGTACAGCCCTGTTTCAAAATGATAAACTAGTTGAAATAATAACAACTTTTGATGATCGCATCTTCCAGCTGTTAAACAACGGTCACTACTTATCAGTTTTACCGATCCCAGAATTAGAAGTTGTTCTAGGTCATGTTAGGTCTAAAACGAAAGTGGATATCAATAAAAGCTTGTCTACAATGACCTATACAGTGAATATAGACTCAAGAATTGAAGAATACCGGGGAGAAAAGCAAATATTTGACCCAAAGGATTTAGAAGATTTGAAAAAAGAAATCCAATCCAATCTTGAAAAACAAACACAAGTACTAGTAAAAAAGATGCAAGAATTGAATGTGGATCCATTACAGCTAGGCATTCATACATTAAAACCATTTTCAAAACCAATGGATGAAAAAAAATGGATTGAACTATTCAAGAAGATGGACATTAAGATTGATTATCAGCTTAATATTGAGCCTTTGACGGATTCAAACGCAAAAAGTTAATTATAATAAAAGAAAAAAACGGTCTCACTTGAATGGTAAAGTCTTTTTAAAAAACTACAGATTGCTTATTAGAGAATAAAAAAAGCGATTTAAATCCCACCGTAATACCAAATAGAAAATACTATAAATGAAAAATCATTCTCGGTAAAGATATGAGAAGGACCTTCAACAATAAGATTCTCTTTTACTGCACGTATTTTGAATTCGGCAGAGGTAAAAGAAATGATGATCAAATAAGTCACGTCAAATACCTATGTATACATCATAGCTGCTAGTTGTCCTGTCGAGCAAAAAAATTTGGGCATCACTGAATCGATGTTAAAAAAAATCAATAAATATCGAGAAAAATGTGAGCTAGAAATAATCAAATAACCCAAATCAATAAGAGGAACTTGAAACTTATAATTAATAATACTATCGCTAGATGGAACGCGGAATGACGGGAAACTGTCACGTTCCGTGCGGAGTAGGGGAAAAGCTGGAGATAACTTCAAACGTTTACCTATTACTAACTTTAGTTTTAAGATGGAAAGAAAAAACGCTCAGAGAAATATTCTCTAAGCGTTTTTTAAAGTTATTTACAATTAGAATGTTAATTCGTTATACTCAATCCACTTTTCTTTTTCTCTCTCCACTGCCCGATTTTGCCATTCAAACCAAACATCTGAACATTCACTACAATGACTTTCTACACCACTATTATTATTATGCATATCTCGGCGTATAAATAGAGTCAGTGCTCGACAGTTGTAACAATAAATTATCTTTTCATCACTTTTTATTATCATAATTATCTTTACCTCCAATATACAATATTCATTGGCAATTACTTGGATATTTATTCTTTAACCAAATAACTTTAAAATATAAATTGAACAGTTAATAATTATGAGAGGAAGTAGTTATTCTAATATTGTTATAAAGAATTGTTTACGTTCTTTATTAATATCAACATAAAAAACTGGTTAGGATATCTAACCAGTTTTTTACGTCACGACTAAGTTATACAAGTCACGACTGAGTTATTTGAGAACAATAGTAATAATCGGCTTCTATTCCACTACTCGACCGTAACCGACTTAGCTAAATTTCTCGGTTTATCCACATCACAATCTCTATGCAACGCAGCATAATAACTAATCAACTGTAAAGGTACTACCGATACTAAAGGTGAAAATAACTCATGTACTTTTGGAAGTACAAAGCGGTCTCCTTCTTCTTCAAAACCTTCCATTGCAATAATGCATGGGTTTGCACCGCGTGCTACAACTTCTTTTACGTTACCACGAATGTTTAGGCTCACTGCTTGTTGGGTTGCTAGAGCGAAAATTGGTGTTCCGTCTTCGATTAGAGCAATTGTGCCGTGTTTTAATTCCCCGCCTGCAAATCCTTCTGCTTGAATATAGGAAATTTCTTTTAGTTTTAAAGCACCTTCTAAACTTACGTAGAAGTCTATGTTTCGCCCAATGAAGAATGCATTTCTTGTCGACTCTAAATACTCTTTAGAAATTATTTCCATCTCATCTTTTGAATCGACGATTGCTTGCACGGCATTTGCAGCAATACCTAACTCTTTTACAACATCAAAATCTAATGTCTTTTCTTGAGATTGTGCATATACAGCAGCTGTCACCATTAGCACGGCAACTTGTGCAACGTATGCTTTCGTAGAAGCTACGGCGATTTCAGGGCCTGCATGTAGTAAAAGTGTATGATCTGCTTCACGAGAAAGAGTTGATCCTGGTACGTTTGTCATCGTAATCGTTGGATACCCTTTTTCTTTAATTTTCACAAGTACTTGTCTGCTGTCTGCTGTTTCACCTGATTGTGTGATGAATAAAAACAATGGCTTCGCTGAAAGAAGTGGTATATTGTAGCCGAACTCACTAGAAATATGCACTTCTACTGGAATACCTGCAATTTTTTCAAAGTATTGTTTTCCAATAAGACCAGCGTGATAGCTCGTTCCTGCAGCAATAATGTACAGACGATCTGCATCATGAAGTGCTTCTAAAATAGCTGGATCAATCGTTAGCTCGTCTTGTTCATTTTGATACGCTTGAATAATTTTACGGATAACAGTTGGCTGTTCATCCATTTCTTTCAGCATGTAGTGAGGATATGTTCCTTTTTCGATATCGCTCATATCTAGTTCCGCTTTATATGCAGGACGCTCCACAATCGAACCATCTAGTTTTTGAATTTCAACTGAATCCTTATGCACAATAACAATTTCTTGGTCATGAAGCTCTACATACTGCTCCGTCACTTGTAGCATCGCCATCGCGTCAGATGCAACCACATTAAAGCCGTCTCCAAGCCCTACAAGAAGTGGTGATTTGTTTTTTGCTACATAAATTGTTTCTGCATCTTCTTTATCCAGAAGTGCAAGTGCATATGATCCGTGGATTAGATGCAATGTTTTTCTAAGTGCATCTATTGTCGATAAGCCGTCTTGTGAAAATTTTTCGATTAGCTGTACAATAACTTCTGTGTCTGTGTCGGAAGCCATTTCTACATTAGATAAATACGCTTTTTTCATTAGGTGATAGTTTTCAATAACACCATTATGCACAAGCGTAAAACGTTTGGTTGTACTTTGGTGCGGGTGCGCATTTAATTGGTTTGGTACACCATGCGTTGCCCAGCGAGTATGCCCAATGCCAAGTCTTGCATCTACGTCTTCATCGACTACGTCACGTAAATCCGCAATTCGACCTTTTTCTTTGAAAACGACTACGCCTTCGTCATTGAGTACAGCTATTCCTGCTGAATCGTATCCACGGTACTCCAATTTTTCTAATCCTTTTAACAAAATTTCCTTTACATCTGCTTCTCCAATATATCCTACAATTCCACACATATTCATATTCCTCCGTTTACATTCATGTCAAAATAAACGTCCTGTTTTTTCACAGTCGCTCATTAAGCTAAGAATGCCTTCTTTTCCCCTCTGTCATACAATCACTCGTATGGTTTCTGAAAAAGAATAACAACCGGGCAAATACGGTCGGGAGGCATCCGCCGAATTTTCGATAACCTCCACCTCGTCTGCTGAAGATACATTTCGTCCGATTTCTTCAGCTCTGGCGCTATAATTGTTTTCCTCATTTTAACGCGTTTTACTTCCCTCCATTTCTACGCGGTTACTTCAAAATTTACATTTAAAGTAACTTTTTCATTATATACGTTCATTATATGCACGTCAATTCAGTAGGATAAAGGTTAATAGATTCATACAAAAGAGCCCCTTCAAGAGGCCCTTCTACCAAACTGCTATTGTCCCATCTGTACGTGACTCCGTACCTCCCTGAAGAACTCCTGTCTCCGGGTTTCTCCAAATAATTTGACCCCTTCCAAAATTCCCTGAGTCTGTTACTTGAATGTGATGTCCTTTTCTTTCTAAACTTTGTGCTAGACAATTTGGGAACTCAGGCTCGACATGAACAGTTTTCCCTTTTATCCATTGCCAACGCGGCATATCCAATGTTGCTTGCGGACTCAATAAATAATCTACTGTGTTTGTTACAACTTGGAGATGTCCTTGCGGCTGCATATACCCACCCGTCACACCAAATGGTCCAACTGCTTTTTCGTCCTTCGTTAAAAATCCTGGAATAATCGTATGGAATGTTCTTTTGCCAGGTTGCAACACATTTGGATGTGCTTCATCTAATGAAAAATCATGTCCTCTATTTTGTAAGGCAATGCCTGTGTTCGGAATGACAATGCCAGAACCAAAGCCCATGTAGTTGCTTTGAATGTACGAAACCATATTGCCTTCTTCATCCGCTGTCGCTAAATAGACAGTTCCCGCTTTTGGCAAATCATACGGTTGTGGATTACTTGCTTCTTCTTTAATAGCTGCAGCTCGTAATTTAGCATATTCCTCTGATAACAAGTGTTCTACACTAATAGACATGGTACCTGGATCTGTTATAAATGCTTTACCATCTGTAAATGCTAATTTCATCGATTCGATTTGTTGATGGAATGTATTTGCATTTTGCCACATTGGCATCTTTAAATTTTTGTATATATTTAGTGCCATTAATGCTACCATTCCTTGACCATTCGGAGGGATTTCCCAGACATCATAGCCTCGATAATTGACAGAGATAGGCTCTACCCATTCTGCCTTATATATAGATAAATCACTTTTGGATAAATATCCTCCGTGTTTTTTCATAAAAGCATCGATTTGACCTGCTATTTTTCCTTCATAAAAATCACGAGCTTTCGTTTCCCCAATTGCTAGAAGTGTTTTTGCATGAGCCGGGGAAGACCACATTTCCCCTATTTCAGGTACTTTTCCATTTGGTGCAAAGGTTTCAAACCATGCAGTAAATTCTTCCGTTGTACAAGAATCTTTAAATTTTGCATAGGCTAGCTTCCAATACTTCCCGAGGATTGGTGTTAACGGGTAGCCTTCTTCCGCATAACTAATGGCAGGTAGCAGCACTTCTTTCAGCGAAAGTTTGCCAAAGCGTTCGGATAGGGCTGCCCATGCTGCAGGAACCCCTGGAACTGTTACGGGTACGACCCCATAGATGGGTATTTTTTCATATCCTTGTTCTTTTAGTTTTTGTGCAGATATGGATTGTGGTGCAGGACCTGAAGCATTCAACCCGTGCAACTTATCTTTCGTCCAAACTAAAGCAAATGCATCTCCACCTATACCATTTGAAGTGGGTTCCACAACTGTAAGGGCTGCAGCTGTTGCAATTGCTGCATCAATAGCGTTTCCCCCTTGTTTTAAGATGTCTAATCCAGCTTGTGCTGCTAGTGGCTGCGATGTTGCAACCATCCCTTTCTTTGCAAACACGGTATGTCTTTTAGCAGAAAACGGGTGGTATAAGTAATCCATGACGATTTCCCCTCTATCGTAATTATTTCATTCTCTTTATAGAATAACAGAAAATTGTAAAAATACTTTATCAACTTTTAAATACGAAAAAGAACACCTTCTATTGAAGGTGCTCCAGTGATTTTCTGTTATTTTTCTAATAACTTGACGATTTCTCTATTAAACGCTGGCAAATCATCTGGTGTTCTACTGGTGACCAGTTGATTGGCACAGACGAATACTTCTTCATCATGGTAAGTTGCTCCGGCATTTTCTAAATCGACTTTAATGGACTTATATCCGGTAGCGTCTCGCCCTTCTAATGTTTTGGCTGTAATTAGAAGTTGTGGTCCGTGACATATTGCAAATACTGGTTTCTTTGCATCCATAAAAGCTTTCGCAAAACCGACGAATCGATCGTCTGCTCGTAAAATATCAGGTGAAAATCCTCCAGGAATGAATAATGCATCAAAGTCTTCCGGTTTGACATCATCAATACCATAATCGACTGTAATTTTCGTTTCGCCTTGTTTACCCGTTACTTCATTGCCTGCTTCTTTTTCAATCGTAAAAACCTCATGTCCGGCATCATTTAATGCCTGTGCTGGACTTGTGTATTCTACATCCTCAAACATATTGGTGATTACTGTTGCTACTTTAGCCATATCCTCACTCCTTATCTGTTTGTTCTCTCTTACTATTCCACTAAATTAACTTAGTAAACATGTAAAAGGTAAATTGAACTTTTTACTCGACTTTTAGTAAGTAGGAGCTATGTATTAAATCTGGTGTAAAATGTCTAAGAGCAACTAACAGTATGGTCTAAGCAATCAAATTAACTGCAAGAGCAACCAAAACCAACTTTTTGTTTCTGAATCATAAAAATCCAGCACAAGGCTGGATTTTTATGTTATTAATTATTCTGCTAAGCCCATCTCTGCTTTTACTATTTCCACGATTCGGTTTACGTAGTTTTCGCAATCTGCTTCTGTAGCTGCTTCTACCATGACACGTACAAGTGGCTCTGTGCCGGAAGGTCTTACTAAAACGCGGCCATTTCCAGCCATTTCTGCTTCTACTGTTTCAATGATTGCTGCTACTTTCGCATTTTCTGTCACTGCATGCTTGTCTGTTACGCGTACATTCACCAGTTTTTGAGGAAAGATTGTCATCTCAGATGCAAGTTCTGAAAGTTTTTTCCCTGTTACTTTCATAATATTGACTAGTTGTAAACCAGTTAATAGACCGTCACCTGTTGTATTATAGTCTAAGAATACAATATGTCCCGACTGCTCCCCACCAAGGTTATAGCCGTTCTTTTTCATTTCTTCTACTACATAGCGATCCCCAACGGCTGTTTTCACACTTGTCATGCCATGTGTTTCTAATGCTTTATAGAAGCCCATATTACTCATCACAGTGGAAACGACCGTACTTTTATTTAAACGACCATGTGCATTTAAATATTTGGCACATATATACATGATTTGGTCACCGTCAACTATTTGTCCTTTTTCATCAACAGCGATTAAACGGTCTCCGTCTCCATCAAATGCAAGACCTACGTCCGCTCCTTTATCTAAAACAAACTTAGCTAATTCTTCTGGATGCGTTGAACCTACACCTTCATTGATATTCAAACCATTTGGGGATACCCCCATAGTAGACAAATCTGCATCTAAATCCGCAAATACATGTGTTCCAAGGGAAGAAGTTGCACCGTTTGCACAATCTAATGCTACGTGAATACCTACAAACTCTTCATCTATTGTTTGTTTCAAGTATTGAATGTATTTTTGTCCGCCTTCAAAATAATCTGATACGGATCCAACGCCAGCTCCAGTAGGACGTGGAATTTCATCCACTTCTGCATCGAGTAATTGCTCGATTTCCTCTTCCTGTTCATCCGAAAGCTTGAAACCATCTGGTCCAAAAAACTTAATCCCGTTATCTGCCACAGGATTATGGGAAGCAGAAATCATTACCCCTGCGTCCGCACTCATTACTCTAGTTAAAAAAGCAACACCTGGTGTACTAATGACTCCTAAACGCATTACTTCCACTCCAACGGAAAGAAGTCCAGCAACAAGTGCTCCTTCCAACATATGACCAGATATACGAGTATCGCGACCGATTAACACCTTTGCTCGTTCCTTTGCTTCTTTCGTTAGAATATATCCTCCAACACGACCTAATTTAAAAGCAAGTTCTGGTGTTAATTCTGAATTTGCTACTCCTCGAACACCATCTGTACCAAAATATTTTCCCATTTCTTCTTCTCTCCTTAAAAAACCTGTTGTCCTACGTATTAAGCCTCTTTTATCGTTAGTTTTGCCTCGGATGCTGACGTTCCCCATTCTATATCAGATGGGCCGTCAACTTGAATAGGAAGCGTTACTTCCCCAATTTCTGCATTCTCGGCATCTACGTAAACGGAAACATTGTTTAGTTGAACATTTTCCAAAGCCTCGGGTGTTCCCTTCGCTACGACAGAAACGGTGCCATCCGTAGGTGTTTCAAAATTACTGACTAGCAGTGAAGGTAGCCCCTTCACTGCAATCGTAACATTTTCAAATGATTTCTCTTCCACCGTTGAAACAGTTTCCTCTTGCCCTTCTTCTGTATCAGGTGTTGGAGCTGGTGTGACATCTGCTGTTATTTTAATCTTATCGAGCGACAATCTGGTCACACCATCTGGAATTGCTAACTTCAAATCAAAGCTACTGGTAACTTCTAGTTTACTCACGTCTACATCAACTTGTAACTGCCCTATTTTATCTATTACTGTTCGTGGGCCATATAGTCTAATATTTTTGACATCTGTAGAAAGTCCATTGACCGTTACCCCTTCTTTAGGTACGCCTTTTGAAGCTAATACGACCGGAACTTCCTTGCTATATTCTTCTACATATACTTTTACTTGGACGGTTTTCGGTTCAGCGGTTACATCTAATTTGTTTAAATCTGCGTCTAGCACTCGTATGCTTGCTTCTTGTTCAAACGATTTATTAATTCCTTCGTCTCTGACAATGGTAGCTTTTACATAGCCTATGCTATCTATAATGCTTTTTGCTCCTGTGACAATTACTTTTTTCGGTTCCATATCGTAGGATTTGACAATATAATTTTCTGCTAGCAAGCTTTCATTCATATCTAAATCCACACTAAATTCTTGGGAAACCCGTTCTTCAATCACCACATCTACATTTACAGGGTCAATCCGCACTTTTAATTTATCCGAAAAGTTTTCAGTAGAAAATTCTACTGTATGTTTGCCAAACGTTACCTCTCGCAAATCAATAAATACTTTATAATCCTTCATCACTTTCGTGGAAAAAACTTGTTGTGATGGTCCTTCTATATTCACCGTAACAGTTTCTGGCACCCCTGTTACAACGGAATTCTCATCGTCATAATATACCTCGACGGGTACATCTCTAAGAACTTCCACAGATGTACTTGTTGTATTCATATTATTTTTTTCCAAATCTGACTTCACTGAAACGAATAGTAAAATTGCGAGTACCAATGCAATTATTCGTAAAAACCATGGGTTGCCCATCATTTTATCCATTCTGTTTCCCCCTCCACAACCATTTAGAAGAAGTTACTTGTTCCTCTGTTGGTCCAAACCAAAGGCGTTTCAAGTGATTTTCAAACTCTTCCATGGATAAATTTCGATGGAGATCTCCGTTAGACGTTAAACTTACCGCACCTGTTTCTTCTGATACAACAATGGTAATCGCATCCGTTACTTCACTTAAACCAATTGCTGCACGGTGCCGTGTTCCAAGCTCTTTGGAAATGAAAGGACTTTCAGATAATGGCAAATAACAAGCGGCGGATACGATATTATTTTTTTGTACAATTACCGCACCATCATGTAAAGGTGTATTTGGTATAAAGATGTTAATCATAAGCTCCGCAGTAAGATGCGCATTTAACTGAATTCCCGTTTCAATGTATTCCGTTAAACCCGTTTCTCTTTCAATGGAGATCAATGCTCCAATTCGACGTTTCGCCATATAGCTTACAGATTTGGTCATAGCCTCTATTAAACGATTCTTCTCTTCTTCTTCTTGCATCGATGAACTTCTAGCAAAGAGCTTACCCCTACCAATTTGTTCGAGTGCTCTTCTTATTTCAGGTTGGAATATAACGATAATGGCAAAAAATCCAATACTAATTACATTTTCAAGCAACCAACCAAGCGTATCCATACCTAAAAAGTCAGTCACTACTCGAGCAATGATAATAACGAATATTCCTTTTAATAATTGAACTGCTTTCGTTCCTTTTATCAAGGTTATTAATTTATATATAACAAACCATACAACTAAAACATCTAATATGTTTACAATAACGTTTACTGGCATAAAATTTGTAAATTGCTCCATAAACGACATGTGGCATCCCCCACTTTTCATCACAAATCCATACAATGTAAGTATAACATAGTTGCTCAATTCTCTACATTTTCGAGCAAAAAAGTCTATCCAACTTGCTGGATAGACTCCCCATTATTTTGTTTCTTCTTTTCCAAAAAATGACACAACTTCTTTTGCACCATCTTTTATGTGAAACCAAAGCCAGTCAAATACCTCGTTAATCTCTTCTGTTTTACCAGTAATAACCGCTGTAGAAGCCATATACTTCGAACCGTTAATGACGGTTAAATTGCCGTCTAGCTCTCCATCAATTCGAACATCACCGTTTCGTACAACCAAATCCCCCTTTACGACTTGTCCTTCGGGGATAATAACCGTTTCACCTTCCACTACAACATTTTCTTGCTTAGTAAAAGAGAACTGTTGCTGTTCGTTGAAATTGGTGAATAATGCACTGCTCATAAATAAAAAGAATAAAGCTGCTGCAGTGAGAATGGGATGACGCCGCAACCATCTACTAACACCAGCATGTGATTTTTCTTTTGGAAGTCTCGCCATAACGGCATTACTAAAATTAGTTGGTGCCTCTACATGAGCTGCCCCTTTTACAAAAGCAACAACATCGCTTAACTCATGCATATGCGCCTGACAATCCACGCATGACTGCAAATGAGATTTTAGTTCAAGCTCATGTTCACGGCTAATCTCACCATCTAGATATTCATGCATATAGTGAACAATTCGCTCTGGACACGCATTCATCGTGATTCCCTCCTATAAAAAGTTAGGCTGTCTACTTAATTGTTTTCTAAGTGCTTCCCGGCCTCTGTGAATTCTTGTTTTAACTGTTCCAAGTGGTAATTCTAATATCTCACTAATCTCTTGTAAAGATAATTCTTCCATATACTTTAATACAATAGCCGATCGATATTTATCCGGTAGACGACTAATCTCATACTGTATTCTATCTTGCAACTCAAGCTTCATGAGTTCTTCTTCCGGTAGTTCATCTTCTGCTGCGATTTGAGAGTACATATCAAGTCCTTCTGTACCTTTTACTTCTGCATCTAAATAATAATCCGGCTTCTTTTTCCTGATACGATCGATACATAAATTCGTCGCAATACGGTATAGCCAAGTAGAGAATTTTCTTTTTTGATCAAATGTGTGTATGTTGATAAAGGCTCGCACAAATGCTTCTTGTGCAATATCCTCCGCTTCATGGCGATTTCCTAGCATCCTAAAACACACTTGAAATAGCCTATGCTGATACAGGTCGACAATCTCCGCGAATGCGTCTTTATCGCCTTTTAACACTTGTTTTATTCGTTTATTTACTAACGCATCCATCGTGATTTTCCCCTCCGCCTCGTGCGGCTGTCTTACCTATACGGATTAAGGTATAAACAGGTTTCATTTTTTTATATTATATTTATTTTACCAAATATTCCATGCATTGTGTTGATAATAAAAAAGAAAAGCAGACTATACGCCTGCTTCCCAATCGATTCGTATTATATTAGACTTTCGCCAAATAGGGAGCCCATTAATCCAACAGCAACATCCGCTGTCTTATTTTTTTCATCTAGTATTGGATTTACTTCTACAAATTCAGCCGATGTAATTAGATTGGACGAATACAGCATTTCCATCGCTAAATGGCTTTCACGATAACTGATCCCACCAGGAACCGGTGTACCAACACCCGGCGTATAAAGAGGATCTAAACCATCTAAATCGAGCGATAAATGAACGCCATCCACTTTACGTTCATGGAAATAGGAAATTGTTTGGTTCATTACTTCCGTCATCCCGTGCTTATCGATTTCATGCATGGAAAAAACTTTAATACCCTTTTCTTTAATTAACTCGCGTTCTCCTGGATCTACAGAGCGTGCACCGATAATCACCACATTTTCAGGTTTAATCTTTGGAGCGTAAGAACGTATATTCACTAAGTCCTCATGGCCAAGGCCAAGACTAGCTGCTAGTGGCATTCCATGAATATTCCCAGAAGGTGAAGTTTCTGCTGTATTTAAATCTGCATGCGCATCGTACCAAATAACTCCTAAATTTTCATAGCGATCCGCAAGACCCGCAAGTGTTCCGATTGCTATACTATGATCACCACCAAGTACTAGGGGATACTTTCCTTCAGATAGTACTTCATGCACTTTGTTCGCTAAATTTGTATTTCCTTCTATCACATCCTCCAAATTGCGTAAATGTGTATTTGGAGATTGTTCTTTACGAGTATGACTAATGGCTATATCTCCCTCGTCTTTTACAGAATGACCAAGATTCTGCAGACGTTCTACAACCCCAGCGTAACGGATAGCACTTGGCCCCATATCGACTCCACGTCTATTTTGTCCAAGATCCATTGGTACACCAATTATTGAAATGCTTAGCTTATTCATAATCCTATACCCCCTTCTATTCTTACATCTATTGTAAATCCTAAAGGGGAGTTGGCTCAACTCAGCATTTTTATGAATATTTATTCATTAACTGAACGAGGTGATTTTTCACTTCCGGCCATTCACTCTCAATGATCGAGTAAACAACCGCATTTCTCACCGTTCCATTTGAGCGAATTCGTTCATTACGAAGAACTCCTTCTTTTATACCACCTATTCGTTCAATCGCCCTTTGCGAAGTAACATTCAACTCATCTGTCTTAAACTGGACACGAATCATTCCTAACTGTTCAAAGCAGTGTTTTAAGAGTAAGTATTTACATGTTGTATTCACATGTGTTCGCTGAAACTGTTTACCATAAAAAGTGGAACCGATTTCACAAGCATGATTGGTTTGATCCATCCCATAAATACGGGTCGTGCCCATTATTTCATGTGTTTCGGTATTCTCCACTACAAATGAAAGTGCGGTTTTTTCCGTATCCATTTGATAAATGCCAGTTTGTAGCCAATTATTAAGTTGTTCTTTGTTTTCTATTTTATTCAACATAAATTCAAATATTACCGGATTATACAGCTCCCACAAAAATGGAATATCACACTCTTTCAACGGTCGTAATGTCACATCTCCATAAACGATTGTTTCAGCCAAACTCAACACCTCACTTTTTATTTTTATTTCATCATAATAGATAGAAGGGTGCATTGGAAAGTTTTTTATCTCAGAAACTATGAAAATTATTAATAGCAAAATTCTCCTGACGATAGAAGAGGAATTTTATTTTTATGAACAAAAGCGCAAGGTGCTGTGTTAGAGGAAAACAATCTGAGTTCGTTCACGACATCGTGTCGCAATGGCTGCATGACCCGCATTGTACAGGTCTAGGAGATCAGCTCTCCAGCCACTACAAACGCTTTTGTTTACGACGAACTCTGCGCTGGAGCCTGGACATAGAAATTCTTGTAGGAAGTTACTCACATGTCTAAATTTTCATTATTTTCTAGGAAACCACAAAAAAACCTCTCCAATTAATATGGAAAGGTTTACTTTATAAATATAAGATTTATGGAGCCTAGCGGGATCGAACCGCTGACCTCCTGCGTGCAAGGCAGGCGCTCTCCCAGCTGAGCTAAGGCCCCGTAAAATTGAATTTTGAAAGTTTGTGGCTGGGGTACCTGGATTCGAACCAGGGCATGACGGAATCAAAATCCGTTGCCTTACCGCTTGGCTATACCCCAATAAACTGGTGGAGGGGGACGGATTCGAACCGCCGAACCCTAAGGAGCGGATTTACAGTCCGCCGCGTTTAGCCACTTCGCTACCCCTCCAAAGCTAAGTATAAAAATAAATGGTGGAGGATGACGGGCTCGAACCGCCGACCCTCTGCTTGTAAGGCAGATGCTCTCCCAGCTGAGCTAATCCTCCTGGGTTATAAATATCACGATTAACATGTAACTATGTATGAATCGGACAAGAACTATAATAACATATTTGTTACTCTTAGGCAAGTAGTTGTTTAGGTTTATTTACATTTAATATTCAAAATGTAAGCTTCCAAGCGGATTCGAACCGCTGACCTCTTCCTTACCATGGAAGCACTCTACCTGCTGAGCTATGGAAGCACAGACAAAAAAATGGCTCCGAAGGTAGGACTCGAACCTACGACCGATCGGTTAACAGCCGATTGCTCTACCACTGAGCTACTTCGGAACAATGTATATATTTAAAGTACAAATATAATTATAACAATTTTTTTTTATATTTCAAGTCTTTTTCTACATATTTTTAAAAGATTATTAGCTAAATCATACTTTAGTTATTGTTTGAGTTTCAGAATGAGATAACTAACCTTTGAAAAACGGAAGAACATTATGAGAACTATTTTCTAACTAGAAAGTTATCAAATAAGCAAAGTGTTATAGCTTTTACATGATGTCGATATTCCGATTAGAAAACTAGCTATAGACTTGAAATAGATCACTACTAAGCTACTCCATAAAATCGACTAATTTCACCTATTAAAGTCGGTTTTAATTTGTTAATTACTTAAGAGGAGAGGCATTTGGCCTTCTATTCCATTTACTCGTCACTCCCTCACTTTTATTTCACTTATAAATAGGAAGATTGTCTTTTCAAATAAAAAAGAAGTCGTTACCGATTACTCGATAACGACTTCTTTATTAGTGCCCAGCGACGTCCTACTCTCACAGGGGGAAACCCCCAACTACCATCGGCGCAAAAGAGCTTAACTTCCGTGTTCGGTATGGGAACGGGTGTGACCTCTTTGCCATCATCACTAGACTAATTGAGTGCTTGTTCACTCAAAACTGGATAAACGACATTTTCAACAGATAAATACATTTGGTTAAGTCCTCGATCGATTAGTATTCGTCAGCTGCACGTGTCGCCACGCTTCCACCCCGAACCTATCTACCTCATCNACTACCATCGGCGCAAAAGAGCTTAACTTCCGTGTTCGGTATGGGAACGGGTGTGACCTCTTTGCCATCATCACTAGACTAATTGAGTGCTTGTTCACTCAAAACTGGATAAAAGACATTTTCAACAGATAAATACATTTGGTTAAGTCCTCGATCGATTAGTATT
>NZ_VDGG01000011.1:64510-94277 GCF_006861775.1 Psychrobacillus soli | reverse complement strand
GGTGAAGGCTCATCGCTCACCCGGTGGAAAGCGTACGACTGCAATGAAAATCCTAGCGGTTACTAGTCGACGCACTACGTCACAATATCTCTATATTGCGCAAACCACCCTGCATCATGCATACATAAAAAACAGATACACTTCTAAAAATGAAGTGTATCTGTTTTTTATTTATTGTGAAACGCTTACAAAATCTTAACTGGCGCAGGACTCATAGTCTATGGTAAGATTCATCTTATGAAAAATGACTAGATAAAGAAGGTATAATAGTGGCGGTTAAAAAAAAGAAGGAATTAGGGGAAAAGTTAAGTCTATTTCACTTAACTTGGCCTATTTTTTTAGAAGTGTTTTTATTTATGTTAATGGGAATTGCCGATACATTTATGTTAAGTGCAGTTTCGGACAATGCGGTATCTGGCGTAGGAGCGGCGAATCAATATATACAAATTGCTATTTTAGTGTTGGAAGTAGTAGGAATTGGGGCGGCAATCGTTGTTTCGCAATATTTGGGATCGAAGCGTTTTATCGAAGCTTCTAAGATTTCCGGGCTTGCAGTTACATTGAATTTAGGCGTTGGGATATTATTAAGTATAGGCTTTATAATATTCTCTAAGAAAATAATGATTGCGATGAATTTACAGGGGGATGTACTTGTTCATGCACACCAATACTTGTCGATTGTCGGAGGAGCAATTTTTCTACAAGCTGTGATCAATTCACTAGCATCCATTATTCGAGTGCATGGATATACGAAGCAGACGATGCTCGTGTCTCTGGGGATGAACATCATTCACGTCATTGGTAACTATGTATTAATCTTCGGTAAGTTTGGATTCCAGGAATTGGGTGTGCAAGGTGCGGCAATTTCTTCGGTAGTTAGCCGACTTATTGCGATGCTTGTATTCTTCTGGTTGTTGTATCAAGTAATGGAATACCGGGTGAAGCTAGCTTATTACTTCACCATGTCCAAAGAGTATGTCGGGAAAATTTTGCAAATAGGATTACCATCTGCTTTCGAACAGATCTTGTATCAAGGATGCCAAATCGTATTTCTTTATTATGTTACGTATTTAGGAACAGAGTCTTTAGCAGCAAGGCAATATGCAGTGAATATATCGATGTTTACGTATTTATTTGCAATAGCAATTGGAATGGGAACAGCAATCATTGTCGGAAGACTAGTGGGGGCAGGTGAAAAAGACGAGGCGTATAAGTCTGTATGGACAAGTGTGAAATGGGCATTATTGTTTACGCTAGTAATGGTTACTATTGTCATGGTTTTCCGAATTCCACTGATGAGTTTATTTACGAGTAACGAACAAGTAATTCAAATCGGTGCATCTGTATTAATCTTAAGCATTATGCTAGAGACTGGTCGTACGATGAACATTGTTATTATCAATTCGTTGCGAGCGGCTGGAGATGCAAAATTTCCAGTAGTTATGGGTGCATTATCTATGGTCATGATGAGTTTGCCATTAGGTTACTTTTTAGTTTTTGTATTGGATTTAGGCCTACCAGGTATTTGGTTAGCAATAACGGCGGATGAATGGACAAGGGCAATTATTATGTATTTTAGATGGAAGGGTAGAAGATGGGAAAAATTTGCCCTCGTAAAACCGATAGAAGAAAAAGAAAGACCAAGTGAAAGCTAAATATGCTTTCCTTGGTCTTTCTTTTTCTTAACTATTCACTAAAGTAGCACAAGTTTCGAGATTTAATGTTTTCAACTGCTCCACTGCTTTTTTCAGTGTTTCTACATCTTGTACAAGTGCTACTCGCACAAAGCCAGCACCAGCTGATCCGAATACTGTACCGGGTACTATTACGACTCCAGTTTGACGAATAACCTCAAATGCAAACTCTTTATCGTCCATGTCGTATGGGTATTTCGCCCAAACGAACATACCACCAGTAGAAGGTGCTACGGTCCAACCTAAATCTGCTATTCCTTGCATTAATACTTTATGACGCTCTGCAAAGGTTTTGCGTAAACTTTCCGTAATTTCTTCCGCATTATTTAGTGCAACAATCCCTGCTTCTTGAATTGGCTCGAAAATACCAAAGTCTAAATTCGATTTCAGTTGCTTCATGATACTAATCATTTCCGCATTCCCAACGAGATACGCAATTCGTGTACCAGCTAAGCTAAAGCTTTTGGATAATGAGTTGATCTCCATGCCGACTTCCATTGCTCCAGGCGTTGTTAAGAAACTACTTGGTGCATCACCGGAAAAATAAAATTCAGAATAAGCGGCATCATGTAAAATAATCACATTGTATTTATTTGCGAAGGCTACAACTTTTTCAAAGAAGGCTTCATCGGGCATTGCTGGAACAGGATTTCCTGGAAGATTCAATATCATTAGTTTCGCCTGATATGCGATTTCTTCTGGGATTGCATCTAAATTAGGTAAAAAGCCGTTCTCTTCAGACAGGCTCATATAGTAAGGAACCGCACCTGCAAGCTTAATCCCAGCGTCATATGCAACGTATCCAGGGTTGGTTGTTAGCACAATGTCGCCTTCATTGCAAAATGCTATCGGGAGATGAACAAGTCCTTCTTGGGAACCCATCGTTTGTAAAACCTCAGTTTGTGGATTTAAATGAACGTTTACACGTCGTTTATAATAATCCGCCACCGCTTCGTTAAAACGTTGTGTTCCACTAAGCATGTAGCCATATGAATGTTCAGAAAAACTCTGTTCAGATAGAACTTTTCTTATTTTTTCATCAGGAGGTAAATCCGGACTACCTAAACTTAAATCGTACACTTCATAACCAGCTGCTTGTTTTGCTGCGGCGGCTGCTTTTAAATCACCGAAAATTGCAGGTTCAAATATGGACATTTTTCTAGATGGTTCGATATTCACTTAAAAGCACTCCTCGCATATGTAAATAATTTTATCATTCATTGTATCACAAGTTACATTAGTATGGTGAAAAATATAAGTGTAAATACGTTATCTTTCGACTATTTTGTGAATACCTAGTTAAATGAAATTAATTTACCAATGTGAATATAAAAAGCTACTAGTACTCTTAAAAGAGAGAACTAATAGCTTTTAGTTGTTGGCTAATTCTATGAAAAGATGTTTGTTTCTTATTAAACTAAAGATCCACCATTTTTTAAATATTTTTCAATACCTTCAGCAGCACGGTATGCAAGCGCTCCAACCGTTCCCGTAGGGTTCATACCTGAATTATGAGGGAAAGCATTAGCACCAGGTACAAATACATTTTCACAATCCCACATTTGAAGATAGTTATTTAATGCACTTGTTTCAGGATTTGCACCCATGATAACTCCACCTATATTATGTGTAGTTTGATATTTCGTCGTATCCCGATCACCTTGTTCTCCAGGAGAGTTAATAATACCTGCTCCCATTTCTTCCAAAATATTAGTAGTTATTTGACTTTTAAATTAAATAAGTGAACCGCCTTTTTCCATATACTTCAGAATACCCTCAGCAGCACGGTAAGATAATGCACCTACTGTACCAGTTGGGTTGTACCCAGCATTTTGTGGGAAAGATGATGCCCCTACAACAAATAGATTTTCGACATCCCACATTTGCGAGTAATTGTTTACTGCAGATGTTTCAGGATCTGCACCCATTATTACACCACCAGTATTATGAGTAGATTGATATTCTGCTACATTGTATGGTCCAAGCTCTCTGCTAGTATCAATGTGATCCGCACCCATTTCTTTTAGGATTGCTTCACATTTATCAGCCATAAACTCTGTCAATTTACGGTCTTGTTCTTCAAAGTCAAAAGTAATTCGAACTAATGGATCGCCAAATGCATCATTATAAACAGGATCTAGATCAAGGAAATGTTGTTTATAAGCCATAGAAGCACCTTCACCACTTACAGTTAAGGAAGCATTTGTATATTTTAAAGAAGCATCCTTAAATTCTTTACCCCAAGACTTTGTTCCAGATGGTACTTGGTTGTTGGCAATAGGGCGTTGTCCAGTTTGTCCAAGGATGATCATTCCGCCGTGGATGAAATCTAAATCAGAATGATCGAAATTATCTCCGTTATAGTCATCAATAATCATTCCTAAACCGCCGGAGCCAACAAAGTTGTTGAACTTATGGTCATCGAAGAATCCAGTTGCTCTACCTTTACGAATTTGGTAAGCATAGTTTTTTCCGATAACTCCTGTACCAGTAGTTGGATCATATGGTCTTCCAATTCCAGATAATAAAAGAAGACGAACGTTTGTAAATACATACCCTGATAATACGACAACATCAGCTGGTTGTTCGAATTCTTCTCCAGTAGTTAAATCTGTGTAAAGAACTCCAGTAGCTTTTCCGTTTGAGTATAAAATACGACGTACTTCAGAATGTGGACGAATTTCAAAGTTACCCGTAGCTTTTGCAACTGGCAGTACAGTTACACCAGGTTCTGCTTTTGCTCCGTATTCACAGCCGAAACGCTCACAGAACCCACAGTATTGACAAGCTGCTCGTGAAATTCCATCTGGGTTTGTATAGGCTTCAGATAGATTGGCAGATGGTTGTACATAAGGATGGTAACCCATTCGCTTTGTAGCATCATCAAATAAGCGCATCGCTTCTGTTTTTTTCATCGCTGGAGTAGGGAAAGGGTTAGAACGTTTTCCACCTAGTGGATTATCTTCACCAGAAATCCCCGCCATTTTTTCATATTGATCATAATAAGGCTCAATCTCATCATACGTAATACCCCAGTCTTGAATAGTCATATCCGCGGGTATTTTATCCGCACCATATTTTTCAATCGTTTTAGAGCGTAATTCAAAATCGTATGGTAGGAAACGGAAGTTTTGTCCGTTCCAGTGTGCACCAGAACCACCAACACCAACTCCAAGTAAGAAAGAACCATAAGAACGCATTGGAAGCGAACGCATTTTGTCATTATTACGGAAAGTAATTGTTTCTTTAGAAAGATCTTGCATCATTTCATGTCGAACTGCATATCTAAGCTCGTCATGCGCCATAAAATAATCTTCTGTTTTTCTATCTTTGCCTCGCTCTAATCCAACAACTTTTTTACCTTGTTTTGTTAGCTCAGCTGCGATGATACCAGCGGACCAGCCAACACCAATTGTGACTACATCTACTTTAGGTAATTTTGTTACCATTATTTTTTTCCCCCTCAATCATATAACTCTATATAACTACGCTATTATTAGTGTTTATGTTGTGAATTTAAAGCCATTGGTTCTACTACAGTAAATTCTTTTTCAATGATATCTAGGTAGCTCATTTGATGACCTGGGAAGTTTTTCATTTTCCAACCAGCCATATTTGCATTACCACCATACAATGGGTCAGCGTAAGCGCCTTCAATTGTTGCAGTCCGTAAAACTCCGAAGAAGTGGGCAGAAGTTGTTCCTTTAAGTTCAACATTCCCATCAGCAAATTCTGTTAATATTGCATCTTGTTCTTCCTCTGATAAATTCGTGAAAGATTTATCATAAGTTTTTAAACTTTGTTCTTCTATCCCTTTTAAACCGATTTCAAAAATTTGTTGTCTATTTTGACGACCTTGATAGCCTTGAGTAGCTTCACCAGGAAAGAAAGGACCGGATGTGTATTCTTTTGATCCCATGCCCCAAGCACCTGCTAGTTGATGGTCAATATAGTAAGCAACTAGTAATTCTCTTGCTCCAGGACCATTATCATCTGCTGGGAAGATTCTTTCTGCTGCAGCTTCAGTAATACGATATTGCTCAGGTGTAAAGTACATTAAGGCAACGTTTAAATTATTCGTACCAGTGGCCTCTGAGTGAACATGTGTTTCAGTAGTTGTTGTTTTTTCTTCTTTTACTAGAAGGCTACCGAGTGCACCGCCTAGAACAACCCCGCCAACTGTTAAACCCGAATTTTTAATAAACGTACGTCTAGAAGAACGTTTATCTAAAAGCGGAGCATTTTTTTCTTGTTCTGACATAATAAAACCTCCAATTTATAGTGAATAAAATATTGATTTCGAGAATTTTGCTAAGTAAATATTGAGCATATTAATGGAAAATGGCTTGCCAGTTATAGATTACTGAAAATACAGCAGTAGAAACTAACAAAGTAGCGATAAAATATGTATGCTTTTTACCTGTCCAGCAAAGAACAATAATAGCGAGGCCAATACCCGCTCCTAATAATGCAAACCATGGGAATGTATATGCGTTATGTTGGAAAAAAAGAAACAGGGCAAAATCTGCGGCGATAAATAGCGCAAATAGAACTTGGTTTAACATTTTAAGTTCTTCTAAATTGTATTGTGACAAATGGAAACTTCCCTCCTGTTTTTCTAGATAAAACAAATTATTAACTAGAAATTATTACATAAAAATAGTGATTCAAAACAACCATATTTATTCTACTACAAATTTTCCGATTTTGGTCACATTTTAGTCGGATTATAAAAATGTTTTAATTCAGAATATTTCATGGTGAGATTTCTAGGAGGGGAAAGGAGTCTTTGAATACAAAATGTTGTTCAAGTGTAGATCGAAGCTATTTTCAAGTTTGTCTTAAATTTTAGATATATAGTGCTTTTATGTTTATGTATTTACAAATTGAGACGAAGGAGTATAATGTGTAATTGATACAAAACAACCAAGATTTATTGTGATAAAACAACCATTGCCCTTAAGCCACATGATTTATATATAAAGTTGCTAGGAGGAAAAAACATGCCAAATATCGGTGTACCAGGTTTAATTATTATTTTAATTATTGCTTTAATCGTTTTTGGTCCAAAAAAATTACCTCAATTAGGTAGAGCGGTTGGACAAACATTAAAAGAGTTCAAAAACTCAACAAAAGATATCGTAGACGATGTAGCCGAAGAATTTAAACTGGACGACAAAGAAACAGAAACTAAAAAGAAAATCTAATACGAAAAGCCAACTATTATATAGAAATAGTTGGCTTTTTTATGTGCAATAAAAGTGAAATAAGAAGGGAAAATCTAGCGTATTTCCATTTTGCAAGTTTATATTTATATATTATTTACATGGAAGGAAGAGGGGATTGATGGTTGTGCACCCATTTGAGTGACAACGTATGCCGAAACAGTCGATGCATAAAGAATGCTGTCTTTTAGCGAGTTTCCTTGACACAGTCCTACAGTTAAAGCACCGTTAAAAGCATCTCCGGCACCAGTTGTGTCTTTTGCAATTACTTTGTTTGCTTGAACATGCCCATGCTCATAGTGGTTCATATAATAAGCACCTTTCGCACCTAGTGTTACTACAACTGCTCCAACTCCTTTTTGAAGTAAGAGCGAGCATGCTTGAAACAGATCCTCTTCCGTTTCTGTTTTCAATCCTGTTAGTATTGCTAATTCCGTTTCGTTTGGTGTTAGTATAGATACTTTACTCAATAATGAATCGCTTATTTGTTGCGCAGGAGCTGGGTTTAAAATAATTTTTACATTTTTTTGTGACGCAATATTAGCAGCAGTCTCGACTGCTGGCATTGGAATCTCCAATTGTAGGAGAAGGACATCACTCGATGCTATTCTTTCTGTATTTTCTTCTATTTGTTCGGGTGTGACAAGAAAGTTTGCACCTGGAAAAAGAACAATTGAGTTCTCACCGGAATCTGCTAATTGGATAATTGCTTGTCCTGTCATTCCGACTCTTTGTACTGCGGCAGTATTTACTCCTTTGTCTTGCAAATTTTGTATAATCTGCTCTCCAAAATCATCTGCTCCTACATTTCCTACGAAATCAACATTTGCACCTAATTGACCGGCAGTTACCGCTTGATTTGCTCCTTTGCCGCCGAAAAATAGCTCATGTTTGGTGCTATGTAAAGTTTCTCCTGCTTTTACAATATGCGGAACCAAATATACAAGGTCCATATTGGTGCTTCCAACGACTATGATGTTCATGTATTGTCCCACTCCTTTTACCTATTTACCAATTAATTTAAAGACTCATTTTTTGTACTGCATCTATAAATTGTTCCACGAACTTTTCTCTATTGACTGTGTGCAATACTTTCGCGTTATGTGGAAGCCCCGTTTGTTGCGCGTAATCTATAACCGTAGTTCCGGCAGTGAATTTTCCTTCTATTTCAACCGCAACATAACAGTCATCGCCTTCAAAGAGCTCCGGGGTTAATACATAAGACACTGCACATAAATCATGTAAATGTATTTGGTCTTCAAAGCCAGGGGCGTGAAAAGCGGTTTGCTTAGCTGAATATATGTAGAAGCGAAGCATTTTGGCAACTTTAGAAGCAAAGTCAGAGCCTATTGCTTCAATTTCTTTTATCTCTTCTAATGTAACGTATGCTTTATGCGTAACATCCAACCCGCTCATGACAATAGGAACGCCTGAACGAAACACGATATCTGCTGCGTGTGGATCTACATATACATTGAATTCCGCTGTAGGAGACATATTTCCTCCAACGGCAGCCCCGCCCATATAAGAGATGTATTTAATTTTTGATTTTACTTCTGGATGCGCAAGTAGGAGAGCCCCGACGTTTGTAAGGGGACCAGTTGCGATAAGTATTATTTGTTCATCACTAGACAACAGAGTTTCTTTCATCGCTTCAATTGCTGGACGATTACTTACTTGAATAGTTGGTTCTGGAAACTCTACATTGCCAAGTCCATTCTCGCCGTGTACGTCATCAGCAGTTTCAAGCTTGCGAAAAAACGGTTGATCTAGACCTCTAGCAATTTCTATATTTTTTTTCATATAACTCGTAAATGTGCGTGCATTGTGGATTGTTATTTCTTGCGTTTGGTTACCTGCTTCAGTGGTGATTAGTTTGATGTCTAGTTCCGGATGTGCAAAAGCAAGTGTTAACGCCATTACGTCATCTATTCCTGGATCACAATCGATAATTACTGGTATTGTCATTTAAATACACCTCTTATTTTTCTGATGTTCTGATCATGCCTGCGATTTGAGTAAGACCTAAGGAAGACAAGCGCTTTCCTAAAGATTTAGAGTATTGCAGGTTATTCCGTTTGTCAATTTATTTTCGAGGATTTTGCCTACATAATTGAAAACAGACCAATCAATTAAGGGTGGCTTGTTTATTATAGTGTGTTTATGATAGATGTATTAATTGAAAGTTAAGTGGTTGGATATGTATTAGGAAAAACAGTGCTTTATGTATTAACTGAAACATCTCCAAAGTCGACAAAAGATTTGTTTCGATTATTGGATTGACTTGTAGAAAGCTTGGACACGCATACTAGTATGGTAAATACAGATGTTTAATCGGAAGTTTTATAAAAAGGAACTCTTACTATTAATCTACGAGGAATGATTATGATGAAAAAAATTTTAATTATAGAAGACGAATTTGCAATTAGCGAGGTGTTAAGAGTTTATTTACAAAAAGCTGGATTTCTTGTTGAACAGGTATTTAATGGAATAGAAGCGATGGAGATGTTTTATTCAGGTCAGCCAGATCTTGTATTATTAGATGTAATGCTTCCTGGGAAAGATGGCTGGAAAATACTCCAAGAGATACGCCAATTTAATACGTGTGCTGTTATTATGCTTACAGCTTTAGGGGATATTCATTATCGTTTAAATGGATTAAATGAAGGAGCAGATGATTATATAGCGAAACCGTTTAATGGGGAAGAAGTGGTGGCACGTGTAAAAGCAGTATTGCGTCGTTTCCAAGCTGAGAATTCTCAGGTTAAACGATTCGGAAAACTTGAGATTGACTTGAAATCCCACGATGTTAAGCTTTTGGGAAAGACAATTCGTTTAACACCGCGTGATTTATCGGTACTTTTGTTTTTGGCTGACCATCCTAACCAAACGTTTACAAGGGATCAATTGATTGAAGAAGTTTGGGGGTGGGATTATGAGGGAAGTGATCGGGCGGTTGATCTTGCTATAAAGCGATTAAGAAATGCACTACAGGATTGGCCAAAAGAAGAAGGTGAAATTAAAACACTTCGTGGAATGGGGTATCAGTTGGGTGTTTATAAAAAATAAAAAGAGAATTCCCTTAACTCGTTATTGGACAAGTCGTTATTTAATGACATTATGTATTGGTTTAATTGCAATTGCATTTATCTCTGCCTTTTGGATTCGAAGTACTACTCTAGAAAATCGCCTCAATATTATGAAGTTGCTTACGGAGGATATGGCAAATAGAATCGTAAGTGCTGGTGAATTAAGACCACTTCTCGGTGGGGGAGTTCCTGGAGGATTTCCAGATCGCCGTTGGATGGACTTGGAAGGTGAACCATTTATATATATTGCAAATACGGAAGGACAAGTAGTATCCAGTAATCGACCGATGGGACCTTTAGGCAAACAAGTAAATGTGAATATTATAGAAGTTAAAGAAACAGTGCAAAAAATGCAATTAGGTAAAGATTCAATTAATTTTTATCTAGTTAAAGCACCTATAACGGTAAACGGGAATATAATTGGTTGGGTTTTAATGATTGAGTCCGAAATAGAATTGGCGAAAGTAAACCAAGAATATACTTTGCTTACAATCATGATTATCAGTCTTGCACTGCTTGGGTGGGGAGCTATTTACTTTTTAACTAAGCGGTTATCAAGACCGATTAAAGAAGTCGCCCAAGCAGCAAAACAAGTTCAAGAGGGTGATTATCGAATTCATCTTCCACTAAACAGTCATGAAGAAGAGGTGTTTGAACTTGTCACATCTTTTAAGGAAATGGCGAATCGATTAGAACAGCTTGAATCCTTACGTACAGAATTGCTGGCTGGTGTAACTCATGAATTAAGAACCCCGGTTACGTCTATAAGTGGCTTGCTTCAAGCAATAAATGATAACGTGGTTTCCGGAGATGAAGCAAAAGAATTTTTAAAAATTTCCCTTAAAGAAACAACAAAAATGAAAAAAATGGTGGAGGATTTACTTGCTTTTAATTCGTTTGCTGCTAATGCTGTCACCTTAACTATGATAAAGGTGAACATTAATGATTTGGTGGAAAGCATCGTTTATCAGTGGAATATTTCTCAAGAAGAAGAGGGAATCAATACAACTATCTCACTCTTAAAAAATGATATCCAAATAGAAGTAGATACAATTAGATTGGAACAAATTATGATTAATCTGCTTAATAATGCAAAGCAGGCAATCCAAGAAGGGGAAATACAAGTAAGCATAAGCCTTGATAAATATGATGTTTGTATTGATATTGCCGATAATGGACCGGGAATCCCAATTAACGAACAAGCTTTTATATTTGAGCGTTTTTATCGCGGAGAAGGAAAGAAATATAAACATAGAGGGTTAGGTCTTGGATTATCTTTAAGTAAAATGATTGCTCTAGCTATGGAAGGGGATTTAGTATTGAAGCAAAGCAGTACTTTCGGAACCGTATTTCGTATTAGACTGACTAGAGAAAAAAAATTATAAATATTCTATTGGAAACAGCCATGTCATTTCATTTCATGGCTGTTTTTTAGTCGTGGAAGAAAGCTCTTTTATGGATAAGTGCAATTGCAGAAATTAGTCTCTTAAGATTCGTTGACATCTTGCTGACACATTTAGTCTATAAAATAAAAATCGTCTTACGGTTCTTCATTACAAATAAAAAAAGAAAGAAGGTTGATAGAGGTTGAAGAACAAAACCACTCTATGGCTACTGACTGGTATCATACTTATAGCTGCAATCATATTGCTGATCATATTAGTCATTGGTAATAAAACATATGTTGCTAGTGTTAACGGACAAAAAATCACTGAAGATACATTGAACGAAAAAATGATGGATAATTATGGTGAGGAGACTGTAGAATCCCTTATTATGGAGGAAATAATTCGACAAGAGACGGAAAAGGAAGGAATTCTTATTTCCCAAGAGGAAATAGACGCAGAAATGCAGGTTTATCAAGAAAACTATGGCGGTGAGGAAGCGTTTCAAGAGGTATTAGAAACGAGTGGTGTTGAACTGTCTGATGTTGAAGAGGATATTAGAACTTATTTGGCTCTCAATCAATTATTTAAAAATAGAATTACGATTACGGAAGAAGAAATAGAAACCTACTTTGAAGAAAATAAAGATAGTTTTACACGGCCTAAACAAGTAGAAGCGATCCATATATTGGTTGAAGATGAGAAGACGGCTGGAATGGTAGCAGAAAAGTTAAAGGCAGGAGAAGACTTTAGTACTTTAGCTAAAGAATACTCGATAGATGAAACCACTAAAGATACAGGTGGTGAGCTAAGTTACTTTTCAGTAGGAGAAATGGAGCAAGCATTTGAAGATGCTGCATTCTCTATGGATATTGATGAGGTGAGTCAACCTGTTGAAACAAGCTATGGATACCACATCATAAAAGTAACCGATAAAATCGATGAAAAAGAAGCTAATTTAACGGATGTTAAAGAAGAGATAGAACAGGCTATATCAGATTCAAAGATAGACGCTGAATACGAATTATGGTTGGAAGAGAAATATGAAACATACGACATTCAATATTTAAAAGAAGTATAGTTCGGTATAATAAGCGTATCAATTAAAGAAGATTTTTATTTGCAGGGTATGTAATAATAAATTAAGTAGTTGGTTAATAAAACAAGCCGCCTTTTCTTCGTGAAAAGGCGGTTTGTTTTTTGCTTAGTTGTTCCCAATTTTTAAAATCACTGCGGTTCCATAAGTCTGTAAATATATCTGTTCATTCTTGTGCAAGTTCTACATTTGAGAGTGTCATAAGCTGTTCTAAATTTTCATAGGCAGATGCTTCCGTGAAATTATAAGAACCAGTTTCAATCAGACGTTCATCGATAATCGCCATTTTTAAGTGCATTTTTCTGGACGTGTTTACTTTAACTTCAATATTATTTTGCGAGAATTCATCCATTATTGCGGCTTGTTCATTTTTTTTCGCTTTACTAGCATCGGTAATAATTCTAACATTGACTTCACGATTATGGGCATTAAGTACGGCTTGAGCAATTTCTTTGTCTTCAAAATTATAAATTGCAATGTCCAAAGTGTTATTTGCTTCACTTATAGCTTGAAGCAGAAGTGTTTTTGGATCATTCACAACGTCGCTAAAAGCAAAACTAATTTCGTTACTATGAAAAGAAACCGAGGAAGCATATTCTTTGGTTAAAAATTTATTAAGAAGAAGAGCATTAATAAGCAGTGAAAAAAATAAGCCCTATAAGTAGTAATGTTTTGATATTCGACAATTCAATCCCTCCGAATTTAATCTTGTTAATTACATAATAAGCGTCTAATAAGTCAAGGGGATGTCCATTTAGCTTATAAGGGGACAAACATAAAAATATTAATCTGTTTGTAAATTTTTCATTGAGAAAGGTAAATATTTTGTAAAGATAATTTCATTTTGACATATGCCTGACACAATGAGGGGGTAAATTATATAAGGAAAAGAAGGAGGAACTAGTTTGCAAAAGGAATTAAAGTTTCGTCACGAACTAAAATATTACGTCAACTATCATCAATACTATCTGATTCGCCAGCGATTAAGATTGTTAATGAAACAAGATGTGCATGCCAACGAAAATGGTGAATACCATATACGCAGTGTTTATTTTGATGATATTGAGAATAAAGCATTACAGGAAAAACAAGCTGGTATTGAAAATCGTCATAAATATAGAATACGTATGTACAACAAAAGCGATGCTATTATTCATGTCGAGAAGAAAATTAAACGCAATACATTCATTGCAAAAGAAAAAACTCCTATTTCAAGGGACACATTAGACAGGCTATTAGTAAATGACTATACAGTGCTTGCACATGAAGTGTCGCCTCTATTGCAGGAAGTTTATTATGAAATGAAAAATAGAATGCTAAGACCGAAAGTAATTGTTGACTATGTCAGAGAAGCATATGTGGCTAGAACTGGAAATGTTCGGATTACATTTGATAAAGAACTACGGACAGGCTTAAACAAGATTGACCCTTTTGATCCAGATTTATATCCTGTCAAAGTTCTAGATGAATTCGTATACATTCTTGAGGTAAAGTATGACGAATATATCCCAAACTATATTCGGGATGCTCTACAGCTAAATGGGTTACAGCGACAAGCAGCTTCTAAATATACAATTTGTAGAAAATTTATTAAAGCAAATTCATGGGAGGATCAATAAAATGCAACAAAACAACAATGGTACCACCAACTGGTCAGATGTTATTAATAAAGATGTACTTTCAAGTTTTAGTACAGATATTTCCCTATTTCAAGTTGGGATTACAATGTCGATATCTTTCTTATTAGGGCTTTTCATTTATACCCTCTATAAGCGGGTCTTTAGTGGAGTTCTATATTCAAAGAACTTTAACGTTACACTCGTGGCTTTAGCCATGATAACGTCTCTTATCATTATGGCAATTGGCTCAAACCTTATTTTATCACTAGGAATGGTAGGGGCATTATCCATTGTCCGCTTTAGAACGCCGATTAAAGACCCAGCGGATTTGATCTTTTTATTTTGGGCACTTGCTACAGGGATTATAACAGGGGCTGGATTTTACTCGCTCGCAATTCTTGGTTCTATACTGATCGGACTTGTACTATTCATCTTTATGAAAAAATCAAGCCTTGAAACGCCTTACTTATTCGTAGTTAACTTTAAAGGTTATGAAACAGAAGAAGTTATATTTAAAAAGTTAAAATCAGAGCTGAGCCGCTTTGATGTAAAACAAAAATCGGTCACTGCTAAAGAAACAGAAATTACATTTGAAATCCGTTTGAAAGGGAAGGAACCGAGTTTCGTAAATAGCATTTCCAACATTAATGGCGTAGAGAATGCCATATTAATTAGTTATAACGGTGATTACGTTCAATAATAAGTTTAGGTGCGCACCTCTTGTAGAAATAAAATTCATTTTTCAGGAGATGGTGCACCCTTTTAAACAAAAAAGAAGGTGATTGTATTGAGTATGCTAAAAGAAAAAAAGTGGATCATCATTATAGGATTTATATTCAGCATATCTATGATGGTTTTCATAGAAACAAATCGTACATTTGCGGAAGAAAGTCAGGCGGATGATCCCATTTTTAAAAAAGGCGAAATTAGCAACATAGAAATTGAAATAGATAAATCGGAATTTCAAGATATGCTCGATAATCCAATGGAAGAAGAATATAAAGAAGGAACGGTCACCTATAATGGTAAAACAATTGGTTATACCGACGTGCGGGTTAAAGGCAACTCCTCTTTAATGTCTGTAGCTGGATCTGATTCTAATCGCTATAGTTTTAAATTGGAGTTTAACAAATATATCGAGCAGAATTTAGCGGGATATACAAAAATCAATCTTAATAATAATTTTGCAGATCCTTCGTATATGCGAGAATATTTAACCTATGATTTGTTGGAAAAGATGGGGCTTGAAACGCCTAACTATAGCTATGTGAACGTCTCTATTAACGGAGAACCTTATGGACTTTATCTAGCTGTAGAAAATATTGAAGAACCTTATTTAGAAAGAAACTTTGGATATACAACAGGCAATTTATATAAAGCAGATACAGGGGCCTCGTTAACATGGGAAGACGGAATGAGTGTTGATGAAACTGGATTAATAATAAAATCAGGACGTAAGAATAATACAAAACTACTTGAGTTTATCAAGGCTCTAAATGATGGAAAAGACATTGAATCCTATTTTGATGTAGATAAATATTTACGTTATTTAGCGGTTAGTACCGTGACAGCTGATATGGATAGCTATCAGGGAATGATGAGTCATAACTATTACATGTATGAACAAGATGGAAAATTCACATTTCTTGCTTGGGATCATAACATGTCGATTGGTGGGATGATAGGGCAAGAAATAGATGCACAGAAAGAAATGCTTATTGATGAACCGACTATTGGAGCAGTAGAGAATCATCCTCTTGTTCATTATGTATTATCTAATGATGAATATAAAGAACAATACCATCACTATGTTCAACAAACCGTCGATTTGCTTAAAGATATAGATTCCCAAGTAGATGAGTTGAAGTCACTTATAGGAGAGGAAGTAAAAAATGACCCGACAGCTTTTTATTCATATGATGATTTTTTAGCTAACACTGGAGATCAAACTATAGACGGATATCCTGGGATTGTTGGATTTATAAAAGGACGTCTTGAAAATGTTCAAAAACAATTAAACGGTGAAATCCCAAGCTATGTAAATGGTGAAGGGCTAAGCGGCGGTGGTGGAAGAATCCCAGTAAATATGTCGGCTATGGGTAATGGAGAAATGCCAAAAGGAATGCCGGCGATGGGTAATGGAGAGATGCCAGAAGGAATGCCAGCTATGGGTAGAGGTGGGATGCCGGATGGTATGCAAAATATGAATAGAGGTGGAATGCCCTGGGGAGGGGGAGGAAACCAAGGTACAAACAATCAAGATCAACTGAAGGAATTATTTACCGTTGCTATCCTATTATTATTGTTGTTTGGTTCTTTACTTTTTGTTAATCGTTTTAAAAGGTATCAGGGGTATAAAAGATTAAACAAGTAGTCAGGGTCTAGTGTTTTGAGATATCGAGATTTTGAAGTTAATCACTCCCTTATGCTCTTCTATCAGGTATCGGTAATCTCGGATAATCTTGAACATGAAAGTGCCTAGTTCTAAATGAGAACAAGGCACTTTAGTTTAGAAAGAAGAGAACTGCAAAATTTATGGATAGGACACTATCAAAAATAAATGCAACTATAATATTAATAAAAGCGAAGGCTTCCTTAATGTGATTGAGGAAGCCTTCGCTTTTCTAAACTATAAGTATTTTTCTCAGTGCTTGTATAAGATAATTCTTTGTTTTTTGAAGACAAAAGCAAAATCGTAAAAGAACTTACATGTGAAGTTGAAATTTTAAGGAAAAGTTAAGGAATGAAATTCATAATGGGCTTATTAACGGAAAATAAGGAGGAAGAAAAATGGAACAGTCTAAACAAAATATAATAAAAATTTTACTCATTGTAAATTTGGTGATCAGTACTTGCACAGCTATTGGGGTAGGATATGTAGTCTATAAGCAAAGCACTAGCCCCAACTTTTCTGAAATGGGAACAAGAGGAGAAGGTCAGATGTTTCCTGGGAATGGACAATTCCAGCCGGGGCAATTCCAACCTGATCAAGATCAATCAAGTCAAAATCAATAATGGAAGGGAGATAGAGATTTGAAAAAGTGGATTATTATTTCAGCAATTATTGTTGTAATAGGAGGAGTAAGTGGCTGGTTTTTTTTAGGTAAAAAAGATCAAGCTCAAAGTGTTGCAGCTGTAGCACAAACAACAACCGTACAAAAAGGAAACTTAGAGGTAGCGGTTAGTGGTTCAGGTTCGGTTACAGCAATTACAGATCAAGATATAACTGTGGAAAATACAATTCTTGTAGTAGATAGCGTAAGTGTAGCATCTCGCGATACAGTATATAAAGGTGAAACGCTTATAACGTTTAATAATGGGCTTGTTGTTAAGGCTCCATATGCTGGAGAAATCACAGAAGTTAATGTAGAAAGCGGCAATGGGGCTACACGAGGAGCTATCCTTCTTCGTATAGAAGATGAAGATGGGATTATTTCTCCCATAACAAGAGGAGACAATAATACTTCAGATAGCTTAAGTGGTGGAAGTAGCTTGACAGTGGATACGGTCAGTGTAAAAGAAGGCGATGTTGTAGAACAAGGTGCAACACTTGTAACCTTTACAGATGGAAGCATCCTACAGACGGAGCTTGCGGGGACAATCACGAGTCTTTCTGTTGCAAACGGTGATTCTGTGCAAGGTTCAGCTATAGTTGCACATATTACAAATTACAGTTCATTGCAAACAACCATTAGTGTAGATGAATTAGATATTACAAAAGTTCAAGTTGGGCAGTTGGTAACAATAACAGCGAGTGCATTTGAAGATGAAACATTTGCAGGGGAGGTAACGAAAGTAGCAAATGAAGGAATATCATCAAATGGGGTTTCTACATTTGACGTTACTGTACAAATTACAGATCCAAAAAGCTTGAAAATTGGTATGTCAACAGAAGCAAGTATCACCATAGAGAGTAAAGAAGAGGCACTTTACGTACCGGTAGAAGCCGTGTATAAAAGCGGAGATGAAAAATATGTACTAGCTCTTGCAACTTCTGGTGATTCCACACAATCTGCAAAAAAAGTAACAGTAGAAACTGGAATTTCAAATGATACGTATGTAGAAATTACAAGTGGGTTAGCAGAAGGGGAGTCCATTCAAATACCGATAGTACAGTCTAGTGGTAATTCTTCCTTAGGAGGAATGATGATGCCAAACAGTGGCTTCCAAGGTGGCGGTGGTTTCCCAAGTGGTGACTTTGGTGGAAGAAATGGAGGCGGATCCCCATCATTTGGAGGTGGAGCTCCATCAGGCGGACGAGGAGGGAATTAATGACTATTCATGAGCCGATTATTCAAATTAAAAACATGAAGAAAGCATATGAGCTTGGCGGCGAAATGGTGTTGGCTCTTCAAAGTGTTTCCCTCGATATTCAAAAGGGTGATTTTATTTCAATCATAGGTCCGTCGGGTTCCGGAAAGTCAACTTTTATGAACATGATCGGATGTTTAGATCGACCAGATTCAGGTGAATTTTTGTTAGATAGTGAAGAAGTAGGGAAAATGAAGAGTTCAAAGCTTGCGACCATTCGAAACGAAAAAATAGGTTTTATTTTTCAGAACTTCAATCTTATCCCCAAATTAACGGCCGTTGAAAATGTAGAACTTCCGCTCATTTATCGCGGAATAAAAGCAACAGAAAGACGCGAAATTGCTCTAGAGGCGTTAAAAAAAGTAGGGTTAGTAGATAGAGCGAAGCATTTGCCGCCCCAATTATCAGGCGGGCAGCAGCAACGTGTTGCAATTGCGCGGGCGCTTGCTGGAAACCCTCCTATTTTACTAGCAGATGAACCAACTGGTGCACTGGACAGTAAAACAAGTAAGGAAGTTTTGGAGATTATGAAGTCATTAAATGAGCAGGGGCATACCATTATTCTCATTACACATGATTTAGACGTTGCCAAAAAAGCAAAACGTGTTGTCCGTATTCACGATGGGCAACTCTATGAGAATGGAGGTGAATGGTTTGCAGACACTCAAAATGGCACTGAAAAGCATCAAAGCAAATAAAATAAGATCCTTTCTAACGATGTTAGGGATTATTATCGGTGTATCCTCTGTTATAGTTATGGTTGCGATAGGACAAGGGTCAACTAAAGAAGTACAAGATCAAATTGGCAGCCTAGGTACAAATGTATTAACTCTAACGGTCACGGGTTCCGATGTAACATTTAAAGAAGAAGACGTAGAACAGATTCAGGATGTCGATGGTATTGAAGCAATTGCAGCGACAGTGTCAGGGAGAGTAACTGTAAAAAACGGAATAAATAACACGCAGGTGTCCATGATTGGAACAACTTCCTCTTATTTGGATGTCCGTGATTTACAACTGCAATCAGGACGCTTCATTGCAGACTTGGATCATGATAATCATTCCAAAATTGCCGTGCTTGGTTCAGACACAGCTCAAACATTATTCGGACTGGGTGATCCAGTGGGAGAGTATGTAAAGGTGAACGGAACATCCTATAAAGTTGTTGGAGTTCTTCAATCAGTTGGAAGTTCATTAGGAACGAGCGGAGATAATATGATTATTGTGCCACTTAGCACAGGCCAGCGCTTAGCTTCTACTACTAATATTGGGACTACGTATGTGAAGGTAGAAAATGAAGATATGATAAATTTCGTATCAAACCTTATTGAAAGAACGATGTATTCGATTGTAGGAGATGCCGATAGTTATAGTGTATCAAGCCAAAAGGATTTAATGGAAACTGCATCATCTGTAAATGAAACCATGACGTTATTGTTAGGTGGAAGTGCAGCAATTTCTCTTATCGTAGGTGGGATTGGTATTATGAATATAATGCTTGTATCCGTTTCAGAACGGACCAAGGAAATTGGTATTAGAAAAGCAATTGGAGCAAAACGTGGAAATATTCTTCTACAATTCCTCATAGAATCAATGGTATTAAGTTCATTTGGGGGGATGATAGGGGTCGGAATTGGGATAATAAGTGCCCAAGTATTTACATTACTAACAGGAACGGCAATTACCTATTCTGTACCTGTCATGCTGTTATCATTTGGCTTCTCTTTATTGGTTGGAATTTTATTCGGTGTATTTCCAGCAAACAAAGCGTCTAAGCTTGATCCGATTCAAGCTCTTCGATATGAATAGAAAAAACAAAGCGATTCGTGTACTGCGAACGCTTTGTTTTGTTATTATGTAAGAAAGGAGAGACATAGGATGCGTATATTAGTAGTAGAAGATAATGTAGATTTACTACAGTCTATTAACCAAATTTTATCTGAAGAATTTAAAGTGGATTGCGCAGAAAATGGAGAAGAAGGGCTATTTATGGCCATGCAAAATATATATGATTTGATTGTCCTTGATGTTATGCTTCCGGAAATGGATGGATTTGAGGTTATACAAAAGATACGCGGGGGCCATATTAAGACCCCTGTTTTATTTTTGACTGCTAAAGATTCATTAGGAGATCGGGTCAGGGGATTGGACTTTGGAGGAGACGATTACTTGACGAAGCCATTTCAAGCACCAGAACTGGAAGCAAGAATTCGAGCATTATTGAGAAGGAGCGGCAGTCTAACGACAAATCAAACCATTCAATATCAAGGGATTGAATTATTTGGAAAAGACAAAGCCATTTTAGTAGATGGACATCCTATAAAACTAACGTTAAAACAGTATGAAGTGTTAGAATATATGATTCAAAATAAAGGTGCAATCTTGACGAAAGAACAGCTTTACGATCGAGTATGGGGATTCGATTCTAATACGACAATCGGCATAGTAGAAGTATTTGTTCATCATCTTCGCAAAAAGATGGAGCCTTTTGGATATCATAAAGATATTCAAACGGTACGCGGCATAGGATATATGCTGAAGAAACAGTAGGAGAGAAGGATATGTTTCAACGAACTCGCATCAGACTCACTATTTTAAATTCATTAGTTTTTATCATTTTAATTGGTGTTCTTGCAGCGGTTATTTATTCTTACGCTGGGTCGCGTTTGTATCGCGATGTAAACGATGATTTACTTGAGGCGGTAGAGCGTTTAGCAGAGCCAAAACAACATGGACAGCTGGATCGATTGCCAATAGGGCCAAGAGACCCCCGTATATCTTTGCTAATATGGGATGAAAAAAATCAACTGATTACCTTAAAAGAGGAAGGAACAATTTTTACCGACAATGAATCAAGGTTTCTCCCTAAAGAATTAGAGACGCTTCAAGACACAGAAGCAGAAGGGTTCCACTTTAGAACCATTGCAATAAAAGTGTATCATCCTAATTTGGGAATAATAACGGTACAATTTGTTCGAAATACTACTTCCGAAAAAGACATGCTTCAATCATTGCTATTAATTTTAGTTATCGGTTCCATTATTGGAAGTGTGTGTGCGGTTGGTGCGGGATTCTTTTTGGCTGGCAGGGCGCTAGTTCCCATTAAAAAAGCATGGCAAAAGCAGCAGCAGTTTGTGTCAGACGTTTCTCACGAATTAAGAACACCTTTAGCTGTTATCCAGACTAAGACAGATCTATTGTGGCGTTCCCCGACTTCTACTATACAGGATAAAGCAATTGATATATCGGTCATATCAAAAGAGGGGAGACGATTGTCAAAACTGGTTGCCAATTTGCTTACATTGGCGCGTTCAGATTCAGATCAGGTAGAAATGGAGAAAAAAGAGTTTTCGTTAAGTGATTTGTTGAACGAATTAATCGAACATTACTCAGAAATAGCTTTATATCAAGAAAAAGAACTTGTATTAGATACACCAACTTCTGTCGTTCTTAACGGAGACAAGGAGAGAATCCATCAATTAATGATCATTTTATTAGATAATGCGATGAAGTATACGAAAGAGGGAGGAAAAATTTTAATTTTTTGTTCCAAGACATCTCATTCCGTTTTCGTAAAAGTTCAGGATAATGGCATTGGTATTGAGGAAGAAAATATATCCAAAATATTTGATCGTTTTTTTCAAGTGGATAAATCCCGGACAGAAGAAGGGGGAGCTGGTCTGGGGCTTGCTATTGCAAATTGGATTATTGACAAACATCATGGAAAAGTAAAAGTGCAAAGCAAAGTTGGAGTTGGGACATGTTTTGAAATTGTTTTTCCAAAAAATCAAAAGATATAAAGAAAACTCGTCTATGGTCGAGGTTCCTATGACGGTAGGGATGCGGCAGGGTAAGAACGTGGGAACATCAAGTAAAAAAAGGGTTGAAGATATACGGAACAGACATTAAAACCCTTGTGACGTAAAGATATGCTCAGAGAATAGTGCAAAAGGGGAGAAATATGGTATGATAAAATTAGTAACAGGTACTAATAATAGGTATAGTATATTAGCATAATAAAATGGAGGTTCATATGAAAGATTTAATCCAATTAAAAGATAAGAATATCGTAGTAATGGGTGTTGCGAACGAGCGTAGTCTTGCATGGGGAGTAGCAAAATCACTATTTGATGTCGGCGCAAATGTTATTTTCACGTACCGTAAAGAACGTTCTTTAGGAAAACTTGAAAAAGCATTAGCGAATAATGACTTTGAAGCAAAATTAATCGTGGAATGTGATGTTAATAGCGATGAAAGTATTAAAGCTGCATTCGAAAAAATTGGAAGCGAAGTAGGGGTAATTCACGGAGTTGTCCATTCTGTAGCATTTGCACATGCCGAAGATTTGAAAAATGATTTCCTACAAACGACTAGAGATGGTTATGCATTTGCACAAGATACAAGTGCATACTCACTAATTGCAGCAGCTCGCGAGGCAGCACCATTTATGACAGAAGGCGGCTCTATTGTAACGATGACGTACTTAGGAGCAGAGCGCGTATTAGAAGGCTACAACGTAATGGGAATTGCGAAAGCATCATTAGAAGCTTCTGTTAAATATTTGGCGCTTGATTTAGGGAAACATAATATTCGTGTGAATGCAGTATCGGCGGGCGCAGTACGTACATTGGCTGCGAAAGGGATTTCTTCATTCAATACGATTTTACACAAAATCGAAGAAACTGCGCCATTAAAACGAAATGTAACAGCAGATGAAGTTGGCGATATGACAGTTGGACTGCTAGGGAACTTATCTAGAGGGGTAACGGGAGAAGTCGTTTACGTCGATTCTGGTTACAATATTATGGGTTAACCTAACAAATGGAAGCTATCTTCGGGAAATATTTCTCGGAGATAGCTTTTTTTTCTGGGGATAATTGGTTAGAAGCAACGAATTCCACCGAAAGAGCAAAGAGCCACTAAGTCGCTAACGCTCCTGTAGGATCTCGTATCATCGTATGAGATTCTAAAATTATGCAGTTATCTATTAATAAATTCCAAAGAATGGCTAAGGGCAATCAAACAGCTATTGAGAGCAACTATTTTTAGTCTGAAAGCAACTAAAATGGATGCGAGAGCAACTAAATTACAAATGAAAGCAACTAATTCTTACAATAGCAAGTTTACTTGGAGTGAGACGACTATGATTTCGACATATTATAGGAATAATATGCATAAAAGCCCTCAAAACTCGCCTCGCCGGCATTTGCTAGACAGTTTTGTGGTGTTCAATAGTATTATTGGCGCATTGGCAGATTATATTGTCTCATTCAACCATTTATTGTTAATATCGTCACTCCATAAGTTAGCATTTCTATTGATTTTTGCGTAGGGGTGGCGACTCCAGTGATGACTTATTGCTCACCCCAAGGAAAGCGTCCACCCCGTAGCAAAAAATCTTAGTGGATACTTTAAGATGCATTATCCCCATTACGTGCATTGTCCTCATTTATTATATTGGGCGGGATATATCCTGATTTAATCAGTGTAACATTTCTTTTAAATATATGTATATTCATGAGCAATAAGCCTAAAATCATCAACGGCATTCCAATTATTATCCCTAAATGAAATGGTTCCTGTAAAAAGAAAATACCTAGAACGATCGTAACAAAAGGACTGATAAATGTAACCATTGATGCAAGAATAGGCCCTCCAATGGAAATGATTTGATAAAAAATAACATAGCCAAGCCCAGCGCACAGGCAACCTAATATGAGAAGTGGTAAGATTATTTCCCATGATCCTAAGTGTTTAAATGCAAACGGTTCCATAAAGACACTGATAATACCATTTATTATTGCCGAGATAAAAAGTGTCCAGAAACCTAAGTGAATAGTAGGGATATTTGTATAATACTTTTTTATCCATATGGAATTTAATGCGTATGCCATTGTAACAGCGAACATAAGAAAAGCATGGAAAATGGAAAATTGAACGCCAGTAGATTGACTAGAAAAAAGTATTAACACGGTAACTGCCACAAATCCTATTAATAGACTGGTCGCTTGGTTCCAAAGAGGTCTTGCTTTTAGAATAATTACGGAAAATAGTAAAGCAAATAAAGGAGTGGTAGCGTTTAATATTCCGCTTAAACTTGTATCAATTCCTTGAAGAGAGAAGGCCATAATATTCCAAGGGATGGCAGCACCTAAAGCTAGAACGAATACAAAAAATGGACGAATTTTCAGATGTATTCGATTTTTTTGGAGTAATACAAACGGTAAAAGAGCAACTAAACCAAATAGGCAACGAAAAAAAACAATAGTAGGAGGCTTAAAAACATCTAAAAGCTCTTTTGTCCACATGAATGCAGACCCCCATAAAAAACTGAGAACGAGTAAATAAATGATTGATTTCATTATTTGTTTACTCGAAAAGAATGGGGAATAGGAGGTTGTGCACCCATTTGTGTAACAACGAATCCTGCAACTTTTGATGCATATAAAATGCTTTCTCGTAATGATTTTCCTTGACGTAAACCTACTGCTAAAGCACCGTTAAACGCATCACCCGCACCTGTTGTATCTTTTACTTCTACTTTATTTGCTTGTACATATCCATGTTCATTGCTATTCATATAATAGGAACCTTTTTCTCCTAATGTCACGACTACTGCCCCTACTCCTTTTTGAATCAATAGAGAACAAGCTTGGATCAAGTCCTCTTCATTGTTAGTTTTTAAACCAGTTAGCATTTCTAACTCGGTTTCGTTTGGTGTTAGGATGGAAATTTTACCAAGTAATGAATCGCTTATTTGTTGTGCAGGTGCTGGATTTAAAATAATATGTACCCCTTTTTGTGCAGCAATTTCTGCAGCAGCCTCGACCACGGGTATAGGAATTTCCAATTGTAAAAGAAGAACGTCACTTGCTTCTATTTTGTCTTTTGCCGCGGATATTTGTTCTCTTGTAACAAGAAAATTTGCACCAGGAAATAGTACGATAGAGTTTTCTCCAGAATCGGCTACTTGAATAATGGCTTGACCAGTCAAGCCGATTTTTTGTACAGCTTCGGTCTTTACTCCTTTTTCTTGTAAGTTTTGCTTTACTTGTTCCCCAAAATCATCTGCTCCGACGTTGCCTATAAATTCGACATTAGCCCCTAATTGACTAGCAGTTACCGCTTGATTGGCACCTTTTCCTCCAAAAAACAGTTCATGTTCTGTGCTGTGTAATGTTTCTCCGGCTTTCACGATATGTGGTACCGTGTATACAAGGTCTATATTAGTACTACCTACAACAGTGATGTTCACGTATTATTTCGCTCCTTTCATAAACTGCGCTGTGCTAAAATTGCTTTGATTAATTGCTGCTTTGATAAAATGCCTGGAGAGAAATCAAGTAATTTTGCCATTTGGGCAACAGCGGGAGGTTTTAACATACTTCTTTCTAAAACCTCTGTATTATAAAAGACTTTTTGTGCATTATCATCGGCTACTAATTGTCGGTTTGCCATTACTATAATGCGTGTAAAATAGTCTGTTACAAACTCCATATCATGCGTAATTGTAATGACAGATTTCTGCTTTTCTTCTAATACTCGAAGTAGGTTTCCTAATACTTGTAAACCAATTTTATCTTGTCCAGCAGTAGGTTCATCTAAAATGATAATATCTGAATCCATAGCTAATACGGATGCTATTGTTACAAACTTTCTAACAGAGTATGGTAAGTTATAAGGATTTTCTTCTGCAAATTCAGAGATTCCACATAATTTCATCGCCCAAGTAGTAAGTGCATCTACTCGTTCAGGTTCGAATCCCATATTTTTGGGACCAAAACGAACTTCAGACTCTACATCATTATGGAATATTTGATCATCCGGATTTTGGAACACATAGCCTACTTTTCTTGAAACTTGCGCTGTTGTGTGGTTTTTTGTGTCCCAGTCTCCAACTAGAACAGTGCCTTCTGTAGGTTTTAATAATCCATTCATTAACTTAACTGCTGTCGTTTTTCCTGCCCCATTTTGACCCACAATGGCTACACGTTCTCCAGAGGCGACAGAAAGTGTAAGGTTTTCTAGCGCCTTTGTTCCATCTGGATATGAAAAGCTTACATTAGTTAAATGAAGTTCAGTCATGAACAGCTACCCCCGTTCTATTTAATGCTTCGGCTAATTCTTCATCACGAATCGGTAGGAAAGAAAGGGGGATACCTGATTTCTGTAATTGAAGGGCTATTTCCGTAACATGTGGATATTGAATTTGATATTTTTCAAACGCAGGATCCGCCAATACATCACGAACTGGACCTTGCATAACTAGCTCTCCTTTGTGCATGACAAGCAGATCATCCGCGTATTCTGCGATTAGATCCATCTTATGTTCTACTAAAACAATTGTTTTTCCACGCTCTTTCATCAGACGTATAATTTCAAATATTTGCTGTGTACCAATAGGATCTAGTTGAGAAGTTGGTTCATCGATTACTAATATTTCTGGATCCATTACAATAATAGACGCAAGTGCTACTCTTTGCCTTTGTCCACCTGAAAGTTCAAAAGGATTTTTGTCACGCAAATATTCGATTTTGACTAGTTTTAGTACTTCTTCTACACGAACTTTAATTTCTTCGACTGGAACGCCGAGGTTTTCTAAACCATATGCTACTTCTTCAAATACATTGTCTTTTACTCCCGATACTTGGATAAATGGATTTTGGAATACATATCCGACTTTTTCTCCAAGTTGTCCTAATTGGTAATCTGTAATTTTTGTATTATCTATTATTACTTCTCCATCTAAATCTCCTTTATAAAAATGGGGAACAAAGCCTCGTATTGTATTACATAATGTTGTTTTTCCAGAGCCGTTATTGCCAATAATTGCAGTGAATTTTCCTTTTTCAATTGAAAATGAAATATTTTTTAACACGGAGTCATCACTGACTGGATATCGATAAGATACATTTTTTAAATCAATCATAGCTGTCAAAAGAAAAACCTCCATACTAATAGACCAATAACAATCAATGCAAATATAATTGGAAGAGCTCGGTCGATATTACTTTTCGTGAGTTGGTGCAAACTTGTTTTTTTGACTGGAGCAGAAAAAGCCCTAGATTCCAATGTGATTGCTCTCTCTTCTGTTCCTGCAATAGATGATAGGATAAGAGGCGTTAATGTTGGTATAAACGCTTTAGCACGTACAAGTACGGAACCCTCAGTTTCGACACCTCGCGTTTTTTGCGCTTCCATAATCGTATTTGCTTGACGACGCATTTCCGGAATGATTTGAAGTGTTGATAAAACGACATAGGCACCCATTGGAGGTAATCCTATATCTTCCAATGATTTCACGAAATCTCGCACTTCTGTTATACGGAAAAATAGGATAAAAGCAGATCCAATTGCAAGTATGCGGGATGTAAGCAATAGGCCATATAGTAATCCTTCTTGTTTAATTTCGAAGATTCCCCATCCCCAAAGTACATTTTCCCCAGGGTAGAATAACATCTGCATAATGAAAATGATGACTAACACACTTAGTAGCGCTTTTAAAACAATATTAAGAAATTCTTTCAAAACGCCCGCAAACAATGCTATTAGTAACAAAACAGGGAAGAGGGCAAAAGAAAATAAGTACCCTGGCAAAATGAGTACTATCGCAAAGAGAAAGAGAGTGAAGTAGAACTTTGTCATAGGATGAAGTTGAAGTAATATATTTTGTTTCAAGTTACATACGCCCCTTATAAAAATAATTTCTTCCCGTTCAAAAACTTAATTAATAGCTAAACGGGAAGAATAAGAATTATTTTTTGTTATTTCGTTTCATGTACAAGTGCCCATAATTCATCTTGGATAAATAACGATCTGACATGGCCTTTACGATAAAGAATACGATCAATACAGAAACAACTTTGTCTGCAATCTCCGTGATAAAGCTAGAAGAGAAAACTGCCGACCATAATTGTTGACCTGAAGCTAAGAAAGCAGCAGTAATAAGTGAAGAAGTATTTCCTGTTACTCCACCGAAGACAAATACCGTGATAGGCGCAGAAACAATAACTGCTATAAAAGTAATAATAATTCCGGAAATAATTGTTTTGGGTACACTTTTGAAAAAACCGTACTTGGAAAGGTAACCTGCGCCAACACCAATTGCTATAGATGTTAATGCGTAAGGAAAATAAACAGGATTAAAGATACCGTTAATTAAATTTGTGATAAGTCCTGTAAGTAACGCAACCCAAGGGCCAGCAATAACCCCAACTATAATAGTGCCAATCGTGTCTAAGAAAATTGGTAAGCGTAGGACATTGGCTAACTGAAATCCTACTAGGTTCACTGCCACTGCAATCGGTATTAACAACATCGCCATCATATTAAAATCGTCTTTAAAGCTACGTTTCATTTATTTCTCCCCCTTTGCTCTTTTTAGCCGATTTGTCGGCTCATTGTTTGAACGGCACTCAGAAATTGTTCAACAAACTTCTCTCTGTGAACCGTATGTAATACTTTCACATTATGCGGAAGCCCAGTTCGTTGTTCATAATCTACGACCGTTGTTCCGGCTGTCAGTTTGCCTTCTAGCTCAACTGCCACATAACAATCATCACCTTCAAATAATTCAGGTGTTAATACATAAGACACTGCGCATAAATCATGTAAACGTATACGACTTTCAAAATCATCCTCATGAAATGCTGTTTGTTTAGCTGCGTGTACATAAAAACGAAGCATTTGAACAACTTTTTGTGCAAAATCAGTACCAATTGCTTCTATTTGGTTTAATTCCTCTTTTGTAACGTATGCTTTATGAGTTACGTCTAATCCGCTCATAATAATTGGAATACCGGAACGGAAGACAATGTCTGCAGCGTGTGGATCGACATATACGTTAAATTCTGAGGTAGGAGTCATATTTCCACCTACTGCAGCCCCACCCATATAAGAGATATATTTAATTTTTGATTTTACTTCTGGGTGCGCTAGTAGTAGGGCACCAACATTTGTTAAAGGTCCTGTTGCAATGAGCACGATTTGTTCGTCACTAGATAAGAGTGTTTCTTTCATCGCTTCTATTGCTGTTCTATTGCTTAATTGGATAGTTGGCTGTGGAAAAAGGACATCCCCAAGTCCATTGTCACCGTGTACTTCATCGGCGATTTCAAGCTGACGGAAAAAAGGATTATCTAAACCTCTAGCAATCTCGATATCTTTTTTCATATAACTAGTAAAAGCAAGTGCGTTGTGTATTGTTTTTGCTTGTGTTTGGTTTCCTGGTTCTGTTGTGATAAGTTTGATATCTAGTTCTGGATGTGCAAAGGCAAGTGTTAGCGCCATTACGTCATCTATTCCTGGATCACAATCGATAATTACTGGTATTGTCATGTGTATACACC
>NZ_VDGG01000011.1:0-64500 GCF_006861775.1 Psychrobacillus soli | reverse complement strand
GTCTTATCTTCTATTTTGTTAATAAGTAGTTCTATGGCTTTACGTCCCATTTCGTACATATCTTGCCTAACAGTAGTTAATTTTGGGATTAATGCGGTTACTAATGGGATGTCATCAAAACCAACGATGGATAGTTGATCAGGTATTTGAATTCCTATTTCATGTGCGGCTTGGTAAATACCACAGGCCATTAAGTCATTACTAGCAAATATAGCGGTCACCATGTTTTCCTGTAGAAACTTTTTTGCTACTCGATAAGCGGTGTCCATATGAAAGTCACCAACCAAAATGGAGGATGCAGGAAGTTCTACAGCTGCTTCTGTGAGGGCCCGTTGAAATCCAGAAAGTCTTTGTTTTGAATTTTGAATCTCAGTTGGTCCCGTCATACAGGCAATTTGAATGTGACCCAAATCTGTCAAGTGTTTCCCTGCTAGATATCCACCTTTCTCATTGTCTAAAAAGACACCTGAATAATCAGTTCCTTCTTCTCCACGATCAAATAGTACATAAGGGATTTTGCCACTTTGTAACTGATTTTTACTAGTCTGTGATAAACGATCCTTACTAGAAAGTAATATTCCGTCTACTTGTTGTTCTTTTAGTAAACGTATATAATTTTCTTCCTTTTGAGATTGATCGTCTGAATTACAAATGATGAGACTATATTGCCTTTTATTTGCTTCATCTTCTGCTCCTCGACAAAGTTCTGGGAAATAAGGGTTGGTGATATTTGGGACGATTAATCCGAGCATACTGGAACGCTTCGTTACTAAACCGCGAGCTAACTTATTTGGTTGGTAATTTAGCTCTTTCATTACTTTAAGTACTTTCTCCCGAGTTTTTTGAGTCATTCCATCTTCTTTATTGTTTAATACTCTTGAAACTGTAGTGATTGAAACACCTGCCTCCCTGGCTATATCCTTGATTGTTAACTTTTCCATACGTAATCACCTGTTCCTACTTGTTAGGAAAACGTTTTACGAAAACGTTTTCTCTAATTAGTATTCAGAATATTGTAAACGGTTTCTTTTGTCAATATATTTTTTGGAATATTAAGAATTAAAAAAGGGGGTAGAACGGGATGACACAGTAAATGACAGACCTTGCTGAAAAAGGGCTGTCATTTGCAGCATAAACATAAGTAAAACCGGATGAAGAGAGGGAAATCTTCATCCGGTTTTATTTTAATCATATAAACTATTTTGAAATGCGTTCAGTGCTTCGTCTGTTACGTTTTTTGGAATAGAACAATTAGGTGCTAAAATAAGACCTCCTAAATATAAAACGTATAATCCTCTGGTAATACACGCTTCAAAAATTTCTTTGTACGCTCTTCTTTTGGGCTAACGAATATTTCGTGAGGTGTTCCTTCTTCTACGACAACCCCGCCATCCATGAAGATAACACGTTTTGCGACGTCTTTTGCAAAGGACATTTCGTGCGTGACGACAAGCATCGTTGTGCCTTCGTTTGCAATGTTTTTCATAACCGTTAATACTTCACCTACTAACTCAGGATCGAGTGCTGAAGTAGGCTCATCGAATAAAATAATATCTGGATTCAACGCTACTGCGCGAGCAATGCCAACACGCTGCTGTTGTCCACCTGATAGCTGACTAGGGTAAGAGTCGTATTTATCGGATAATCCTACTTTATCTAATGCCTTTTTTCCGATTTCATTTGCTTCTGTTTTTGGCACTTTGCGTCCGGTGATTAAGCCTTCCGTTACATTTTCTAAAGCTGTTTTATTGTTGAACAAATTATAACTTTGAAAAACAAAGGCTGTTTTTTGACGGATAGCATGAATGTCTTTTTTGGAAGCACTATGTAAATCCACTTGTAGTTCGCCAAAAGCTGCTTTTCCGCTGTCTGCTTTTTCTAAAAAGTTAATGCACCGTAGTAAAGTTGTTTTACCGGAGCCACTTGGTCCGAGAATGACTACTACATCGCCTTTATCAATCGTTAAATCGACGCCTTTTAATATTTCATTCTTCCCGAATGACTTATGAATGTCTTTGATTTCTAACATATTCAAGTCTCCTCCTTAGCTACTTACATATTGATATTTTCGTAGTCGTTTTTCATATAATTTAAATCCATACTCTACTAAACTGCACAGGATAATATAAACAAGGAAAATATCAAGATACGCTTCCACATAGTTATAGCCAACATTTGCAGCAACTTTCGCTTTTAACGTAATTTCCTGTAATGACATGGCGTAGCCTAATGATGTTGCTTTTATCAAGTTCACCGTAGCTGTACAAATATTAGGTAATGCTACTACAAGTGCTTGTGGAATCACAATACGACGATATGCTTGAAAATTAGTCAATCCAACTGCCTGTGCCGCTTCCAACTGACCTTTACTCACCGTACTTAGCGCAGAGCGGAATACTTCGATTAAGATAGCGGTAGTGCTAAAAGAAAAGACGATAAACGCATACCAAATTGGATTAATATCATAAATTTTGATATTCCAATTATATTTTTCTGTAATGGCAGTTAAGATTAACGGAACGCTTGCATAAACGATGAAAATTTGAATAATAATCGGTGTACCTCTTACAAAAGAAACATACACTTGTGAAAAAGTATTCAATATAGGAATTTGATTGATCCGAGTTAATGCCAATAAAAATCCTAACGGCAGTGCGACAAGCAAAGCTACAGCAGTGACGAATAGGGTGATTGGTACACCGGATAATGCAACAAAAAATGTATCTACTAAAAACTTATAATTTAAACCATCCGACATTCTTAACACTCCTTAAGTCGCTTTAATCGTTTGCTTGCCTTTGCTAAACATTTTTTCTAGCTTTCCAAAACCTTTTTCAATCAAGATAGATAAAATCCAATAAATGATTGCTAATGCAATAAATATTTCCAAGGCATGTGTATTATAATTTGCTGCAATAATTAAATTCGCTTTCCCAACGACATCAATTAAACCGATTGTGTATGCTAGCGAACCTTCTTGTAATAGTGCAATCATGCCATTTCCAAAGTTAGGAAGCGCAACAACAAGTGCTTGTGGGAAAATAATGCGTCGGTATGCTTGAAAAGGACTTAATCCAACGCTAACTGCAGCTTCAAATTGCCCTTTTTCAATAGACTCATAAGCGGAGCGAATAACTTCCGACATGATGGCAGCGAATTGCAATGTAAATGTAATAACAACGAATACTGCTGTGTCAATATCATGCAAATAGATACCAAAGTTATCTGCAATTGATGGAACACCATAGTAAACTAAAAATAACAGGACGATAGAAGGGGTACATCTTAAAATCGTTGTATAGAAGTTCGCTACTTTTCTTGCCACTTTATTTTTCCCAAGCTTCATCGACGCTAGTATTAGACCAAAAAATGTACCGAAAATAATGGAAAGGCCTGCAACTAAGAAGGTTATTTTTAAAAATGGAAGTAACGCTGGAAACGAACTCCATATATAGGACGCATCAAAATACTTTTCCATATTGCTCATTATTCCCCTTTCTAAAATGGTAAAAGGCTGCTGGCGTATCCGACGCGTAGGCAGCCTTCTAATTGGAATTCACTTATTATCGATTTACGTTATCTAATACTTCAAATAGGTCACGGCCATAGTACTCCGTGCTAAGTTCGTTTGTTTTCTTATCTTCTTTTAATTGTTTAATAGCTTTATCATACGCATCTGCAAATTCTTGTTCTTTTTTGTTGAACAAAGGCCATGTTTTAATAACGGCGAATTCATTATAAACAACTTCATCTTTTAAGTTGTAGTATGGACCATCTTCTTCGAGAACTTGTTTTTGAAATGGACCTTCGATTATTACTCCACCGCCAACTCGACCTTCATTTACCCATTGCACGACGTCTACAGTAAATGCATCTCCAGCTTCCAGTTTTACCGGATTGTCTGGATTTGCATCATTGTACTCAGCGATAATTGTATATTGCGCATTGTTTGCAGCGATTGGTGCAAGAGAGAAGCCAGCTGAAGCGAAATCCGCTAAAGTTTTAATATGTTCATTTTCTTTTTTCAAGACAAGTCCAGCGCTACTTAGTCCAAGGAATTCTTGTGGAAAGATAAACTTTGCTGTACGTTCCTCTGTCCAAAACGCATTTTTCACCCCAACTTGATATTTTCCTTGCTCCACGCCTATTAATAAATCGTCGCTTGTCGTTCCTACGTATTCAAACTCATATTCAGGTAATAGCTCATCCACTAATTTCATCACTTCTACATCATAACCAGTGGCATTTCCTTTGTCGTCTAACCATGAAATTGGCTTAGAAGCTTGGTCGTAAGCAACTTTTACTTTTCGAACGTCCTCGTCTTCCGAGGAAGTGGAAGCTCCACCTGAACTACATGCCGCTAAAATTGTCATAGATGCTAAACCTACTGTAGCTAATTGTAAATACTTTTTCATATTCATCGTGTATGTTCCTCCTGTTGTTTCACTAGATTTTTATTTTTATCTTCTTCCAGAGCAGACTGCGCTAATTTTTTTATCGTCATATCATCCATTGGTGGGTTATGTAGTCCTGCTCGAACATCTCGGTAATAGCGTTGTAATGGATTTGTTCGTTGCAAACTTTTCGCTCCTACTAAGCGCATCGCTTTATCAACAATCGTTATAGCTGAATTTGTTACGACATGCTTTGCAACGGAGACTTCATTCGCTAAAAAGTCTCTGGAACCTTCATTGTCATAAGCAGAGGCAGCTCCGTAAATGACAAAACGTGCTTTCGTGAGTTCCAAATCAATTTCCCCAATTAGCTGTTGCACATTGGGTAATTGTGCAATTGGTCCATTTAAACTATTTGGAGAATGAGTGTTAGCAAAGTGAACCGCATAATCACGAGCCGCTGATGCCACACCTAAATAAGTAGCTGGAATATGGAGTAACCAACCGTTCACTTTACCGCCGCTTACTAACTCGGGAAGCTCCACTAAATCACTTTCATGTACGACGACATTTGTAAGCACTAAATCATTACTACTAGTTCCTCGCATAGAAACAACATCCCATGTATCCTCTATGGAAACTCCTGCTGTATCACGGTGAATAAGGAAAAATCCAACCTTTTCTTTTTCTGCAATCCATGCGGAAGTTAAAAAGTAAGTGAGTACAGGAGAAGCTGTGGTGAAAATTTTCCGACCGTTCAGTACCCAAGTGTCCCCATTTTTAACAGCCGTCGTTCCTGGACGTCCACCACGTGTTGGGCTTCCAGTTTGTGCTTCACTAACAGAACGGTTTATGAGCGCACCATTCAAAATTTCCTTTGAAAAGAAATCTAATTTCTCTTTTGTCCAAAGTTTTTTTTCAAATAGATCACCGACTACACCTAAGCTCCAGCCAACTGATAATGCAGTATTTGCATCATAGCTTGCTAGTGTCTCTTGTAGAAGCACCATATCATAAACAGATAGCCCTTCGCCGCCATATTCTCTAGGCAATGTAGTGCTCGTATAACCAAGCTTTACTAAATCTTCAACATTTTCTTTCGGGAAGATGGAAAGCTCATCAATTTCAGCAGATTTACTTTTAAACTTTTCTTCTAATCTAGCTAAATTATGGAGCCATTCTTGTTGTTTCTCATTTTTGATAAATAAATTATGCACAAGTATTCGTCTCCTTCAAATTGTATAAACAAAATATATTGGAATGGTAGGAATTAACGGTAAATAAAAAAAGCTTTTCAAAGCCAGTTATTGAAATTATCTTACTACTTCAACGTAGTGAAGTCAATGATAAATCCTACTAAAATAATATGATTAATTTATTTGCGTAAAGTTTTTTCATAGAAAAATAGGGTATGGAAAGTAATGGACAGCATAAAAGATGGAGGAGGAACTAGTTTGGATAATAAAGTGAACGCAAACAGCAAAGAGGAACAATTGGAACAGTTTCGTGTGGATGATAAAGACAAAGCAATGACTACGAATCAGGGACTAAAAGTTTCAGAGGATGAATTCTCTTTAAAGATCGGTGAACGAGGTCCTACTCTTTTAGAAGATTTTCATTTCCGTGAGAAAATGACGCATTTTGACCATGAACGAATTCCTGAGCGAATTGTACATGCAAGAGGATATGGTGCTCATGGAGAATTTGAATTATATGAATCCATGCACGCCTATACAAAAGCGAATTTTTTGCAAACGCCCGGTACAAAAACACCTGTTTTTGTAAGGTTTTCAACGGTTGCAGGTTCTCGTGGATCTGGTGAACTAGCCCGTGATGCTCGTGGATTTGCTACGAAGTTTTATACAGAAGAGGGTAACTACGATTTAGTAGGAAATAATATTCCCGTGTTTTTTATTCAAGATGCGATCAAGTTTCCGGACTTAATTCATGCCGTGAAGCCCGAGCCACATAATGAAATTCCGCAAGCAGCAACTGCACACGATACGTTTTGGGATTTCGTAGCTAACAATCAAGAAACTGCTCATATGGTTATGTGGACGATGTCTGATCGTGCAATCCCCAGAAGTTTTCGAATGATGGAAGGATTCGGTGTCCATACATTCCGTTTCGTTAACAACCAAGGTAAATCCCATTTTGTAAAGTTCCACTGGAAGCCAGTTTTAGGAGTGCATTCCGTTGTGTGGGATGAAGCACAAAAGTTAAATGGTAAAAACCCCGATTTCCATAGACAGGATTTGTACGATGCAATTGATAGTGGGAATTATCCAGAATTTGAATTGGGGGTGCAAATAATAGAGGAAAAAGATGAATTTCAGTTTGACTTTGATATTTTAGACCCTACTAAATTATGGCCGGAAGAAGACGTGCCAGTAAAAATTATTGGAAAAATGACCTTGAATAGAAATGTAGATAATGTTTTTGCTGAAACCGAACAAGTGGCATTTCACCCCGGAAATGTAGTGCCGGGTATTGATTTTACAAATGATCCACTGCTCCAAGGAAGGCTATTCTCTTATACAGATACACAATTGATAAGACTTGGAGGTCCGAACTTCCATGAGCTTCCGATTAACCGACCAGTTTGCCCTTTTCATAATAATCAGAGAGATGGATACGGCAGACAAACGATAAATGTTGGACAAGTCAGCTATCATAAAAACTCTCTTGCCGGCAATACACCAACTCCAGTTAGCGAGGAAGAGGGTGGATACGCACATTACCAAGAAAAAGTGGATGGACGCAAAATTCGTGCGCGAAGCGAAAGCTTTAAGGATCATTTCTCTCAAGCAACGATGTTTTGGAATAGTATGAGTGATCCGGAGAAGCTTCATATTGTCAATGCATTTAGTTTCGAGCTTGGCATGTGTAAAGAAAAGACTGTTCGCGAGCAAGTCGTAGAAATGCTCGTAAATGTAGATGAAGACTTGGCAAGCCAGGTTGCCAAAAATTTAGGACTCACTGTACAGGGGAATAATGCATCTAACAATAGCAAGAGTTCTCCAGCGTTAAGTCAATCCAATTCAGTTAAGAAACCGGATACTCGCAAAATTGCTGTATTAGTTTCAGAAGGGTTTGATAAAGAGCTGATCGCCATCTTAGAAGCGTTAAAAGCGAAGGGAGCCCAAGTAGAAATTGTCAGCGACTGTCAAGGGACTATAACAGGAGCAGACGGATCTTCACTTGCAGTCCAACATACGTTTTTAACTGCAGATTCGGTATTATTTGATGCTGTGTATATCGCAAGTCCACAAGGCACAACACCAACGTACCAAAAAGAAGCTGCATACTTTGTGAAGGAGGTATATAATCATTTCAAACCTATTGCCGCCACGTTTTATGGAGATCAATTGCTCGATGAACTCGGGTTGAAAGGACAAGCGGGTGTCATAACAGAAGAGACGGAAACTAGTTTTGTAGAAAGTTTTATCGAGGCAATTGCGATGCATCGCTTTTGGAATCGAGCTGTATAAAATAATTTTAAAGGCATGCCCCTTAACCTAGGGCATGCCTTTTACTTAGTTTTAGAAAGTCGTGGCCATATAAAATAGGAAATGGAGATGACAAAGTCAATGCCAAGGATGAGTCCCCAAATTTTCAAAGTACCCCATAAAACTTCTGATCTAGAAGGATCATCGATAAAATATATTAAAAGGAGAAGTAGACCTCCGCCAATGATATATGCGAGTAAATGTTGCAAAGTTCCTTTTAACGACTGTCGTGCATATTCCATCCCGGTTTTGCGTCCCGGTTTAGTACCTTCTTTTTGTACATAGTATCGAAAATTTTCATCCGCCCAGCGAATCATACTTTTACCGAAGGCAATCGAAGAACCAAGATAAACTGCAGCAATAGCGTGTGCTAAAGTTGCGGTTGCTCCGTTATATAAATCTATAGATGTAATAGCAAGTAAGATTAGATCAATCACGGGCGTTAACGCAAGAAAAAACAAACCAAAACGTTCTTTTTTATATATGTATCTTGTGACGAGACCGAGTAAAATAACGACCCAAAAACCAATTTCACAAGCGATTATCGTCCATGCGATAAAATTCAAAACAACACCTCTTTCGTAGAAATACTTATTGTATTGGTTATCTGATCAGATTAGTTATCCCACTTCAGGAATTAGTAGAGAAGTCAATTTAATATACTTTAAAAAGTCTTCCTCCGAAAATTCACCTAACTTTGCTAAAAGTTTCTCATATTCCATTTCATCCAATTTTTGGTGATATTCATACACTGTTTTTCCTTTTTCCGATAATTCAAGGATGACTTCTCGATTATCTTTAGGGTTTTTATTTTTTATTATCATCCCTTTTTTGGTAAGTTTATCCACCATCTGAGAGATAGCACCTTTTGTTTTATTAGTGAGTTCAGTAAGTTCTGTTGAAGTAGTTTGTATTTTGTTGCCGATTAAATTAATTGTATGTGCTTCTACCATATAAAGTTCATCTTCTGTACCGTATTTTCTAGGCACACTTTCATATGAAGCAATTTTTCTAGAAACTTCGTATAGTGACTCCATCAGTTCACTAAACACTTCTTCTCTAGACATTTTTTCTCCTCCTAAAATTCACGTAAATTTTCTGTGGCATATTATGACTATTGTAACATGAGAGTAATTTTACAAGTAGCTTAGAGGTAAATCTTATAATTGTCTGATTAGTTTAAAAATAACATTGACGTCATATTGTTTAGGTGCTAAACTATTTTTGATAGATTGATTGTAAGCGTTGTTAATATTAGAAGGGGGAATTTCAGATGAGATACAACTTTGATGAAATAGTAAACCGTAGAGGTACCCACTCACTAAAATGGGATGGAGAAAAATTAATTAAAGAAATGGGATTGACTGAAAGATACGACGAAAAAACGATTCCTTTGTTTACCGCGGATATGGACTTACCGGTACCACAACCGTTAATAGATGCTTTGCATAAAACGGTTGATCATAAAATATTTGGTTATTCTGTATTTCCCGAGGAGTATTATCAAGCCATTCAAACTTGGTTTAAAAAAAGACATGATTGGGAGATTAAACAGGAAGAAATTATTTATAGTCCTGGAACAGTCCATGCGCTGCATATAGCGGTAAGGGCTTTTACGAATCCAGGAGACGGGGTGATTATTCAACGTCCAGTGTATCCGCCGTTTACAGCGGTCATTGAAGGGAATAAGAGACTCGTAGTAAATAATGCACTCAACTGTGATGAGGAAGGCTATTATTCGATTGATTTTGAGGACTTTGAAGCGAAGGCAAAAGAGGAAAAGACGAAGCTATTCATTTTATGTAATCCTCATAATCCGGTAGGAAGAGTATTTACCAGAGAAGAGCTTGGAAAGTTATCCGATATTTGTGCAAAAAATAATGTGTTAATTATTGCGGACGAAATTCATGGTGATTTAATAAGAGGAAATCAGGCATTTATCCCAATCGCAAAAGTTGCTGAAAATGTAGATCATATTATTACTTGTACCGCTATTAATAAAACATTTAATGTTGCGGGACTTCATTGCACGAATGTGATTATAACTAATCCAGAGCTCAGAACAACATTCAGTGAAATAATGGGCTTTCAACTAGCGTCTCCATTTACAATCGCTGCACTAATAGCGGCTTATAACGAAGGAGAAGAATGGTTAGAGCAATTGAAAGAGTATATAGATCACACAATAGATTGGGTAGTAGATTTCCTAGCAGAAAAAATGCCTCTAGTAAAAGTGCGAATCCCGGAAGGCACGTATGTAATGTGGATGGATTTTAGCGCTTATGGCCTTTCTCCTGAAGAAGTACATGATCGTATCTACAATAAGGCAAATGTACTCTTGGAAGATGGAAGTATGTTTGGAGAGGAAGGTTTGCAATATCAAAGAATCTGCCTTCCATCCCCAAGATCTGTAATTAAAGAAGCGTTTGAAAGAATTGCAAGAGAATTTGAGGATGTGCATGTAGATCATCTTAACAAAGTAAGCGTGAATACTATTTAATAAATGGAGGCTATAAAATGACAAACGATAGTTTATATGTAAAATCTAACGCTAGTAGATTAGTGGAATTAGGGAAGCTCGCTCCAGATACATTTAAAGCATTTGTGGCATTTGACCAATTAGCTCTAGCAGAAGGATTAATTCCAAAGAGAACAAAAGAATTAATTGCTATAGCGGTAGCACATGTAACCGGTTGCCCATATTGTATTGAAGCACATGTAACCGCAGCGAAAAAATTGGAAGCTTCCAAAGAAGAAATGCTAGAAGCAGTGATGGTTGCGACAGCATTAAAAGCAGGTTCCGCACTTGCTCATGGATTAAATGGACTGAATGCGTTCGACGGGGCGGAAGATGATGAGTTGTATAAAAGATCGAATATGGCTAGGTTTAAAGAATTGGGCGGTGCAAATCCAGATGCTTTTAAGGCATTCAATAAATTCGATATGGAAGCGATGAAACCAGGGTTAATAAGTCAAACTGACAAAGAACTAATGGCTATAGCGGTTGCGCATGTTACTGGTTGCGCGTACTGTATTGAAGCACATACAAAAAAAGCAAAACAATTAGACATTTCCTTAGAAGAAATCACAGAAGCTATTTTCGTAGCAACCGCTTTAAAAGCCGGTTCGGCCCTTGCGCATAGTGTGAATGCATTGAATGCGTATGAAGGGTAAAGAGAACGGAGTAGAATATAGCTTTTCACGTAGGAAAGGCTCCAACTTTTTGTGTTAGTTGTAAAAAAAGCGGGTTTAGTTGGAATAAAGTTATCTTTAGTTGGAAAAATTGAGGTTTTAGTTGGAAAAATTCAATGTTTAGTTGGAAAACACACTTTTCCTACTTATCTAAGTGTTGACTATTTAAAATTTTTTGCATATACTAAACAAAATAATTTATAAATCGTAAACAAGCGAAGAAAAGGACATGATTCATCCACATTTTCTTATTAGAGAACAGGGTCATTGGCTGAGAGCCCTTAAAGAAAAAAGAATGATTTACCACCTTGGAGCTATTATGGGGAAAGCAATTCTCGCAATTATCCATAATCGGGAAAACCGTTATCTATTTATGAGCGTAGCACAATTCTTTGTGTTGCAAAATTAGGGTGGAACCACGACCACACTCGTCCCTTTACCGGGATGGGTGTGGTTTTTTGTATTTAAAATTTAATAATTCAAGCGAAGATAAGGATATGAATCCTTCCATTTTTTCTTATCAGAGAACAGGGTCATTGGCTGAGAGCCCTTAAAGAAAAACGAATGATTTACCACCTTGGAGCTATTATGGAGAAAACAATACATGCAATTATCCATAATCGGGAGAACCGTTATCTTTTTATGAGCGTAGTACAATTTTTTGTGTTACAAAATTAGGGTGGAACCACGACCACACTCGTCCCTTTACCAGGGATGGGTGTGGTCTTTTTTATTTCAATTCATAGGAGGAATTTACATGTCAATTAAAGCAGAAGAAAGAGTCAGTCATCAGAAGTTAGGTCAACAATTAGAGCTATTTATGTCTAGTGAAGAAGCACCAGGAATGCCGTTTTATTTACCAAAGGGCATGGCATTACGAAACGAACTGGAAAACCTTTGGCGAGTGAAGCACCAAAGAGCAGGTTACCAGGAGATTAAAACACCCATTATGATGAAGCAAGAGCTTTGGGAGCAGTCAGGCCACTGGGATCATTATCATGAAAATATGTATTTTGCTAATGTGGATGAACAAAAGTATGCGATTAAACCGATGAATTGTCCGGGGGCAGTACTCATCTTCAATAGTAAAAAAAGAAGCTATAGAGAGCTTCCGATTCGTTACGCGGAGCTTGGCTTAGTGCACCGTCACGAGTTATCCGGATCGTTAAATGGACTTTTAAGAGTACGTGCATTTACACAAGATGATGCGCATCTATTCGTAAGAGAAGATCAAATAGAAAGGGAAATCGATAAAGTGCTCGATTTAGTGGATGAATTTTATTCCGAGTTTGGTTTTAGTTATAAAGTAGAGCTTTCTACTCGACCGGAAGATTTTATGGGATCTGTGGAAGTTTGGGATCAAGCAGAGCATGCGCTTGAAGCGGTGCTAAAGAAGAAAGAAGTAGCATATCAAGTAAATGAAGGAGACGGGGCATTTTACGGTCCGAAAATCGATTTTCATATTTTAGATTCCCTTGGTCGTAGCTGGCAATGTGGAACAGTGCAACTTGATTTCCAAATGCCAGAAAAATTTAATTGTGGATATATCGATGAGGACAATCAACTACGCCAACCGATAATGATTCACCGTGCGATTTATGGTTCTATCGAGCGCTTCATAGCTATTCTTCTAGAGCATTTTCAAGGAAACTTTCCGCTTTGGTTAGCACCTGTTCAAGTGAAGATTTTACCAATATCGGATGCATATATTTCGTATGCTAAAGAGGTGAAGCAGCAACTTGAACAAGAGGGGTATCGCGCAGAAATTGATGACCGTGTGGAGAAAATTGGTTTGAAAATTCGAGAAGCAGCTCTGCAAAAACATCCGTATATGCTCATTGTGGGAGATCAAGAAATGGAGAAGCATGTTGTCTCTGTTAGAAAGCATAGAGTAGGAATCATAGGTGAGATGAACTTGGATGAATTGATTGGACATTTAAAAAGCGAGCGCTAAATGTAAAGGAACCCCCTCCTACAAAGATTTTTGATTATACTTCACGAATAAAGCCTGTAGGAGGGATTCTTACATTTCAATGGATGAATTAACAAAAACAAAGGAGTAAGTGATGGAGATAAAACTATTAACACCAGGAGATGCAAGTGCATACTGGGAATTAAGGCTAGAAGCATTACAGACAAGCCCGGAAGCATTTGGCACAAGTTATGAAGAAGCGATACAAAGAACCAATCCAATTGAGCAGGTGGAAAAAAATCTACAAACGGAGGGCAACTACACTTTCGGGGCATTCCATCAGTACAAACTTGTTGGGATGGTTACATTGTCTCAAGAAAGTTATCTTAAAATGAAGCATCGGGCAACTATTTTTGCGATGTATGTAAGTCCGAAAGCGCGTGGACTAGGGGCGGGAAAAGCATTGCTTATGGAAGCAATTCATAAAGCGAAATCGCTAGAAGAAATTGAAAAGATAAATTTGTCTGTCGTATCAACGAACGAGAAAGCTAAAAATTTGTACACAGGATTAGGATTTAAAGTTTTTGGTGTAGAAGAAAAGGCTTTAAAAATGGCCAACACATATTACGATGAAGATCATATGGTACTACTTTTAAGATAGAAGGGTTTACTTTAAAAGTGTCGAAGTAGTTAATACATATGAGGAGGTAGAAAATTTATGGAATCAGACAAGTTTGTTGCTAGATCAGAAGATAAACACGCCATTTATCATTCTCCTATTCGGTCTATATTCGAAAAATTTTCCCGTGCCAAGGATGCTTCATTGGTTTATGGAGAACCGATTGAATTAGAAGATAAAAAAGTACTTCCAGTTGCCAAAGTTAATTATTATGTTGGTGGAGGAGGGGGATATTCCAACGTGGATGAAAAAGAATCTGCTGCCCAAGGTGAAGGTGGGGGAGGATATTTTTCAGTTAAACCAGTTGGGGTATTCGAAATCACGTCTGAAAAAGTGAAGTTTAAGCCAATTATTAATGCTTATTCCATTCTAACAATTATAAGTATTGTTACGCTCGGGCTTGGGTTTTTATTTCAAAAAATAATAAAGCTAAATACTATCAAGAAAATCCGCTAAAGGACTATAACTTAGCGGATTTTCTTCGTTTTATCCTTCTTAAGAAAGTTAATAATAGAAGTGCAGTCATTGCACCAGCAGTATCAAGTAACACATCTTGAGCAGAAGCTGTGCGACCACTTGTAAATGATTGATGTAGTTCATCCGCGACTGCAAAGAGCATCGTGAGGATAATGGCTGTAAGTATACGATATTTGAATTTAGGCAAAGCAGCGTATATAGCGAGTGCTATTATTCCAAAATAAAAGAAATGCGTACCTTTTCGAATCAAAAATTCCAAAAATGGATAATATCCACGTTCTTCAACGGAAACTAGAATGCCCCAGTACGGAATTTGAAAATGGGAAAGGATGGATTCCAGCGGTCTATTCGGTAACCACTTTTCGAGCACTGGTACAAGCGATTGCTGTTCAGCTGTTTGTCCAGACGAAATAAAAACAATGATAAGTAAAAAAAGCAAAGGAATGATTTTTTTCATAACAAAACAGTAACATAAAACAGGAACTTTTCATATTTCTGTACAGTTAAGCTATAAAGATTATAGAAAATAAAAACCCGAGGAGTAACTAAAAATCGCTCTTCGGGTTTCCTTTTACTTAATTGGAATCCAAATCTCCGAATAATAATCAGCATTGTTTGGATTTTCATTGGAATACACTTCTAACTCAGGAGTTCCAGCTGGGACATATGGATTAGAAGGAAACCATTCGGAATAAATTTGTTTCCATGTATCTTGCATTGCATGTGGCATCGGGCCGTGTACTTCAAAAATAACCCATTTCGAAGTAGGAATCTCCAAAGTCGATAAATTTCCCGGAACATCTCCAACACGCGCAGAAGCAATCCAATAGTCCATTAAACCGCTATCTTTCTGGCTTTCATCTACAACACAAACGCCTAGTACCCCTTCAATTTTCCCGTTGTTTAATTGGAAAAGCAGATCATCCGTGCCATTTGTGTTCACTTCATCCCAAAATAACGGGATGCCTTGCAGATTTTCACCTGTTTTACAGTTATATGTTTTTTTCACTCCAACCACTTGGAAACTTTCTTTCTCAACAATTTTATAGTTCATTGGTTCGGCTCCTTTCAAACTTACCTGGATTACTAAACGGTTATAAGACTGTAGTTTACCTAGTTTCTTTCTAGCAGCACTAGGCGTCATATCATGTTGCTTGCGAAATGCCTTTGTAAAAGCTTCGGGAGTGTCATAGCCATACTTGTAGGAAAGGTCGATTATTTTTATATCGCTATTTATTAATTCCTGCGCTGCTAATGTTAATCTTCTGCGCCGTATATAATCGGCAATTGACATGTCGGTTAGGATGGCAAATGTTCGTTGGAAATGAAACACTGACGAATTTGCTACTTTTGCAATTTGTTCCATCGTCAACTCATTCAGTAAGTTTGCTTCTATATAATTAATTGCTTTTTGAATCGATTCGACCCAGCCCATGACGCACACTCCTTGTATTTATCATAATTAATACTTACTAGTTAATCCTGTCATTATGTGCGCACTGTGGACTGTTTTTTTATTTTGCTAAAAGAAGCTCTACAATCACTTTAGGGCGAACGTCAAGTGAAGGCAGATCATCGATGTTAACCCATATTGGTTCATAAATTCCACGCTGTACAGAAGTGTGCGAGTATTCTTCTCCGGTGCCTGTTCCAAATTTCCCACCAATAATATCAGCTAGAAAAAAATGCTGAGTGCCATTATATTGTAATATTTTCAGTGTCCGTTGAATACGAACATGTACCCCTAGTTCTTCGTGCGTTTCTCGGATAGCGGCTTGCTCTGGTGTCTCGCCATCTTCAATACCTCCACCTGGAAATACATAGTAAGTTGTATGTGGCTTCGTTCGTTTGATTAACGCAATCCGCCCATTTTCAATAATGACAGTCGCTCCTCGGTTTCTCAATCGTATTCACCTTCCTTTCGCGTAGACTAGTAGACAGAACATTCTTGCGCATATTATGCTTATTATATAACAACTTCCAAAATGAAAGCTCTTTCCAGTAATAAAATAGTTAGCCAACATCATGCGTATAGTATAAAAAAGACGATGAGGAGAAATGTAATTGAACTTATTTGTCATTGGGGATGTCCATGGCTGTTATGAAACATTTTTGAAAATGATCGAACATTGGGATAGAGAAACGGAAATATTGATTCAGCTTGGTGATTTAATAGACCGAGGTACCAAATCACCAGAAGTGATAAAACTGGCAAGAAAACTGAAGGAACAATACGCAGATCAAGCAGTCTTTTTAAAGGGTAACCATGAATATGAAATGATCGAACATATGACACACCCGCCAAACAATAATTGGTTAAAACAAGGTGGAGCTGAAACGTTGCACCAATATTTTATGACCGACCAAGACATAGAAGATGATGTGAAGTGGCTTCGAAGAATGCCGTTATTTTGGGGGAACGATCGCGTTTTTATCAGTCATGCAGGTATTTCGGAACTAGCGAATAACCCATTCAATGAAACAAGTGAAAATGGTATTTTATGGAATAGAGGTCCTTTGAAAAACATACAAAAACTTCAAATTATCGGCCATACACCGTCTGATTCTCCAATATATAATGCAGAAAGCAACTCTTGGAATATCGATACAGCTGCCGTATTTGGCAATCAGTTAACTGGAGTGAAGCTAAAACAAACTGGTGAAATAATCGAGTGGATAAACATCCAAACCGATAAGAATGATATGAAAGAAAAAAAGTAAAAGGGGACGGGGGAATGCCTAAAATAATACACGAAACATATATCGAAGCTCCAATAGGAAAATGTTTTGACCTTGCCCGAAACGTGGAAATACATACAGTAACAACAAAAAATACAAACGAAAAAGCAGTGGCTGGTGTAACAACAGGATTATTGCAACTAGGGGATAGTGTTACGTGGGAAGCAACCCATTTTGGTGTGAAGCAGCGATTAAACGCAAAGATTATAAATATGAATGCACCTCGTACGTTTACCGATGTGATGATTCGAGGAGCTTTTCATTCTTTTACACATACGCATGAATTTATTGACTATAACGTAGGAACAGTTATGAAGGATACATTTGCGTATAAAGCTCCTCTTGGAATAATAGGAAAAATAGCAGACATATTGTTTTTAGAAAAATATATGAAGAACTTTATAATTTCTAGAGCTAGCGAATTAAAGAAAATAGCGGAAACGAAATAGGTAGTCATCATCTTTAATAAGGAGCACGAATAGATGGAATATATATATTATCAGGAGATACCAAAGACGGATGTGCTTATTGGCATTATGGAGCTACATAAGCATGTTTTTGAGGGAGCTGAGCTAAGGTTAGAAGAGCTAACTCAGAAGAAGAATCTCCTCATTTTTGTGGCAATAGACAGTGATCGGGTTGTGGGTTTCAAAATTGGATATGAGTTTAATGATCATATGTTTTATAGCTGGCTAGGCGGGGTACATTCTGATTATCGTGGAAAAGGAATTGCATCTGAACTCATGCGTCGGCAACACGAGAAAGTAAAATCTCTTGGCTATCCAAAAGTCCGAACTATTTCTCGAAATAAAAGACGAGAAATGCTACTACTAAATATTAAATTTGGTTTCGATGTAATCGAAACTTTTCATAGTGAAAAAGGGTCGCATAAAATTGTATTAGAGAAAGTACTTTCATAACAAAGGGGGCATTCTGGGTAAATCAGAGAGCCCCTGTTTTATTTAACAAAAGCAGAGAAGAGTTTTAATACCATTTATAAAGAAATACTGTATAATGATTTGAATACTAGACGAAAGCCACGGTATTACGTAAGAAAGGTGGAAGTAAATATGGATTCTATCATATTGCTTATTATTGTTATTAATGTTGTGTATATGACATTAACTACTTTACGTTTGATTTTAGTTATTAAAGGTTACAGAGTAGTGGCGTCATTCTTGTCTATGGCGGAAGTGTTTGTCTATTTAATGGGATTAACGATGGTTCTTGATAATCTGGACGAACCGTTAAATATTGTCGCTTATTGTATTGGATGGGGTCTTGGCGTATATTGTGGAAGTATCATTGAAAATCGATTAGCACTAGGCTACGTTGTATTTGATGTGATCGTCGACTCATTAGAAATTGAAATTCCGATTCAAGTTCGGGCGAAAGGCTACGGTGTTACCTCGTGGGTAGCGGACGGAAAAGATGGAAAACGCCTTTGTATGAAAGTACTAGCAAAACGAAAAAACGAATTAAAACTGAGAGATTATATTTTATCTTTATCGCCTAAAGCGTTTATCATTTCATATGAACCAACTAGATTTAACGGTGGTTTCCTAATCAGACCATCAAGATAGAAAAAGGACGAGCTATTTTTCGAGGAATCGAGAAAGGCTCGTTTTAATCATACAATAATTTAATTAGAAGTAATTCGTCAAAAATAACAATTGCCTGTAAAATGAATATTATATTTCATTCATAGTTTAAGGGGGATGTTAACTTGGCAAAGTACGAACCAAAGATGAAAGAAACCGATAACAGTGTCATTGAGTTTATTGAAAATGTAGAAAGTCCAAAAAAGAGAGAAGATGCTTATAAATTGCTGGAAATTTTCAGTGAAGCATCTGGCTATGAGGCGAAAATGTGGGGACCAAGTATTATTGGTTTTGGGACGTATCATTATAAATACGCGACAGGTCATGAAGGAGATGCACCGCTAGTAGGATTCTCCCCGCGTAAGGCGAAAATTAGTTTGTATATCGCTACTGGTGATGCGGAATGTGATGCCATATTGGAAAGGTTCGGCAAGCATACTTCTGGAAAAGCCTGTGTGTATATTAATAAAGTTGCGGATATTGATGTGGAAGTGTTAAAAGAATTAATAAATAGATGCATAACATTAACACAAGCAACATATGGAAGTTAATGTATTTATTTTTGCTAACGGCTAAGTAATTAATGTATAATACTAAAAGTAAAAAATGAATCGAAAGTGAGTGGGAATTCATGGGTCGTAAGTGGAATAATATTAAAGAAAAGAAAGCTTCCAAAGACGCGAATACTAGTCGTATTTATGCTAAATTTGGTCGTGAAATATATGTAGCAGCTAGACAAGGTGAGCCAGATCCTACTTCTAACCAAGCATTAAAAGTAGTATTAGAGCGTGCAAAAACATACAGTGTGCCAAAGCATATTATTGATAAAGCAATTGAAAAAGCAAAAGGTGGATCAGAAGAAAGTTATGACGAGCTTCGTTATGAAGGCTTCGGTCCAAGCGGTTCTATGGTAATTGTCGATGCATTGACAAATAACGTAAATCGTACAGCATCCGATGTGCGTGCTGCATTCGGTAAAAATGGCGGTAACATGGGTGTGAGTGGCTCGGTTGCGTATATGTTCGATGCCACTGCAGTTATTGGTGTAGAAGGAAAAACAGCGGATGAAGTTCTAGAACTATTGATGGAAGCCGACGTAGACGCTCGTGATATTTTAGAAGAAGATGATTCAGTGATCGTTTATGCGGAACCGGATCAATTCCATGCTGTACAAGAAGCGTTAAGAGCTGCTGGTGTGGAAGAATTCACAGTAGCAGAGCTAACAATGCTTGCACAAAACGACATTTCATTAGAAGCAGACGCACAAGCACAGTTCGAAAAAATGATCGATGCAATTGAAGATTTAGAAGACGTTCAACAAGTCTACCATAACGTAGACTTAGGAGAATAATAGAGAGACAGCCTTTCCAATTTTTCTGGAAAGGCTGTTTTCATTAGCGCATCGCTGAATTTTTTCGACGATAATTCCATTGCTGATATTGGAAACGCATAAAGCAACCAATACAAAATCCAAAAATTGCGATGAGTGCAGCTAAACCAACCATGATTGTAGCTACATTAAATAATATAGACCAATTTAATACAAAACTGATACTTGCAACGAATAAGAAGCCGACCGCTAGCCACTGGTTAAATCTTAGCTGGGCGTAATCTTCTTGAATATATGCATTTGCGGGTTTAAGTAAGAATCGTTTTACTATAACTAATATCGGGTGAAAACCAGTTAATAAGCTGGAAAGATTTGCGACAAGTGGAACGAATAAAATCCATGCTGATTGGGTAATAAGCGCAACGATTACAGACAAAACAATCGTCCATTGATTAGCCATGACTAGAGGTTTTGGAATTGTGTTCACATTAAAACCTACTTTTCTTATTGGATTTAATTTCATTATATAATGAACAGCTCATAAAGTAAACGAATGAATTTGGCTCGTTCCATATTTCCCGGGAAATTGACAAAAACCGATGTTTTGTTACAGGTATGTTACTGGTGCCTGGCACCAGTAACATACCTGTAATTATTTTTTCTTTAGTTCGTTGATTTGTTTGGTTAATGCTATAAAGTGTTGGTCTAGTTCGTTGTATTTGGAGTCTTTTTTCTGTAAGTAGCTTAGTTCTCCTAACACTGCTTGTCGCTCGGTATCTAGTTTTAATAGCTCTTTTTCCCGAGCGGATTCATTCGTTTTATGCATCCATTCGTTGTAGCCCAATTCTACTTTTCGAATCGTTTTATTTTCAAAGACGAGCAGTTTATTTGTTAGCTTTTCTAAAAAATAACGGTCGTGTGTGACTAATAAAATTGTTCCCGGATATGTCGACAAGGTTTTCTCCAGTTGTTCTCGGGAAGGAAGGTCCAAATGATTTGTTGGTTCATCTAATAGTAAAACGTCTTTTTGGTCTAATATGAATTCCATTAGCTTTAACTTTACTCGTTCTCCCATACTCATTGTGCGAATCGGACGGGACCAGTGATCTTTCGAAAATCCTAAATTCATCATGAGGGTTTGAATTTGACCTCGTGTTTCGAAATCAGTGGGTCCAAAAAACTCAAACGGTGTTTTTTCTTCTGGTAAATCAAATACAGTTTGACGTAAATAGCCAATATTCATCGCTTCCGACTTCCAAAGTTCACCTCGGACGCTTTCTTCCCCTAATAACATGCGGAAAAATGTCGATTTTCCACTCCCATTAGAACCTAAAATGCCAATACGTTCTTGAGACTGGATGGTAAAAGTGGCGTTTTGGAACAGCAGTTGGTCTCCAAATGTTTTACTCAATCGTTTGGCTTCTATTACTCGCTTTCCTTTTTTCTTATTTCCTTCAATCGAGAAGGTCACTTCTTTTTCTACTTCTGGTTCATCTATTGTGTTTTTAGAGAGCTCGAGTTCTAATCGTTTCTTTTTAGAGCGTATTTGGACATCCATTTTCTTTGCTTTCACTCGGTAATATTCTTTATTGAACTCATGTTTAGTTGAATCTGCATGTGCTTTAGCTGACCAGTTTTTTAGTGCTGCCATTTGTTTTTCTACTTGTTTGATCTTCGTTTGTTGTGCATCATATAGTCTTTGTTGTGAAAGTCTAGATTCTTCTTTCTTTTGTCGATAAGATGTATAGTTACCCGCGTAAACTGTTAACTTTTTATTTTCCACTTCCCAAATCCAACTAGCTACCTCATCTAAGAAAAAACGATCATGGGATACTAAAATAATTGTTCCGGGATAGGCTAATATCTGTTCTTTTAAGAAAGATAAGCTATCTTGGTCTAAATGATTCGTCGGTTCATCCAATAGAAGAAGCTGCGCTTTTTTTGCAAATACTCGGGAAAGACGTCTCTTCATTTTTTCTCCGCCACTTAAGTCGGCATACTTTCTATACCCGGGGACAGACCATTTACTAAAATATGCCCGTTCATCATCCGCAAAATCATTGTTCTTAAAATGCTCATCCTCTTGTTTAAAATAGCTGATAGTCGGTGCTGTTCCAAACCAGTCCATATATCCACTGGTAGGGAGAGTTTCGTTTGCTAGCACAGAAAGAAGGGAGGACTTTCCTTCTCCATTTCCTCCAACTATGCCAATAACAGCACCTGTTGGAATGTCAGCTATTATATTTTCCAATATTACTTTATCTCCAAATGTGATACTTATTTTTATTAATTTACCGTGTAATGTCATACAATCCGCTCCTTTTTGGAGGAATAAAAAAATCCCTCCGAATATGAATCGGAAGGATTGCTTGCCATAAAATAAATACGCAAAAAAACCACTACAAATTAGTGTATTGTAGAGAATCATTCGTATTTGATAGAAAAATGGGCAGACTAATCCTATTTCCGATTTTGTAGTGTTTATTTTGTTACTGCGAAAACATGTCGCAGAAAAAACCTCTACTTAAGAAATAAGATTAAATATCCATTGTCCACCCATCATCCTCTCAAAAATAGTTGTATTCATTATATCATATTCTAACTTCACTCTTAACTTTCTTCTTTTAAAAATAATTTCAATAATACGGAGAAGGCAATAATGGAGTATAAGAGTGCAAACGAAGAAATAATGCAAAATTCTTTCCCAAAATGTTTTACATCGTCCGGTTCAAAAAAGTTAATAACATTTACAACTGGAGGAAATATTATAAATACCCACTTTAATAAGGATAGCTGTTCCACTATACCATCGTAAGAAAGCGTAATGGCAATAATAAGGACTGCTGAAAGCCATGTGTACCTCTTCGGGATAAATGAAGTGATGGATGAAAAAGAACCAACTAAAATACCGAATATGGCCAATAAAAGATGTATTAAAATAGAAAGTCCCAAATGAATTGGTTGAACTGCTTCTTTAAAACTATCCAACAGTATAGGGTAGCTGATTGCAAATAACATTAATACAATGGCAATAAGCATACTAATAATCCATTTGCCTAGTAAATATCTAATTTTCCCCACTTGAACAAATAACATATTTTTTTCGGCTTCCTCTTCCATTGAACATAAGTTCATCGATATCCATGTTGTTACTAGATATAAAACAATGCTTGAAACGGCGTAACTACTTAATATTTCCACACCGCTATAATGATATAAGACAACTATCCATACTAGGAAGGTTGCTGCTGGTGGGATTATTTTGAATGAGCGTATATAGCTTTTAAATTGGTATGTTATTAATCCGTGCACATTTATATCCTTTCCCTGACCTCAAGTACAGAACAATTTCTATTCAAAAGCTCCTTTAACAGGAAATCACTTTTATCTATGGGTACGGTTATGAAAGCTAGGTCCTCTTCCATATGAATTTCTTTTAATTCAAGTTCAGCCAAAAAGGCTTTGTTAGGAAATCTTACTTTAATAACTCGATATGAGCTTTTAGTTTCGGTATGAACTAATACACGTCCATCTTTTACGTATAATATTTGGTTTGCAATGTTGTCTACTAACAAATTTTCATGAGTAGTAAAGATGATTGTCATTTTTGTTTTTAGCTTTTCTAAAATAGCCAATAAGTTTTGTTGTGAGTTCGTATCTAAACCTGTCAAAGGTTCATCTAATAATAGAATATCTGGTTTGAATAGAATTGCTTGAAGGATACCTACTTTTTGTTTTGTTCCTTTAGAACATTTTTTTAGAGGAGTGTTTATAAAGGGCTCTATTCCAAACAAACTAATATATTCGGATAGCTCTGTTTCCATATCCGTTTCAGATATCCCGTGAAAGGATGCGACTGATACTAAATATTCTTTCAGTTTAAATCGAAGGTTTTCTGGAAAATGCTCGGGGACATATCCAATCCTATTTGTATTTCTTATCAACTTTCCGCTAGTTGGTTCATAAATCCCTGCAAGTAGCTTCAATAAGGTGCTTTTGCCGGAGCCATTTGATCCACGTATAGCAGTTGATGCATGCTCTTCAATCTTAAAGGAGACATGTTCTAAAATTATACTCGCATCAATTTCTTTCTTTAAATTGGAAGCTTCTAAAATAACTTTTCCCACTACAACCACAACCCATTTTTCCATTATTCTATCATATATCAGTATATTTAGTTAATTAAAGGGAGTTTTTATTACAAGAGTGTTACTGGTGCCAGGCACCAGTAACACTCTTGTAATGTATTTTTCTTCAATTAAATATCAAAAAATGTATTTTAATTCGTGATTTTTCATGAAAATTCCTGTACAATTATCACATGTTTTTAAGGGAGGTATGGAGAATGAAGCAATTGGATGCATATGAAATCATTTCGTATATTCAACATGCAAAAAAATCGACACAAGTAAAGGTGTATGTAAAAGGAAAAGATATCCACAAACTATCTTTTGGGGAAAATACGAAAGTATTTGGGGAAGGTAATTCACTTGTTTTGTTTGGTGAATGGGCGGAGATTGAAGTAGCGCTTACTGAACATGCAAATCAAATAGAAGATGTAATGATAGAAAATGATAGTAGAAATTCTGCTATCCCACTTTTAGATTTAAAAGGCATCAATGCACGTATTGAGCCGGGTGCCATAATTCGTGATCAAGTAAGTATAGGGGATAATGCAATTATAATGCTAGGTGCGGTTATTAATATAGGTGCCGTAATTGGGGAAGGTTCCATGATCGATATGGGCGCCATTCTTGGTGGTCGTGCGACGGTCGGGAAGAATTGTCATATTGGGGCAGGAGCGGTACTTGCAGGTGTAATTGAACCACCTTCTGCAACACCGGTTATCATAGAGGATGACGTATTAATCGGCGCAAATGCAGTTGTGTTAGAGGGCTGTAGAGTTGGTGAAGGTGCTGTCGTTGCCGCAGGAGCGGTTGTTACGAAGGATGTTCCACCGTATTCAGTAGTTGCTGGAACGCCTGCAAGAGTAATAAAAGAAATAGATGATCAAACACGTTCTAAAACGGAAATTATGCAAGAACTACGTCAATTGTAAGAGGTGTCGTATGAAATCCTTAATTGAAATTCGACGCGATTTGCACCGCATTCCGGAGCTTGGTTTTCAAGAAATAAAAACGCAAAGCTATTTATTGGAACAAATTCACGCCCTTTCACAAGACAGATTAACGATCATTCAGTGGAAAACAGGCATTGTTGTAAAAGTTACAGGGACCGAGGGAAAAAAGACAATCGGCTGGCGGACAGATATCGATGGATTGCCAATAACGGAGGCGACAGATCTACCGTTTCAATCGGAGCATGAGGAAAAGATGCACGCATGTGGACATGATGTGCATATGACAGTGGCATTAGGTTTGCTCGAGAAACTCGTGCATAAGCCAATAAATGATCATGTAGTTATTATTTTTCAACCAGCCGAAGAAGGACCAGGTGGCGCTTTGCCCATGAGAGAGTGGATGAAAAAAGAACATCCGGAGCTAGTTCCAGATCAAATATATGCATTTCATATCGCGCCTGAATATCCAGTAGGGACAGTTGCCACTCGTCCAGGTTTGTTATTTGCAAACACATCCGAATTATTTATTGATTTAGTAGGAAAGGAAGGGCATGCAGCTTACCCACACCAAGCAAAAGATATGTCCATTGCCGCAGCTACGCTGTTATTACAACTTCAAACGATTGTGAGTAGATCTGTTAATCCAATGGCTCCTGCAGTTTTAACAATCGGGAAAATGTCTTCAGGTACTGTTCAGAACATTATTTCTGGTCAGGCTAGGTTAGAAGGAACAATCCGAACGATGGACGCAGCGACGATGACCAGTATAAAAGGAAAAATAGAATCTTTTTGTCGTGCAACAGAAATTGCGTTTGACTGTGATGTACGGATCGATTACGGTTCATCTTATTATCAAGTAAAAAACGATGAGACGTTAGCAAAAGAATTCCTATCATTTGCTGAGCAAGATGAGTCAACTACTGCAATCGCTTGTGATGCTGCAATGACAGGAGAAGATTTTGGGTACTTTCTACAAGAAATTCCAGGAGTGTTGTTTTGGGCAGGGGTAGATTCTTCGTTTGGATTGCATCATGCAAAACTGAATCCGGATGAAGCTGTCATTGATTATCTTGTCCCGTTTATAGAATCATATTTTCGAGTACTTTCTAATAAATAAAAAAGGAGTTGCCTCATAATAAAGGCAGCTCCTTCTTTTTGGGGAAAATAATCCTGCAAGAGAATAATTCACCGTGAATGCGACAAATCAAAAATAAAACCCACAATCTAGTCAGACTTTCTCGGCTCCTATTTTTCCTATCAATCCACAAGTTGTACGTTATTATCTTTAAACCAAATATGCATTTGCCCTAAATAAGCTAACAGTTGAGGTCCAGACATTAATTGACCAAACCAAGGTACTTGAAAAGCATCCCCATTGGATTCGATTAAATCGGAAAGACGTTTCGCTTGGAAAAGCTCATGGAGGATTGAACTTTTATCCTGGAGTTGCTCTTTTAACATGCTTCCGACAAGCTCGGCATAAACAGGATTATGTGTTTTCGGATAAGGACTTTTTTTCCGGTATAGCACGTCATATGGGAGCTCCTCTTGAAATGCTTTTCTTAAAATTCCTTTTTCTTGATTGCCAACCATTTTGAAATCCCACGGAATATTCCATGCGTACTCCACTAAGCGATGATCCGCGAATGGCACCCTTACTTCTAAACTAGCACCCATGCTCATACGGTCTTTTCGATCCAATAAGGTCGTCATAAACCAAGTCATATTTAAATAGAATAATTCGCGTCGCTTTGACTCAATAGAAGATTCTCCATCTAAAAGGGGAGTTTCAGCAATCGTTGCATCGTGTGCGTGTTGAACATATTCATGTATAGCAAGCTTTTTCTTCCAGCTATCGTTTAGTAAAGAGTATCTTTCATTTGTAGAGCGAATCCAAGGAAACCCTTTTTCCGCATGTGCAACTTGATGGAACCAAGGATACCCTCCGAAAATTTCATCGGCACATTCCCCGGACAATCCTACTGTAAAGTCTTGTTTTATTCTTTCGCAAAACCAAAGTAATGAAGAGTCGATATCTGCCATCCCAGGCAGATCACGCACATGCATAGCTTCTCTTAAGTATTCCGCTAATTCCTTCTGACTGATAACAGCATGATTGTGCATTGTATTCAAGTTACTGGAAACTTTTCGAATCCACGGCTGATCGTCTGATGGTTGAAAGGTGTTTCCTTTGAAGTGTTTTTCATTGTTTTCATAGTCAATGGAGTATGTGTGGAGTGTTCCTTTTGCATCACGGGTGAAAGCCTTAGAAGCAATTGCTGTAATGATGCTTGAATCTAGACCGCCAGAAAGAAATGTGCAAAGAGGTACATCTGATACAAGTTGTCGCTCCACAGCGTCCGTAACTAAATATCGAACTTTCTCCGCAGTTTCATCCAAAGAATCGGTATGTTTGGTACTTTGTACATTCCAGTATCGCCAAATACGAAGTCCATTTTTAGAAAAAGTAAGCGCATGTGCAGGACGCAATTCATGGATTCCTTCATAAACTCCAGATCCAGGAGTGCGAGATGGACCTAATCCAATTATTTCAGCTAATCCTTCTCGGTTTATTTTGGGAGGGATATCGGGATGTGCAAGAAGTGCTTTAAGTTCAGAAGCAAAAAGAAAGCCTCCAGTTTTTTCTGTGTAAAAAAGTGGTTTAACTCCAAGTCGATCCCTTGCGATAAAAAGCTTTTGTTCTTGCTCATCCCAAATAGCAAAAGCGAAAATCCCATTGAAATGATCTATGCAATTTTCTTTCCATTCGATATAAGAGGTCAGCAACACTTCCGTATCAGAATGCCCCGAAAACGAATGTCCTCGTTTCAATAATTCCTTCCGGAGGTCTTCCGTATTATACAATTCTCCGTTATAAGAAAGCGTATATTGGTTAGATTGATACGTTTTCACCATCGGTTGCTTCCCGCCAACAGGATCGACCACCGTTAGTCGGCGATGACCTAGCAACGTATGAGTTGCACTCCAAATATTATGATCATCAGGTCCTCGTTTACTAAGCGTTCGCGTCATTTTTTCCACAATTGGTTTCTCATTTTGTAAATCCTTCTTAAAGTGAATCCAACCTGTTATTCCACACATATATCCGCATCCTTTCTTTCATGAACTATTTTATGCAAGAAACTACCAAATTTGTGCCTACGGATTATTTAAGCACAAAAAAATATTACAAGCTTGTTACTGGTGCCAGGCACCAGTAACAAGCTTGTAATAAACACAAAAAAATAAAACAATCGTGAAAGTTTAAACTTTCACGATTGTTTTATTAAACATGAATGTATTAGTGCCAGGCACCGGATCAAAGCCAAGTGTACTTAAGTTGTCACTTTAAGTACGGTTTTAATTTTTTGGATAATGCCGCCGGAGCTATACGTTAATACGCTTCGTTTATAGAAAGATAGACTTAATAGGAACATCAGTATTACTGTACCGATTAAAACGAGCATTGCTACGATTGGTTCAACCGAAGCAATATCTGTCGCTCCAATTCGAAGGGGCATGACCATTCCAGAGGTGAATGGAATGTATGAGAAAACTTTGATAAGCATCGTATCAGGACTAGCCATTCCCGAGATTAACACGTAAAATCCAATAATCCCAACCATCATCGCAGGCATCATTGCTTGACCTGATTCTTCCACTTTGGAAACAAGGGAACCGAGGAGTGCTCCTAAGATTAAGTATAAAATAATCGTTAACAAAAGAAACGAAACGGCATATCCAATGTAACTAAAGGATAACTCATTTGCAATGTCCACGACCATATCCCATTTGGAACCACCGTCGATAAACATAAATAACAAACCTTGGATAACTAAAAGTGCTCCAATTTGCGTTAAAGCAAGTAAAAATGTCCCTGTTAGTTTTGCCATAAAGTGAGTAGATGGTTTAACACTCGCAAGCAATACTTCTAAAACGCGCGAACCTTTTTCAGATGCAACATCTGTTGTAATCATCGATAAAAATGTCATAACGAATGAATAGATGAGGAAACCTACTAAGAAGGAGGCTCCAATACCAGCAGCTTTTTCATCTTCACTTTTTCCTGATGCTGATTCGACATTTAAATTTTTCGTAGAAATAATTGTTTCTGATTGAAGAATTTTTTCTGCTTGCTGCGCAGTCAAATTCAATTGTTGCACTTCATATATTTTACTTGCGTATTGCAACGTAGAAGAAATGCTTAATTGGTCATTAAAGGTAAGTGGTTCGAACGTTGCGATTTCTGCAGCCAATGAATTGTCTTGGTCTCGAATGAAAACAGCTGCCGCATAATCACCATCGATGACCTGTTTCTCTACTTCCGTTATTGTTTCTGTTGGAAACGAAAAATCTATATCACTTGTCGATTCAAAAAAACTCTCAATTTCTGCATCCGTCTCATTCAAAACAGCAATTTGCAAAGGTTCATCTTGGAAAAAAGCTTCTTTAATATCCGACCAGAACATTACACCGCTAATGACAGCAACATAAAGAACGATTGAAAAAATAAAAGATTTGGCTTTCACTTTTTGTGTGTACAACTGCTTCACAAGCAACCAAAACTTAGACATTCGGTCCACCAACCTTATCTTTGAAGATTTCATCTAACGTCAAATAATCTAAGCTAAATTTTTCGATGTATTTGCCGTCCGATACAAAGTCAAAAATGGATTGTGCAAATGATTCATCTTCTAAAGTGAGAATGTATTGGTCTTTCCCAACTTGAATATCCTTCACGCCATTCAACTTACCTAGCACATCTTGTGGGATATCTGTTCGAATCGTTAATTTGGTTTTCCCATATTGCTTCTTCAAGTCCAATAAATTACCAGAAAACAAAGAGACACCACGTTTCAACAAACATAAATGGTCGCAAAGCTCTTCCACATTATCCATTTGGTGACTGGAGAATAAAATTGTCGTTCCATTATTCTTTAATTCCAAAATAGCATTTTTCAACAAATCCATATTAACTGGATCCAGTCCACTAAACGGCTCATCTAAAATAAGGAACTCAGGTTTATGAATAAAGCTTGCTATTAGCTGCACCTTTTGTTGATTCCCTTTAGATAAAGTTTCCGCTTTTGCTTTTCGTTTTTCTTCAAGTTCAAAGCGATTAATCCAATAATCCACTTCTTTCTTTAATTCTTTTCGATGCTTTCCTCTTAGTTCACCAAAGAAATAAAGTTGGTCCTCTACTGTCATTGAAGGGAAGATGCCTCGCTCTTCCGGTAAATATCCTAAAATGTCTCGATTAATCGAATTGATAGGTGTCCCGTTCCATATGATGGTACCTTCAGTTGTTTCTTGAAGGTCTAAAATCATACGAAATGTCGTCGTTTTCCCGGCACCATTTTGCCCTATCAATCCAAAAATCTCTCCCTTTTCAATCGTAAAGGTCAGGTTATTAACGGCTACAAAGTCTTGGTACCTTTTTGTTACTTGATTAATAGATAACGTCATATGCATACTCCCATCTAGTATTCTATTCTATCTACCATATACGTAATGAGAATAAAGAATGTTTCACTTTTTTGTAACGTTTTCCTTGGTTGGTCGTCAAATCCAATGAAACGAATGGAAAGAAAAGGAGCGAGACGATGAAAAAACTAGGGATATTTGCAGCAGCGATCCTTGTGGCAGGATTTGTTTTTCAACAGCCTATTGCTAACGCGCAAAGTGAGGAAGAAACGACGGTGGAGCAAAAAGACACATCCAACTTTATGCAGTCTTCTGGAGTGATCAAAGAGATTGAAACGAAGGATGACGTAGTGACACTGACAGTGGAAACAGAAGAAAAAGAACCTCAAATTACCATTTTCAAATTGACTGATGAAACTCTTCTATTCAATAGTGGAACGACAAAATCTATAGAAAAAGATGCATTTCAAAAAGGTCAGCGCATAGACGCATACTATGATAAAAACAAGCCAATGATTATGATTTATCCAGCACAAATATCGCCAGAACTAGTAATTGTTCATGACGAAGAAAAGATGGGTTCTGTTAAAGTATCTAAGTTTGACGATGAGTTTTTAAGTTTAGATAATGAACTAAAGCTAAACATTGGAGAAAAAACACTTTTAGTAAATGAAAAAGGCGAGGAACTTGAACAAGCCGACTTAAATGGAAAAGAGCTAGTTGTATTTTATACGGTTTCCACTAGAAGTATTCCTGCACAAACAACACCAAGTAAAATCATAACAATTGGCGATCTTCCGACAGAGGACACAACGAATTTCATGAAATCCTCCGGGAAGATCAAAGAGGTTGCTTCAAAAGATGGGAAAGTAACGCTCACAGTAGAAACGGAAGAAAAAGAACCACAAACGACTATTTTTACTATCAATAACGAAACACTGGCATTTAACAGCGGAACTACAAAAGCAGTTCAAAAGGAATCCTTTCAAAAAGGGCAACGCATAGACGCATACTATGATAAAAACAAGCCAATGATTTTAATTTATCCAGCACAAATTACGCCGGAGTTAGTCATTGTCCATGACGAAGAAAAGATGGGTTCTGTCAAAGTATCTAAGTTTGACGATGAGTTTTTAAGTTTAGATAAAGAACTGAAGCTAAACATTGGAGAAGAAACAATTTTAGTAAATGAAAAAGGCGAGGAACTTGAACAAGCCGATTTAAAGGGAAAAGAGCTAGTTGTATTTTATACAATCACAACAATGAGTATTCCAGCACAAACGCCACCAAGTAAGATAGTGGCAATTAGTAATCTTTCACCAGAAATGACAGAAGTTCAAACTATTATTGAAGAAGATCACTTTGTACAAAATGGAACCAAAATGATTCCACTGGCTAAAGTCGCAGAGCAACTGGACTATGAAGTACTAACTTATTCAAAACGCTTAGGTACTTACTTAAAAAAAGGGAATAGTTCCTTACTTATTACAGTCGGTGATAAAACATACAGCTATAATCGAAGTTTACGACAATTTACAGAAAAACCAGTATTAAAAAACGATAAAACTTATGTATCAGAAGACATTTTAGAAGTGTTAATTCCTTAAATTGTTATTTGACTTCAAATAAATGGATTAGGGCAACCAAGTTGACTGGGAGAGCAACCAATCTAGTCACGTGAGCAACTATTTCGACTATGGAAGCAATCAATTCATTAATAAGCGCAACCAAATCAAAGAAATGCCCCTTTTCTAGTCAAAAGGGGCATTTTTACTTCAATATAAGAATCTCCACAAATAGAAAGTAGCGTAAGCTTCCCAGCCATTCCACGGCTCAGAGAGTTTCAATAGTTCTTCTTTCGTAGGCTTTTGCTGAGAACCTGTCACATGCTTAATCGCATTATGGAGCCCTACATCATCAATCGGGAAGGCAGAAGGGAATCTCAAACAGCGCATTAATACATAATTTGCAGTCCATGGTCCAATTCCACGAATTTTCGTTAGGATTTTTTCTGCTTTTTTCACATCATTTGTTTCTAAAAGCATCTCTTTTGTAAGTAAGCCGATTTCTATTTGGTTGGCCACATCTATTAAGTATTCACATTTTTTGACGGTCATTTTTAATCCTACTAAATCTTCTACTGTTAGCTTGGCAATAACACTTGGTGTTGGAAACACCCAATACTGTTCACCTTCAAACGTAATTGAAGTTCCAAACTTCTCGACAAGACGTCTCTTCAACGTATAGGCGAATGGCAAATTGATTTGTTGTCCAAGAATCCCCCAAGCCATTGCCTCGAACAAATCTGGAATGCCCATAATTCGTAGACCATTAAATGCATCAACAGCTTGTTGAAGCATCGAATCCTTTTTTGATATGTCATAAAAAGGTTGTATATCCGTTTTTATATCGAACCAGTCGGTTATGTATTCCATTACTTGTTCAACTGCTTTTTTAGTTGTTGGTTTTGTATTTCCTAAAAATTCAATTGTTAATGACTGTTCACCTTGTTTACTAATTTCTATAAGTGCTGTACCTTCATCCGTAGCAATTGCTTTTCTCACTTTGTTGTCATGAATCTGGAACATACATTCATTCGTTGATCTTTGTAAGTAACCTAGATTTTGGATAAAGCTAAATTCAGATGGGGTAGGTAAAATGATTTGATTGTCTTCCATTTTCCATATCAACCTCAACAACTCCTTGTTTCTTCCGTATAAACATAAAGAGTTTTGTTATATTGCTTTTTAAGTCGTATGTAAAACGTTTAACATCTTTCTTAGCTCTTCAGCAGGTATTTGCCCAGGAGCAGATGCTTCCACACCAGCTCCAAATGTTGCGGCAGATCCGAAAACTTGTCCTGCTATCCGACTAATTGCTCCGGTAGAAGCCATTGACATTGTAATAATTGGTCGATCTGCGTAAAGGGATTTCATCGTATACGTTGCATCAAGTAGCGTTAGCACGTCTGTTGGAATTTTAGGCATGACTGCTATTTTGGGAATATGCGCACCAAGCTCCTGCATTCTTCGTAATCTCCAAATGATTTCTTCTTTGACAGGTGTTTTTTCGAAATCATGACTGGACATGACTACATAAATGTCATGAGCTTTGGCTGTTTCCACGATCTCGCTAACATTTGGAAAAAAGAGCTCTACATCTATTAAGTCGATTGCTTTTGTTTGGATAATACTCTCAAGAAGCTCCTTATAATAAGCGTCCTCGATTATTTTATTTCCACCTTCCCGGTGACTTCTGAATGTGAACAGCAGGGGGGTAGGGAATAATGCTTCTCTAATGGTGGAAACTGTCTTTTTCACTACCTCTAAATTTTCAATTTCCTCTAGCACATCCGCACGCCATTCCACGATATCTGGAGTTACCTGCTTTATTGTTTTAATTTCTACAAGAAGCTGCTCTATGTTTTTTCCCATAAGTGGAACAATAATTTTCGGAACGCCTTCTCCGATATGAATATCTCGAATAGAAACAATTTTCATAAAATGGACTCCCGTTCAATTGTATTTTACGTTATATTAACATACAAAGAGGAAGTGGAGGGGAATAAAATGAAATTTCAGAGATATGAAAATGCAAAAGACTTTGCACGAATAGCTACACCTTTTTTAGAAAAAAATGAAGATAAGTTTAGTTTGTTTCTTGGTGTCCTGCAGGCGATTAAAGACGGAAAATACGAAAATCCATATATCGCAACAGTCGAAGAAGATGGCGAGTTACTAGCCCTTTTCCAAATGACTCCACCACATCCGCTTAATATCATTTTTGTGGATAAAGAGCGAATGGAAGAATGCATCAACTTAAGTATCCATGAGCTAATCCAGCAATCTATTTCTATTAACTCCATTATTAGTGTAAAAGAATGGGCATATGCATTTGCGCAAAAATGGCAGGAAAAAACGGGGCAAAGCTTCTCTATATTGATGGATCAAGGCTTATACCGATTAGATCAAATAGAAGATGCACTCGAAATGAGCCCAGGTGCGTGGCGTTATGCAACGAAAGAAGATGCACTTCTTATTGAAAAATGGTATAGCTTATTTGAAGAAAATACTGGACTCCCGAAAACAGCACCAGAGGAGATAAAAAATCGAGTGAAAGCAATGCTCGATGCAAATGAAGTATTCTTATGGGAAAACCAAGGACAAACTGTATCCATGATGAAAAAAGCAAGACCAACAGCAAATGGTGTCACCGTTTCGCTCGTATTCACACCAGAAGAGGAGCGAAAAAAAGGATACGCTCGCACGATGGTAGCAGCAGGAAGTAAGGAACTTTTAAAAGAATTTCAATTTTGTGTGCTCTACACAGATATGCTAAATCCAACGTCAAACAAAATTTATCAGGAGATTGGTTATAAAAAATTGATAGACTCTGTACATTTGGGGTTTGAATAACAATAAAAAAGCTATTTAGAACCTTAGGTAAATAACCTGCATAGAATACGATGATGTTACTAACAGGAAAGAGGTGTAGTTTTGCCTTATACAGATAATTATGAGCGAGATACGTTTGGCATAATCGATTTTGGGATACGAAATAATTTTGATCATGGAGATTTTTTGAACGGGAAATAAGTCATCATGAACTAGAGCTTGCTCGTGTAAATCACCAGATGGTTCAGCATATGGGAGGCATATTTCGGCAAGCCGAATCAAAACAAGGGGATATCGTTCATCTACTAAAACGAAGCGAAAAGTTCTACACATGAATTAATCGAAACCGGCGCTTATGTTACCCCTGCAGAAGCAACGATCCATGAAAATTATTTTTGGTTACGACAAATGCTCGATCATCTTATCTTTATAAGCCATTATGTAGATGCATCTAACTACGAGCTTCATGATGAAGTAAGAGTAAAAACAAAGATATTGGAACTAAGTGAACTTATTAAGGCATGTGCTGCTGTTACAACCGCTCCGCCTAACCTGTTAGAGCATATTGCTAGAGAAGCACATCACTTGTGGAGAAACTTGGAAGAGAAAGTAGTATTTTAGTTTAAAAACAGTTGCGAGTAATTGTTACGCAGCTGTTTTCGTTTGTCTTGCTTAGGTAGATTATGTAAAATACGACTCACAATATTAGCCCTTTGCCGAAGCAAAGAGCTATTATTCAGGTTAAACTTTTCTTAGCAACGGTAATTTTCCCGTTATCAGAGGATAGTCGAACAGTATTTGCTCCGTTTCCAAAAATTGTACGGGAATTTTTGTCGCCAAACACATTTACCCTACCGTGGTCCGTTTTCGTATGAATAGAAACGTCTGTCGGCTCATTTTCTGTTTCAACTAAGATGCTGCCATTATCCGTATTTAATTGAATCATACGATCTAAACTCGATGTTAGTAGCGAAATTCTTCCATTATCGGTTTTTCCGATGATATGCCCATTCACATGTTCCATCATGATACGTCCGTTGTCTGTTTCTGAAATGATTTGTTCCGCATCTATATTCCGCAACTCAATTCGACCATTATCCGTTTGAGTGGAAAGCTTGTCGACTTGTACTTTATCCAGTTCGATTCGTCCGTTATCCGTTTCTACCTCCAAAACAGTGGCAGCAAATTCTTTTAGGCCGATGCTGCCATTATCGGAGGTGGCTTTAATCGTTTTACCGAGCATTTTTTCTGCACGAATACGTCCATTGTTGGTTTTCATTGTGATTGACGTATACAGTTTTTTAGGGAGTGCTACATTTACTTTCATCTCTTTAATAAGGAAGATGAAGCTGAAAAACTGGAACTTCTTTGATTTTAATTGAATCGATAAAGTGTCGTTCACGATCTCTGCAGTGAGCTTTAGTTTATCGTTTTCCCCTATTAACTCAATAATCGTTTCATCTGTATCAGAAGGGAACACATTTAGAGAGCCGTAGTCAATATTCATTGAGACATTGGAAAAGCTCGATTGTGGAATTCTAATCACTTTATTTTCAGTCGTCATTTTTTCCTGAATCGGGAACTCTACTAATTCTTGTGCAATTTCTTTCGGAGAACCGAGTGATGCGGCAATATCGCTATCTGATTTTCCATCTTCGCGACCATTTATAAAATACTCTTTTATATCGGAAAGAATATCGTTTCGTTCATCTACTGGGAGCGTAGTTAACGCAAGTTCTAATTCGTTTAAAAATTGTTGTTCAGTCATTTTTTCCACCCTCTTCGATCAGATTATTTACACCATTTGTGAAGCTTTTCCATTCGTTTAGCTGCTCATGTAAGTAAGTCCTGCCGAGTTCCGTCAGCTTATAATATTTACGAGGGGGACCTTCTGTTGATTCTTGTAGATATGTCGTGAAGTATCCTTCCTTAGTTAAGCGTCGTAATAGCGGGTAAACAGAACCTTCCGAAATGGAGATTTGGTCGGATATTTTTTGGACAAGCTCATAGCCATAACGATCCTGCTTATCCAACAAAACAAGCACGCAAAGATTCAGCACACCTTTTTTAAATTGAATATTCAATTCTCGTTCACTCCTTTCACTACTGTTCAATGAATAGTACCATTGAGAACAATATATCACACGGTATTATTCTATGCAAGGTACTGAATAAAATAATCTCTTTCAGTTATAATCAAAGTAATGGAAGGATGAAGATAAATGAACCCTTTTACGGAAAGAGTTATTCAAATAGTAAAAGCAATACCCGCAGGAAAAGTCATGACATATGGACAAATTGCAAAAGAAGCAGGAAGTCCAAGAGGGGCAAGACAGGTCGTCAGAATACTCCACACGATGAGTGCAAAACATAACCTACCATGGCATCGAGTAATAAATATTAAAGGAGAAATCGCCATTCCGGATGAAGAATCCGCCTATTCCCAACGAGCAATGCTAGAAGTAGAAGGCGTACATTTTCGACCAAATGGCCTTGTGGATTTAAAAAAATCAAGATACATACCTGATATTAATGATGTAGATATAATCTAATGAATGAAGTGGGGAATAAAAATGTTCAAATGGCAAGGTGCAGCAGGTGTTTGTATAAATAAAAAGAAGGAAATATTAATGGTTCTTCAAGCAGCCCCAGAAGAGGAAAAGAAATGGACTGTTCCATCGGGGACATTAGAAGACGGAGAAACATTTGAACAATGCTGTGTAAGGGAGTTCTCGGAAGAAACTGGTCTTACAGTTTGTATCCTTGAAAAAGTACATGTTAAAAGTGGCAATATTAGTGAACACGGAATTTCTTATCATGTAGAATACTTTTTAGTAGAAATAGTGAGTGGGGAAATAATGATCCAAGACCCAGATGAATTTATTCATGAAATCGCTTGGAAATCGTTAGAGGAGATTGCAGAGCTTCCTTTAGCTTATCCAGAAGATATCCACATACTGGAGCAACTGTTAAAAGACTAGAAGGGAAGCACCTTCTAGTTTTGTGTGTAAACGTGCACAGCATCTCTTAAAAACACCGCAGCACCAGGCTGTATCTTATCGTAATAAGCGGTAAAACGTTCATCATCTACGTACATTTGTGCAAGGCCAGCGTGAGCTTCTTTCGTATATTTATCCCAGTAATAGCTTAGCCACTGGCGGTGCAAATCTGCTGTTTTTTGTGCGAGCTCTCCTGCTGGATCACCAGTTGCAATTGCTGCTTTCAGACTTAAAGCTAGTTGTTCTTCTAACTTTGTCACTACTTCATACTGTGCTTGTGTCATTCCTTTTACTTTAGCATTCGATTTATTTACAGCATCTTCGCCATATTTTTCTCGAACTTCTTTCCCGTATTTTTGCTCGTTATCATCCACAAGCTTTTGTTTAAAGCCTTCAAATTTCTCTTTGTCCGTCATGATAATCTTCCTTTCTGTTAGTTGAATAGATTTATCCACATTTTCGATTAGTAAATCCAATTGTGCTCTTTTTTCGAGCAGTTTTTCCCGATGTTCTTTTAAAGCAGTTGCCCCGTCGAATTGTTCTGAAGTCATTATTTCTTTAATGCTATCCAAATTCACGCCGAGCTCCCGGTAAAATAGAATTTGCTGCAATCTGTCCACTTCAGCAGAACCATAAATACGATAGCCTGATGAATTGATACGCGCGGGTTTAAGTAATCCGATTTCATCATAATAACGAAGCGTCCGTGTGCTTATCCCGGCGAGTTGACCTAGTTTTTGTACCGTATATTCCACGTCATCACCTCCTCATATCTACAGTCTAAACCTTGACGTTGCGTGAAGGTCAAGAGGGGAAAAAATTTTTTTTTGCAAGAAATGCAATGAAAAATTATTGGGAACTTAGTTTGTTGCCTAAAAAGCATTTTCATAGTAAATTTCATTTAAGAGATCGTCGTGGAAACTGCTGTTAAGTATTTTGCATACGAACCACAGCAGATGGAAGTGGTATGGAATAAAAAAGGGGGATTATTTAAATGACAACAATCGGTTTTATACGGCACGGCGTAACAGCATGGAATAAAGAAGGACGGGCCCAAGGGAGCACGGATGTGCCACTTGATGAAGAAGGTATCCAAATGGCTGAACGTGTTGCTAATAGAATGGAACATGAAGAGTGGGATGTCATTTATACAAGCCCTTTAATCCGTGCAAAAAGAACGGCAGAAATTATTGCAGAAAAACAACCCACACTCGATTTCCTTATAGATAAGCGTTTGGGTGAAATCGGTGGTGGACTGATCGAAGGTACTACGGAAGAAGAACGAGTAGCGAAGTGGGGTACTGAATGGAGGAAGCAGGATATTGGTTTTGAACCGGAGGAAACGATTATTTCTAGGGGGATGTCCTTTATAGAAGATGTGAAAGAAGCATATCCTGGTAAACGAATTTTAGTAGTTAGTCATGGCGGATTTATCGGGCGACTTTTACATGCGCTCATTCCAAATGGGGAATTTGCAAAAGATATAGGCAATACTTCAGTTACCGTAGTGGAGCTTCAGGAAGATGAAAACTTATGTCATCTATTTAACTGTACAAACCATCTGGAAGCGAGGGAAGTCTAATGCATAAAGACGCGAACTATTACATACAGCACTTACATTTAGAGCCTCATCCAGAAGGTGGATATTTTAAAAGCACGCATGCTTCTGAAGAGACGATCGATGCTTTTGACACGACTCGAAAGCAGTACACAAGCATTTACTTTTTGTTAGGGGAAGGCGACGTATCGCATTTCCACAGATTGAAGTCGGATGAATTATGGTATTTCCACGGAGGCAATTCACTCGTAGTACATGTGATTGACGAAGCGGGGAATTACATGGAGCATAAGCTTGGTCTAAATATCGAAAATGGAGAGTCGCCACAAGTACTTGTCCCTCGAAATTCGATTTTTGGCTCATCAGTTGTGGATAATGGAACATTTTCGCTTGTAGGATGTATGGTATCTCCTGGTTTTGATTTTGAAGACTTTGAGCTTTTCACGCAAAGTGAATTGCTAGAAAAATACCCGGAACATGAACAAATTATTCGTAAGATGGCTTACGAGAAATTGTGAAATAATGGCTAAGGGATACAGAAATGCTTATGAAAGCAACTAACCCGCCAGCTAAAGCAACCAATTAATGCGGGAAAGCAATCAATTCATTACAAAGAGCAACCAATTCCAAAAATGCCGCTCGAGCATATCTATACTCGAGCGGCATTTTGCATTTATTGATTCAGTTTAATATATTTTTCACCAAGCACTTCTTCTACTACATAGCTATCCGCAGCTAATTCTTTTTCAACGAATGCTGCAACATCTGATTGTGCTAAACTATAAAGCTCTTCGATTTCACGCGAGAATAATAGTCCTTCTTTTTGTAAGACATGTTGTAATGTATCGACTGATCTTGGTTGGATATTTTCTTCTGGCAATATTTGCTTCAATGCTTGCACGTAATTATCATAAGGGCGAGCTCCTACAACTTTTACCCCTTTTTGCTCTTCATTTAAGAAAATGATTGTTGGGAAGCCGCGTACGCCTAGTCGGCTTGCCATGGCGAAATCTTCTTGCAAACTTTCCTGGGCTGGTGGCAGATGAGATTCTTTTACGACTTCTTCTCCATTTAGACCGATGCTGTTGACAATGTCGATTAGTAGTTGGTCGTTACTAATATTTTTATTGAACGGAAATACTGCTTCTCTTGCTTTTCGTAAGAACACTGGAGCTAAGCTAGCATCTTTTTGTTGAACTACTTTATATACACGTGATGGGATATAAGACGAAGTAACTGGATCCTCGAACCAGAAGCTACCGTCGATTGGCATACGAGTATGCTCTCCGACTTCACGCCAGTGTCCTGCTACGTCACCAGGTCCGGAAATACCGTTGGATACATCGGCGAATCCATCCCATTTTTCGAGCAAGCCACCCATTAATGTATGCAAATTGACATACTGACCGTACTCTTCCATAAATTTACGTAATGTCGGTTCCAATGCCCAACAATGCGAGCAAATTGGGTCAGTAACATAGTAAAGATCGACTTTTTTACTTGGTGCAGTTAAATCGATTAGTTCCATTTCGGAATTTCCCTCTCCTGCTGGTCCACAAATACCTGTTTCTAGATCACACATCATGGAATTATTATTCGTCATGTTGTTTCTCCTTTTCTAATGTAATATGTTGTATTGCCCAAGCGTGTACTGGTTTAAGCGCTTCTGCAAGTTCTTGCCCAGCAACTGATAAATGATAAGTAATTTGGACAGTTGGCTCCACAGTCGTTTTTTTCTCCACTAGCCCATGTTCTGCAAGTTCGGTCAACTTAAGTGACAATGCACGAGGCGTAATGTCGGTTAAATCCTTTTTCATATCCGAGAAATGGGCACAATAATTTGGACAATTAAATAAATAATGAACGATTAAACCGTTCCAACGTCTTCCGAGTATTTCAAAAGACGATTCTAAATATGGACAAATTTTCATAGTATTTATCCCTCATTTCTACTTCATTATATATTGGTATAAAAAATATATCAAGTATAATAATTATATTCAAAAAAATAAAGGGATAAAGGCAACGATTATAGAATGGGGAATTAGGGGAAACCAATAAGAAGGAGGGTTCTTGAATGACAAAAAAAGTTGGAATCATTTTCTTATTATTTATTATTATCGCGATTATTTTAATAATAATGGAAGATAAAAATAAAACGAACGAAACGATAGAGAAAGAAAAACAGCCTAAGGAAGAAGTAGCTCTACCGGAAACTGAATCACTCGTTGCACTTGTTTTCGAACTTGCAGCAAAAGGTCAAGTATTAGATGTGCCGTTTATCGCAGGAAAAACGGGTATACAGGAAGTGTATACATCATGGGGAGAACCGACGAGAAAAAGTGACTTGTCTGCAGCTACATATGATGATTACTCATCCAAAAGAGCAACGATTGGGCATCAGTCTGGAATTGTATTTGATATTAGATCTAACTCAGAAGCTATCCAGCAAATAAGTTTAAAGGATATCGAAATGGTAAAAGGAGAAGCGGATGTAATTCGATATGATGAAGTAGGCCAATTAATCCTCGTTTATGAATTGGAACCGAGTTACCAACTAAAGTGGATTATTCCGAAACCAACTGAAAGTAAACCGAACCCAGTAGTCGATCATATATCTGTTGTTACAGATGCAGTTGAAGAGGTTGTACAAGAAAACCTAATAATAAGTGAGATGACTTTAAAAGAAAAAATAGGGCAAATGATTTTTGCGGGAGTGGAAGGAACTACCTTCTCTGAAGAGATAAAGCAATTAGTTTCAACGAGTAAAGTAGGTGGTCTCATTTTTTATAAAAATAATTTAAAAGATGTAAACGATACTACTGCACTATTAAATGCGATTAAAAAAGAAAGTGAAAATGAAAGGTTTCCACTTTTTTTAGGTGTCGATCAAGAAGGCGGCAGAATTTCACGATTACCGGGATTGAGCAAGTTACCGACTAATAAGGAAATCGGGAAACTAAATGATCCTTCTTATTCTTATAAAATAGGTACCCACCTAGGAGAAGAAATGAACGCATTTGGATTTAATCTCGACTTTGCACCTGTGCTGGACGTAAATAGTAATCCGAAAAATCCGGTTATTGGGGATCGGTCATTTGGGAATAATGTAGATATTGTAAGTGAACTAGGAATTCAAACAATGAAAGGTATTCAAAGTCAACATGTTATCTCTGTTGTGAAGCATTTTCCAGGCCATGGTGACACCGCTGTGGATTCCCATTTAGAATTGCCGATTATGGAGAAGAGCTTAGAGGATTTGCAGAAGCTTGAATTGATTCCGTTTAAACGAGCAATGGAAGAAGGTGCCGATGTTGTGATGGTTGCGCATATTTTATTGCCTAAAATAGATTCTACATTTCCATCATCTATGTCGCATGAAATTATTACTAGGCTATTAAGAGACCAATTCCAGTTTGATGGCGTTGTGATGACCGATGATATGACGATGAACGCGATCATCGACAATCATGAAATTGGTCAAGCAGCTGCCCAAGCGGTAAAAGCAGGAAGTGATATTGTGTTAATCGCACATGATTATGACAATGTTCTAAAAGCGATGGAGGCAATTGAAAAATCAGTAAATGACGGCGAGATTTCAGAGGTAAGAATAAACGAAAGTGTACACCGCATTCTTGCACTAAAAGAAAAATACAACCTATCAAATAAGGAAGTAACAGCAGTCAACATACAGCAGCTCAATGAAGCTATGAAACAATTATCGATTAAATAAGGAGATGAGCGAAATGAAAATTCAAGTCAATCAAGCAGATGTAGCATACAGAGAGGAAGGGAATGGGGAACCGATCCTACTCATTCATGGATTTTGTGGCAGCTTGGATTATTGGGATAATATTATCGATGAACTTGCAAGAACGCACCGAGTTATTGCATTAGACTTGCCTGGCCACGGGGATTCGGCAGTGCAGGAAAATATAAAAGAAATAGATCAATATGCTACTTTTATAAAAGACTTTATAGACGTATTAAAAATCGAGCAGGTAACAATGTTAGGGCATTCGTTAGGAGGTTATATTACACTTGCGTTTGCAGAAAAGTATAGTAACCGTTTAAAGGGGTTCTCGTTAATCCATTCTACTGGTTACCCAGATTCACAAGAAGCAAAAGAAGGAAGGGACGCTTCTGCGAACAAAATAGATACAGATGGAATGGAAGCGTTTATAAATGGCTTAGTTCCAAAACTATTTTCACCTAAACATTTGGAAAGTCATCAAAAGGAAATAACAGAAGTGAAAAAAATCGGCTATTCCACTTCTCCTGCTGGAGCAAAAAATGCACTGATTGCGATGAAGAATCGAATAGACCGCCGAAAAATCATAGAAGCCACAGATTTACCGGTGTTATTAATAGCTGGGGAGGAGGATCAATTGATACCTTCAGAAAAAGTCTTTACAGCAAGCGAAAAACACATAAAACAAGTATTGATACATGATGTAGGTCATATGGGTATGTACGAAGCGCCAAAAGAGTTAATACAAGCAATAATCGATTTTAAATGAAAGAACAAAAAACGCTAAAGCGCTTGTCTCTGACCCGATATAACAAACGGGAATGACGCACATAATAGGGATACTGCGTGGTAAAAGACCTATTAGGTGACCGCTATGATTTCCGCTGCAGTCGAACGCTTACCCGGTGGAAAGCGTACGACTGCAGTGAAAATCCCAGCGGACACTAGTCGACGCACTACCGCGCAGTATTCCTATATTACGTACAATACAAAGAATGCCATAACTTGTATTACTTGAAAAAGATTATCCACAACTCTAAAATTTTGTAGTTTCCTACGCATTAAAAAATGCGGGCTCATCGCTCGACCGCTAAAAAATAAACACTATAGCAACTTTTCAAATTCCGTTTTTCCTTAAGCTAATATATAAAGAGCCGTTCGTTTGAAGTTGGGCGTAAAAAACATCACTAATTGAATCGACCCCATGCTTTCGAAGTTTTTTCATTACCCAATCCTCTGTTAAATCGAGCTCCAGTAAGTTTTTTTGAACAATTTTCCCATCCGAAATGATTTCAGCGGGCATAAATGCGGGAAGTGATACATCTGCTTTGACATCTAATTTTGTCGCTTCATGTTGCGCCACTTTCTTAAAAACGCTTAACTCTCCGTTTGTTTCTAGAACGGCATAATGCACATCTTGGATAGAGAAAATAGATTGTTCTCTTAACATCATTAACACATCGTCCATATGCAGGCGAGCAGACTTCAAAGATTTAACGGAAATCTCCCCATCCTTAACAATTATCGTAGGTTCATCGTCAATTAGAATTCGTAACTTTGTAGATTTTAATGAAATATAACTCATAAGCAATGTAAGGATAGTCCACCATATTAGTGAAACAAGCCCATCGAGAAAAGGGGTCTCCTTTTGAGAAGCAATTTCCGCTGCGATAGATCCAATTGTAATACCCGTAATATAATGGAAAAATGTCAGTTGACTAAGTTGTTTTTTGCCTAGAATACGTGCCAGTATTAATAATGCTATAAAGGAAATAGTCGTCCTAATAATCATTTCCCAAAAGTTCAATTCGAAAAATGTATCCATATTTCTATTCAAACTCCTCTATCAAGTGACTTTCCATTAGTATTACCTCGAAGCTTGTTACTATCCGTGTAACGAAAAAAGAACGAACATTTTTTAAAAATTTGCGCTATAATGAATATACTGATATTATTTCGAGCGTAGAAAGAGTGTGATATGTACAATGACGACCAGTAATCTTTCGAGTAAACTGGGAAATCCTGTTTATCCAATTATGTTTGCAATTGGTCTTTGCCATTTATTTAATGATTCACTTCAAGCGGTTATTCCAGCAATGTTTCCAGTACTTGCAAAAGAAATTGGATTAACTTTTACACAATTAGGATTAATTTCGTTTTCGTTAAATATAGTAGCATCTATATTACAGCCTGTTGTAGGCTTTATAAGCGATAAAAAACCAATGCCTTATGCACTTCCTCTTGGCATGATCAGTTCCTTTATTGGAATAGCGGGACTTGCATTTGCACCTGAATATTGGATAATTTTAGTTTCCGTTATTTTTCTAGGGCTTGGTTCTGCAGTTTTTCATCCAGAGGGATCAAGGGTTTCGTACATGGCAGCAGGGTCTAAAAGGGGGCTTTCTCAATCTATTTATCAAGTGGGCGGGAACTCGGGACAAGCACTTGCTCCATTAATAAGTGCGTTTATCCTAGTACCACTCGGTCAAAAAGGAGCGGCTCTGTTTTTAGTTGTTGCAGCAGTTGGAATTTTCATCTTAAGTAAAATTTCAGCATGGTATAAGAAACAACTAGAAGAAGATAGTTTAGCGAAAAAGAAAAAGACGTTACTTTCATCATTGCCGGTTCTTTCTAAAAAACAAGTAGGCGTTGCATTAACCCTTTTAATGATTATTATTTTTGCAAGATCTTTTTACGTAACGAATATGACAAACTTCTACATATTTCATTTAATGGAGAATTACGATTTCTCGATACAAAAGGGTCAGTTGTTTATATTTATCTTCCTAGTGCTCGGAGCGGCTGGTACGTTTTTCGGGGGGCCATGGGCCGATCGATTAGGTAGAAAAAATGTTATTTTGTTATCGGTTCTTGTACCAATTCCACTTTCGTTAGTATTGCCATATGTTCAGATTTGGGCGGTTGTAGTTTTGCTTGTTTTGATTGGTTTTTTCATCATGTTAAGTTTTTCAGTATCCGTCGTGTATGCGCAAGAGCTTGTACCGAGTAAAATCGGGACAATGGCAGGATTAACGGTTGGACTTGCGTTTGGGATGGGGGCGATTGGAGCGGTAGTGATCGGTATTTTAATGGACCATGTTGGTGTTTATACAACAATGATTATTATATCCGTGTTACCGATTATCGGACTTGTAGCAATCGCATTGCCAAAAGACCGGAAAATTACACTAGCAAATAAATAAAGAACTAGTAGATTTACACTAAAAAAGGGAGACTTTTAAAGTCTCCCTTTTCATATCTTAACGCTACAGCCATCTGGTACTTGAGATGGATCTGGTACTAAATTGTCTTGAATATGCACTTGGTGCATTTTGTTATTATGCATAAACTTAAATATGCCATTGTCGAAATCTGTTCCAATCTCTTTAAAGAAAATCCCTTCTTGGCACATGTTTTTGGCACAAGTGAAAGAAACCTTGTAAGAGTCGCCTTCAACTACTAAATAAGCCCGGACTCCTTTTTCAAATATGCCTTCCTCTTCATCTTTTACGGAACGCTCCACAGAAACTACATGGAAGTCAACGAAAGGAATTTCTCTTAACAAAACGTTCATAAATGAACCTTTTGTGATTTCTTCCCATCTGCTTTGAGCAGTTTGTCCAATAATAATTTGTGTAATGTTAAGTTGATGAGCTACTTCTTTTATTACTTTCGGAGAAGAACGTCTTTCATTATCACGAATGATAAATTCTTCTACTTGTAATTCCTCAGCTAGGTTTTTCCAATCTTCAATATATCCAGATCTTTCAGCGTCGAACGCATCATATGGAAGTGGGTCAACAGTTAGAATATAAAGCGGGCAATCTAGCATGCTTGCCATCTTATGTCCTCTTCTTATTAGTCGTTCTCCATTTGGGCCGTAGTATACGCAGACAAGTATACTTTCATCCATTCGACCTTTTGCGTGTTTCACGGTTGTCTACACCTCGATTTTATTAATTTAATCTATCTTCATGCATGATCTATTCAAAATTATGTTAATAATCACTTGAAGTGCAGTGATTACGTCTTTCGTGTATAATTATAGAGTATGTGCATCACGTAATAGAAAAGCAAACGAATTGCTTTTCGCTCAATCAGGCAATGGTAAACACCTCAAATTCTTCTAAAGTACATAATGACCTCATATGGATTCCTATTATGCTACTAGTTACTGGGATAGTCAAGTATCCCTTTCAAATGAAATAATTCTTACAAAATCCAACATTCACAAAACATGTTTTGGAAATAGGAGGCTACAATTTGTTTTCAGTTACTTTCGCTATTATTCTTCCTTTTATAATAGCCGCATTCGTGCCATTCATCTATAGGCGTTTCAAATATATGCATATCGGATGGCTTGTCATGTTAGTGCCTATTACGTTATTTGTTATGCTTGCTATGCTGATTCCCTCGGTAGCAGGTGGTAAAACATATATCCATACATATAATTGGATTCCCTCATTAAATATTAATTTCACTACTTATTTAGACGGTTTAAGTATGATATTGGGATTACTTATTACCGGTGTAGGTAGTTTAGTTATTCTCTATTCTATTTATTATCTTTCTACGAAAGAATCACTCCAACATTTCTATTGCTATCTTCTACTATTTATGGGTGCCATGCTCGGTGTCGTTTTTTCCGATAACCTAATGGTATTATATGTGTTTTGGGAATTAACAAGTGTGTCTTCTTTCCTATTAATAGCATTTTGGAATCATCGTAAGGCATCGAGGCTTGGTGCGCAAAAGGCAATGCTTATCACGGTAGGTGGTGGGATTGCGATGCTCATAGGTTTTATAATGCTTCACAATATGACTGGTTCCTTTAGTATACGTGAAATTATAGCAAGTATAGGGGACTTTACAGACCACGCATTATTTATACCTGCAATGATTTTAATATTGCTTGGAGCATTCACTAAGTCTGCTCAGTTCCCTTTTCATATTTGGTTGCCAGACGCAATGGAGGCACCTACACCAGTTAGTGCATATTTACACTCCGCGACGATGGTGAAAGCTGGGATTTATTTAGTTGCTCGTTTTACACCAGTTTTTGGTGGAGATCAGATTTGGTTTTGGACGGTGAGTGGTGTTGGTATGATCACATTGTTTTGGGGATCGTTTAATGCCGTTCGTCAAACAGATTTAAAAGCATTATTAGCTTTTTCTACTGTCAGCCAGCTCGGTCTAATTATGAGTTTATTGGGACTTGGGTCCATCGCATTGCAGTTCGGGTATTCGGAGGATTCTATTTTATATACACAGGCTACATTTGCAGCTTTATTTCATCTGATCAATCATTCCACATTTAAAGGGGCTCTATTTATGGTCGTTGGGATTGTCGATCATGAGCTAGGGACACGGGATATTAGGCGCTTAGGTGGATTAATGACCTTTATGCCATTTACGTTTACCGTAGGCGTCATTGGCAGTTTGTCGATGGCTGGAATGCCACTGTTTAATGGATTTTTAAGTAAGGAAATGTTTTTTGCGGCGACTGTGCAAATTATGAATGCAGAAGTATTTTCTTTGCAGTCATTTGGAATTGTTTTCCCTATTGTTGCGTGGGTAGCGAGTGTATTAACATTCGTTTATTGTATGATTATCATTTTTAAAACATTTCTTGGACCCGTTCAACCGGAAAAATTGGATAAGCCACTTCATGAAGCGCCAATGGGGATGCTGATTTCCCCATTGATTTTAAGTGTATTCGTTGTTGGTATTTTCTTCTTTCCTAATCTGCTAGGAGCTTATATATTAAAACCTGCAATGGGGAGTATTTATCCTACGTTTGGAGATCCAGCGAATCTTACTCCTGACATATATGCTTGGCACGGGGTAAAACCGGAATTACTTATGACAATTGGTGTTATTTTAGTTGGAGGATTATTATATCGACTGCTTAAAAAGTGGAAGCCAGTTTATGGGTTATTATCTTCTAGATACACATTTAACGCATTATATAATAACTTTCTATCGTTGGCAGAAAGTAAGTCTACTGTTTTAACGAATAAATATATGTCAGGTCTTCTAAGAGATTATTTAGTCTATATTTATATTTTCTTTATATTAACGGTAGGCGGTTTCTTCTTTTATTCGGGTGCATTTTCATCTGCTCTATCAATGGACGCACCGATACAGACTTTTGAAGTTATTTTAGTCGGAGTGATGGTAATTGCAGCGATTGCCATGTTATTTTCGAAGTCTCGTATGACGGCAACTTTGCTCAATGGAGTTTTAGGATATTCTATTGCCATCTTCTTTGTTATTTTCCGAGCGCCAGATTTAGCGTTAACACAATTAGTAGTAGAATCCGTCACGACGGTATTATTCCTTTTAGCTTTTTCTTATTTACCGGATTGGAAAAAGGAGGCGGTTTCTTCTAAAACGAAGTTAATCAATGCCGTTATTTCAATCAGTGTTGGGGCGGTTGTTGTATTAGTAGCACTAGCAGTATTAAATTACGAACGGTTTGAATCAATTTCTACATTCTTTGAGGATGCCTATGAATTAGCTGGCGGTGCAAATATCGTAAACGCTATTCTAGGTGATTTCCGTGGTTTTGATACGATGCTTGAAGTGGTTGTTCTCTTTATAGCTGGCTTAGGGGTTTATACGATGATTAAGCTAAGAGCGAAAAAGGAGGATGAAAACATTGAAAATAAATGATGTCATCTTGCGTACAGTAACAAGAATTGTTGTATTTATTATTTTAACATTTGGCGTGTATTTGTTCCTCTCCGGTCATAATACACCTGGTGGTGGGTTTATCGGCGGATTAGTATTAGCTTCTGCGATTGTGCTTTTATATTTATCGAATGATATTGAAACCGTTCAAAGAAGTCTTCCGCTCGATTTTAAGCTCGTTGCCGCTTTTGGTGTTCTATTAGCAACGGTTACAGGATTTGGTTCACTTATATTCGGCGTCCCATTTATGTCGCAAACATTTGCTTATTTTGATTTGCCGGTCTTCGGTAAAACAGAGCTAACGACCGTCACCATCTTTGAAGCGGGAGTAGCACTTGCTGTAGTTGGAGTAGTGGTAACAATAATTTTAAGTATAAGTGAGGATGAATAGACTATGGAGACGTTAATTGTACTACTAATCGGAATACTAGTTGCCGTGGCTACGTATCTAATCCTCTCTCGAAATATTATAAGAGTAATTTTAGGAACTGCGGTACTTTCCCATGCGGTTCATTTGCTCATCTTAACGATGGGGGGATTGAAGACGGGGAATGTTCCGTTGTTGAAAGAAGCAGATGCACCTTATACCGATGCACTTCCGCAAGCATTAATCTTAACTGCAATCGTTATTAGTTTTGCAGTAACAGCATTTATTCTTGTCCTTGCGTATCGCGCGTATCAAGATATTGGTGCAGATGATCTCGATGCATTGAGAGGGACAAGTGATGAATAATATAATTGTTTTGCCTTTAATTATCCCCATTATAGTTGGGGTTATTCTTGTGTTCCTTCGTCCATATGTGAAAACACAACGTGTAATTAGTTTAGTGACGATGATAAGTTTAGCTGGAATCAGTTTATATATTTTAAATAAGGTACAAGCAGAAGGAATCATACGACTAGACTTTGGTGGTTGGGTACCTCCTTTTGGTATTCTTTTTGTAGCAGATTCGTTTGCCATGTTATTTGTATTGACGGCTAGTATTGTAACTGCGATTTGTTTGATCTATGCTTTCTCTTCGATTGGAGAAAGTCATGAGAAAATGTTCTTTTATCCATTCGTGTTATTTTTAGTAGCTGGCGTTAATGGATCATTTTTAACAGGTGATTTGTTCAACTTGTTCGTCTGTTTTGAAGTAATGCTTCTCGCTTCTTACGTGTTAATAACGTTAGGAGGAAAGAAAGCTCAGTTAAGAGAATCGATCAAGTATGTCATTATTAATGTGCTGTCTTCCTGGTTTTTCTTAGTCGCGCTTGCTTATTTATACGGTACTATTGGTACGTTAAACATGGCCCATGTATCGGAGAGAGTAGCAGAAGCAGGTCAAGGGCCATTACTTACAACTATTAGTATTCTCTTTTTAATCGTTTTTAGTTTAAAAGCAGGGTTGCTATTGTTTTTCTGGCTACCTGGTTCTTATAGTGTGCCCCCAACAGCAGTTGCTGCATTATTTGGTGCATTGTTAACGAAAGTAGGTATTTATGCTCTATTCCGGACGTTTACCTTAATTTTTTATCATGAGCCTTCCATTACACATACTTTAATCGGAATAATGGCTGGAGTTACGTTAGTCGTAGGGTGTATTGGAGCGATTGCCTATAAAGATGTTCGGTTAATCGCATCCTATAATGTAGTCATTGCGGTCGGATTTATACTAGTCGGTTTAGCAGTTGCTACACAGACATCGTTAGAAGGATCTATCTATTACGTTATTCATGACATGATTGCAAAAGCGATGCTATTTCTAATAGTTGGCACGATGATTGTGTTGACTGGAAAAACGAAAATTGATGAAATAAGTGGACTAATACGTAACTATCCATTATTTGGTTGGATGGTGTTTGTCGTGACTTGTTCCCTTGCTGGTATACCACCACTTAGTGGGTTTGTAGGAAAAGTATTGGTAGGTCAAGGTGCAATCGAGTCGGGATCTTACGTTCTATTAGCACTTGCGTTTTTATCAAGCATCGTGGTGTTGTACTCACTCCTTCGTATTTTCTTAAATTCTATTTTCGGAGAAACAATTATTAGCACAGAAGATGAGGTGCCACTGAAAAAAGGAATGATTATACCTATCGTGCTGCTTGGTGTTGGAACGGCTTCCTTGGGGCTTGGTGCAGAATTTATATCGGAATATGTAAGTGATGCGGCATATGTACTATCCAAACCTTCTGTTTATATTGAAGCAGTATTAGGTGGAAATAAGTAATGGGAGAGGGTGATGACAGATGCCAGCACAGTTTTTACTTAATTTATTTATAGCGTTCCTTTGGATGTTGCTACAAGATGAGGACGAACTGAAAATTACCACCTTTTTCGGTGGATTCCTCGTTGGAATTGTTATTATTTTCTTGATGCATCGATTTTTCGGTACGCAATTTTATTTAAGGAGATTATACTCACTAATTAAACTAATTTTTATATTCATAACGGAACTAGCGGCTTCTAGTGTGTTGATCAGTAGGCAAATATTAAGTCCAAAGTTAAGGATAAAGCCAGGCATTTTCACGTATAAAACAGAACTGCGTGGAGATTGGGAAATTACAACGCTTGCGATGTTACTCACGTTAACACCGGGATCAGTTGTAATGGAAGTGAATCCTGCAGGGGATATGTTTTATATTCATGCAATGGACATTGAACAATCGAAAGCGGATGTTTTACGATCCATTACAAAGTTTGAAAAAGCAATTATGGAGGTGACACGCTAATGGTGGAGAAGATACTGTTAACAGCTCTGGCTTTATTTGCTATCTCTATTGTAATAGCTTTAGTTCGAATTATTATAGGTCCTTCGATGCCAGACCGCGCTGTTGCTTTAGATATGATTGGGGTTAACTTGATCTCCATGATTGCAGTCATCTCGATCGTGCTTAAAACAAAAGCCTTTTTAGAGGCAATACTCATATTAGGAATACTTGCTTTCATCAGTACAATCGCCATTTCGAAGTATGTTGAAAGGGGGATTATCGTTGAACTTAAATCAGATGATTGAGTTAGGAGCAGCATTGCTCATATTGCTCGGAAGTATTATGAGTGTGGTAAGTGCATTCGGGATAATCCGTTTACCTGATGTATATACAAGATCACATGCTGCAACGAAAAGTTCCACTTTAGCCGTATTATTATCTCTTACTGGTGCATTTGTGTATTTTTGGGTGCATGAAGGTTTTATCAGTGTAAGATTATTGCTCGGAATCGTATTCGTTTTCTTAACGGCTCCTGTAGCTGGGCATCTTATTACTCGAGCAGCTTATCGAGGTAGAGTAAAGCTTACGGATAATTCGGCTGATGATGAGTTAAAGGACTTACTTTTTCCCGAAGATAAATAGTACAAGTAGAAAAGCTAACACTTTAAGAACTTATCTTATAGTGTTAGCTTTTTTCTAGTTTAGGAAATGAAAAAGTGTAAGGTATGCCGACATTTAGAGATAATGCGTCGTAGTGAGTTGTATAAAGCGTGCGCCTAAAGCAAAAATCCAAACGGTTACTTTTAGTTACTTGTTATTCCTATATTGTACTATCTATTTTTTATTTGAATATTCCGGAAACTATAGACATATAAAGGACACTTACGTTTTTTTAGTAAAATGAATATTATTCCAATAAAATAAATGTTCGATTAATTTCGATTAATATATTGCATTCTGGCAAAATACATAGTATTATCAAGTCTGATATATTGCATACAGCAGTGATGAAGGAAAATCATTTGCATAGCATTCATCTTAGAGGGAATTATACAAACAATGAGAAATGATTATTTCTTATATCACAGGAGGAACAAAGAATGGACAAGAAAATATCATTTTCCAATTACCTTGTTATCGGGGTAATGTTATTTGCACTGTTTTTTGGAGCAGGCAACTTAATATTTCCAGCAAGTTTAGGGCAAAACGCTGGTACTAACGTATGGCCAGCAGTTCTTGGTTTTTTAGCAACCGGGATAGGATTACCTTTCCTAGGTACACTTGCAATGGGCTTTTCAGGCAGTAAAAATTTACAAGATTTATCAAACAGGGTGCACCCAATATTTGCAGTAGTATTTACTTCTTTATTGTACTTAACAATCGGACCGTTCTTTGCACTTCCAAGAACGGGGGCAGTTTCATACGAAATAGGGATTCAGCCTTTTATAAGTGCAGAATATGCACAAATTGGATTACTTATCTTCACGATATTCTTCTTTGGGATAACAATGCTATTCTCGCTAAATCCATCTAAAATTGTGGACAATGTAGGAAAGTATTTAGCGCCGGGGATTATCGTTGGTTTATTTATTTTACTATTATTTGTTTTCATTAAACCGATGGGTGGATTTGAGCAACCTCAAGGAAATTATGTGGATAAAGCATTCATGACTGGATTTACAGAAGGTTACAACACAATGGATGCACTGGCGTCCCTCGTATTTGGTATCATTGTAATCACTGCAATTCGATCAATGGGTATTACTTCAACGAAAGGAATTATTACAGCAACCTCGAAAGCTGGTGGTGTTGCAATTTTCTTCCTAGGTGTCATTTATGCAGGTATTGCTTATTTAGGGGCAACTAGTACAGGGCTTTTTGGTTTGTTTGATAATGGGGGACCTGTATTAAATAGTGCTGCTGAGCATTATTTCGGTTCTTTAGGAGCAGTTCTTTTATCTATAGTAATCTTCTTAGCATGTTTGACTACTAGTATTGGTTTGACTACTGCATGTGGGGAGTATTTCCATACATTATTGCCGAAAATTAGCTACAAAACATTGGTTATTTTCTTTAGTGTATTTACTTGTATTATTGCTAACTTTGGGTTATCTAATATTATTACTTATTCGATTCCGGTTTTAATGTTGTTATATCCTTTAGCAATTGTCATTATCTTGTTGACGTTTCTTTCTCCATTTTTTAATCATGCGAGAATTGTATATGGCAGTGTTATGTTCGTGACATTTTTAATAAGTGTTATTGATGGTTTTAAAGCGTTATGCGGTTCTTTGGGCGTTGAATATTACGGATGGTTGAAGCCGATTGTATCGTTTTATGAGAATAGTTTACCGTTTTATGATGTTGGTTTAGGATGGTTGATTCCATTTATTATTGTTACGATTATTACTGGTGTCATCGCAAGATTCCAACGAGTGCATACTGCTTAAAAGAAAAAGATTCATTCCCGTTAAATAAATGGGAATGAATCTTTTTTAAAATTCTTCAATAGTATAAATCCAATTGGAACGCATAGTTTCTGCTAGTTTTTTAGCATCTTTATCTCGTAGAAGTTGAATAATTTCTGCATGCTGTTCAATGGATTGTTCTCTTAATATAATCTTTTCATAATAGAATAGTCTACGCACATGTGCTTGAAGCATTTCTACCATAGAATCTATGTATGGGTTATTCGCACTTTCTACGATGATCTGATGAAACTCTTCATCTACTTTTAGTGCAGTAGTGAATTCTTTTGCAAAAAGAGCCTCCGCAAATTGCTTGTTTTTTTCTTCTAATAGTTGCAGGGTAGTCTCCTCGATTTTTGGAATAGCAAGCTCAGCTGCAAGCGCTTGCAAAACTGCTAACGGAGGTAGAAGATTATTAATATCCTCCGTTTCGACAGCTGACACTTGTGTAGCTCTACCTGGTTGCATAGATACAAAACCTTGTGATTCTAAGAGTTGCAATGATTCACGAATCGGCGTTCTACTAACCCCTAATGCTTGTGCTAGCTCAATATCATTGAGTTTTTCTAAAGGTTGAAGTGTACCATCAATAATCCATTGCTGTAACTGATTGAAAGCATGTAGTTTAGCAGTAGTGCGAATAGGTTTTGCATGATTAACAGGTATTGGCATTCAACACCCTCCTCCCAATTTTCTTAATAGTTCAATAATATTATACACTATATTATACAATATATCGCATTTTCGTGGGAAATTATTTTTATTCTATTAAAAGCTTTAGCGTGAGGGCTTTCACATCTATAACAGATTTTTCAGCAATCATATCTTGAAGCATAACTTCCTTAAAATACGCAATACTCTTTGGGAGAGGTATATGAAAAATCTTTCGAAGGGCATTTTCATACATTTTAAGAAACTCAACGTCTGTATTCCCACGTTGTAATTCTGCAAAAGCTTCGTATACTTGGTCTAGTTTATCTGCAAGCTCCAATAATCTACCTTCGATTGTTTCATCTTTTCCTTCTTTCATTCTGTCAAAAAACACGGTGTGAAATTCTTCTGGTATCTCATTTTTTATAAAGTTTTCCATCATTTTTTCTTCCACATGTGAAAGCATTTGTTTTAATTCAGGTGAGGCATGTTTCACTGGTGTTTTTATATCACCGATGAATATTTCTGCAAAGTCATGGTTAATTGTTTTCTCGTAAAGCGATTTCCAATTGATCGTGGCACCGTTGTTTTCTTCTATTGTAGCAAAAAACATAGCATATTGGGAAACTTTCCAAGAATGCGCCGCAACATTATGTTCTTCAAATTTGAAACGTCCAGGAGCTCGAATAATTCTTTCTAAATCATTCATGCTCATAAAAAACTTATGAATCCCCATAAATAACACTCCTTTATAGTTATCATACTCCATTTGTTCAATTTAATGTAATGTTTCAATCACGAGTGGAAATTGTTTTATTTCGGTGAAATGTGGGAACTCTATAAGGAATGAAGGAGGAATTTATATGTCGAAATACAATAAGTTAAAAGATACGTTACAGGAGCGTTTAAGTGAGCTAGAACATAGCATAGATAATGACGAAGAGTTTGAAACGACCGAGTTATCCAATTATGATAATCATCCCGCGGATAATGCAACAGATTTAACGGATAAACATACGAGGTTGGCGTTAAGAAAACATTATGAAGAGGAAATAGCCGATATTAAAGAAGCTTTAATCGCTATAGATGAAGGTAACTACGGCAAATGTACGGAGTGTGGTAAAGAAATACCGCTTGAAAGGCTTGAAGCTGTTCCAACTACGACTACTTGTGTGGAGCATGCACAGCAACAAGTGAATGAGGAAATACGTCCACTAGAAGAATCACTACTAAATTCAACAACCGATCAACCGGTAGATGATGAAGACCCTCGAATAAGGGATTATGAAAACAGCTTTGAAATTTTAGAAGAAGTCGGTTCCTCTGATACTCCTTCTGACAAACAATAAATACGATGCCTCAGTATACCTATGTACTGGGGCTTTTTCTGTGATAATTGATATACTGTTAGAAAGGGAGGGATTTCATATGACTGCTATTATTTTGTTTGACGGAGAATGCAATTTCTGCGATGCAAGCGTTCAATTTATTATTAAAAGAGATCCTCATGGATATTTTCGGTTTGCGGCTTTACAAAGTGATGTTGGAGAAGATCTAAAGAAAAAGCATTTAATTGCTGACAAACTGGATAGTGTGATAGTAATTGATAATAATACAGTATATGATTCCTCAGATGCAGCACTTGCAATTTGTAGACACTTAAATGGAATTTGGAAAGGATTTTATCTGCTCAAAGTAATTCCTAAGTCGTTTAGAAATAGTGTGTATAAAATAATTGCGAAAAATAGATATAAATGGTTTGGGAAAAAGGACAATTGTATGATTCCAACTCCAGATATACGAGACCGATTTCTGTAACGTCGTTTCAATCTATGTTAAGCTATAGATGAGAATCATTTTCATTTTTGAATTACAGTGAGGTGGATGTAAGAATGGACGAGGAATTGTACGATGTAATCATTATAGGTGGCGGTCCAACAGGATTATTTGCATCTTTTTATGCGGGACTACGTGATTTAAAGGTGAAAATAATCGATAGCTTACCACAGCTTGGTGGTCAGTTAATGGAGCTTTATCCTGATAAATATATATATGACGTTGGCGGGCTACCGAAGATTTTAGCGAAAGATTTAGTAGCGAATTTGGAACAGCAAGCAGCTTATAGTAATCCAACCATTTGTTTAGAAGAAACAGCAGTAACCCTCGAAAGATTGGCGGAATATTTTGTATTGACGACAGATAAAACGGTACATTATACGAAAACAATTTTACTTACTTCCGGGATTGGTTCTTTTCAACCACGTAAATTAAGTGTGTCGGGAGCAACGGAGTACGAAGGGAAAAACCTTCATTACAAAGTAGCAGATATTAATCATTTCAAGGACTCAGATGTACTTGTTTTAGGTGGAGGAGATTCAGCTCTCGATTGGTCACTTATGTTAGAGGATGTCGCTTCGAACGTCACAATATGCCACAGAAAAGAACAATTCACAGCGCATGAAATGACTGTACAACAGCTGCAACATTCGAAGGTGCAAGTGAAAACGCCCTTTGTCGTAAAAGAATTAGTTGGAGATGGAGAGAATATTCATGAAGTGGTGATCGTTGCCAAAGATAAATCAGAACAACGAATTCCGGTAGATCATGTCCTTGTCAATTATGGAAACGTCGCATCACTCGGCCCTCTAAAAACTTGGGGATTGAATATGCAAAAAAATTCAGTCGTTGTGAATGAAAAAATGGAGACGAACTTAGAAGGAATATATGCAGCCGGCGATGTATGCACCCATGACGGGAAAGTAAAACTGATTGCTGTTGGATTTGGAGAAGTACCGATTGCAATTAGCCATATTAAAACGTTTATCGATCCAAAATCGAGAGTGCAACCACTTCATAGTACGAGTATTTTTGAAGAAGTAAAATAGTAAGGGCAGGCAATTTGGTCATCAAAAAACACAAAGAGAAAAGTTGATCACTTTACTCTTTGTGTTTTATTTTAGGAAAATTATCTAAAAAACGCTTTGTCGATATTATACTTAGATTTCAATGTATTAATCGCATATGTTTCGTAAATTTCACGATCCATTGCCTCGTCTACTATGCTTACGCTGATTTTGTACACTTCGTCACGATGCTTAATCATTGGTGATACATTGTCTTCAAAATGCTTTTTAATACGTTGTCTTATTTTACGTGCTTTCCCAACGAATAAAAGCTCATCATTTTTGTTATAAAACATAAAGATGCCACCTTTATCACGAGGGAGTTGGTGGAAATCGATAAATCCATGAATCGATGGGATTTCAATTTCTCCTTCTTTAAGCACTTGTTCACGTTGCGTGATCGTAACGGTTGGTTTCGGTAATTCAATTTTAATCAATTTGCTCACGTCCTCTTATTGTCTGTCCTTTAGTCTACCATAACCGGACAGTAATATCTATTCGCAAGAGAGCAGGAATCTATCTTTAACATATCGAACTATAGCTTATAGCTAAATTTGGAGGGATCAAGATGATTAGAACAGTAGAAGACTTTTTGATAAACTGGAAACATGAAGCAGAATCTACGCTTAAAATATTCCATACATTAACAGACGAATCATTACATCAAAAAGTATATGAAGAAGGCAGAACACTAGGTACGCTAGCTTGGCATATCGTCGTGACAATCGATGAGATGGTCGGGAAAACTGGATTGCAATTCAAAGCTACTCCACATGATGCACCTAAACCAATAACAGCAAAAGAATTGGCAGTAGCTTATAGAGAATCTAGCGATGCGATGGTTCAAGCGATAAAAGAACAGTGGTCAGATGAAACACTTTTAGAGGAAAAAGATATGTACGGTCAAACATGGACAGTTGCAACTATTCTTCAAGTATTAATATCCCATCAAACACATCACAGAGGTCAAATCACGGTGTTAATGAGACAAGCGGGACTAGTTGTTCCAGGAATGTATGGTCCTTCAAAAGAAGAGTGGTTGGCTTTTTCTGGAGAAGCGCCTGAATAATTATCCGTTGACTGTTTGGTATTATGCATGTATTTTTAATACTATGAAATCGTAAATGTGGAGGAAAAGTAAATGAGTAAAATTAAAATTGGTATTATTGGATACGGAAATTTAGGACGAGGAGTCCAATTAGCAGTAAAACAAAATCCTGATATGGAGTTAGTTGGTGTATTTACTAGACGTGACCCATCAACTGTTGAGGTAAATGATGCTTCGGTTGGCGTATATTTAGTAGAAGACGTAAAAGATTTTCAAGATAAAATCGATGTAATGATTTTATGTGGTGGTTCTGCGAAAGATCTGCCAGAACAAACACCAGAAATAGCGCAGACTTTCCATACAGTGGATAGCTTTGATACGCATGCATTAATCCCAGAGTTTTTTGATAAGGTGGATAAAGTAGCGAAAGCTTCTAACAAAATTAGTGTAATTTCAGTAGGCTGGGATCCAGGCTTATTCTCGTTAAACCGATTGCTTGGAGAAGTAGTACTTCCAGAAGGTAATACATATACATTTTGGGGAGATGGCTTAAGCCAAGGACATTCCGATGCAGTACGCAGAATTGAGGGAGTAAAAAACGCAGTTCAATATACACTTCCTGTAAAAGAAGCGGTAGAACGCGTTCGTAGCGGAGAACATCCAACCCTTTCCACACGTGAAAAACATACGAGAGAATGTTATGTTGTATTAGAAGATGGAGCGAGTAAAGAACAGGTAGAGCAACAAATTATCACAATGCCAAATTACTTTGCTGACTACGATACAACCGTGCATTTTATCACGGCAGAAGAATTACAACAAAATCATAGTGGGATGCCGCATGGTGGATTTGTTATTCGTAGCGGGGAAAGTGGCACGCACGAAAAACAATTGATGGAGTTTTCATTGAAGCTTGAAAGTAATCCTAATTTCACTTCCAGTGTATTAGTTGCATATGCAAGAGCAGCTTACAGACTAGGTCAATCCGGTCAAAGTGGTGCCAAAACAGCTTTTGATATTCCATTAGGGCTACTTTCACCAAAATCCGCAGAACAACTTCGTACAGAATTATTATAAAATTAGACCGGTACTTCTTTATAGAAGAGTGCCGGTTTTTTTAGGAGGAAAAAGATGAAAATATATGACTTACATTGTGATGTGCTATATAAACTCGCTAAAGCAGAGTCACCGATTTCTTTTACAGATTCACCTTTACTACAAGCAAATAAAGAACGACTAGAGGCCGGTAAAGTGGCTCTACAAGTATTTGCAGTGTTTGTATCTGAAGGATTTCCGAAAGAGAAGCAGTTCATGGAGGCAGTACGACAAATTGAATTTTTCCATACTGAAATTGTTGGAAAACATGAGAATGTAGTAGCGATTTATAAGTGGGAGCAACTTGAAACACTACAAGAAGGGCAAATCGGTGCGGTATTGTCACTAGAAGGTTTGGACATGATGAATGGAGATATAGAAAAGCTAAAGTTGCTACTATCCCATGGGGTTAAATTAGTTGGTCTTACATGGAATGGTGTAAATGCTGTAGCAGACGGTGCAGCGGAGGAATCTGGCACAGGGTTGACCTCATTTGGTGAAGAAGTAGTGACGTTGTTAAACGAGCAAAATATCATTATCGATGTATCCCATTTAAGTGAAAAATCATTTTGGGATGTGCTTCCAAAAGCGAAATGGCTTATGGCAAGCCACTCGAATGCTAGAACGATATGCGACTCCAATAGAAATTTAACAGATCACCAACTAAAAGCACTAATCGATAGAAATTCACCCATTCATATTGTATATTACCCACAGTTTATTAACAATTCTGAAAAGTTTGTGGATATCTTTGATTTAGTAAAACATATTGATCATATCGTATCTCTTGGTGGAGCACATTTAATAGGATTAGGATCAGACTTTGATGGAATTAGTGAATTTGTAAATGGCTTGGAAGATGCCTCGAAAACACAAAATTTAGTGATTCATTTATTGAAGAGTTATACGACAGAAACGGTTCAGGGATTCACATCACAAAACTTCAGTCGATTTGTTGGTGAAATTAGCAAGGAGGAATAAGACAAATGGGTAGTTTACCAAGTTGGTTTTTTGCAGTTGCCATTGCAGTAGTGATTTGTTTCGTAATCGTTGCAGAATGGTGGACGCGTAGAGGGTGAATAGTATGATATACTAGACAAATGAAAAAAGTAAAGAAAGAGGAATCACATGCTAACATTTGAAGAAAAAGAAGCAATTATTCAAGAATTTCCGGAGCTCACTCGAAAAGAAGTTTCTTTAAAACGAGTAAATTACCATTATGAAGAAAGTTTATATGAAAAAACGACAGTAATTTATCATCTCCATCCGAATGGGAATGGTTTTGTCTATGTAGGTGACCTTCCACAATATGAAGAAGCCAATGACAAAGGACTTTTGAATATCCGTGAGGCTTCTGCTGACGAATTAAGACAATTGATTAAAGATTCCATTGCTTATTTAGCGACAGAGGAAGAAGAGGTTGCCGAGGAAGAGGTAGAAGAAGAGTGGAAAAACAAAGAAAACTCAAAGCTAACCTTATTGCAAGAGGATGAAATGTGGAATATTTATCATGGCTACAATTTAGAAGAAAGCTTCGGTTCTTATGCAGAAGCAAAAGCGTATCTATTAGAAGAAGGCTTCCGTAAAGTGGCTTCTAAGTAAGGGGGATTTCATGTGAAAGGAAGATCTACTGTTGCTATCATGCTAGTCCTTACGCTTATAGCTATTGGGGCTATCTTTTATTTCATCATGCAGTTTTATGAAAAAAATCCAACCCAATCTCAGCCAACTGGATATATGACTGGAATTATTGTAGATATGAATAACACGAGTATACTGGTCGTAGATGACCTTTTAACAGAGGAAGCAAATAAACTATCCGTCCAAGAAGCAATTGATAATGGAAAAGATGCAACATGGTTTACGATTACAATGGCTCAAAGAGATACGTTAGAACTATACGACCAGGTAAAAGTTGGTTATGATGCTTTAGCGGAGTCGTATCCAATGCAAGGAACAGCCAAAACGCTTGAAAAGTTGAACGAATAATAGGAGAGAGTTGCTCGAATGGTAAAACGAGTGACTCTTTTTCTGTCTTGGGGTAGTTCCCCACAATTATTATTTTCATGTGGAGTTCAATTGCTTTCTTGTATAGTATTCGGTAGCATGGTATTCTTTTGCAAGAATGCTATTATTTTTGAATGAAAGTTGGAAACGAATGACTAAAGATCAACGAAAGAAACTATTTGTTTTAATGATAAATATGTTTATCGCAATTGGAAGTTTTGGAATTATTATTCCTATTTTGCCAGCGTATTTAAAGTCGATAGGGCAGGGAGGAACGGCAGCGGGACTGATGATCGCGATATTCGCTGGGGCACAGCTCATCATGTCCCCGATTGCTGGAAAATGGGCAGACAAATATGGCAGACGAATTATGATTATTGCGGGTTTAAGTGGCCTAGCTTTATCTATGTTCGTGTTTTATTTTTCTGATTCGGTAAGTATTTTATATGTATCACGAGTAATAGGTGGTGTCGGAGCCGCATTATTAGTTCCTGCAATTTTTGCTTATGTAGCAGATATCACGACGATGGATCAACGTGCAAAAGGGAATAGTTTTATCTCTGCATCAATGTCACTTGGGATTGTTGTTGGACCCGGCATTGGCGGTTTCTTAGCAGAATTTGGTTTGAAAATGCCACTTCTAATCTCTGCAATCGTAGGTGTCCTAGCAGTTGTCTTTTCATTGTTTGTTCTAAAAGAAAGTAAACCAGAAACAAGTAGCACTCCTGAACATAAACCTGAGCCTATGGTGCAAGAAATCGTTCAATCGTTTAAGAAACCATATTTTATCCCACTTGTTATTACACTAGTAATGAGTTTTGGGTTGATGGCGTATGAATCCGTTCTTGGTCTTTTTGTAGATAATGAATTTGGTGCTTCTCCGCAAGACATCGCCTGGATGGTAACAGCTACTGGAATCGTCAGTGTGATTGTCCAGTTGGCAGCTGTTGATTGGGTTGTACGCCGTTTTGGGGAAGAGAATGTATTGAAAATATTTTTAGGTGTAGCAGCTTTCGGGTTTCTCCTTTCAATTATCGTATCAAACTATGCATTTTTCTTTGTTATTACAATGATTATTTTCCTTTCTACTTCCATTTTACGTCCAGTACTTACGACGCTAATATCGAAGCTAGCAGGAGAAGAACAAGGATTTGCGATGGGTATGAATAATGCATATATGAGTATTGGAAATGTGTTAGGCCCACTTCTTGCGGGATTATTATATGATGTGCATATAATTTATCCATTTGTTTTAGGCCTGATCGTACTACTTATTACAATGATTGGATCAATTTTGTGGAAGGGTACGAAGAAAATAGCATAAGGAGAGTTGCCCCGTATGATGAATTGCGGGGCAGCTTTTTTGTTTTATAGGAAGCTAGAAAGTAGATGGTATGTAACTGTTTAGGGATACTGCGTGGTAAGGAAGTGACCGGTAGGATTTTCGCTGCTGGGCGGACGCTTTCCGTGGGGTGAGCGATGAGCCTTCACCGTCGCGCCTGCGCGCGTCCGCCTGAGAAGTCTCATTTTGCTCACACAGAGGAACAAAGGCTAAAAACGCCACATCGTGTGGCAACGCCTTCGTGACCAACATCCTGTTGGCCTCCCAGCAGCGAAAATCCATGGGAATTTCTTACTAATTTTGCGTCTACTGTTATCAGAGCTTTAAATTGATTAGATTCACTACGCAATATTTATTAAAGCTAATTAGAAAATGCTTTCTCCAAATAAGTAGAGTATTTACTTAGGATAAAGTTCGTTTCATACAACCATTTATTGGTATGAAACCTCGTATTCATCGTTGTCTCACTCCAAGTAAACTTGTTATTTTAAGATTTGGTTGCTTTCACTAGCAATTTGGTTGCTCTCGGATTTGATTTGGTTGCTTTCCGAATAGAACTGGTT
>NZ_VDGG01000101.1 GCF_006861775.1 Psychrobacillus soli | reverse complement strand
TTTCACGTGTTCCGCCGTACTCAGGATACACTCAAGAGAGAATGAACTTTTGACTACGGGGCTTTTACCCTATCCTGCGGACCTTTCCAGATCGCTTCGTCTAACTCATTCCTTTGTAACTCTATGTAGAGTGTCCTACAACCCCAAGAGGCAAGCCTCTTGGTTTGGGCTATTCCCGTTTCGCTCGCCGCTACTCAGGGAATCGATTTTTCTTTCTCTTCCTCCAGGTACTTAGATGTTTCAGTTCCCTGGGTG
>NZ_VDGG01000100.1:310-463 GCF_006861775.1 Psychrobacillus soli | reverse complement strand
GGGATGAGTAAAATTTCGGATTTTCCTAAAAGTAGCAATAGGAATTATTATAGAAGTGGGGCGCATTTCTGAATTTTCATTAAGCATACTGGATTGGTCGGCTTCAAGATCGACTACATTTTTTTCAATATCATTCATTTCTAAAATATCTTC
>NZ_VDGG01000100.1:0-289 GCF_006861775.1 Psychrobacillus soli | reverse complement strand
GTGCACTTCTGAATTTTCATTAAGCATACTAGGGTGAGGTGGTTCAAGATCGACTACAATTTTCTCAGCATCATTCGTTTCTAAAATGTCTTCCACATTATACTCAGGCAAAGAGATGGACTCCTGCTCTGTCACCGCTTCTACTTGGTGATTAGATTCAGCGTCCTCGTCATCACTCGTATTTCCAATGACGGGATGAGTAAAATTTCGGATTTTCCTAAAAGTAGCAATAGGAATTATTATAGAAGTGGGGCGCATTTCTGAATTTTCATTAAGCATACTGGATTGG
>NZ_VDGG01000010.1 GCF_006861775.1 Psychrobacillus soli | reverse complement strand
CAAAGGGAATATTGTCTCGTTCAACCATTTATTCTTTATATTAGATTCTGATAAGTTAGTCTTTACTATAGATTTTCGCTACAGTCGACGACTCCTGCCGAGGCCAACAGGATGTTGGTCACGAAGGCGTTGCCACACGATGTGGCGCTCTTAGCCTTTGTTCCTCTGTGAGCAAATGAGACATCCCTACGACGCCTTAGCGGCGGGGATGGCTCATCGCTCACCCGGCGGAAAGCGCTCGACTGCAGCGAAAATCCTAGCGGATACTAGTTGACGCACTCCCACGCAGTATCCCTATACCACGTTCGATATAAAAAATGGCATACCTATATTACTTGAAAAAAATTATGCACATGTCTAGATTTTTATAAATTCCAAGAGCATAAAAAACACCCCAATACGCTTAGGGTGTAGATCTATCATTACCATTTCGGCTCAATAATAATTTTTCTTGTTAACAATTCGGTTTCCAACAGTTGGATAGCACATATACATGACAAATCAACGGTCTTGCATATAGACGTTTTCTCTAATTTAACGACATCACAAAAAGAATTAGAGAAATTACCTTCAATATCTAAAGGACGCAGTAACGAAATTGTTGTACAGCAAGTATCTCTATCAATGGACTCGATTCGAAAATAGTTTGTTTCAAAACATTCTTCCGTACTACTGAAACTTAAAGGTTCTCCATTTTTACTTATTAAGAGTAAGGGAATTGTATCGGTGCCTGCTATTTTGGCAAATAAATGTCCAAAAAATCTTGTTTTGGAACTTTCTAGTAAATCCTGGAACGATTTCAATTCGTAAAGTGCATCACATAAACAATGGTTACTTTCTCTTTCGCCGCTCAATTTATTTTTCAACCTCCTTCTTCCCCTTATTAAGGCTTAAGAAGCTTACCGGATCTACTTAATTTGACGCTCAAAAAGGTTCTAGATAAAACTTTATCTCCTTTGCGGCTACTATTGCACTTGCTTCTGCTTGCTCCGCTGTATCTGAAACAGCAATAATGCATGCATACCGATTCCCCATCGAATATGGGGTAGTGAGGATTCTTCCTTCGAGAGGTTTAATATGAACATATTTGACTCCATCGTGCATTAATGCCAGTTCTTTACCAGTGACTCTGAGTAACTTCCCCCGAGAACCTATTGTTAAATATCTGGCGTATACATGCTTTTTTCTCTGTTCTATTAAAATAGGCTCCTCGCCTAGATATACTTTTAAAATCTCTTTTACAAGATTAATTCCTGTTCCTTCTTCTATGATTCTGTTCATCGCTCCGCCAGACATTCTGGGATTGATCTCGATTAATTTCCAATGGCCTTGAGCAAGTTTCATCTCAATATGACAAGAGCCATTCGAAAGACCTGTTTGTTCTATAATGCTTAAAATGCAAGCATATAGTCTACTATATTCATCTGCGTCAACCAATCCTGGATACTTATAACCAGTCACAATAAATCTGCCATTGTATTTGACTTCTTGCTCAACTAGCCCTACAAATTTTATAACACTTTTGTAAACTAAAACTTCCACAAGATACTGTGTTCCTTGTATAAACTCCTCTATTAATAGGGGACTATTTGGATGTTTTTTTTGCACCAACTTTAAAGCATTTACAAACTTCTCGGTAGTTTCAACAAGTAATACATCCTTTGAGCCATTGGAAATAGGTGGTTTTAAGATGAAGGGAAAAGAGAATTTGTGTTTTTCTTTAAACTCTTTCGGGGAATCATTTGGATGAAAAATTGTAAAAAAAGGGGTAATCGAGAGGTTTTCCAACTTTTCCCTTATCGCTATTTTATTTTCCATTAAACCCAATGATTCTACCGAAACTTGGGATAATCCAAGATGGTTAGATAATTTGGCCGCATAGGAAACATATGGATCAATGAAGCTAATGCATGCGCAAACTTGTTTCCCGCGTTCCTTTAACTTTGTTATTTCTTCCATCACCAGCTGCTCATCCAGCAAGTGTTCCATAATTACAAACTGATCAACTTCTAAGAAATTTAGATTACTTGTCTTGTCCGTAAATAAAACAACGTAATATCCCATTTCTTTTGCACTCATCAAGGCTTCCTTACTTGTTCCGAACTTGTAACTTCCAATAAATACAATTGTTTTTATATGCGCCCCCCCATTCATTGGTACACTTGCATCTATAAAATATGTATAAAATAACGTTTTGGCAACTACCTCTGCCCACCAAATAGACAATTATGCTGGTACACCTTTTTTAAAGTTAAAACTTTTTAATAGGTTGTTATATGATGAAATTTAATGTAGGATTAATTGCTTACTCTAATTCTGTCATTTAAATTGATTCTTCTTTTATTTAGTATGAGAAAGTTTGGTGTAGAAAAATGAAGATGAAAGCTTTCATCTTAGCTGCGTTTACCGTATTTATTTGGGGATCTAGTTTTGCATCTATAAGCGCTAGTTTACACGGGGGCTATTCAGCTGGGCATTTGATTTTATTTCGTTTTATTATTGCTTCCTTCCTATTCGGTATTATTGCTTTTTGGCCTCGAATAAATTTTCAGTTGCCGAAAAAAGAGGATATTTTCAAAATTTTTCTTCTCAGTTGGATTGGAATTAGCGTATATCATATATGTGTAACATTTGGACAATTAACTATTACAGCAGGCACGGCAGGTATGCTGATTGGTTCAGCACCCATTTTCACAACTGTTATTGCCGTTCTCGTGTTAAAAGAACGACTTGGAAAGATTGGGTGGTTTGGGTTAGGGTTTGGATTTGTCGGTATTTTGTTAATCGGAATAGGTACTGGGGACTCGCTATTCAACATCTCCCCTGGTGTATTTTTAGTTATTATAGCTGCTATTGCGACGTCCATATTTTTTGTTTACCAAAAGCCTTTATTATTAAAATACAATCCAATTGAGCTAACTGCTTACTTTACTTGGGCTGGTACTATTCCTTTTCTTGTATTTGCTCCTGGACTGCTAGAAGACATTGGGCATGCGACACTGGAAGCAAATTTGTCCGCAATTTACATAGGGGTATTCCCGACAGCTATTGCCTATTTAACTTGGGCAATAGCTCTATCCATGAGTAAAGCTAGTTCAATATCTAGCCTGCTTTATGCAGAACCGGTTATTGCCATAGTAGTTGCTTGGTTGTGGTTAGGAGAATTACCCGCAATTCTTTCTATAGCCGGAGGATTCATCGCGATTTTAGGCGTGCTTATCGTACATTTGTATGGAAGAAGACGGAGTTCACATTCCTGATTCTGCAACTAGCTTTAAAATAGAAAAAGTATCAGGTTTCATTTGAACCCGATACTTTTTTCGTTTTATCTATTCTATGATATTCCGATAGTTGAATCACCCGAACATCTCGGGTATGCAGTTCATGGTAAATTCCTCTGCTATCTGTAAACGAAATATATTGCTCTCGCTCACTTTGAATGAGCTCTTCTGCTTTTTCTTGGGATTCTAAATGGATAAATCTACGAATATAATGCTCTTCATCAAAAAAATAAGTTACTTTGAATTCTTTCACATTCTTATCTCCTAACATGGCAAATAACTTTTTAGAAATATTTCTTCACTTCTATATTAGGATATCCAATGCGGAATGTTTTAAGCTATTTTTTAAAAATGCTTCAATGCACGTTGAAAATAGAATACCAATTAAATATCACGCTCATTATTATTGAAAACACTAATAGAGAAATTAAAAATGCACGGTACTTTTTCCCCGACAAAAAAAATAAAATAATTGTTAACCCAATTGCCGATCCTATTAGAGATAGCCACGGAAATTGCTCGGTAGTTGCACGTAAAAAACAACTGAAACCAAATACTAAAAATAGTCCTAAAAAAACTTGGAATAACAATTGCAATTCTTCCCTAACATATTGTCGCATCTGCACCCCCCATTCACCATTTCATTATTCTATTCTACGAATCTATTACTATATATATACGAAGATAAGCTTAAATAATACAAAAAAGGGTATGCCCTAGCCCTTAAATGTTCTAACACACACCCTTTCAAATACTTATTCCAGACACTTTTTGCCTCTGTTAGAGTTTCTCCCTGAAAGCGATTATACGAAAGAATTAGATGCTTATGTTAAAATAGATATACTTAAGCTTGAAGGGAAGAATGAGAAATGAAATCTCCTTTTACATTTAAATATTCAGCACCAAAAGTAACTTCTGAAAAAATGCCTGCACTTTTCTTACTGCATGGTATGGGAAGTAATGAAGAAGATTTACCACAGCTAGTCAAAAATTTCGAGGAAACCCACCATATTTTCAGTTTACGTGGTCCGATTGTTCACAATCCAGGATATGCATTTTTTACAATTGCAGAAGTAGGTAAACCAGATCGTGACGTGTTTGATAAAGTAGTAACATATATTCAATCATTTATCAACGAAGCGAAAGTAGAATACGACCTAGATCCAAACAATATTACGTTATTAGGTTTTAGCCAAGGAGCGATTCTTGCACAATCTATCGCACTAACGATGGGCAATGCTATTAACAGGGTTGTGGCATTAAGCGGCTATGTGCCAGGTTTTGTGAAAGTAGAATATAGTAAGCGTCCTGTTAATCATTTAAGTATCTTTATTTCACATGGGGATTATGATTACGTTATCCCATCTCAGTGGGGGGCAGAAAGCAAAGACTATTTCGAATCGCTCGGAGCAAATGTGACGTTTAAAACTTACAGTGATGGGCACGGCGTAACAGCGGAAAATCATCAAGATTTAATTGCTTTTTTGCAAGAGAATTAATAGTGGAATGATTATAGAAACAAGGCTATCTCTAAGTCAAAACTGACCTTGAGATAGCCTTGTTCCATTTACTCCTGCAAACTACATACAACTTGTCCTACAGCTTTTGCTGCGACTAACAATGATGCTTCATCTATATCGAACTTTGGATGATGATTGAAATATGGATCTTCCTCTCCTTCAGGTGTACAACCAATATAGAAGAAGCACGCCGGGAATTTCTCCGCATAATATGCAAAGTCTTCCGATGGAGCTAATGCTGGGAATTCTCTCACTTCTTTAATATGTGGATCATTCGCATTTTTAAGCGTTTCTGCCACTTTCGCTGTCAATTCAGGATTATTGTATAGTGGTGGATAATCCGTTTCATACGTTAATTCACAAGTAACGCCGAACTCTTCCTCCAACCCTTTTACAATACGTTTTACTTCTTTTTCGATCTTTTCTTTCGTTTCAACAGTCATATAACGAATGTCACCTTCTAGCTCCACACTGTCTTTAATGACATTAAATGTACCTTTCCCATCAAAAGAACCGATTGTGATAACACCGATTTCAAATGGACTTAATCTACGACTAATAATCGTTTGAACTGCTGTAACAAAATGGGCACCTGCAACAATTGCATCATTTGCTAAATGTGGAGAGGAACCATGTCCGCCTCTACCTTGTATTGTCAACTTCATGTATGCTCTTCCATTGAAAGAAAACCCTGCGTGATAGCCAACTAATCCTGCTGGTCCCATTGGAAGTAAATGAATTCCATACACTTCATCTAAATCATCGAGCAATCCGGACTCTACAATACTTTTTGCGCCACCTGGTGGAACCTCTTCTGCATGTTGATGGATGATTTTAATCGTTCCAGCTAACTCTGATTTCAATTGGATTAAACAATCTGCTAATACTAATAAATACGCTGTATGTCCATCATGACCACAAGCATGCATGACACCTTCGTTTTTTGACTTAAATGGGACGGGTGTTTCTTCTACAATTGGGAGTGCATCAAAATCTGCACGTAGTCCAATTGTTTTACCAGCTTTAGCCCCTGTAATCGTTACAATAATACCGTATCCATTCCCTACATTTGTTTGAACTTCCACGTCTTTTCCTTTATAAAAGTCTTCAATATACTTAGCCGTTTTTTCTTCTTTAAAGGATAACTCAGGATTTTCGTGTAAATAGCGACGAATTTGAATAATTTCTTCTTCCCGTTCTTCTAACATTTTCATTAGTTTTTCTTTCATTATTTGCACTCTCCCTTATTTAACTTCATTTTTACCGGCATTATTAGGAACCATGAAGAGAATCGATAACAATGCAATAACTGCGAAAACTACGTTTGTTATAATACCACCAGTTGCTGCTGCATCAACCCCGCTTTTATCTGCAATCATTGCATACACAGTCGCAGAAATCGCAACTCCAAAAGCTGAGCCGAGTGAACTAGCCATTTTATAAATACCAGAAGCGGCTCCAATTTTATCATCTGGTGCATTCGATACAGCAGTATCTGTAGATGGTGTCGCATAAAGTCCTAAACCTAGACCAAATAATGCAAAACCTATAAATACGACGATTGTATATGCTACGTCCGGTAAGAATGTTAAGCCCATTACGCCAACACCGATTAGCGTCAAAAATGCGCCCCAAAGCATTGGTTTTTTCGCACCGATTTTTTGAAGGATTTTTTCACCTACACGGATCATACCTAGGACAGCAATGAGATAGCCTATAGATAGCATACCCGATTGGAAAGATGTGAATCCTCTTCCTTCTTGCACATACGTATTTGCAACAACTAATGTCCCAGCAACCGCATTAAGCAAGAAGTTGGAAACTGTTGCACCTGTATATGGTGCATTTTTAAATAATCCAAAATCGATTAATGCATTTGATCTACCATTTTCAACTTTTACAAAGATAACCGCACCAATAATTGCCACTACGATTAAAACGATTGTAATCCAGTTTGTCCAACCTATCTCAGCACCTTGTGTGATGAAAATATTTAACGCCAACATAGTAATAATGAAAACAATTAATCCTTTAATATCAAATTTTGAATTACCTGTATCTTTTGCTTTACTTTCTGGTGTATCTTTTATTAACCATAACGCAAGAATAGCGAAGATGATGGAGAAGATGAAAATCCATTTCCATCCCATATATGTTGCGATAGCACCGCCAAATAGCGAACAAAAACCAGATCCACCCCATGAACCAATCGACCAATAACTTAGTGCACGTTGGCGGTCTGCTCCTTCAAAATATGCTTTCATTAATGCAATTGTAGAGGGCATAATACATGCTGCTGAAATCCCTTGGATAATACGACCAATAATGAGTAATGTCGCACCATTTGCCAATACTATACAAAGTGAACCGACAATACTTAAAATTAATCCAAAATTAGTGATTTTCTTACGTCCTACTTTATCAGCAAGACCACCTGCTGCTACGATAAAAATACCTGAGAATAATGCCGTTAAACTTATCGCTATATTTAGGGTTCCCATCGAAACTCCTAAATCTTGTTGTATAGCAGGAACTACGTTAACCATTGCTTGGGCGAATAACCAAAATGTTAATACCCCAAAAACAATACCTGTAATCATTTTATTTGTACCTTTGTAGGTTGTTTCCATCATACACACTCCTTCGATTTTGTATCACTTACTTATTGATTATTTGTTAAAAGTGCTGATTCATGCAGAATACTTAAGAATTTAATAAAAGGCCTTTTAATAAGTTGTTAGGTAAGCTTCCCTATAGCTACATTCTAAAAGAAAAATCATTTCTTCATCATGCCTTTTTCGATGTGTTTCTCTATAAAAGTGGATATTATTTTGATTGGTGAAATAATAGGTACAAAAAAGACGGTCAATATTTTACCTTCGAGTAAAACTTGGTCTACGAGGCTTCCTTCAAAGGTTAGCTGAGCAACTTAGAAATACTGCGTATTACTAAGTTACCGCTAAGACTTTCGCTGCAGTCGGGTAAGCGATGAGCCGTCCCCGCCTGCAGTGAAAATCAAAGAAAATTGCTTACTTATCAGTGTCGACTCACTGAGATTACATACAGTTTTTTCAACTGTGTGAATCCAGTAAATGGCTTAGCGCAACTAACCGATCATTGAAAGCAATCAATTCGATTCGGAAAGCAACCATAAAAACATGAGAGCAACCAAATTGCTGGTAAAAGCAACCAATTCTTTAAATAACAAGTTTACTTGGAGTGAGATGACGAAGAACAAGTGGGAATATTCCAGTAATTAGTTGAACGTGACTCACTTTCATTGGTGATAAAATCATAAATTCCACCACTTCGTAAAATACAAAAAAACACACTAGTGGACACTAGCTATGCTAGTATTCACTGGTGTGTTCAGGAACATCTATATCATTATCGTTATATGAACGATTTTCGTATATCAAAAAAATGAATGGCGTTAATCGTTAAATATGAATAGAAAGACCAGTCTCCGTCAATTGTTTCATCAAAAATTTGCAAAGATGGATGACTTAGTCGATTAATATATTCCGCAATCTCTATATCTACCCCATGTTTACTACCTAAATTCCACCAATTCGTATAAAGAGCTCCGTTGTCTTTATCGTACGTATACTTTCGCACTTGATACTCACCTTGCTTCAAGCCTGAAATAATTACACGAACATCCTTATTCAACTTCTTTAAAAATGCATCTTCAATAGAGAAATACGGGTTTACATTAATACAATTCATCAGTATTAATTGATAGCCCCTTTCATACTCCGTCATGATAAAATCTGGTCCTTGTGCGACAATACTACCAGTTAGTTTTTCTGCAAACAACATCGCGTAAAAAGCCGGACGTTTGCCGTTAAAGTAATGAAACAATTCCATCCCTTCCAATTGAATACGGTGATGCTGATCATCCACTTCATGCAATTCGGTGTTAATCCAAAATGCAAGAGATTGTACATCATTTGAAATATCCCATGCACTTTTTAACACTAATGCCCCTCGAAAAAATGTACCATTTGTATAACGTGTATTTCCAGATAGCGTATTCCACGTCACTAAATGGAGTGGTTTGTCGATTTGATGTTGCTTCAAATAGTATTTCACTTTATTCGTTTTTTCTTTAATATAATCCTTTGCTAGTAAAAATCGATCACTACTTGTTTCTTCAAAATCGATCACTTCATTTTGATTGGCATGAAAGCCGATGAAATCGATATGTTCCTCTTCTTGCAAAATCCACATATGGTGCTCAGTTGTTTGTTCTTTTTCGTAAGAGAAAGGCAAATACACACCAATATGAATTCCAGGTACAACTTTTTTAACCACACTATACAATTTCGTATACATGCGGCGCAGTTCTTTACTATCGACTGCTGTAACATACGATTCATGATAGAGAACATGCCATTTACTAACATAAGTTTCACCATACACTTGGAGACAATGTCGTAAAAAACTATCTAATTTTTTAAAATACGATGCTTCATCAGTCGAGATATCCTGGTAGCTGACGCGACTAAAAATGGCAAGATCATGCTTTATCAAAAAGTTAATCGCCATATCTGCTTTAAAGTAAGGAGAAGAGGTAGCAATGGTTTCATCTGTTTCAACAGTCGGAAGAAATGAAGCACTACTGACTAAGTTTTGAATGCCTATATAACTAAGTCGCAACTCTTCTTTAACTGCTAATACTTGTTCCCGTATATCTTCTTTTAAAAGCTCTTTCAATTCCCGAATGATTAAAACATGATCTGGACGAGTAATTTTGTCACTTGACAGAATGGATACATCCATATGCAACTCCTCGAAACGAGTTTCCGTATTACTATATGTTTTATTTGTTTCCGCGAGCAATGAACCCAATTGGAGAAAAATAGCGGATGAGTTAGTAAGTGTTTCAACACCCTTTATGCTAGCTGTTTTATCGATGTTCATTTTCTCTTTCATATGACGTTCCCTGTATACTTTTGGTGTTTCCTCATACAATTCCTTAAAAAAGCTTGTAAACGACTTGGTGTTTGGAAAACCATTATTCATCGCAATAGAAGCAATAGAGTCTGACGTATAAAGCAAGTCTTTCATACTGTGTTTTAATCGAATATCCATTAAAAAACGGCTAAATCCTATTCCCATCTTTCGCTTGAAATAACGCGATAAGTACCCCGGAGACATATATAACTTTTGTGCCATCTGTTCTAGAGTAATTGGTTCTTGATAATGTCTCTCCATATAATCAATCAGCTGAACAATTCTATCATCTTCAGCATCTAACTGCCCCAACGCATTTCCTTCCTCTTTGAAACGACGAATAAGTATTAGAAGAATTTCACTCACGATTCGTTGCATTTCAATCGTGTAAATATCGTCTTTACGAAAGTACGTAATGACCATTTCACCAAAGAACGTACGAAGCTGATCCACCAATGCTTCACGACCGATATCAATATCCTGCGAAAAGCATTCAAACCGTTGATGTCGATACTCTTTATAGGATTGATCCATATACGAATCAGAAATAGTAAAACGTAAAACACTGTTCTCCTTATTTCCTTTCATTTCAAAAAGCTCGTTTCGATTAATGACAAGTAGGTCTTTCTCTTTCAGTTGATATATTCGACTGTTCGTTTCAATCGTGAGTTTACCCTCGATTACTAAAACAAACTCGATTCCGCGATTCACTTCACGGTCAACAGAACCAATTTTCTGTATCCGTAGATGAAAATCCTTTAATCGCTCATCCATTACGGTCACCTCCTAAACCTGTTATCGTCATCTTACTAATAGAGAAGTATATGACGCAACATATATCATTTCATCATACCGCGACCATCAATTGATAGAATAATACAACTTTTCATATAGTATTGACATTTTATTTTTCACTTGATAAGCTATTACTCAAATCCAAATTCGTTGAAGAGAATAAGTACGAATGGTCACTTAATCTAAAGAGAGTCGACGCTTGCTGAAAGTCGATGTTTAAGCCTATTTCGGAAGTAATCTCGGAGAAGCAAAGTTGAACTATTAGTAGATTTTGCCGGTTTATCCCCCGTTATCATGGGATCACGTATGTTTGTACGTTGGCTGAGTGCCAGAAATTTTGTGAAAAACAGATTTCTGGAATTAGGGTGGTATCGCGAGTAATCTCGTCCCTTTTATAGGGGCGAGTTTTTTTTGTGCCTATTTTTTCACTGAATATGGATTATTTGATTAAAGGAGTGAATGAAATGAGTAAATCTAGAACTGTTTTTGTTGGATTAATGTTATTTTCAATGTTTTTTGGGGCTGGTAATCTAATTTTCCCCCCAATTTTAGGTGCAAATGCAGGGACAAATTTTCCGCTCGCTATGATTGGTTTCATCGTTACTGCAGTTGGTCTTCCACTACTTGTACTAACTGCTTTGTCATTTGTGGAAGGCGGGGTTCGTACGCTAGCTAGTAGAGTCCATCCTGTTTTCGGTATCACTTTTACGCTTATTGTCTATTTGTCGCTTGGGCCATTTCTAGCTATCCCGCGTAATGCCTCGCTTGCATATGAAATGGGGTTAAAACCCTTTATTACTGATTCTCCCTACGCTTTAGCAGGTTTTGTAGCAGTGTTTTTCCTTCTAGTTTTTTTAGTTAGCTTAAACCAAAGTAAAATGGTAGATCTCATGGGAAAAATAATAACACCTCTTTTATTACTAAGTATGTTTGCATTAGTTGTGGTGGGCTTTATTCAATTAAAAAACGGAGCATTGGACCCTACAACTCCAGAATATGTAAACTCCCCTTTCCTAAAAGGATTTTTGGAAGGTTATAACACAATGGATGCACTTGCTGCACTTGCTTTTGGGATTGTCATTTTAACTACGTTGAAACAGCAAGGAGTTACGGAAGGAAAAATGATGCGAAGAGAGATGCTAAAGGCGGGTCTTCTAGCAGGGCTATTACTGACTGTTGTGTATTTTTCCTTAGGTTATATCGGCGTAAAAATGGGGGGATTAGGATCATTTGAAAACGGAAGTGTTCTACTTTCTTCTGCTTCTTTATTACTGTTCGGACAATGGGGCAATGTATTGCTTGGCATCATTTTTGTATTAGCTTGCTTCACTACCTGCGTAGGATTAGTTTCTGCTTGTGGTAACTATTTCCACTCTCTAATTCCAAAAGTTAGTTACAAAAAAATTGCGCTGTTTTTTACACTAATAAGCTTTGGATTAGCAAACTTTGGACTAAGCACCATTTTATCGGTGAGTGTTCCATTCTTAGTGGCTACTTACTCTTTAACAATTGTGTTAATCGTGATTTCTTTATTTCACCCGTTATTTGGAGGCTCGTCATCCGTTTACATGAGTGCAATGATTTTTACCGGAGTAGTTGCGTTGTATGATGGGTTAAAAGCATTTGGACTCACCTTTGGAATTGTTGATACTTATATGAGCTATTTGCCTTTTGCAGCACTTGGGTTAGGATGGATTATTCCTGCATTGATCGGGACCGTAATAGGTTATGGAATACATGTAGCAAAAAGAAAATCAAAAATGATTACAGCACAACTTCATATTAAGTGAAGTTCCACTCTTTTTGTGGTAATAATAGTAATAGGTAAAAAATTTTGAAAAGCATTCTTTATCTGCTCTATCAAAAAAAAAACAGAATGTATTATTAGTTCTATTTTTTGAAACTTTTTGCACGCAACAACGTATCATTTATAAGGCTATTTTTAAATGGAGGGATATGAATGGGCATTAATTTGGTAAAAGGTCAAAAAATAGATTTAACGAAAGGAAGATCTTCCTTATCAAGCGTTATGGTTGGTTTAGGCTGGGATCCGGTAGTTAAAGAAAAGAAAAAAAGCGGTGGATTTTTAGGCGGACTATTAGGTGGCAGTACTGCTGGGGGCGCTGAAATTGACTGTGACGCTTCTGTGCTACTTTTAGATGAAAAAGGAAAGTTATTATCAAAACAAAATTTAGTGTATTTTGGAAACAAAACGAGTCAAGATGGTAGTGTCGTTCATTCAGGCGATAACCGCACCGGCGATGGTGCTGGCGACGACGAAGTAATTAATGTGAATTTAAATGCTATTTCACCATCTGTACATAAATTGGTGTTTGTAGTGAATATTTATCAAGCAAGCCAAAGAAAGCAAGATTTTGGACTTATTCAAAACGCCTTCATTCGTCTCGTGGATAACGGCAGTAAAGAAGAGTTAGTACATTATAATCTATCCGAAAGCTATGCTGGAAAAACGTCTCTTTTCCCTGGAGAATTATACCGTCACGGCTCTGAGTGGAAATTCTCCGCTGTCGGTGAAGGAACATCAGATTTAGACATTGGTTCAATTGCAAACAAATACTTATAAGGAGTGGTTTATTAATGGGCATTAACTTATCAAAAGGACAAAAGGTAGATTTAACAAAAACAAACCCAGGTTTGGTGAATGTAACAGTAGGATTAGGATGGGATACAAATAAATACGACGGTGGTAATGATTTCGATCTAGACTCTTCTGTATTCTTACTCGGAAGCAACGGAAAATGTTCTTCTGAAAGTGACTTCGTATTCTATAATAATACAACAGGTGCAGGTGGTGCTGTTGTTCATACTGGAGATAACCGCACTGGAGACGGTGCTGGGGATGATGAGGCAGTAAATATTAACTTATCTACAGTACCTGCTTCCATTGAAAAAATTGCATTCAGCATTACGATTCACGACGCAGAAGCACGTGGACAAAACTTCGGTCAAGTAAATAACTCATATGTACGAATTTTAAATGCAGATTCTGGAGAAGAATTAATCCGTTATGACCTTGGGGAAGACTTCTCTATTGAAACTGCTGTTGTTGTAGGAGAATTGTATCGTCATAGCGGCGAGTGGAAGTTCAACGCAATTGGTAGTGGATACCAAGGTGGTTTAGGAGCTCTAGTTACTGACTTTGGCCTAAACTAAAATGGCAAGAACAAAAAGCAAGGGTACTTTTCCTTGCTTTTTATTTTACAAAAAGTATATCAAAAGTGGAATCCAGGTGAACCTAACATGGTGTTCTTCATTTTTTAGGAGTGAAATTCATGAAGCATTTTAGAAGCGTGCATGAAGAGGAAATACACCATTTTTTTCATGTACCACCTAAAGAATTCTCTAGAAATCTAGAGAGAAAAAAATTAGGTATTGCACTAGGGGCCACCTTATATATTCCTGGTTCCATGCCCAATATCTCATTAAAGTTAACAAACGATCATTTAAAAAACTTAACGAACACGATTATTTGTTTAGAAGATTCGATAGCTGACTCGGAACTAATCGAAGCAGAAAATAACGTGATACATGAGCTCCGCTTAATAGAGCAAGCTTTTGAAAATGACAGTACTACAGAACTGGAACTCCCCCTTCTATTCCTTCGAATTCGGGACATAGAGCAACTTCAAAAACTAGCAGAACAATTAGGAAGCACCATTCGTCTTTTTACCGGGATAGTTTTTCCCAAGTGTACCGCTGCTAATGCAGAAATTTTTTTGGCTTGCTTACAAATGATTAATCTGCATTATTCAACACATTTATATGCCTTACCTATTTTAGAAACAAAAGAAATAATTTATACGGAAACTAGAGAACAAGAACTCGATAATCTGTACAAGCTGTTTAAGCGATTCGAAGACATTATTTTAAAAATTCGTGTTGGCGCAACTGATTTTACAAGTCTTTTCAGTTTAAGACGTCCGGGCAATCTAACGGTATATGATATAAAGCTCATTGCAGATTGTTTAACTGCCATTTTGAATAAATTCACGCGATACGAAGATAACTTTGTCATTTCTGGTCCTGTCTACGACTATTTTAAACCGCAAAACCACATGAATTCCACAAAAACCTTAAGTGATTTTGAAGCTGTTTTGTGGAAGGAAGTGCAATTAGATGTAGTCAATGGATTTTCAGGGAAAACCTGTGTTCACCCTTCACAAATTGAAATTGTAAATACCGCTTACATAGTAACAAAAGAAATATACGATGATGCACGTTTAATCGTTGGAAATAAACAGGGAACGAATGGAGTTTTACGAAGTTCGGCTAGAAACAAAATGAATGAAGTAAAGCCTCATTATAACTGGGCTTTAAAAATACTAATCCAAGCAGAAATTTATGGGGTGCTCAAAGAAAATGTTACATCACTCGACTTCCTCCAACACATTAAAAACGTATAACTTACATGGAGACTTAAAATTAACGATTGAGATAAAAAATAATCCAAATAATTTCTCTCCTGACTCTCTTTTTGAAATGGGTATAAGAATCAACAAAAAGAGGAACTTTTTATTCGTAAGCCGCTTACTTGGAAAGCATTTAGCAGTAGATCCTGCTATTGCTCTTGGAACCGGTTCTATTTTGGCGTCCATGCTTTTGGAAAGCGAAGGTGAAAAACCTCATCCACAGTTAAATGAAATAGTGCAAATGGTGAATTCAGGTGTCCCAGATCGAGCGTTAAGTGCAACATCTTTGGCATACAAAGCGAAATTACCGACAAAAACCGTTTTTATAGGATTTGCAGAAACTGCAACTGGTTTAGGACATGCGGTATTCAACCACTTTCATGACGCGGCATATATCCATACTACGAGAGAAGAAATACTCCATTTGGAGCCTTCTTTTTATTTTGAAGAGGAACATTCACATGCTACTTCGCACCGTGTTTATGCGCCTGAAGAGATACTTATGGAAGCAGAAACGATTGTACTTGTGGATGATGAAATTACGACAGGTCTTACAGCAATCAATTTAATCGCTGCCTTAAATAAATCATTTCCTAGAAAACGATATAAAGTATTGTCTATTTTAGATTGGCGTAACGACGACCAACGAAGTGAATTTGATCACGTCATGAAAGCTCGTAGTATTTCTGCAGAAGTTATTTCCATGCTTTCTGGGCAATTTTCATTGAGTAATGATGCATCGATTGAAGAAAATGAACTGACTTACCTTAACGAATATAAGGAATTTGACGTGTTTGCAGACGAGGCATTAGCAACGCCAGTTACTTCTACCTATTATAGTGCACATGCAGCATACAACACTTTCACAGGCAGATTTGGTTTAACCGATGATCATCACGATGAAATGGAAATCTGGATTCAAAAACTGATACACAAGCTACCTTCCATTGATAGAAAGAAATCCACTCTCGTGATTGGTGTTGGAGAAAATATATATATTCCACTTAGATTTGCTTTAGCCCTTGGTGAAAAGACAAAAGTGCAAACAACAACAAGAAGTCCTATTTACGCAAAAAACGAAAAATTATATCCAATTAAACATAAATGTAAATTCACTTTACCGGACTCAAACGGAATTGATCAATATGTATACAACCTCTCAGACGTAGAAGCCGAACAAATTATCGTGGTAGCAGAATCCGTGAAAGAAAGTACTACCTGGTTCCCTCTCTTAACTCATCTGGAAACTTTTGCACCTGTTACATGGATATCCCTTACTATGCCATTTGAAGGAGTAGAATAAGATGAAGTTACATACGAATGAGTTAGTAAAAACAAGCTATTCTCCCGACGATATTACGTTTTTATTGAAGGATTTATCAAATGTACAAATCGAGTCATCTATTGAATCACGGGAAAAGTCTTTTCGGAATGGATCTCATTATGCCGAGTCTTTACCTGTTGAATATCGTCCTACTGCTGAATATACGAAAATTTATGATGAAGCATTAGAGGATTCTGCTGACTATGTCGCACAACTAGTTGGCATTTTAACAAGACGAGTAAGAAAATTCGCAAACACAGACGATGTCGTACTCGTCTCCCTTGCACGAGCAGGAAGTCCAATTGGCATATTAATGAAAAGATACGCAAAAAGTTTTTTGAAACTTAATTGGCCACATTTTAGTATATCTATACTAAGGGGAAAAGGAATCGATGTGGAAGCAGTTAAAACAATTAGAGAACTATACCCGAATAGCCATCTTCAATTTGTCGATGGTTGGACAGGAAAAGGTGCAATCCAAAACGAGCTGACAAAATCAGTTCAGTATTTAAATGAAACATACCAATTTCTTTTAAATGATGATTTGGCTGTTTTATCGGACCCTGGCGAATGTGCCTCTCTATTTGGCACAAGGGAAGATTTCCTCATTCCAAACGCTTGTTTAAACTCAACCGTTTCTGGACTAGTCAGTCGCACCGTTTTAAATGAACAACTTCAACAATCTGGTGATTATCATGGTGCCAAATATTATGCAGAGCTTGAAGAAGAAGATGTTTCTAATGATTTTATAGATAATATTTCTAATCGATTTTCTAGTCAGGAAGAAACTATCAACAAATTAGCGGCTGGCTTCCCCATCAAAAACGAAAGAACTTGGAGAGGCATGAAGGAAGTAGAAGCAATTGCTAAACAGTTCTACAAAACAGTAGATATTAGTAAAGTAAAACCAAGTGTCGGAGAAACAACAAGGGTATTATTGAGAAGAAAGCCATATAAAATATTAATACGAGATACTAACCACGAATCAGTTCGACATATCTTACAGTTAAGCAAGGAAAAAAATATTCCAATAGAAGTTGTTCCGGAGTTATTTTATCTTGCCATTGGACTGATTGAATCGGAGGATCTATTATGACCATCCTGTTTGCGAGTGATTTAGATCGAACACTTATTTACAGCAAAAACTCCAGAGGTACGGAGGTCCACGAACAGGACCTTGCTGCTGTAGAATGGGTCGATGAAAAACCAACTGCTTTTATGACTACTAAAGAAATTAAATACTTTCATAAAATTTCACCCGTAATCACTTTTGTACCTGTTACTACAAGGACTGCGGATCAATATAATCGAATTACAGGCATTTTTAAACCATCTGAAAAACCAACTTATGCGATTGTTTCCAATGGTGCTGTTATTTTAGAAAATGGACGGCCTCTTAACGAGTGGTCAGACAAAGTGAAAAGACAACTCCAGCTAGACTGCACGACGATCGAACATGTAATGCCCCAATTAGAGGCATATGCTAAAAAAGAGTTCGTTCTTCGTGTTTTACACGCAGAGTCCTGGTTTGTATATATGATTATCGATGAAGAAATGTTCTCGGTGGAAGAACTCGAAAATCTTTCGCAAATTTTTTATGAGCAAGGCTTTACGCTTTCCCATCAAGGTAGAAAATTATATATTATGCCAAATTGTATTAATAAATCAACGGCACTTCAATTTGTAAAAGAACGCATTGGGGCAAAAACGGTCCTTGCAGCTGGAGATTCCATGCTTGACTTTGACATGGTTATGAGTGCCGATCAAGGCTATATCCCCTCTCACGGCGAAGCAGTTAAGCAGAGGGAACTGCTCCCCCCTCATATTTTCGTTACAAACAATAGTGGAGTGCTTGCTGGTGAAGAAATAGTAAAAAAAGTGTGTGAATATTTGTTATAATAGGTATGAATAGGGGGAGAACCCATGGTGAATTTAAATCCAAAACGGATGAACTCGTGGGATTCATCCAATATTGGAAATTGGTTAAAAGACTCTTTAGGAGATCCTACGCAAGTTTCTATTGACGGGGAACGACTAACTTACCCTCAATTAGTGTGCCAATACGTCGGAATGTCCTTAGATGAAGATGAATATTTCTCTTTCCTGCATACACAAGTAAACGAATCTTCTGGCATGTTAACAATCCTCTCTGATGCGCTTAATAAGGAAATCACAGCAGATAGGTTACGCTCGATCAACCAACTATTCGATATGCATCGAAAAGAAAAAGGATTATCTCCAAATCGTATGGTTGCCTTTTTAGATGGGTATTCATTACTACCTACCCTAAAAGATGCAGGTCTAAATAGAAGAATTAGAACAACATTGATAGATATATTGAAGAAGCTTCAAGCTACTTATGCGGAAGGTACACTACATCATGAGTATCGGCGGATTACGACAGATCTTGTGAAATGGATTTTCAATCATGTTGAGCCTGTTATAGAAAAAATAGACTTTAAAACAGGACTTCCTGGATATCTTTGGTATGGGAATGCTACACCAAGTGAAAAGTGGTTCCTTACATATTTAGCTAACTTCGGCTTTCATGTCGTGCTGTTTAATCCTTCTGATGAGCCATGGCCAAAACAAATGCTAGGAATTGATGCAGAACATAGCTATCGATTCCCCAAAATAGAAACGGAATTAAAACCATTACCAGATGAAATGCCGAAAATTGCAGGAACTGTTGCATTTAAAGCAACGCAAGAAATTAATGAACTATTACATCATGAAAATTCAGGACTATATAAACCGTTCCAATTTAAATCTTTTTCCACAAACTCTATCCGGTTAAAAACGACGGAGGATGAAGTATTTTTAATCGCAAAAGAAAGAGCAATGATTCGTCCTTATTTCGAGGTAAGCAACAAACAAGTAACGATCCCCGTTGTGTTTGCTAAAATGATGGGAATTGATAAAAACCGAAAACGCTTCTGGAATAATGTGCACTCTTTAACTGAACGTGAAGATACACATGTCATTCGGCATTTTCCATTCACAAAAGAGCAAAAAACAAATCAATTATTTCATTATCGAGATGCACTAGGAGCAAACGGCATACTAAATCCCGAAAAAATGAGAGCTGCCAATTGGTGGACATACGATAAACTACCTGTAGGAACCCAAACTGTCATTGGGGAAGCCATTGCAAAACATGCCGAAGATCCAATTTTACTTCGCCAAGGAAGTGAAACAATGGAAGATCTTCAGTTATATGCATTTGCTCAATCAATGGTTTTACCGAATTTTGTAATTCGCCTTTTGCAAACTTTTGACTATCCACAATTCGTTCCTACCATCTTTCTCTACAATGAGGAAAATGGTCCGGAGTTAAGTAGAGCCGACGCAAACGCATTATGTATGATGCATTTATTAGGACTTGACGTCGTCATCGTTAACCCAAAAGGTCATCTGGACATTGAAAAATGGGTACAGGAAGGTACTTTTGACTTACATTGGATGGATGATCGAAGTTTTAATGAACCATTTAAAAATCCGAGCGTCGTACAAAAAATCTTTAAAAAGTTTCGCTAGTATGAGGAGGAAAAAGAAATGGAACTACAAAAGTTAGAAATAGACCAACAAGAGCAGTTATTAGAGGAAAGTACCGATTTAAAAGCACAACTGAAAAGAGACCCTCAAGTATTACAACTAGTAGCTAGAATAGATCCTAAAAACCAAATCGAGCTTTTAGAGTTCGGACGTGAACCTGCAAATGAAATATCCACATTTACAGGAAAAATTTTAAGTACTATTAAATCGAGCAGTATGGAAGAATCAAGCGAACTTTTAAAACAGCTCGGTAAAATTATGGATAAATTCGACAAAAAGGATTTCGTTGAAAAGCCTTCTTTCTTCGGTAAAATATTTAAACAAGGTGAAAAAATCATCGAAAAGTTATTTAACAAATACCAAACGATGGGCAGTGAAATCGATAAAGTATTTGTAGAAATAACAAAATACGAAAAAGAGATGAAAAGCTCAACAGCTACACTAGAAGAATTGTACGATAAAAACTTTAACTACTTTATGGAATTAGAAAAATATATCGTAGCAGGTGAACTTAAAGTAAACCAGTTAAGACAGCTTGTCCCTAATTTACAACAAAAAGCAGAATCTGGTGATCAGCTTGTGTTAATGGAACTAAATAGCCTACAAAACGCAATTGAACTACTCGATCAACGAATTTATGATTTAGAAATGGCTAAACAAGTTTCCTATCAATCCGCACCACAAATTAGAATGCTTCAACGCGGTAATACAAAGCTAATCGGGAAGATAAACTCAGCGTTTGTAACAACTATTCCGATTTTTAAAACCGGACTGATTAATGCCATTTCTGCAAAAAGACAAAACCTTGTAGCACAATCAATGAGTGAATTAGATCGCCGAACAAATGAAATGCTCCTTCGCAATGCCAATGATATTTCGAAACAAAGTGTGGATATCGCTAGAATGTCCGGGCAACCAAGCATTAAAATCGAAACAATCGAACAAACATGGGATACGATTATGCGTGGGATGAACGAAACAAAAGCGATCGAAGAAGAAAATCGCAAAATGAGAGAACAAGGTCGCCTTCGACTAGAAGAGCTACAAAAGAAATACGAGGACGGTCAAAGAAAATAATTAACTTTATTCAGTAGGCGTTCAAATCCCTACTGAATAAAGTTAAAGTCTGCAGCGTAAGCAAATATGTCAAGGCGCATTTGATTAACAAAATGGATGAGGAGGAAACAACATGTCAGTTATTAACCTTTCAAAGGGTCAAAAAATTGATTTAACGAAAACGAATCCAGGTTTAAAAAATGTCTTAGTCGGATTGGGCTGGGATACAAATAGATACAGTGGCGGTGAAGATTTTGACCTAGATGCATCCGCTTTCATCGTGGACGGTAATGGAAAAGCTTTTAATGAGAAAAGTTTTATCTTTTATAATAATTTACAAAGCGAAGAAGGATCTGTTATCCACACTGGGGATAACCGTACTGGAGTCGGCGATGGAGATGACGAACAATTACTTGTAAAATTACCTATTGTTCCTAGTGTGGTACAAAAAGTCGTTTTTACAGTTACTATTCACGATGCAGATCAGCGTAAACAAAACTTTGGGCAAGTTTCCAATGCTTTTATTCGAATTGTCAACGAAGATACGAATGAAGAAATCGTTCGTTATGATTTAGGTGAAGACTTTTCAATTGAAACAGCGCTCGTAGTCGGTGAAATCTACCGACACAACAACGAATGGAAGTTCAATGCAATCGGTAGCGGCTTCCAAGGTGGGTTAGCTGCATTAATTAACGAATTTGGACTAAACTAAAACGACAACGAATTTAGGGCTATCCACTTGTCAAAAATGACTTGTGGATAGCCCTTTCTTCTTGTGCCTCATTAGCCTTTATCTTTGTACATTTTATCTGCCAAACCTTCTTTACGTTGGTTCGGTGTCATCGGTTCCTGCTTCGGTAACAAGCTGTCAAACTCAGCTAGCTCAATCGAAATTTCTTCCTTCACGTTTTTGTTTTTAGCGTTCGGATTTAACGAATTCGTGTATTTACTCGCTTTTTTATAATTTTCACTAGACATATTAAAAGCCCCTTTTCCTATCATTTGTTCCCTTTTAATATGGCTAGTAAATGTCGTTTCATTCACGCTCTAAAAAACGACGAAGGCAGTACGAAAGAACAATTGCACCTAGGAGAAAACAAGCGATTAAGCCAATGACGCCAACCCAGCCAAACTTCTCCCAAAAAACACCTCCCGTAGTTCCACCGATACTCGAGCCAAAATAATAAAAAAATAAATAAAGGGAAGAAGCTTGTGCCTTATCATGGTTTGCTCGATGACTCACCCAACCGCTTGCAATCGAATGTGCACCAAAGAAACCAAAAGTAAATATTGTAATCCCAACAATTTTAAGTACCAGATGAATATCTAGTGTAATAAGACTACCCGCAAACATGATAAGAATACCTGTTATCAAGACGTTAGGACGTCCATAACGATCAGCAAGGCTACCGAACCATGTAGAACTAAACGTTCCAACCAAATAAATAATAAAAATCCAGCCAACAATTGTCGTACTCAATGAATACGGAGGAGCAAGTAGCTTAAAACTAATATAGTTATACAAAGAAACAAAACTCGCCATCAATGTAAAGCCAATACCGAAAAGACACAGCATTTTTAGATCTTTTAAATGCGCTAGTAGTGAACTTACCAACGCTTTAAACTGTAATTTTCGCGGTTCAAAATGCTTAGAATTAGGCAAGGCTACAACAAAGTAAATGCTAATCGCAATGCTCAGAAGTCCAAGAAAAATCATTCCAACTTTCCAACTAAACAAGTCGGTCATCGTCCCCATAATAATACGACCAGCTAATCCTCCAACCGAGTTACCACTAATATAAAGACCCATAGCAACTCCGAGACTCTTCGCCTCCACTTCTTCCCCTAAGTATGCCATCGCAATAGCGGGAAGACCTGCAAATGTGATTCCTTGAATGACCCTCAAAACGAGGAGAAATTCAAAACTAGGAGAAAAAGCTATTGCCAATGTTAAAACAGATGCCGAAACAATAGAAAGCGTCATCAATCGTTTACGTCCCCATGCCTCTGAAAGCGATCCAAAAATCACGAGGCTAATCGCTAATGCAAAAGTCGCAAAGGACAAGGACAAACTCGCCACAGCAGGAGAAATTTGAAATTCCCTTGAAAACTCTGGGAGCACAGCCTGTGTACTATATAAATTAGCAAATGTAATAAACCCCGCTGCAAATAAAGCCAAATTCGTTTTTTTAAAATCTCGCGTTCCTTTTTGTATATAATCCATTTCTAAAAATCGCCTCTTTATCAAAAACTACACATTACAATTTATTATCTCAATGTAATTCGATATGTTTTCAGGAATCATCTTTCTTCTATTGATGTTCAGTACCTAAATATGTTGTGGATAACTTTGTTTCTATGCCCGTATCCACATGATATCCATTTGCTTGTGGACGAGAGCTCACTACATCTTTTAATTTTTCATTAACAAAATGTAGGGCAACACCATCATCGGCAGCGTATCCCGCCCCAATAATGCCTTCTTCGATAAATTTTTGATAAACAGGACGTCTATCTTCCTCTCCATCATAATGTGGACAATTGCTTCCGCTTATTAATCCAAGACAAGAAATAGGCTCCAGTTCGTCACCGTATGAATCCGTCACCCCTTCTTCAAACCAACACAGCGAGCCGGCACTAATACCTGATAAAATGGTTCCATTGTTATAAGCTTGTCGAATAGCTATGTCTAGTTCCCACTCTTTCCAAAGAACCATTAGATTTTTGGTGTTGCCACCACCTACATATAAAATGTCCTGTTCCAGGATGAATTTCTGAATATCACGCGTAGGAGGTTTAAATAAAGATAAATGTGTCGGTTCACATACTTCTTGTTGAAAAAAATGATAAAACTTTTCAATATAACTATCTGCATCCCCACTAGCTGTTCCGATAAAACAAATTTTGGGTCTTTTTTTGGATGATTGCTTCAATATATATCGATCTAATAATGGGTTTTCCGGTTCCATTGAAAAACCGCCGCCCCCCATTGCAATAATTTGTCTCATTGCTTTATCCTCCTATGTAATCCTCACTTTATATATTTTCTTTTAAACATTACCCTCTATTGTTTCCATAATAACATGAAAAAAGCGCCAAAACTTCACTATTCAAAATAGTTAAAGTGTTAGCACTTTGAAAGTTTTAGTATGTGGAAGCTCCAATAAATGAAAATACAATGATGATTGTAATTATAAATACAATAATACCAATTACGATAGAAGGAATGATTAATGTCGCAAATCCTTTCCAACTAGAAAACTGGTGGACTTCACCAATTGCTTTACTTTGGATGATAATCACCCAAATGGAAAACGTAATCGTGATTAAAGATGAAATGATAAACCAAATAATTGCACCTGGATTAATCCCCGAAACTACATCAATTACTAGGAAATCATTATAAACAAAAATAGCGGATAATATCCAAAACGGAGCCATCCAAATTTGTGTAACCATTACTATTCCAATGGCCTGAAGCATCTCTTTGTACTTACCTATACCTCCAAACAATTTCCCTATCCATGTGTAAATTGCGGCTCCAATATACACCCCAACTAAACTAAGTAAAGGACCAAGTACAATAATGCCGATTAGCATTAACCACAATGAAATATCAAAACGTTCCCACAACTTATCTGCAGCATTTATTGCACTAGGTATACCTGCAATAGCGGCTATCGTTAACGAATATCTTAAATCCTTATAATCTAGCACATAACGAATCGTTTCTCTTGTAGAAAGCCAAATGGAGTAAAACGGATTTAGCGCTTCAAATTCTTCCTTTTTCAAACTACTCCCCCCAGTTAATTTCTTCCTCTTTTAAAGTATGCCAATGCAACCAATTTTATTTATTGATTTACATTTATATTCGACAAAAAACACCAATTTCCTTCCAAATCCAAACATTCGACAACAACTTGGCTCTGAATAAGCTACAGCGAATTCTTCACCCAAACAGAAGTAGGCACATAACATAAGGTATGTCGACCAGTTACTTTTAAAAGGAGTATGTAGAAATGAAAGAGTCAAAGGTACAGATATTTTCCACAGCGCTTGCAATGAATAAGGACCAGCGTCTTTTTGTTACGGATCAATACAAAGATTCTTTAGAAGAGCAAAAAGCCGCTAATCTTCATGTGATGAACTGCATTACCCAACTAGAAAATACATGTCAAACAATATTAGGAGATATTCGTAAGCAAGAACAAGCTTTTAACCTTCAAAAGAAAATCCAGAGACAAAATTACCTGCATCTAAGAGATATTTTTCTTGAAATGGCTCGAACATCTAACAGTTACAAAAGCTATATAAAAAAACAAGAGCACTCCCTTCTTACAATGAATGAACATATAAATAAGCAGGATAATTTTAATAAGTTACTCACGAAACGATCACATAAACAGTATGAATTATTAAACAGACTGCAACAAAGCGTTAACAAACACGATAACTATTTGGAAACCATTTGGAATCAACTGCAAAAAAACCAACTAGATAACCAAACATCCTTGGAGAAACAAGAGACACTCCAGAAATTAAATGAAATCATTCTAAAAAACATGAAACAGCAAGAATTACAGCTAGATGAAGCTTTTGAAGAAGTGAAAAATTTATTAGAAAGTGTCTTACAAGTAAAAGGAAGCATAAATACACTTTTATCCACCCTCCCCCAAACTATCTAACTAAACAAGTAATAGATAGTTTACTCAAAATCACTTTCCTTAGTTTACTTTTACAAAAAGGATTTTTTCTATTCAAGATAGGAACCTAAGCATTAGCAAATAGATTTAATATAGTATATTAATCTCTCTAACAGGAGAGAAAACTTGCAATTCGGAGGTGATTATATAGCAGATTGCACAAGACTTATCTCAATTGAATTCTGTTAATTGATCACAAAAAACTACCACCTCCTATCGTCTCACTATGTAGATTCATGTCTAAAATGAAAAAGTAAGTATAGCTCAATTGGTACGTGATCAATCAATTGAGCTATTTACATAATTTTATATCAACTTCTTTTTATTATGCACCCGAGTAATGTAGAATATAGACATTGATCTAGAACAAGGGGTGGAATAGCTTTTGTCCAAAGAATCTATTTTAGTTGTAGAAGATGAAGAAAAAATTTTAAGATTACTGGAAATCGAACTTGATTATGAAGGATATGAAGTAGGTAAAGCCATGGATGGTCATGACGCTTTTGAAGTTTATCGTTCGCGAAGCTGGGATTTAATATTATTAGATGTAATGCTACCCGGTATGAGTGGAATCGAGTTACTTCGTCGTATTCGATTAAAAGATTCCTTCATCCCGGTTATTTTGCTTACAGCTAAAGATTCGATTGAAGATAAAGTATCTGGTTTAGATCTCGGTGCTAACGATTACATTACAAAGCCTTTCCGAATGGAAGAATTACTTGCACGAATTCGAGCAGTCTTACGAATGAAGCAAGTTACAACTTCCACCGCAGAAGTGGTGCAAGATGAATGGTTGCATGCTGGGGATTTGAAGGTAAATGAGAAAACACGCGAAGTCATACGAAAAGAAAACGATATTGAGTTAACACCTAAAGAATATGATTTACTTTTATACTTATTGAAAAATAAGCGGCAAGTTTTAGAACGAAATCAAATTTTAGAAGTGGTTTGGGGCTATGATTATGATGGAGAAACGAAAATAGTAGATGTATACATTCGGTACTTACGAAAAAAAATAGATGCAGGATATGATCAAGCACTTATCCACACAGTTAGAGGCGTCGGCTACGTCTTAAAGGATGCAACATGAAACTTCGAAATAAAATTAATTTATATACTTCGGTGTTATTTATTGTTTTATTAATCCTTATGAACGCTTCTATCTACTTTCTTTTCAGTCATTTAATGACGACAAACGAAGTCAATAGAGCAGTAGCTAGTGTCGAAAAGATTGTAGCTGATATCGGAAGGACGAAGGATAGTATTCCCCCTAATCAACTGCTTCTTGCCTATGTTCCCGTCGACGGGATGATTCGAGTAGTGAATAATGATTTAACAAGTAACGCAAAAATTACTTCCCCTTCCGAGCCAGCATTAGAATCACGACCTAAGCATTTTTTAGCTGGCGAAATTAGTGAAGTAATGACCCTCGAAAATAAGCGCTATGTGTTCGTCTCCTACCCAGTCGTTTGGAATGATGGAAGTGTTGTGAACCTCCAAGTAACAAGCAGTATTCAAGCGACGGATGACATGATCAACATACTCCGAATCATACTTATTGTAGTAACTATTATCGCTATGATTCCCGTTTTCTTATCTAGTAGAGTTTTGAGTAAATTAATTATCCAACCAATTAGGTCCATGATTGATACAATGAAAGATATTCAAAAAAGTGCTCAATTTAAAAGACTAGAACTGGAAAAAACTTCGGAAAGTGAACTAGTGGAAATGGGAGAAACGTTTAATCATATGATTGATATACTCCAGTCAAACTTTGAAAAACAAGAACAATTCGTTTCCAATGCTTCACATGAGTTAAGAACTCCCCTTACAATTATTGAAAACTACGCTGACCTGCTAAAGCGGAGAGGTTTGGAAAGACCCGACTTGTTTGAAGAATCTATTGATGCCATTTACTCAGAAGCAGTGCGGATGAGAGAAATGACCGAGCAGTTATTACAACTGGCTCGGCAGCAAGAGCAATGGAATATACAATTAGAACAAATAAACATAACAGAACTTGTCAAAGAAACTGCAAACACATTCCAAAACACCTATCTACGAAACGTATTAGTCGATAGCAATGAAATAACAACTGGTTTCACCGATGCACAAAAACTAAAACAACTACTTTATATCTTTTTAGATAATGCTCGAAAATATAGCGAGGATCAAATTACGATTTATGTCGGTCAAGCATCCGATGAGACATATATCCAAATTAAAGATAAAGGAATGGGAATTCCAAAGCATGATTTACCTCATGTCTTTGACCGCTTTTACCGTGTAGACCAGGCAAGAAGCAGAAAACAAGGTGGATCTGGCCTAGGACTCACGATGGCAAAGCAAATAGCCGATGCAATTGAAATACGGATTGAACTGGATAGCTTAGAAAACCTTGGAACGACTATTACGCTTTTTTTTCAAACCAATAGAAAATAGCTAAATTAACCACTAGCTTTCTCATCATTTTCTTACTTTCAGGTTATATACTATTGCTAACAAATTAGTACATGGAGTGATAGAGGATGAAGAATAAGAAATGGATATGGTCAATAGGAGGTATTCTCCTTGTTTTTTGCTTAGGGTTATGGATAGCCCCTTCTATTTCAGCAAAGGACCTAACCGAACAAGAAGCAAATTCGATGGTACTCGAAAAGTATCCCGGAGATATAATAAAAACAACAAAGACCGAAAGCGAATATCAAATAGAGATGAAGCTCGAAACTGGTGTTTATGTCATTAAAATAAATGCAAAAAGCGGAGATGTTCTATCTTTAGTTCAAACGGAAAAAGTAGAAATACCCGTCCAAGAAATACCTCAACAATCATCAAATGAAGGAAAAGAACCAATAATAGAAGACAAAACATCTGCAAATGAACCTACCGAAGTAAGCGTAATAACTATACAAGAAGCGATAGACATAGCAACCAAGCATCTTAAAGGAACGGCAGATAGTGATGATACTGAGTTTCACCAAATACCTGGTCAAACTCCATATTACCTTGTAGAAGTGGAAATCGAGAACGGAGACGATGACCGTGAAGCCACCGTCCAAGTCGATGCATACACAGGTGAAGTAAAATCCGTTAATTGGGACGACTGATCTACTCCACCCATCCCTTACTTTAAAAGCGACAGATACATCGAAGGATGTGTCCGTCGCTTTATCATTTATGAAAAAAAACGAGTCTTTTTCTCTCCATATTTTAACCTTCCGTTCCCCGTCCTTTAGTTTTGTCTGTTTATAGTATTAACTGTAAGACAAAACAAACTTAGGAGGAAATAAAAAATGAAAAAAATAATTATTGGTTCATTAGCAACTACTCTTTTAGTTAGCGGTGCAATCGGAATTCACGCTTATGCACAAGAAGATGATGGTAAATTAGAAAGCAAACAACTCACGGGCATTACAAAAACACTTATCTCTGAAAAAGAAGCCATTGCTATTGCTAAAAAACAAGTGAACGGCGATGTTATTAAAATTGAATTAGACGAAGATGACAATAGATATGAATATGAGTTAGATATTCGAACAGCCAAAGAGGATTATGACATTACAATCGATGCTACTACCGGCAAAGTGCTTGAACAAAAGTTAGATGATGATCGCTATGACGGTGATGATCGTAAAGCCCTTACTAAATCGCCATCTGGAAAATCATTAATTACTAAAAATGAAGCAATAGCTATTGCTAAAAAACAAGTGAACGGCGATGTTATTGAAATCGAATTGGACGAAGATGACAATAGATATGAATATGAAATGGAACTTCGTACAAAAAACGGGGAAGCTGACATTACAATCGACGCTACTACTGGCGAAGTGTTAGAGCTTGATCTGGATGATGATGATAACTGAGTTTTAAACAGCAGATTAAATAGTAATGATAAAAAAAGGTACCGAGCTATTAGACAATCATAGCCTGGTACCTTTTCTATATATTATAAGCCATAAATTCTACTTACTTACTAAATGCTTGGTTGTAAAACCTTTGGTAATGGATTTTGATAAGCATTTTTTGTTTGTTTAACTAGTTCTTCTTTCGCTTTTTCAATTAACTTAGGATTTTCAAAAATCTCTACAGCGCTTGCAGCAAGAACTTTACCAGCATATAGTAGTCCTTTATGTGCTAACGATGTTTTCCCTTGCGAAACAAGTTGCCATGTGTGGAGAGGAGTTCCTGCTACAAAACATGTTGTAAAAAATTGAGCTGTCGGTACAATCCAACTAACATCTCCTACGTCCGTGGATCCTTGCATAACTTCACGCGTTTTAGCATAAGGGATGACCTCATTGAAAAATGGATAATCTGGCGTATAAAATTGCTCCGTTATTTGATAATTAGATAGTTTTTCTGCATCTAAAATAGCGCTATCTATTTCCTCAGTTGTAATAGTACTAGCCATTTTGTATGCATAACTAAGTTCTTTTTCGTCGTAATTCGGCAATCCGAAAGCTTCCAACTTATCTTGTAAAACAATATTTAACGTATCATTTGGAATGTAATTTGAGCATGCCTTATCAAAGCGCACCGTAACCTTTGTTCCGGTCATCAAAGCCGCTCCTTCAGCAATATTAATAATACGTTGATAAATATCCTCTACTTCTTTAATATGTGGAGCCCGTATTAAATACAATACTTCCGCATCCGATTGAACGACGTTTGGAGAAGAACCACCGGTATTTGTAACAGCATAGTGCACTTTTGCTTCGGATATTATATGTTCACGTAAGTAATTGACCCCTACATTCATTAACTCAACTGCGTCCAACGCACTTCGCCCAAGATGAGGTGAATTCGCAGCATGCGATGCTTTCCCTTCAAAAGAGAAATATACTTGATAATTTGCTAGAGATGAGAATGAAAAGACGCCAGAGTATGAATTTGGATGCCATGTAAGTGCTACATCAATATCGCTAAAAACACCATCACGGACCATATAGGTCTTTCCTGATCCACCTTCTTCTCCAGGACATCCAAAGTATTTAATAGAACCAGTTATTTTCTTTTCCTCTATGAGTTTTTTTATCGCAACAACCGCTGCAATTCCCGCAGTACCTAATAAGTTATGACCGCATCCATGCCCATTTCCGTTTTCCTCAATTGCTTCTCTTACATCGGAAGCTTCTTTTTGACTCAGTCCTGAAAGCGCATCAAATTCACCAAGTATCCCAATTACGGGTTTATCTTGTCCGAATGTTGCTGTAAAAGCTGTTTCAATGCCTCCCACTCCACGTTCTACAGAAAAACCATTGTCTTCCAAAAAATCACTTAATACTTTGGCAGATTGATATTCTTGAAAACGTGTTTCGGGCGTTTCCCAAATTCGATCACTTAACTCCGTGATTTCCTTACTTTTTGCATCTATTAAAGAACCGATTACATCTATCATATTATCCATTTAGAATTGCCCGCCTTCATTTTGATAAACTTGTTCAATTGTTTCTAACCAAGTGCTCAAAGCGATAGAGAGTACCGCTTCGTCAATATCAAATTTTTCATGATGATGTCCAGCTGCTAATGTTGTTCCGAAAACTGCGTAGGTAGCATGTCCACCTTGCTTTTGCACTTGATCCATCATATAAGTCGCATCCTCTGATCCAGCAGCAAATTTAGAACTTGGAATGATTTCTTCTACCCCTTGAACACTTCTAGCTGCTTTAGCAACTAATTCTATTAACTTTTCGGAAGAGGAACAAGTTTTGGCAGCTCCAACTATTTCATAGGAAAGTTCCGTCCCATACATATTCGATGCTCCCTCTAACACAGCTAGTGCTTGCTCATGAACATACATATGTACGTCGCTATTTTCCCCACGCGTTTCAAGTTGTAAAGAAGCATGCGCTGGCACTATATTACGTCCATCTCCAGCTATACAAGTACCTACATTTATTCGTGATGCACCACCACTATGATGTGGAATCGCATGTAGCCCTAAGATTGCAGAAGCTGCAGCAAGTAAAGCATTTTTGCCCTTTTCAGGCTCTGCCCCTGCGTGTGCAGCTTTTCCAGTAAATTTCGCATTTATTTTAGTTGTTGCTAAAAATCCATTTGTCCCAGCCAGCACTGTACCTAGCGGCGAACCTGCTCCTACATGCATAGCCAAAAAGTAATCTACACCGTCTACTACTCCTGCATCAACCATCGATTTTGCACCGCGAACACCTTCTTCTGCAGGCTGAAAGATGATTTTAATAGTTCCCTCAATATGATCTGTATTATTTGCAAGTACCGTCGCTAACCCTAAACCAATTGCACAATGAGCATCATGACCACAAGCATGCATATTTCCTTCATACTGTGAACGGAAACCATATTGCTGGGGAATATGAGAAGACTCAGGAGATTCTTCTATTTCTAATGCATCCATATCAAAACGGAAAGCAATAGTAGGTCCTGATTTCTTCCCTTTAATCGTTCCAACTACTCCTGTATATCCCCCGACCATTTTTTCCATATATTCTAAATAACCACCGGTACTCTTAGCTTTCTCATAATAAAATGCTAGCTGTTCTTCAGAAGGTACCCCCATCCTACTTTCTGATAATACTTCATTTCCTACCTGCACTTGAAATCCTAATTGACTTAATTCATGCGCGATAATGGAGGCAGTGCGGAATTCTGTCCAACCTACTTCAGGATATTGATGAAAATCTCTTCTCCATGTAAGCATTTGTTCAGTCAAATTGGGATTCATTGTGAAAATGTCCAACCTTACCACTCCTTAGATTAAGTAAATTACAGATGTAATGAAACACCTGGTCCAATCGGGATACCAAATAAAGCAAACACTAGCATTAATATAATCCAAATAATAAGAAACCCGATTGTATAAGGGATCATAAGGGACATAAGCGTACCTATACCTGCTTTTTTATCATACACATGCATGAATGATAGAATGATCGCAAAATATGGATTCAAAGGTGTCACCATATTGGTAGAAGATTCCCCAATACGATACGCCAACTGAATAAATGCTGGGTGATAGCCTAGCACCATAAACAGTGGAACAAATACTGGACCAACTAATGACCATAATGCGGAACCACTAATAATAAACAAGCTTAGGAATGCCGTTAATAAAACAAATAGCACAATAACAAATACATTTGTCATATTCAAAGTGGTTAATAATTCAGCACTATGTACTGCAAGCCAAATGGCAATATTACTCCAGTTAAAGTAAGCTACAAACTGAGCAATCATAAAGATTAATACAATATATCCCGATAAACTTCCGATAGCTTCTGTCATCAGTTTCGGAATATCACCAGATGATTGAATTTTTTTCGTACTAACACCATAAGCAATACCAACTACTAAAAAGAATAAAAATAGAATTGGCACAATACCCGATAAAAATGGGGAGCGCAATATGGTACCGTCCTCATTCAAAAGCGGTGAGTTCGGAACAAGCATACCCACGGCAATTATAGCAATGAAAGCGATTGCAGATATTAAGGCATTACGTAAACCTCTTTTTTCTTCAAGACTAATTTCTTTGGAAATCGTTTGTTGTTTACCTTGATAAACTCCTAAACGCGGTTCTACATACTTTTCAGTAATCAGCGTACCAATACCTGCTAGAACAAATGTAGAAACGCTCATAAAAAACCAGTTATCAAGTGGTGTCACCATAACCTCTGGATTAATCGCTTGAGCAATTTCAGTAGAAATACCAGATAAAAGCGCGTCTGTACCCGCGATTAATATATTCGCAGTAAAACCAATACCTGTACTAGCTAAACCCACAGCTAAACCGGCTATTGGATGGCGACCAACTGACAAGAAAACAAGCGCTGCTAAAGGAGGAATTACAACAAAAGCTGCATCTGAAGCAACATTTCCTAAAATTCCTATGAAGAATACTGCGAATGTAATGATTTTTTTAGGCGTACTTAGAATAGCTCTTTTCATAAGCATTTCTAGCAAACCTACTTTTTCCGCCAAACCTATACCTAACATAACCGTTAGAACTAAACCTAAAGGAGCAAAACCAGTGAAGTTTTTAAGCGTATCAGATAATATAAACTGGATACCTTCACTTGATAAAATACTTTTAACCGCAACCATTTCCTGTGTATTCGGATGGACAACCGCTGCCTTAAATAAACTTAAAATCCATGATAGAATGACGAGAGTAACTGTTAAATAGAAAAACAAGATAAACGGATGAGGAAGCTTGTTTCCTACTTTCTCAATGATAGACAAGAATTTTGAAAATCTATTTTCATCGTTCTTTTCATTTTTAGTAAATACCTGTTGCAATAAAATCCACCCCTTTTTCGATTAAAAGACCCCTTTGTGATATGTCTTTAAATAACAGAGTAAACTAATACAAAAAAAATATCAATGTATTTTTAGAAAAAGGAGAAAAGTATAAAAATGCCAAGAATTCGTATTTTCACTACAAAAAATTCATTAAAATGGGTAAAGAATGTAGAATTATTAAGCATCGAACCATGTAATTTTGAATTTACTATTTATGATTCACTAGCACATTTAAAAGAAATATTTTTAGAAAAAATTCAACAAGTGGATGGTATATTGTTCAGTGGACAAATTCCCTATTTTTATATTCAGCAACATTTTACCGATATACCTATTCCAATGTTACATTTTGACGTCACACAAGAGGATTTTTATAGAACTTTATCCGAATATATTTATAAACATAAAGACTTTCAAATGAAAAGATGTTTAGTCGATTTTTTATATGAAGAAAATAATTATTTAGGCATCCATGAATGGACGACGAAAGATGATGCCCCGTATATTTTCACTACAAGCATTCAGGCATATGCAGATGCGGATGTATATGAAAAAATGCGTGACTTTCACGTGGAAATGTGGAGACAAAACAAAGTAGATGTTAGCATAACGCGATTAGGCAATTTACATGAATTGTTAGAGCCATACGGTATTAAACCATTATCAGTTGTTCCTTCTGAACGAAGTATGATCATGATTATCGAGACTCTCTTAAAGGAAATACAACTTATTCAATTAATCGAAAATCAAGTAGTTATTGCTCACTTAGAAATGGCTATTAACCGGGAGAATGTAGGGGATTTAGAATATCGACAGATGTCATTACATAAAGCTATTCTCGATTTTAGTAAGAACAATCAAATGTCCTTTATTATCCATCGAAATGTTTTTTATTATGAAATTATTACAAATTATAGTGACTTCAAATTGATCACAAACGAGATGCAAAGCTGTCAATTGGCCTCATTCCTTACACAAGAATTACAATTTCCTATACACATCGGGTGGGGTATTGGCAATTCTATTCAAGAAGCGCAACTTAATGCAGATAAAGCTTCACAAATAGGTGCAGCTTCAGAAACGCAGTCCTATATTTTGTCCAAGGAGGAAACATTGATTGGCCCACTAGGCGACAAAGATTGGATAAAAGTAGATACACAATATGATTTGGAAATTGAGAAATTAAGCGTAAAGCTTAATACTTCTCCTTTACAAATACAGAAAATTATCGCTGTAATGGATAAACTACAATCTAACATGGTCGCGTCAGAAGATTTAAGCATTCATTTAGGAATTACACCAAGAGCCGCAAACCGCATACTCAAGAAATTAGAGGAAAATGGGGCTGCCACTGTAACTACTCAATTGCAGAAAAAACTGCGAGGACGCCCTAAAAAAGTATATGAAATCCATTTTGACGACCTTTAAAAGTTCGGCACATGAATTTCGTATTTTAAACAAATAGAAATCTAGCAGTATTTTAATCTGCTAGATTTCATGTAACTAAACTGTTTTGTTCATTATTCAATATTGAAACTTAACTCTCACAGTTGCGTTAATCGTAATTAGTCCTTGTTCGATTGGAGTTGTGAAGCTCTGTTCCGCCATTGCGACTGATTTATATGCTACAGGTTGACTCTGACTCTCTTCCACAATCTCTATTGGATGTGGGTGCAAAGGTAATTGCATAGTCTCCGCTATTGTTTTTGCCTTCGTTTGTGCATCTTGGAGCGCTAAGCGAAGAGCTTGCTGGTAAAATGGGGTCGTATCATCAATTCTAAACTGAACAGATGATACGCGATTTGCACCGTTTTGTACAGCAGTATCGATGACAGTACCAACTTGACTCGTGTCTGTTACTTTTACAGTAATCGCATTCCTCACTTCATACCCCCGAAATACTTGTCTACCGTCTACAAAGTCATAATTAGGAACTATGTTATAAGCCGAAGTTTGAATATCTTCCCTAGGAATGCCTAATGCTAAAATAGACTGAATGACTTGGTTCATCGTGTTGGCGTTTTCTTGTTGAGCCACACTTAAATCTTCCCCCTCAGTACTTACTTCTAACTGGAGTTGCGCATAGTTCGGCTGTGCGTCAACTTTTCCATTCCCTGTCACTGTTATAACCCGTATTGGAGGATATTGAACGTTCGTAAAATACATCAAATCGCCCCTTTCATATTGTTCGTACTAATTATTCTATGCGCATTGTGCTAGAAACATAATACCTCTTCAATAAAGCCAAGAAACCTCACTTGAAATTCAAACAATTCAGACTTATACTACAACTAATAGATTCAGTTACATCCGGAAAGTATAAAAATTTCTTAAGTGAACTTTCAGCCGAGGGGAGCGTGACAAATTGTTTCCTTTTAAAAGAAGAGAAAGAGTGAACGTGCAGAATAATACATTGTACTACCGTTATTCCACAGAATCATCGACCGAAGAAGACATGAATGAGATGTCTCGTCTTCTACGAACATTATGTAGATCGTCCAATAGCGATATCATCTTTCTATGCATTGGGTCGGATCGTTCCACTGGGGATTCCTATGGCCCTTTTGTGGGAACGATGTTAAAAGAACAAAATTTTCCCTTCCATGTTTTTGGAACAATTGCAAAACCTGTTCATGCACTAAACTTAAAAGTCGTACTAGAAGAAATTCATCATCAATTTAGAAATCCTATTATTTTTGGTGTGGATGCCTGTTTAGGGGATAATCACCAAATTGGTTCCATCATATTAAAAGATGGTCCACTTACTCCTGGGTATGCTATCAACAACCTATTACCTGCAGTGGGGAACTATCATTTAAAAGGAATTGTGAATTATTTAGATCGAGACTACCCGATAAATTCGTTAAACAGCACGAGACTAGATACTGTAATGAATCTCGCAAAAACAACAGCTACTATTCTTTTAAGATCTACCTAAAAAAATGACGACGAATCTTTTGGATTCATCGTCATTTTCTATATTATCCAATTGTAATAACACCTATTACTAATGCAGCGATCGTCATAACAACAACCGTTCCAAAAGCCCATTTCAATGCAAATCGTTGTAAGTCACCAAACTCCGTTTCAACTAAGCCAATCAATAAATGCGCGGCTGCCACTAAAGGACTTAGTACGTGAACTGGTTGACCAAGTAACGATGCACGTCCTATTTCTACTGCACTCACTCCATACGCTTCGGCAGCTTGCGAAATAATTGGTAATACACCAAAGTAGAATGCATTATTCGACATGAAGAAAGTAAATGGAGCACTTAGAAAAGCAACAACTACTGCTAGGTAAGGTCCCATCGCATCAGGAATAATCGCAACTAAAGTATTTGCCATTGCATCAATCATTTCGGTACCACTCATAATACCAGTGAAAATACCAGCTGCAATAACAATAGATACAACCGCTAATGCGTTTTTCGAATGAACTGCAATACGTTCTTGTTGCAATTTCAACTCTGGATAGTTTACTAGCAACGCAATTCCGAATGCAATCATAAACAAGATAGCTAATGACATGAAGTCCAAAATTAGACAAACCATCAATAGAATCGTTAAACCAAGGTTGAACCATACTAGTTTCGGACGTTTATAATCCGCAACTTCTGCTGTTGCAGCTAGCTCAGGATTTGCACCAAACTGATTTGCTCCAGATTTCTGAATTGGTTCAAGCTCAATAACACCCACTCTTTTTCGTTCCATTTTCCCTAACATGAACGCTGCTACAAGGACCCAAACAAGCCCGATTCCCATTACTGGAATCATTGGGATAAACAATTCAGAAGACTCTAACCCTAATGAAGCCATCGCCATCGCGGATGCTCCACCCCATGGCGTCATATTCATAACGCCCATAGATAACATAGCTACTGTCGCTAACACTAAACGATTCATACCTAGTCGTTTATACAGTGGCAACAATGAAGATACCGTGATGATGTAAGTAGTTGTCCCATCTCCATCTAACGCTACCATCATAGAAAGTACTGCAGTCCCAATAACAATCTTTAGGGGATCCCCTTTTACTAACTGCAATATTTTAGCGATTAAAGGATCAAATAGACCCGTATCGATCATTATTCCAAAATATAAAATAGCAAATAAAATCATTATAGCTGTCATGGACACTTTTTCTACACCAGCTGCCATCATTGGTCCTAAATCTGTTAGGAATCCACCTATAATTCCAAATATAATTGGTACTATCATAATAGCCACTAAAGCTGAAAGTCGCTTCGACATGATTAAATACATAAATACTGCAACCATTGAAAAACCTAAAAGTGATAACATATACTAACCCCCATTACTTCGAAAACGTGCTCGCTTTCATTTAACATCCCCGTCGTCTCAACTAAATGATAGCGCTTTCTTCACCTTTTTCTAATTTTTATAATCTTATCAGCTTTAAAATATTTTAAATACAAAAAGATAATAATGGGTATTTTTTTTATTGTTATTATTAAATTCATATTTTTCACGACTATTTTACATTCTTTCATTTATCTCTTGTAACTTTTTTCCATAAGTTCTGCGCGAATCGTTCTCATTCCTATCTAATAAAAAAAGGACAACAAGTGACACAGCGTTTGCTGTATTCAAATGTCGTCCTCCAGTTGGCTGGGATAGACTAGTTAATTATCAAAGTAGCCTTCTTTGACTGTATATATAGCGGGTCTTTCTCCAAATTGTTCTATTAGTGATATTTCCATTAATTCTTTGATTTTCTTCCTTGCAGTTGCAGTCGACCAATTGAATTCTTCTGATATTTCTTTAACTGTCATACCTTTAGCTTGATCAAAGAAATAATTCTGGGCCAGTACAAATAATATTTCCTTATAAGAATGAGATACATCATTTAGCATGGACTCATTATCTATTTTTTCATATGCTAAGTTTAACAATTCAACCTTCTCTTTTAGCTCTGAAGTCATTTCTATTAAAGTTTTAACAATTATATCTAAGAATATATCAATAAAGTAATTTAATTCTCCTCTACCTTTTAAACTATTAGTTATCTCAAAAGCATTTAAATATTTATTTCTATACTTATTACTCCCTCTTGAAAGAGAAAATGCAGATACTTTTCCTAAAACATGTGTTAAATACACACTGCTTATAAATCTTGAGGTTCTTCCATTTCCATCATAAAAAGGATGAATATATCCAAAATAATAATGACCTATTGCCACTTTAATTAAATCAGGAACTCCTTGTTCTTCATTAAGAAAAGTTAATAGAGATTCAACACTTTTAATTAATTTTTCTTCTGGTACTATACCATGATGGATGACTTTACCAGTTCCAGATTTTTTCAAAACAAACGTTTGCTCTTTTCTGAAAATCTCACCATCTGGAAGCTCCGATTCATCAATTTCACCTTTAGTTATTTCATCATAGATATATCTAAAATCCTCTGGTTTTTGTGGAATCCCAATTTCCCCAGAATATAAATTTAGATACAATTTAATCATGCTATTAAATCTCTTCTTACTTTTCCTGTTTAATTTAATTTCTTTTGCACTTCGTGCTATCTCTTCCCTACTGCTTTTAACCCCTTCTAACTCATTTGTATTATAAAGTTCCTCAACTAAACATTCCATTACAAATTGATTCTTTGCAACGTCCGGTAGATTCATAAAAATAAATTCTAGTTTTTTGGAGGCTTTATATGCCTCACTAATTTTATTTATTATATTATTAGTAGGTATATAGTAAAGTGGATATGAGTTTGGTTGATCCATTGGTTTTATCTGAATATCAAGCTTGCAAGCAGATTCATAGGAAATTCTGTTTTGATAACATGAGTTGAAATCTTTGCTATCCATTTCATGGTAGTTTTTATGTAAATGTTTCATATATATCACTTCCCTTTATATATAAATATATATGTTATTGTTACACACTAACCACATCAAGTCCATCTCTAAACATCAAAACCACCATTTTTTTATACATAGAAATAGTTTTCTATGTCATCCACCTATTTTTTCACGTATTATTTTTACATGTGCCCCACAACTGCATCTTGCTGATTTTTTGTTTTTTATTTTAATTTTTTTCCCACATGATGGACATTTAACAATCATAATTTCACATCCTAAGAGTATAATTTAATACTCGAAGCCTGTTCAAAAAAGTAGATTCTTATACTTGATGCAAATAATATATACATCTTTAAAACTCTTCGCGTTCTTCCCTCCGCATCCTCTTCACCATCCCCTCTTTTATTGGTACTACTCTAAATTGATAGATTAACGTTTTGAGAACCGAGATGTACGACAAGTGCCTTTAAGTTCTGGTTTTTCACGTGAAAAACCCCTGTTAAGAAACGTATCAAAAGGTTCATTAACAGAGGTTTATTTGATTAGTCGTTTATATTTTCTCTCCGGTCTTCCCACACTGCCATATAAAACTTCTACATCCATTTCTTCCAATGAAACCAAATACTCCAAATAGCGGCGCATAGTTGAATAACTGATTCCAACTAATTGACTAAATTCATCTGCACTTAAACTTTCATTGATATGCACAATTTTACTTCGAACTAATTTCAATGTATGTTTATCGATTCCTTTTGGATAAGTAACTTGTTTAGTACCAGATACTGACTTTAATTTATTGTTCGAACGGAATAAATCATCTATATTTTCCTGATTAACTAATGGATTTAGATGTAATTGTTCTCTCACTTCGTCGTATTGCTTTAATGCGGCAATAAACTTATCGATGATGATGGGCTTTATGAGATAACCGAATGCTCCACCGCGTATTGCTTCGCTAACTGTTTCGGTGTCATTTGCAGCGGTGATCATAATTACATCTATACCTCTGTACTGCTTCCGAATCTCCCTTAGCAATTCTATTCCATTCATATCAGGTAAAAAAACATCGAGCAATATGAGTTGAGGTTGTATGACTTTCAACAGTTGCAATGTTTGACTTCCTGAACTTGCTGTCGCAATGACATTATAATGATCAAGTTGATTAGTAAACTGCTTATAAATATTTGCCGCATCTTCATCGTCTTCCACTATAATTACGTTTATCGTATCATTCGACATATTCACACATCCTTTTTAGCCCAACTATTTTGTGGAATAACAATAGTAAATCTTGCACCACCTAATTCACTTTTATCGACATAAATCTGTCCATTTAATAATCCAATCGAGTTTTTCACAATTGCCAAGCCAATCCCATGATTTTCACCACTTTTAGTTGTGTATCCATCTTGGAAAATAACATTTTCCATCATTATAGGTACACCCGGTCCGTTATCTTCTATATCAAAAATGATTTCTTTACCTAAATCGGTAAAAGAAACTTGAACTACACCTTTATGTTCGTTCTTTTTCCTAGCCGCCTCCATTGCGTTGTCTATTATATTACCAATTATTGGGACGAAATGATTCGACTTTGCATTATCTAAAATGCTATCTAATCGACTATCAGGATCAATTTTCAAAGTGACTTGTAATTCCTTGGAACGATTCATTTTACCAAGCAAACAAGCGGCGATTAAAGGATCTTTTACTGACTCCATAAGGAAAGAAACAATATTTTGTCGTTCACTCACTTCGGAAGAGACGATGTTAATCGCTCGGTCATATTCTTTCAAAATCAGCAATCCATAAATCGTGTTTAATTTATTCAAAAACTCATGGTTTTGGGCTCTCATGTTTTCCGAGAAGGTTTTTATTTTCGAGAATTCTTCGGTTAATTGTTCAATTTCCGACACAGTTCTTATCGTTAAAACAACCCCTAAAATCTCTTCCTCAATTAGTATTGGAGATGCATCTAGTACATAAAGTTGTTGGTTAAGCAACAGCTTTTTACTCGTATTGCTTCCTTTTGTTGCAATTGCTTCATTAATATACTTTTTTAGTTGGTTGTCTGCAATAATCGAACCTACTAGGAGCTGCTGATCATGGAATAATTCACGTGCTCGACGATTCATCGAAGTAATTTTCTTTTCGATGTTGACGGTAATCGTTGCATCTCGAATAGATTCGAGCGTTGCTTCTTTTTCTGTAAATAGAAAGGATATTTCCGCTGGTTCTAGTCCATACGTCAGTTTTTTTAATCTTCTCGCTATTAATATTGCACCGCCTATTCCTATTAGAAGCGGAATAATAGCTAGTTGAATCACATGCTTTCTATAATCGAGCACTTGTTGTTCTATGCTATTTACTAAAAATCCAACAGAAGAGACCCCTATAACTTCCCCTTTATCGTTCCAAATAGGCGTTTTTGCTTTTATGGCTGGCCCTGATATCCCGTTACCTCTGTAAATAATGGATTTGTGTTCACGAAGGGGTGCATCATTACTCGTGACGGTTGGCTTTCCGATATTTTCAGGATTAGGATGCGAATAACGTATTCCTTGATCATTAGCAACTGTTACGTAATCTGCTCCGGTTGTTTTACGTATCGTTTCTGAAATTAGTTGAATGCGTTTGGATGGATCTTCGTCTTCAAATGCTTCAATAATGGTAGGATTTTGTGCAGTTAGTTTTGCGACAGTCATCGCTTGTTTCCCCATATTGTTTTCCACAATATCATCGAGCATCGTAGAAAAAAGGATGCTTACTAGCAATGTACTGATTAAAACAACAACTATTATAAGTAACGTCATTTGTGTCAATAACGTCACTCGTGTTTTTTTCATTGAAACACCCATAAACTCACTTCACGCCTTCAGTATCATTAGTATACATAGTGTTTAGCCTATCCAGTTATTATATAGTTTGTCTCTCGTTTCTTCAATGAATGGAAAAGCATGAATTCTGTTCTACTCGGAAAGCAACCAATTCTCTATATAGCAAGTGGACTTGGAGTGAGACGACAAAACCTGTGACTCATTATGGGGGTATTACGATGAAGAGAACTTTATTGGGTGATTGTAGCGTAAATCAACGGAAATTGCTTAAATATCAGTGTCTACTCGTTAAACAACAAAATTTTATTCAGTTTTTCCATTGCCTGTATCCAGTAAATGGCTTAGGGCAACCAATTGATCATGGAAAGCATCCAGTTTTACTCGAAAAGCAATCAAATCAAGTCCGAGAGCAACCAAAATGCCGATGAAAGCAACCAATTCTCAATATAGCAGGTGGACTTGAAGTGAAACGGCTAATATTTCGACATATTAAAGGAATAATATGTATTAAAGCCAGCCAAACTCGCAGGGCTAGCATCTGATAGACTGGTTTGTTGCGTTCGTAGTGAATATCGGATCCCGATAAGCTAGTGTTTTCCATCGATTTTCGCTGCAGGCGGTTATCTAATAGAACTTTCCACGACACATTATTCTATAATTGATTATCTCCTAAAACACAAAAAAGATGAGTGGCAAGACCCATCTTTTCATACTCTCTTAATCTAAAATTTTCACTTTAACGGTTTTCTTACCCCAATTGATCGCTTCTTCTTTTGAAGGAATGAAAATATCTATTTTATTTCCTTTAATCGACCCACCAGTATCTCCAGCAATCGCTTCACCATAGCCTTCTACCCAAACTTTTGAACCTAGTGGAATAACAGAAGGATCTACTGATATAACTTTTTGTTCTGGATTTGCAAGTAAGTCAATCCCTGTCGCGGTTACACCTGAACATCCTTCACAAGTTGCTGTATAAGCGGTTGATGTAACAGTCAGTTCTTTTGCCGTTGATGCTGCAGGAACTGATTGTTTAGCCGCAGCAGGTGCCGAAGTTTTAGCTGTCGCATTCGATACACTTGTGCTAGGTAAAGAAGCCGCACTTACTTTCTGTTCAACCTTTTTAGTTCCTTCAATTACTAATTCATCTCCAGGATGGATTAAATCACTAGTAAGTTGATTGCGCTCCATTAACTCATCCACGGAAAGATTATGTTGTTCGGCAATATCAAAAAGTGTATCCCCTAAAACAACGACATGCGTTTCAAACATCTCTTCTATTTTTAACTCTTGAGATGGAAATATAACAGTTGAGTCAAGTCCATTCCATGCTTGTAGGTCTTGTACAGTTACATTCACCTCTTTTGAAATAGACCAGAGTGTTTCTCCTTTTTCTACCGTATGAACGCTCGATGCGGATGCTTGTCCCGCTGCTCCTACTGATAGTGCTGCGATTGCGGTTAGTGCAACAATGTGTTTTTTCATAAAATGAATTTCCTCCTTTTCACTAACGACACTTAGTTTAACATTCAAAGATGTCAATACTATTGCAGAATCATGAGAAGGAGATTTCATTTATATGACAAGATATATTACGCTGACCGCAAAACAAGATAAGGTTCCATGCTTTGTCTGCTCACAATCCCAGATCGCTGAAAAATGAGATTACCACACCACCCTTTGTTTGCGTCTATATACTTTATTCTCTTTATAGTTCTTTTCTTCTTTTCCTATCCCTAAATAATGCTCGCGCACCTCTTCATTGGATAATAGATAGTCTGCATTTCCTTGCATGACAACCCTACCATTCTCCATAATATATCCATAGTCTGCTATAGATAGTGCAACATTAGCATTCTGCTCCACTACTAACATGGAAGTACCTTCTTCTTCATTGATCTGCTTAATGATTTGAAAAATTTCTTTTACAAGCAACGGTGCAATCCCCAAAGATGGTTCATCCAATAATAATAGCTTTGGTTTAGCCATAATACCTCTGCCAATTGCGAGCATTTGTTGCTCGCCACCAGACAAAAAACCCGCTTTTCTTGACCGTAAAGCTTTTAGTTTTGGAAAATAGGCGAATATCTTTTCTATATCTCCTTTCAGATTGGCGCGATCTTTACGAGAATATGCTCCTGCCATTAAATTTTCTTCTACTGTTAAGTCTCTAAATACATGCCTACCTTCCATGCAAAGGAATATGCCATTTTTTACAATTACATCTGGCGTAATATTATTTATATTTTTTCCTTGAAACTCAATTGTACCATCCGTGATTTGTCCCCCATCGCCAGTAATCAGTCCAGAAATGGATTTTAAGGTTGTCGATTTTCCCGCTCCATTGCTACCTAAAAGTGCAACGATCTTTCCCTCCGGTACGTGAAGTGACATCCCTTTCAACGCTAAAATAATTTTCGAATAGACCGCTTCAATATTATTTACATGGAGCATCGTATTCTCCTCTCCACCAAATTCATTTATTTGTATCCATTCCTTAATCTTTGTGGCTGAAATAGTCAGTCAACGGCTCCCATTTTCCACCTTTAACTACGCCAAGACGAGTTTGCTCCGTACCTGTATGGTTATCTGCACTAAAGCTGACGGGAGCTCCTAAACCACCAAGATCTAAATTCTTTAATGACTCTATACCTGAACGAATTTCTTCCCCTGTCAATTCACCTTCTGGATGTTTTTTGGCAGCTTCTTGAATCCCCGCAACTAAAATTTTCGCAGTAGTCCATCCTTGAATGAATTTCTGGTTAATGTCTTCTAATGTCTTTCCTTCTGCTTCTAAATATTCTTTCACTTCCGCCATTCCTGGAAGGTCTTCCGATGGCATTGCATGGGAAAGAATTCCGATATAACCTTCTGCAATGTCATTACCAACAATATCAATTACTCCTTCACCGGATGCCCAGTTCAAACCGATAAATTGCGTTTCAATACCAAGCGTTTTAGCATCTCTTAAAATGGTAGCAGTTGCTCCCCATGTTTCTTGAATAATTGCATAATCAGGATTTTTCTTTTGCATATTCAGCAATTGAGATTGTGCTTCTGTTGCTTGCACATCAACGATTTGCTCATCAACAATTTCGACGCCTATTTCCGCACCATATGCTTTAATATCTTCAATCGGCGAACGTCCAAATGCAGTATCATTATACAATAATGCAACTTTTGGAGCAGATCCTTTATGATTATCTTTAATCCATTTCAAAACGGAGCGGCCTTGGTCTGAGTAAGACGCAGCGGCCAAGAAATTATACGGGCTTTCCTCAAGACTTTTTAAGTTTTCCGAATAAGAAGCAGAAAAGTATGGCAGCTTATCGCTAGCTACTTGTTGACGCAAAGCTTCCGTGTCTCCAGTTCCCCAACCAAGTACAGCAGAAACTTTTTCCTTATCACGAAGTTCCTGATAAATTTTCTGCGCTTGTGGAATTTCATACGCGTAATCTTTTCCAGTCAATTCAATAGTTAGACCCTCTACTCCACCTTTACTCTTTAAATACTTAAAATACGCTTGCTCCCCTTCTGCATAAGGTGTCCCTACATCGCCAGTTCCTCCAGTAATATCATAAAGTCCACCAATTACAACCGTTCTCTCCCCTTTTGTCACATCTCCGCTTACTGCTACTTTTTCATCTGATGAACACGCACCAAGCAATAATACGAACATGATTCCCATAAACAAACTTGTCAACATACTTTTTCTCATTTTCATGAATATCCCCCTCTGTTTTTAAAAAGAAATTCTAATAAGAAAACGGCCATAATTTAAAGTATTTTTTTATATTGAGCCAAATATGAGCTAGCCCCCCTGGTTCAAATATTAAAAATATAATAATAACTGCACCAAATACAAAGTCTTTAAAAGCGGAAAGCAGTTGGTACAAATCCGGCGCAAAAGCAGCCAACATATCAATAACTGAGCTTAAACTTACTGGCAATAGCGTGATAAAAACAGCTCCCAAAATGGAACCGAATACACTACCTAAACCACCGATCAAAATCATTGCCAAATATTCTATTGATACATGAAAATTATAAAGTTCCGGGCTAACGATCATCGTGTAATGGGCAAGTAATGCACCTGCAATTCCAACAAAAAAGGAACTAATCGCAAATGCCATTACTTTATATTGGAATAGATTAATCCCCATAATTTGTGCCGCAATATCACGATCACGGACCGCTAAAAAAGCTCGTCCAGTTCGTGTTCTTATTAAATTTGTCGCATACAATACCGTTAATAAAAGAATAATGGCACATAAATAGTAATACCCTGTATTTGTTGATAAAGAAAACTCTCCGATTGTAGGTCGGTTAAGGACCATTCCTGCCGTTCCACCTGTTAAACTATCCCATCTGCTAATAACAAATAGAATAATAACTTGAGCGGCTAGAGTGGCAATAGCTAAATACAAGCCCTTTAATCGTAAAGAAGGGATCCCAAATAGACCGCCTATTAATGCCGTCACAATTCCAGCTATTGGCAATGCAATCCAAAAGCTTATACCATAAGTGGATGTCAATATGGCCGAAGTATACCCTCCCACCCCTAGAAAGGCTCCTACTCCGATCGATATTTGACCTGTTAAACCGGTCAAAATATTAAGACCGATTGCCCCCACAGACGCTATGGCACATAGTGTAAATAGTCCTATCCAGTAATTGGACACAAAAAGAGGCAGTGTGAGAACGATAAGCACAATGAGCAGGGCTTTCACTTTAGCTCCAGTAGTCCCAAACAACTTCATATCGTCGCTATAGGAAGTTTTATAATTCCCGCTTTCTCTTACAAATAAATTACGCACTCTATCACACCCTCTCAATTCTTCGACTACCAAATAAGCCATGTGGTTTTAACATCAAAATAAGGAGAACAATGATAAAAGGGACAACATCTTTTAGCCCCCCTCCTACAAGCGGGTCCAAATAACCTCCAGCTAAGTTTTGAACGATCCCAATGATAAATCCTCCAATAATTGCTCCTAAAACACTATCCAGGCCTCCTAAAATAACGACTGGTAAAACGGTTAAACCTATAGCGGACATAGTAGGGCTTAGACCATTTATGTTCCCTAGAAGTACTCCCCCAACAGCAGCTACAACTGCAGCAATCATCCAAGTTGCAGCATAGACGTATTTCACACTCATCCCCATTGATAGTGCCGCTTGACGATCATCGGCAACCGCTCTCATCGCATTCCCCATTTTAGAAAACTTGAAGAACAGAGAAAAAATGACCAGTAGCACAACAACCACGACAAATGACCAAAGATAAACAGGAGTGATGATCACTCCCGCAATATTTATTGGGGTTTGTGGAAAAACCGGTGGAAATGTACGTGTCTTGTGACCCCAGATCATATGCACCGCTCCACCGAGCAGGCTCGACAATCCTATGGTGGCCATAATGACGGATACAACCGGTGCATTCTGTATAGGTCTAATAACCAACCTCTCCACAACAAGCCCTAGAACAGCACTGAACACAAGTGTGATAAGTAATGCATACATGAATGGAATTTTATAAGCAGTCATTAAGATTAAACAGATATAAGGTCCAATAATAACGAATTCTCCATTTGCCAAATTCAATGCACCGCTAGCTCTATAAATTAAGACAAACCCTAATGCAACCAGTCCATAAATACTACCGACAACCACTCCTGTTACGAGCATTTGTAGAAAAAAAGTCATGTTTAAGCCACCCCCTGTTTCATGTTCAACTGAATAACTTGCAAACTGATCTCCCCAATAGATTCTTTTTCAAAATTAGTCATCGTTACTTTTTGAGTCTCGGAATACATACCATTTATAAGCATTTGATACTTATCCTCTATGAAACTCCTTCTTACTTTTAATGTACGAGTAAGTTCACCATCATCCGCACTAAACTGTTTGTGTAAAATAGTAAATTTTTTTACTCGTGCGTAAGAAGGTATCTGGTCCATTAACTTTGTCACTTGTTGTTCGATAAACTCTACAACTTGAGGATTTCTAGCTAAATCGGAGTATTCGGTATAAACAATTCGATTTTTATCTGCCCAACGTCCTACACTGTTCAAGTCGATATTCAAAATAGCTGTCATATACGGCATATCCTTACCGAAACAGACAGCCTCTTGGATATACGGACTTGTTTTCAATGTATTTTCTACTATTCTCGGATAAATAAGTTTGTCATTTTGATCCTTAATAATATCCTCTTGTCGATCGAGCATATAAAGATGCCCATCTGTTCCTAAGCGGCCACAATCCCCGAGAGTAGTCCATCCATCGGTCATTGTCTGGCGATCTTCCTCATGTAAATACTGTGTAGAAATAGAAGAGTTTCTTACGTAAATGACCCCATCTTCCCCAATTCTTACTTCCGTTCCAGGTAGAGGTACACCCGAACTTTCCACCTTAATATTCTCATCATGCTGAACAAATGCGATTCCAGCTAACTCTGTCCCCCCATATGTTTGTTTTACATTCACTCCAATACTATGAAAAAAATAAAATGCCTCTGTTTGAAGTGCAGCTCCTGCGATATAAGCCCTTTTTATCCTAGCTAATCCAAGATGATCTCGAATCGCACTGAAAACAAGGAAATCACCAAGTTGGTACATGCACTTCTCTCCAAATGAAAGCGTTTGCTTATTTAGCTTCGCTCGTGCCATTTTGTCTCCGTACTTCTTAAAAGTTTGATAGACCTTTTTCTTAAACCAACTTGCCCCTTCCATTCTTATCGTAAAATCAGACATGATCTTTTGAAAAACCCTTGGCGATGCTAGAAGCATTTTTGGTCCTATCTCACGTAAATCACCGATCACCGTATGCGCCTTTTCTGGAAAGTTTACGACGATTCCAGTTAATAATGGCATAACGCTACTTAGCACTTGCTCGTTAATCCAAGAAAGTGGTAAAAACGAAAAGTAATCATCTTTGTTTTCCATTTGGTCTACCATCGCCAGGTTTTTGGCGGCTTCTAGTAGATTTTCATGTGTAAGCAATACCCCCCTTGGTTTTCCAGTTGTTGCTGCGCTATAAGCAATCATTGCATGATCGTCTCCAAGCCTTTGCGCCAATTTATCTTGAAAAAAGTGACGATTATCTTCTATTAAACTGACCCCATTATCCAATAGATCCTCGAAATCTATTAGCTTCGAATGTTTATAATGGCGCATTCCTTGTTTATTGTAAAAAATGATATGTTCGACAAGTGGAATTTCTTTTTCAATTTCTAGCAATTTATCTACTTGTTCCTGATCTTCCACGACAACAATACGGGCCTGGCAATCATTTAAATAGTATATAAGCTGCTCTGGAAGCGATTCTTGATAAATCCCAACCGAAATACCACCTAAACTTTGTGTAGCCATTTGAGAATAGAGCCACTGTGGGCGGTTTTCCCCTATAATTGCGAGTTTTTCCCCGCTTTGGAAATTCAACTTTTTAGTAAGTGAAATGGACAGTTGCTCTACTTTTTGAAAATAGTCCCCCCAAGTGATTTCGTTCCATATCCCTAGATGTTTTTGTCTTAATGCAACTTCGTGTTCGTTCTTGGACGCACGTTCCGCTAAAAGATTAGGTAATGTTTTTTCTGACCCCACGCTTGTTCCACCTTTCTAAATAACGGTTTCTTCTCCAATATAAGCTCGGATTACATCCGGATTTTTCTGTATTTCTTCCGGCGTACCAAATCCAATACGTTTTCCAAAATCTAAAACTGCAATATGATCGGATAAATTCATGACAATACCTAAATCATGCTCGATTAGTACAACAGTTATATCCATCACCTCATGCATGTCTAATATGAAACGAGCCATTAGATCTTTTTCAGAATTGTTCATCCCGGCCATTGGTTCATCTAATAATATTAACTCCGGTCCTAATGCCAGCGCTCTACCTACTTCCACTCGTTTTTGTAATCCGTAAGGAAGCGTTCCAACTGGCGTATGACGAATATCTTGTAGTTCTAGAAACTCAATGACTTCTTCTACTTTTTTGCGATGCTCAATTTCTTCATTAGCCGCTTTACCAACATACATTCCTCCACTTATTGCACCTGAGTTCATTAATGTATGTCTACCTAACTTCAAATTATCAAGTACAGACATATGAGCAAACAGTGCAATATTTTGAAAAGCCCGCGCAATCCCAAGTGTTGTCCGATGGTAAGGCTTCTTGTTAACTATTTCCTGACCCTTATAACGGATGGAACCGCTAGTTGGTTGATATAAACCGCTAATACAGTTGAGCATACTTGTTTTCCCAGCACCATTAGGGCCAATAAGTGAGAAGATCTCCCCTTTTTCTATATGATAGGTGACGTCATCTAATGCCTTTACTCCCCCAAATTGTAAAGACACGGCTTCTATCTCTAAAATAGGTTCCACTACGATTCTCCTCTCAAATCCAATTTTCCATTTTTGAATATATTCTGAATATTACTTCAGGCATAACAGCTTTGTCAACATAATTTGTGATTCTTAAGAACTAGTATTTTGTCGATAATTACAATAAATTGCACATGGAATTTTCACGAAATAAAACTTATATTTTACAATATTTTCACAAAAATATAGTTACTATAACCCTTTTCAACTAGCATTTAATGGTATTATGCGATCTTTTCCACGTAAAAAAACTCCATCTATGACGATTAGCCATAAATGGAGTTACTAAGGTTATTCAACTTTCGACAAGAACTTCTTCATTCATTTCTCTTTCAGCATTTGAATTATTTATTCCGTGATGTAAATTTATTATTTTATCTAAAAATATTACGTTTAAATAAGTATTCGTAGGAAATATCGATGAACAAATACCTATTCGCATTAACTGGTACTGAAAAAGTACGCGTCATTTCCCCCGTGTCAATGTCGCTATACACGTCGGAAAAAACACCATTTTGATCATTACGCATAGTAATAATAGTTTTCAAAAAGTATGGACGCCAACTCCAATTTTTATTGATCGCTTCTTTTTGTATATGCCATTCGTTATCGATTCGCATAATATTAGGAGATGTTTGAAAACCTTCTTCATCGCAAATATAAAGACGGAAGGAATAATCATCAAGTGCATGAGCAAGTGCAAGAAGCTGCTCCGCATCATTACTCACAGGCTTTAAACGGTGGACGGATTTCTCTAATATATTCTGCAACGCTTTTAGCTCATTGTAATTTCCTTCCAGAAGACGTTTTTCTGCAGAGATGAACTGCTGACATTTTTCTTTGAAACTCTCTTTTAATTGATCTCGTGGAATTGTTGTTGTATGTACATCGGCTAAATATTTTCCTTGATAATAGCGTCCACCATTTTTCCATGCAAATTGAAGCTGATGAACACTATCGATGCCTTCAAATAACATATTTGCACCAATTCTACGCGCCATTGTACTAAGTGATGTGAACAAATCATTTTCCACACCCCAAGACTCATAACTCAACTTTGCTATGTTCAACTTCAAAATGTTAGGAGATAACATATTTATATAATCTAAATGACTTTCAGAGCCAACTTGGTTTATAGCAATTTTGATCCCGTATGTCCGGAAATAACGAAGCACATTATTTAGTTCTTTAAATGCTCCTTTAAAATCATGCTCCGAAACGACAACAACGATTCGCTCTAACTTATCTTCTGAAATATACTGTTTAATGATATCAAAATAACTTTCCCCATAGTCTAGTACGAGCAAATTGGCATTGCACGGTAAATAAATATCGAAATCTTTTGCTTCCATCGCTAATTGAGAAAGGCCAAGACTCCAAATTTTATGTGTCACTTCCACTCGATACTCTTCTGGAATATCCTCATCGTAGGCAAATGAATTCAAATTCACCTGGTTATCGTCGACAATAAGCTTACCAGAGATTTCATATGCAACAACTATATGCTCATCCGCACTAAAAATCGGCTGAAAACACACTTTTAATTTATCTAAATTCGTTAGTACTTCTATTGCATCCATTTTCGTAACCCCCTTAAAACTTCAAACGACTTTTTCCTTCTTTTCATGGTATTCCAATGAAATGCAACTTGCAATCGAATTGTATGTAATTTCATTTACAAATTATGACCATACTTCAAACGAATGAATAGTTGAACTAAAATTCCATTGAAATCATGATTGTAATCATAAAATTTGATTCCGAACATTTTGCAACCACCCAAAAACACAAACTTTCTTTTTTATAAAATAAAAATAGTTCGCTTTTAGTGTAGATAATCGTTATATATTACTCTATAATATCAAATATATTAAATAAATACGAACGTTTAGGAGTGTTCACCCAAAATGGTAGTACCAATAAATAAACAAACGGAAGAAAAAAGTAACCATCAACACTTAACGGTTGGACCCGACGAAAAAGTCTCACGCGGGCAGTCTATTTTACTCGGTTTACAACATGTATTAGCTATGGACGTATACGTAGTTCCCTTTATTATCGCCATGCTGATTTCTCTACAGGCTGGTCAATCAACAGCTTTAATACAATCTACCTTTATAGCTGCTGGGATTGCAACAATTATACAAACCTATTTCTGTATGAAACTACCTGTTGCTCAAGGGCCTTCTTTTATTCCAATCGGGGCTATCGTAGGTATATACGCTGCTAGTGGTGGTGGAATAAATGGATGGAGTACGGTTTTAGGTGCTAGCTTAATTGCCGCTATTCTAGTAATTATTTTAGGATTTACTGGCATCTTCCATAAATTGATTAAATCTTTTGTACCTCCAATTGTTGGGGGTACCATCATTTTTGTAGTCGGTCTGTCCTTAATGCCTGTTGCCTTAAATGATAATATTTATAATGCTGTTGGTGCTACTGTTACCCAAAACGTGTATTTAGCACTTATCTCAGGTACTATGCTTATTCTATGTGTGATGCTAGGTTCTTTGTTTCAAAATAATGGTCGCATTTTCCGTATTGCTTCGGTTATTATATCGCTAATCGTCGGGTGTATGGCGGCTAGTTTTATGGGAGTATTGGACTTATCTGCTGTTGCAGAAGCAAAATGGTTTAGTCTTCCCCAAATTCCTTTTATCGATTTTAGTTTTTCTTTTAACCCATCTGCGATCATAACAATGATTATTATTTACGTTGTGTTAATGGCAGAAACAACTGGCACGTGGTTTGCGGTAAGTAATGTAATAGACAAACCATTAACCGATCAAAACATTAATCGTGGAGTTATCGGTGAGGGGATTGGCTGTCTAGTAGCTTCGTTATTGGGTACGACTCCTGTAACTGGTTATTCAACGAATGCAGGAATCATTTCAATTACCGGTGTTGCTAGCCGAATTGTTTTTATTGTAGCTGGTGTCTGGTTTGTATTATTTGGTTTTTCAAGTAAATTATCGGCTCTAATATCGTCTATTCCATCTGCCGTAATCGGTGGCGTTTTCGTCATCATTTGTGGTGTGATTGCTATTAGTGGAATGAAAGTGATGAAAAATGAGCGTATCGGTGAAAAAGAAATGTATGTCATCGCTGTGCCAATGATTTTGACATTAGCTTTAACATTCATTCCTGATGATTTCTTATACGCTTTACCTACTACATTACAATATTTATTTAACTCACCCGTTGCAACTGCTGCCATCGTTGCAATTATATTGAATAAATTATTACCGAGTGTAAAGTAAAAAAAGACCAAAGTGCCAGTCTCTGGTCCGATCTAGCAAATGGAAACGACAAACTAGTCGAGTAGATGCCGACCAGGCGTGTTCGGCGGGCTCTTCGACCTATTATTCCTATAATGGGTCCAAATCATGGTCGTCTCAATCCAAGTAAACTTGCTATTGTAAGAAATTAGTTGCTTTCATCGGCAATTTAGTTGCTCTTCTGCTGATTTTAGTTGCTTTCATACTGAAATTAGTTGCTTTCAATAGCTTTTTGATTTCCCTTAGCCATTCTTTGGAATTTATTAATTAATAACTACATAACTTTGGAATTTTGCATGTCGGTGTGAGACCCTGCAAGAGCGTTAGCGACGTAGCGGCTCGTCACTCGCCCGGCGGAAATATAGCGGGCTCTTTATAGAGCTCACTACGACACTGTATCCCCATACTGCCTTTAATTCAAAAAAAGCTCATCATCCGTTACGAATGATGAGCTTTTCTATATACTTTTTATTCTTGTAAATCTTCAATAGATGTAATGTCCATATAAGCAGGGACAACTAAACCGATTTTTACACCAGTCATACTAACACCAAGATCCTCAAATTTCCCATCAAATTTCTCTGAATACGTTGCGTGCGTTAATGGTAACCATGCTGCTAGAGATGCATCTGCACTACCATCAGCAACTGCAGTCCACATAGGGCCTGCTTCTACTTGTACTGTTGTTACTTTATAGCCCATATCTTCTAACACAATTTTCATCACATTTGTGCTAGCGATCTCGCTATCCCATGCGACATATGCAAGCTTGATTTCATCACCATCAACCTTTTCAACACCATCTGTCCATAAGGCAATTTTATCTGCATTTGCATCTACCCAGTTTTGCGCAGCAACTTCAGGTTTTTCACCTTCTTGGATGGCAATCATAATTTCACCCATCTCCTCTTCTGACCAGCTGAAGTTGGATAAGATTTGGTGAGCTTCAGGTAAATCTTCTTGTAAGCCAGTTCGACCGATTGTATGAATTTCTTCTTCTCCACCATACGAACCTTTTGGATCTTCAAGATATTTCAAATCGTACTTTGCAAATTTCCAGTGTGGCGTCCAACCTGTAATAATGATAGGTTTCTCTGCATCATACGCCTTTTTCAAAGCAGCAGTCATAGCTGCACCAGAACCAGAAACTAAATCCCATTTGTCTAATTCATAATCAGTTATAGCACGTTCAGTTGCTTCCATAATCCCGGCACCTGGATCTATTCCAGTAATTTTATATTTGACTGACTCTCCCACGGAACCTGCTCCTGCGGTACCTGCATCCTCATCTGACCCACATGCAGCAAGACCGATGGATAGTAGAGCGATTGCTCCTAAACCTGTAATCTTTTTAGCTAAATTCATGATAATTTTCCCCCTATTTTTTTCTTTCTTGTTCCTGCTTGTTGTGTAATACGATCTAAAATGATGGCAACAATAACGATAGAAACCCCAGTTTCAACACCTACACCGGTTTTCAACTGTGTCACAGATCGGTAAACTTCTTCTCCGAGTCCTGGTGCACCAACCATAGATGCAATAACAACCATGGACAAGGCAAGCATGATGCTTTGATTGACACCAGCCATAATCGTTGGTTTAGCGAGTGGAATTTGTATTTTCAATAATCGTTGCCCAGTCGTAGAACCGAATGCTTCTGTCGCTTCTATTAAATCCTTTGGTACCTGCTCAATTCCTAACATAGTTAATCGAATCGTCGGAGGCATTGCAAAAATGACCGAAGCTACCACTCCTGGAACTACTCCAATATTAAAGAAGAAGATTGCAGGTATTAAGTAAACAAATGCAGGCATTGTTTGCATCAAGTCTAGTAGCGGATTTACTACCTTACGAACACTCGCTTTTTGCGAGCCCCAAATACCAATCGGAATACCGATTACGACGGCCAAAAAGACCGAAGTCAATACGAGGGCTAACATTTGAAGCATTGGATACCAATAACCTAAATAATCAATGAATAAAAGCCCAACTAACGTAAACAAGGCAATTTTTCGCGTGGAAATAAAATAAGCGAGTAATGCGAAGATAATCGCAAGTAAAATCGATGGGACCATATCTAGAACGGTTACCGCTCCTTCCACAACCCCTCCTAATACATCCGCAATACCGTCCAATACGGAACCGAATGTAGAAACGAGCCAATCGACACCACTATCAATCCAATCTGCAAACGGAAGTCTTGGTAATAATTCATTCATCTTATACCACCTCCGAATTCGTTTGGTCAGCTGGTTCAATTATTCCATCATTATTAATAAACTGGTTGTCACCCGATAACGCACCAATCAGTACACCGCGAATAATAATTCCAAGTAATTTTTGATCTTCACTAATAACTGCTACCGGAATGGATGCAGTGGATACAACATCAAAAAGCTCAGTCAACACAGTATCTGGTGTAATCATCGGTAGATTAGAAATTATGACATCTTCTAGTGACTTATCTGTTTCTGAAGCTGCTACTGCATCTTGGGCAGTTACTGCTCCCATTAAACGATTACTTTTATCTACAACGTATATAGAAGAAATTCCGAGTTGTTTCATTAAACGAAGGGCAACGCGAGGTCCTCTGTCCACTTGTATCGTATCTGCTTTTTTCATAATATGTCTTGCCGTTAATACTTTTGCTAAGTCCACATCCTCGACGAAACGTTCTACGTATTCATTGGAAGGACTCATTAATATCTCTTCTGGCGTTCCAATTTGAACAATTTCTCCGTCCTTCATCAATGCGATGCGATCTCCAATTCGAAGAGCTTCATCTAAGTCATGGGTGATAAAAATAAATGTTTTTCCCATATCACTATGAAGCTGTAAGAGTTCATTTTGCATATCTTTCCGAATAAGGGGATCTAGTGCACTGAAAGCTTCATCCATTAGTAGTATATCTGGATCATTGGCTAGTGCTCTTGCAAGTCCCACGCGTTGTTGCATTCCACCGCTCAGTTGGTTCGGGTATTGATCTTCATATCCAGCAAGACCAACAAGTTTTAAAGATTCGATCGCTTTTATTCGGCGCTGATCTTTTGGTACTCCTTGGATTTCCAAACCATATTCGGTATTTTCAACAATTGTCTTATGTGGAAAAAGAGCAAAATTTTGAAAAACCATACCTATTTTTTTTCGTCTCACTTCGCGTAGCTGCTCTTTACTCATCTGCACAATGTCTTCACCATCTAGCAAAATCTGCCCCACCGTCGGATCGATTAAACGATTTAACATCCTAACCAAAGTGGATTTCCCACTTCCTGACAGTCCCATGATGACAAAAATTTCCCCATCATTCACATCAAAAGTTACATTTTTAACACCTACTGTTGCGCCAGTTGCTTTTAAAATGTCACTTTTCGATTTTCCTTCTTTTAGAAGCTGTACTGCTCGCTTCACGTTCTTTCCGAAAACTTTCGTAGTATCTTTTACTACGATTTTTTTCTTGATACTTTGTTCGTTCATATACACACTCCTAACTGCTCATATTAAATGAACACCTAATTATTATATATGTAATATGTTTGCAAAACAACCGTAATAACTTTTATTATAGTTTGTACAGTAAAAACCGTACAAACTATAAAGAAAAAAATTGCTTTTTAACGAAGGATATAATACATTTAATAAAGTCGGCTAGTTTAGTGAAGAGAAGCTGATTTCAGTGGAGGGAAGACGGAAATGGAAGGTCATGAAAAACTCGAAAAAGCACGAGAACGCATTATCGAGACAATTGCACAAAATATACATCTGTACGGTTTGGTACCTTCTGCAGGTAGACAGTACGGAATGATGTTTTTTCAAAATGAACCATTAACATTAGATGACATGACGGAAAAGCTTGGGATGAGTAAAACAAGCATGAGTACTTCCGTTAGAGCTTTGTCTGATTTAAAATTAGTCGAACGCGCTTGGAAAAAAGGAGTTCGAAAGGATTTATATAAAGTAACAGATGATTGGTACCAAAGCTTTATTGATCTGTTTTCGATCAAATGGCGGAGATCCGTTACACTTCATCTAGTTGCGATAAAAAAATCATTAGCTGAACTCGAGCAATTATCAATAGATCCGACAGCTAGTGAGGAATTACAAAAAGAAGTCCAAATCGATATCGAAAAACTAAAATACATTAAAAATTATTATGAGTGGCTCGAACGTTTGGTAGATGTCTTTGAAGACCAAAAGATTTTCGATCTCGTCCCAATCATGAACGATTCAGAAAGCGATTCATAAGACTGATCAACCGAAAAAAGGTACTGCTTAACGGGAAATCCCTTAGCAGTACCTTTTTTCATTTCATGTAAAATAATCCACCATTTACTACGTCAATTTTAATCCTCGCTTCGTATTGTTCTTCCATTGCTCTTTTCTCCATCTCATAACATTCCGGCTTGTCTTCTACTCCTTCGTAAAAGTGTTCTAATATGGCTTGATCCTTTTGCCATCTACTTTTTGCTTCTTCCGCCCATGCGTGATCTTCCTGTTGGATTATATTTTCAATTACAGCATCTAACCTATCTAGCGCACGAAGAGGCTTGATAATATATGGTAATAAAAATGCCCTTTCTGACTTTTGTGCATCCAATTCTTTCGTCACTAACGATTCCTGGAAACTATTTATAACCTCGCCAGTCATTAAATTAATGCCTAATGAATAGAGCATTTCTTTCGTTCGGTCACAATAATACGATACTTTATAATTCACTCCTAGCCACGGAGTTAAAATAGGTCTCGTTTCCAAATTGTTTGATACACGTTCATACATTTGTACATAGGCACCAAGCTTGTTCGTTGTTTGAAAGAGCTGATTTAGTCTAGGAGAACCGAAATGCACCACTTCTCCTTTCATATTCTTACTAAGTTTGGTTTGATCAGTGATTAAAGTTAATTGAACAGGATCTGGTATTCCATTTGTATTTTCAATATACTGCCAATGAAAAGGGCGATTCATAATTTTTTTATCCATATCAACTGTTAATTGAACCGTCATGTAGTGCTCATTACCATGTACTATTTCACAATTATTTTCTTTAAAAAATTTTTGTAAGTAATCGTGAACTTGATGTGGATACATATTGATCCTCCTCAAATTGTTTTTTTTAAAGTTGATAAAATATCGTCCAGCTCCCCTACTACTTTTTCAAAGACATCTAATTTAACGTAAAGTAATTCCAATATATCTTTTTCAATCGTATTTTCGATCGCTAAATTGTAAATATGAACGTCATGTTCTTGTCCTAATCGATGGACGCGTCCAATTCGCTGCTCTAGCTTCATTGGATTCCAAGGTAAATCATAATTTATGACGTGATGACAAAATTGGAGGTTAATCCCTTCACCACCGGACTCGGTTGCGATTAGCACTTGAAATTTTTCTTTAAAAAGATGCTTCATATATTCTCTTTTGCTCTTATTAAACTGCCCGTTGAAAGGTACACTTGTGATACCTTTAGAATTTAAATACCATTGCAAGTAAACTTGGCTAGCTTTATATTCTGTAAAGATAATGACCTTATCGTTTGCTTCGGAAATAATCTCATACGCTTTTTCCGCTTTTGAATTCGTTTCCAATGCCATTAGTTTTTGAATAATGCCGTCAACGAAGTCAATTTCTGCTTGCGTGGTACAGTTTTGACGCATTTTAGTTAACGTCAAATAGGTTGCTTCTTTACTGCTACACATTTCCTTTTGCAAAGTAATCATCGAAAATGCACCTGAAAAAACAGAGGAGACATTTTTCAGCTCCAATATTAACTCATAAACTTCTCTTTCTTCCTTTGTAAACTCGATTGGAATTGTTTGAACACGACGACTTGTCCATTCAATACCAGTCTCTTCTCTTCTGTTTCTTACCATTACTTGATTGACCAATTCTCTTAAGTATTCATCATGTTCTAGACTATGTTTACTAGCGGAAAATGAGGATTGAAACGTTTCGTAATTACCGAGATGTCCTGGTTTAAGCAAAGAAATGAGATAAAATAGTTCAAACACATTATTTTGAACAGGTGTAGCCGTTAACAACAAACAAAACTTTTTCTTCAAACCTTGAACAAACTCGTAAATTTTCGTTTTATGGTTTTTAAGTTTATGTGCTTCGTCAATAATAATCATGTCATAATTTTGTGCATATATAAGTTCTTTATGTGGGCTTTTTTTGGCTGTATCCATACTCATGACAACTACATCGTAGTAATCGATTGGGGTATTTTTTTTGAAAGCAATCGCGGGAATGTAAAACTTGTAGTGCAATTCTTCAACCCATTGATTGATCAAAGAGGCTGGTGCCAAAATTAATACTTTTTTCACAAGCCCACGGATGAGGTATTCTTTCAATATCAAACCCGCCTCTATCGTTTTACCGAGACCAACTTCATCCGCAAGAATTGCTTTACCATTCATCCTAGAGATGACCGTTTCAGCTACTTCTAATTGATGAGCTAAAGGTGTTAGGTTTGGTAAGTATTTAGGTGATTGCAGACCAGAAAATTCCTCAATAAGGTTTGCTTTTACTACTTCGTAACTCATATTGTATAATGTCCAATTATCCCATGGTTCCTGATTTTCTAATTTGTTTATGAAACCTTCTTTCCAATCAGACGATCTTTCAATTATCATGAACATCACCTCAGACAACTTTTTTGTCTTCTTATGTTGTCCAAAAAAGAAGTACATATGTTCATATAAATGAAATAAGTTAAGGAATTAAAAAAAGATGGAGAATTCTTCCCCATCTTTTTACTAATTATGATGAATAACCGTTCTTTCGTGCATTCTCTTCATCGAGAATTTCTTTTCGGAAGCCTTCAAGACTCTCTTCACGGCGTTCATTTTTCTGTTTGATTGCCTCTTTTTCGCTACCATTGGTATAAGCCATTAATTCTTCAGCTGCTTCCATATTGTCCTTTGTATTCTTCACCATATCTTGAAGCTTTTCTACATTATCTGAACGATCATCTGGCTTTGGTGTATTTTTGCTCATTTTAGTTCCTCCTTTTTTCCAATAAGGTCATACCGGAATTATCGTGCCCACCTAAACTAAAACTATTCAGTATAATCATTAATACAAAAAAATGGTTAAAATAACATGAATTAAATGAACAATTTAGGAGAAGATAGAAGAGGAAAAATACTAGAAAAGAGGCGGAGATGACATGTCGATGGAATGGTTTAACAGAGTAGCTAGTGAGCTTCAAGAACAATTGGAATCCATTTGTGAGGAATATGACAAAAGTGGACATATGAGTATAAACCAGGCTTCCAAACATCCACGAATTGAATTTTTTGTCGAAACTGATAAAGATGAAAGAGAATATTTCTTTACACTGCTTTTCGACCCTCATAATGAAGAATTTTACGAAGAAAGTTTTGATCCAATACTCCAACAACCTATTAGAATTATGTTAGATGACATTACGGATATAATAGAGGCTGTTCATGAAAGCTTTCATGAATTTATGGAAGAGGATGACGGCGATTATTATGATTTAGAAGAGGAATATGAAGTGCTAGATGGTGAAATTACGCTTGAAGAAATTGACGTGGAGTGGGAAACTCCGGAAGTTACTGCTTTCCAAATTGAGGATAAGATTGAAGTAACTTATCAATTTGGCATTGATAGCGCTAATGGAGATGGCGTTTTACGAAGAGTTAACCGTATCTGGACGGAAGATTCCGAGTTCTTCGAAGACGAAAGTAACTTTAGCTTTAAAAAAGAAGAGGCAAGTACAATAATCGCTATGATCGCCAGCCATCTGGATAATATGGTAGGCTTTGAGGAAATTATAAATGAGTAGATTAAGATGGCATCTCTGGGTAGAGATGCTTTTTTAACGATATAATTTATTTGGCAAATTAAAACAAATAAACTCCTCATTTTTATTTTATAAAAAAACGTTGCATTTATTATAAAAACAATATATAATAAAACATGTCGCTAATAAGTATCAGTAAACATTATTAGTATCACGGAGGAATACCCAAGTCTGGCTGAAGGGATCGGTCTTGAAAACCGACAGGCGGGTCATACCGCGCGGGGGTTCGAATCCCTCTTCCTCCTCCATTTTTACTTTTTTAAATCATTACCTATATTATTGTCGCGGGGTGGAGCAGTTCGGTAGCTCGTCGGGCTCATAACCCGAAGGTCACAGGTTCAAATCCTGTCCCCGCAACCAAATGGTCCCGTGGTGTAGCGGTTAACATGCCTGCCTGTCACGCAGGAGATCGCCGGTTCGATCCCGGTCGGGACCGCCATTTTTTTGATTTGTGATGCGCTGTTTAGTGCAAACTGTAGTGGCTCAGTAGCTCAGTCGGTAGAGCAAAGGACTGAAAATCCTTGTGTCGGCGGTTCGATTCCGTCCTGAGCCACCATATAATGCGGGTGTAGTTTAGTGGTAAAACCTCAGCCTTCCAAGCTGATGATGAGAGTTCGATTCTCTTCACCCGCTCCAATATTATAATTGTTAACCCTTCTAAGTATTTCACTTTAGAACGGTTATTTTTTTTTGCCATTAATCAGTATTAATTTACACGAGTTGAAAAGTAAAACGTTTATCACTCGCAAATTCTCCATTCACGTATGTACGTTCTGTAAAAGTTACTCGATCAGTATGATCCACCAGTATAACAGTGGAGCAACGAGTACCGTAATTAGACATTTTGATAAATAACGGTGATAAATTTCGCTCGAGTTCCATACCTACCCCTGTATTTGGTAGATCCTCATCTATAGCAACTTCTGCATCCGTCATGATTGCAAATAGTTCTTCTAAATCTAGCTCCTTTTTACTTGAACTATATGTTTTCAAACCCTCTCTGCCCTTAACTACCTTTGGCCACGATGTATTCAAAAATTTATTGCTTAATCCATGTGTTCCAGGATCAATCTCTCTAATTTCTCCCTCGATATTATTATAATAATGTAGTTTTTCTGGATTACCTAAAATCAAGTTGAAACCATTGTACTTTTCTTTGTCCCTATCTAAAAATTGAAGATATTCTTCAGATGAAAAACTACCAACCAAAAAATTTTGTACGATTTCACCACGAGAAATCTTCCCAATACTTACTTCGGATGGATTGCGATAGTTCGTTAATGCCGCAAATTTCCCTTCTTTTGTAATACCTAGCCAAGTTCCTAATCCTACTAAATCTCGACCAGCCAACAAATTCGGAGCATCTTGCCAAAATTGTGCAGGCTCTGTTTTCCTATCATAAAACTCATCACGATTTGCTACTACGATCAACTTATAGTTTGGGTGTGCATGAAATTGAAAATTTATTAAACACATTTGTAATCCTCTCTTCCTCGTTCATCTTATATATTATAAATTTTAGTAGTCATCTTATCTGATTCCTTATATAGTTATCACTATACATTACTTCATACATAAGGAGGGATTATTTTGGTATCATCCAAAGACGTAGCAAAACACGCAGGCGTCTCACAAACGACGGTTTCACGTGTACTAAATTCTCCGGAATTTGTAAAAAAACCTACCTTTGATAAAGTGATGAAAGCAATCCATGATTTAAACTATGTCCCAAATGGTCATGCACGCTCTCTCGTACAAAATAAAACCGAGACCATTGCTCTTTTATCAGGACCACTTCATAATCCATTTTTTGTTGACACGACTTCTGCCATAGTTCACTATGCCAATGAAATGGGTTATCGTGTTAATGTACAATTCGTGAATGATCAAAAGTTAAATGAAGCATACGCCACTGCCATTGAACATAAAGTAGACGGCGTTATATTATCTTGTATATTATTAGATGATCCGATATTCGAAAAGCTTACTCGGATGAATATTCCTTTTATTACATATAATAGAAAACACAAAAATAATGAGTATTTTGTAGAAATAGACAATTTCGAAGCCGGTTATTTAGCAGCAAAACATATGATTGAACAAGGTCATACAGCTATCGCATGGGTTGGTGGAACATTGACTGTTAGCACGTTCAACAACCGTTATCTTGGATTTCTTCAAGCAATAAAAGATCACAAATTATCGTTACCTGAACAATATATCATTAATACGGACGCATCTAAGCAAGCTATTACACATGCTTTTCATAAATTGATGCAACTGGAACACCGTCCTACCGCTATTTGTGCGGGTGCAGATTCTCTTGCTTTATTTTTAATAGACGTCGCTATTCAAGAAAATTATACTGTCCCAGAAGATATTAGTATTATTGGCATTGATAATGTTGATTTAAGTAGCCATGGTTCAATCCAACTTACTACGGTCGGTAGCATTTCCGAACAAAATCTTGGTTATCTGGCTATCCGTGAGTTAATTGAAATGATTGAAAATAAAAAAAATAGTTGCATACAAATCACCGAATCTGTTAAAGTGTTTCATAGAAGTACGACGCAGAAAATTTAAAACAAACTTTTCAAAGGTTTGTTTTAAATTTTTTACCAAAAATGAATACGTAACCATTTTGAGTAATATTTTTTCCGAGGAAATGGTTACGTATTCATCTAGCGATATAACTTTATATATTCATTCATTTTTGTAAGGGGTTTCATTTTATTTGTAAGGGGAGAAATTAGTTTATGAAATGGAAAGATAGGAAATATGGAGAAGAGTCTCCATACATACCAGCAGGACCTTTTAAAATTCGTTTACCTTTTATTCATTATCGGTTTGAGTGGCCTGATTACGTTCAAGGTTTATTAATGTGTGCAGTCGACTTATCTGCCATTCCTCTTCTAATCGAACTATTAGGAATGCCATTTGAAGTTGCCTTAGCAATTGTAGTTTTAAACGGAGTCTTCTATTTACTACATCATTTACTTGGCGACCCGGCTGTGCCAGGATGGATTACTCCAGCAATTCCGTTAATCATGTTATATTGTCAGCAATTCCCTGAAGGACCAGAACGAGTGCATGCGCTTATCGCCTTCCAGATGACGCTAGGAATTCTTTCTGTATTCTTAGGTGCAACAGGTTTAGCTGCAAAAGTTGTCAAGTTAATTCCTTCTGCGATGAAGTCAGGTGTAATTCTCGGAGCTGGTTTCGCGGCAATCATTTCGGTATTCCAAATTGGAGGGAAATTTGATGACTTTCCTTGGACAATTACTATTGCAATTGGGATTGGATTTTATCTTTTATTCTCAAAACACTTCGCAACACTCCAAAATCGTAACCCATTCTGGGGAACTGTTGCTAAATTAGGGATTTTTCCAGTAATCATTATAGCAGTAGTTATTGCACCACTATTTGGTGAGGCAGCATGGCCAACTATTCAATGGGGCTTCTCGTCCCCTGATTTCATTACATTATGGAATGAATACACAATCTTTGGTATAGGATTCCCACCAATTATGATGTTTGTTACAGGTTTACCAACTGTACTTGCAGCATACATCGTATTATTCGGTGACGTACTACAGACTAAAGCTTTAGTGGAAGATGGGGCAGCAAAACGCCCTGATGAGAAAGTGGAGTATAGCCCAAGCCGTGCACACTTAATTTTCGGTATACGTAACAGTGTCATGAGTATTTTAGGACCAGACGTAACGATGAGTGGACCATTATGGTCAGCTATGCAAGTAGTAATGGTTGAACGTTTTAAAAAAGGTCGTAAAGCGATGGACTCATTCTTTGGAGGCGTTGGTTCATTCCGTTGGGGTACTAATACAGGATTATTTTTACTACCTATCGTAAGTTTGGTTCAACCAATTTTAGGGGTCGCTTTAGCCTTAACGATGTTAATTCAAGGTTATGTAAGTGTAAAAGTTGGAATTTTAGAATCCCGCAGTCAACGTGACTTAGGAATCGCAGGAATAATCGGTGCTGTTCTTTGCATTAAAGGTGCTGCGTGGGCATTTGGAGTAGGGATATTACTTTGCTTCTTAATATTTGGTAAAGATTTCTTTAAAGGAGAAGTTGATAATACATTTTCAAAAGATCAAGAATCAGATCTAGAAGAAGCATAATAAGAAAGGATGATTCGATGAACAAGCAATATTATATTAATGGTGAATGGAAATCTTCAGAGAAAACGGCTGAATTAAAGTCACCACATACAAAAGAAGTTATCGCTCACATTCCACAAGCAACTCGCGAAGAGGTGGAACAAGCAATAGAAGTGGCTGACTCTGCGAAAAAACAAATGGCTGAGCTTACTGCCTATGAACGTGCGGCAATTTTGGAGCATATCGCTCAATTATTTGCCGACAATCGTCAAAAAGCTGCTGAAATCATTTCGTTAGAAGCTGCAAAACCGATCAAGTACGCATTAGGTGAAATTGATCGCACAATTGAAACATATAAATTTGCAGCCGAGGAAGCAAAACGGTTGACTGGTGAAATGATTCCGATGGACGCTGCAAAAAACGGGGCAAACCGCTTTGGTTATACAATTGAACAACCGATAGGAGTCATTGGAGCCATTACTCCTTTCAACTTCCCACAAAATTTAGTTGCACATAAAGTAGGACCTGCGATTGCAGCAGGTAACACGATTGTATTGAAGCCAGCATCACAAACTCCCCTTTCAGCATTATTTTTAGCTGAATTGGTTAACCAAACAGCTTTACCTAAAGGTACCTTCAATGTCATTACAGGTAGTGGTAAAACGGTTGGTGATGCTTTAGTGGAAAGCGATAAAGTGAAAATAATTACTTTCACTGGAAGTCCTGCTGTGGGTATTGGCATTCGCAATAAGGCAGGTTTGAAAAAAGTGGCACTTGAGTTAGGGTCAAATGCTGGGTTAATAATCGACAAAGGTGTGGATTTAGCTCAAATCGTACCTAAATGTGTCATGGGTGCATTCTCCAACCAAGGTCAAGTTTGTATTTCATTACAACGGACGTATGTAATGGAGGAACTATTTGATGAATTTATTGAACAATTTACTACAGCTACTAAGGAATTAGTTATTGGAAGTCCACTCGAAGAAACAACAGACGTCTCTGCAATGATTCATCCAGGTGAACAAGATCGTGCCGTAGACTGGGTACAAGAAGCGGTTCAAAATGGGGCCGAAATTGTAACAGGTGGAACAATCGAAAATGGTGTTTTCATGCCAACTATTTTAACGAATGTATCATCTACTTTAAAAGTATCTTGTCAGGAAGTGTTTGCACCAATCGTCGTAGTTAACCGTATTTCTTCAGTGGAAGAAGGAATCGAAGCAATTAACGATTCCAATTACGGAATTCAAGCGGGGATCTTTACGAACGACATCCAAACGGCTTTCCTTGCTTCCAAACAATTAGAAGTTGGTGGTGTCATGATAAACGATATTCCAACATATCGCGTAGACCAAATGCCATACGGTGGAGTGAAAGAAAGTGGAACTGGTAAAGAAGGCTTAAAATACGCAATTCATGAAATGACAGAAACAAAATTAGTCGTTTGGAATCACAATTAAGGAGTGAACCGCATGTCCGAAAAAATAACATTCACACCCATTAGTTATACCGGCTGGGATTCGCTATCTCACCTATTAGATGAAGTAAATCGCTTTAATGTAAAAAAAATTCTTGTTATAACTGACCCATTCTTAAAAGATATCGGTTTAACTAATAAAGTTGTAGAACCTTTGGAAAGCGCTGGTTACGCAACAGAAGTTTATACAGATGTCGTACCTGAACCACCTTTAGCAATTGGGGAGAAGCTCGTTGCATACACACGTGACAACGAATTTGACATGGTGATCGGCATTGGTGGCGGTAGTGCATTAGATTTAACAAAGCTCGCAGGTGTATTAGCTTCGCATGAAGGTAATGTAGCTGATTACTTGAACTTAACCGGCACAAAAAAAGTCACAAAAAAGGGACTTCCAACAATCTTAATACCAACAACTTCAGGTACAGGCTCAGAAGTAACAAATATTTCTGTATTGTCACTGGAGACAACCAAAGACGTTGTAACACATGATTACTTATTAGCGGATGTAGCAATCGTAGATCCTGCATTGACCATCTCTTTACCACCAAAAGTAACCGCTGCTACAGGAGTCGATGCACTAACCCACGCGGTAGAAGCATATATATCGAAAAATGCTAGCCCTGTTTCTGATGCACTTGCTTTACAAGCAATTCGCTTAATCAGTAATGCTATTCGTACTGCAGTGTCGAATGGTGAAGACAAACAAGCTCGTACAGACATGAGCTACGGAAGCTATCTTGCTGGTCTTGCATTCTTCAATGCAGGAGTTGCCGGCGTTCATGCATTAGCTTATCCGATAGGTGGTCAGTTCCACATCGCACATGGTGACTCAAATGCTGTATTACTTCCTTATGTTATGGGGTATATTCGTCAAAGCTGTGAAAAACGCATGAAAGATATTTACGATGCGATGGGATTTAGTTCTGCCAATCTTTCACAAGAGAAAGCTTCTTATAAATGTGTTACAGAACTAAAACGTTTAGTAGAAGACGTGAACATTCCATCTACATTAAAAGGCTTTAACATTACAGAAGACGCACTAGAGAGCCTAACGAATGACGCAATTGAGCAAAAACGTATATTAGCACGAAGTCCTATGCCTTTACAAAAAGACGATATTTTTGCGATTTATAAAGCAGCTTTCGATGGAACTATTGTTGAACGATAAAAAAACTGAAATAAACACCCATCTGAGTCGCTACTCAAATGGGTGTTTATTTTATCTTTCAATGCGCGATATTTTGTAAATCAGATTACTTACCGGCATACCATTAAAACGATTATAAAACATTGGAAGAACAAGACCTACATAGTCATCTAGAAATTTATTATCTTTTCTTTCTTCTATTAATACTCTATATTTCGCTGAGGCATTTACTTTCATGTATTCATTTATAGAAGAAATGCTTACTGTTTCTATATATTGAATCATCGGAGTATTTGACTGCAATGCATTCTCCACATTTTTTGGATAGTCCTTTGCATTTGCTACTTCTATCACAAAGTTTACTATTGTTATCACTTCAATCATCTATAAACCTCCTTACTCGTAGAGAGCGACAGTGTTTCTAAAGATATTCTACACAATTAAATACATTTCTCAAGAAAATATATCTCCCAAAATTATACCAGTAGGATAAAAATATCACTATTAACAATCCGACACGTAGTTCTGTTAAAATGAGGATAGTATCTTAAAAATTAGAACTGGAATGGTGAATAAACGTTGAAAACATTTAAAAAAATGTATATCGAAATCACAAGTGTATGTAATCTCGCTTGTAGCTTCTGCCCTCCGACTGCTAGGAAAGCAAATATTCTCAAAGTAGATAAATTTAATGAAATACTTGATCAAATCAAACCACATACGAAATATATTTATCTACATGTAAAAGGAGAACCCCTTCTCCATCCTAGAGTCGATCAATTGCTAGATGCAGCTCATGCTAAAGAATTTAAAGTAAATATTACAACAAACGGGACATTACTCAAAAAGAATAGACATAAATTGTTAGGCAAACCAGCGCTACGACAAATGAACTTCTCACTCCATAGTTTTGATGGACATGAAGGTTCCACCGACCGAGAAGGATACTTAGCGGAAATTCTTTCATTTGCAAAAGAAGCAGCCGCACAAGGGGTTCTCATCTCCTTCCGTTTATGGAATTTAGACCCGGTTCATGCAACAAGTGAACAAAAGAGAAAAAACCAAGAAACATTGGATATTTTGGAAAAAGAATTTAATTTAGATTACAAAATTGAAGAAAAAGTTGTACCTGGAAGTGGAGTGAAAATTGCAGACCGGATTTACATTAACCAAGACCATGAATTCCAATGGCCAAGTTTACTCGCACCAGAAGATGACGGCAAAGGATTTTGTCACGCCCTACGCAGTCAAGCAGCCATCCTTGTCGATGGTACGGTAGTACCTTGCTGTTTAGACGGAGAAGGTGTGATTGACCTCGGAAATATTAATGACAAACCTTTCTCAGAAATTATCGAAGGTGAAAGAGCAAATAATCTTTATGATGGCTTTTCTAGAAGAGAAGCTGTGGAAGAAATGTGCAGGAAATGCGGTTATCGGAAGAGATTTGGAGCTTAAATCTATTTCTAATATTCATAAATCATCAAAAAGAGAGGATGTCTCAAAAAGTTTACTTTGAGACATCCTGTTACTATTACTCTGAAATAAGACGCTTTCCCTTACTAACATAAACCTGATTCAAAATGAGCGCACCGAACATTTGAATAACCGTCTTCACAATAATTTGCCCCAAAATGGCAAAAGGCACGGCTTCCCAAGGGAGAAAGTTAGCTCCAAGTGGACTTAAGCCAATAACGACAAAAATGACAGAATCTAGAAATCCTCCAACAAGTCCACTGTAGAACACACGCCAAGCCATTGGCAGTTTCAATCGTGTATAGATCTCGGTATCCGCTGTTTCAGCGACAACAAACGACAATGCGGATGCCACCACAATCAATAATGTGTCCCCTAGCATAAATGAAACCAACGCGGATAAACCTAAAGCTATAATAATAAATAAATACGTCTTTGCTCTTCCGTATTTATTTTGAACAAGATCTCGGAAAATGAAAGTTGCTCCGATCAAAAGCGTTCCCATAGGGACGATAAACATGCCAAGCTGCAATGGTGCAAATGCTGCTGTTACTACATTAGCGGTGACGATAGATAATAAATAAAATAATATTCTCATGATGTTACTCCTCAAGTAATTTTTGTGGCTATACGCCTCTTTTATTTCCCCAAACAAGCGCGTGAAGCTGTGGTAGTACTTTGACATCTCTTAATTGCTCGTCTGCAATCACCCGGTCTATCAGCACTCCGTATTTCTCTAATAAGTGGCTGATCAGCTGTGGGTTGTCAGTCGAAGTAATCTCATCATTACCGACCTGAAGATAAAAAGGGATTGTCGGGTAGCGCAAGTGAACTTGCTTGGCATACTCATAATCCGCTTGATTGAAAACGACTATTTTGAGGGAAATATGCTGCTCGCTGTTTCGATTTTTAAGTTTTCTAATGATATCCGAGAGTACTGAAAAGTCCGTAATCATTCCGGAACTGGGAGGCTTTGGTGAAATCGTCAGTTCATCAATTTCGTGGAGCCATTCCTGCCATTTACTTCCTTGTGTCTCTACTCCGATCTTAATATCGTTTTCTTTTAAAACAGCAATGAGTGATTCCAAATTTCGAAGAAGAGCCGGATTTCCACCTGAAATTGTGACAAATGAAAAACCATTTCCCCCAAGACGCTTCAACTCAGACCAAATCTCTTCTGCAGTCATTTGGACTATAAGATGTTTACCACTGCCATCCCATGTAAATGATGAATCACACCAGGAACAAGAATAATCACAGCCAGCAGTTCTTACAAACATCGTCTTCTGACCTACTACCATTCCCTCACCTTGAATGGTCGGCCCAAAAATCTCCATAACGGGTACTTTACTCAACTTCCATCCACTCCCGTCTCGCTTCAGCGTAACTTGTCGGAGTTTCATACAACCTAATAAATTCTACACGTGCCCCGTCATATCTTTGTTCATCAAGCAATGCTTCCGTTAATTTTTCGTAAATCCAGACAACGATATTCTCAGCCGTCGTATTCATCGGCGGAAGCGTTTCATTTAAATAACGATGATCCAAATAAATTTCTATTTTTTGTTTCCAAATTTCTTTTATATCACCAAAATCAATCATCAAACCACGATCATCTGTGTATCCACTTAACCCTAAAACAGCTCGGTACGTGTGACCGTGAAGATTTTTACATTTCCCTTCATAGTTGTGTAAATGATGGGCAGCATCGAAGGTGAATTCCTTGCTGACGAGAACTCGCTTTGTATGATACTTTAATTGATTGCTTTGAATATCTTCCTCTATTTTTTGGAGCTTATCGACAATTCTAAAATCAGTCATGCCTTAAGACTCCTTCTTAAAGCTTAAGTACTCATCAAGCCCTCTTTTTCGCAACTTACAAGCAGGGCATTCCCCGCAACCATCTGCAATCACACCGTTATAACAAGTCAACGTTCTTTTCCGAACAAACTCAAGTGCCCCAAGTTGATCTGCAAGCTCCCATGTTTGCGCCTTGTTTAGCCACATGAGTGGTGTATCAATTACAAAGGTATCGTCCATGGATAAATTTAAAGTTACATTCAAAGATTTAACAAAAATATCTCGGCAATCCGGATAACCACTAAAATCCGTTTCACAAACCCCAGTCACAATATGCTTGGCTCCTACTTGGCTCGCTAAAACCCCTGCAAATGAAAGAAAGAGCAGATTTCTCCCTGGTACAAAAGTCGATGGCAATCCGCCTTCTTCTCCATCTTCAACCTCTATGTCATCTCTAGTTAATGCATTCGGTGCAAGCTGATTCAAAAGGGACATATCCAGAATGTGATGCTTGATACCAAGCTCCTCTGTTATTGCTTTCGCACACTCAATTTCAAGACGATGCCTTTGCCCATAATCAAAAGTCACTGCCTCGATCTCTCTAAAACGTTCTTTTGCCCAGAACAGACAAGTTGTGCTGTCTTGACCTCCACTAAATACAATGATTGCTTTTTCCTGCTTCATCTGTAAAACTCCTTATAACGAAAAAAACGGCACACTAAAAAGAATGCCGTTTTCTTCTTAGTTTTTTAAAGAGGGTAGCTAAAAACCTCTTCCTTCATAATGCGAACTATTCAATTTATCGATTATCTATTTTTTCTGGGTAAAGATCATGATTCATCAAACGATAATTTGCGATTTCTTCATATTTAGTACCTGGTCTCCCATAATTGCACCAAGGATCAATGGAAATTCCTCCGCGCGGTGTGAATTTTCCCCAAACCTCAATATACCTAGGATCAAGTAGTTTAATTAGATCGTTCATGATGATGTTGACGCAATCTTCATGGAAATCGCCATGATTTCTGAAACTAAATAAATACAATTTTAACGATTTACTTTCTACAATCTTTTTATCCGGTATGTACGAAATGTACATCGTCGCAAAGTCAGGCTGTTGTGTAATTGGGCATAAACTAGTAAACTCTGGACAATTAAATTTCACGAAATAATCACGATTGGAATGGAGACTATCTACCGACTCCAACACTTCCGGTGCATACTCAAACGAATATTGAGTCCCCTGATTACCTAACAACGTTAAATCCTTTAAACCTTCTTCTTGGCTTCTGCCAGACATAATAAAAACCTCCTAATATAATGCTTTCTAAAGAGGCATCTCTAACCAGTCTATCGCAAACATATAGGATAAAAACAAAAAAGCCATGCCCAAATATGGACATGGCGAAACGTCATGTATCCATAGTTTTTTATAGAGGGTATCAGCTATGAACCTCTCCCGATTAAGTTCGGGTACTTGTTTATGATATAGAATACTTTGCAAAAGGTCAAATAAGCATTCTAAAAGAATCTAAATTATTTTAGAATCTGATTACTTTCATTCTAGGAGAAAGATTTCTTGAAAAACAAACCATTCATACGTATACTAGTAGTAACAACTGAGTAAAATAAAAATGACCACTTGATGGGCTAAGATCAAGCGGTCAAATATAATAGCGTTTCCCCTCAAGGGGATTGGCTAGCAAATAGGATTAACCCATCTGAGCTGTCAACTCAAGGATGGGTTATTTTTTATGGTTAAATGACAGAATTACTACGATCAATGTTGCAAAAGCTACTGCGAATGATAATGCTTCGAATACTGACATCAGCACCACCCCCTTTCAAGCGGGAGTGAGCCGACCACCCTTGAGTTACCTATCTATTATATTTAAATTATACCATGCATACGTTTTTCAACGTACTTTTACTCCCAATAGTTAGTGATATCTTACATTAGTATTTGATTAATTTGTTTTGAGGAAAGAACCGCGCCCCATTACGACTCAGCTGTATGTAACCCGCTCTTAATCTAATATCCTCTAACTAATTTATTTCGAATTTTATTGGATATAAATTCAACAATCAAAATGAGGAGTACTAACCCTATTAAAATAGATCCAACTTCCTCCCAGCGATAGGATCTCATCGCAAAAATAAGTGGTGCACCGATTCCTCCAGCTCCAACTAGTCCTAACACGGATGCATCGCGTAAATTCATGTCAAACCGATAAATAACAATGGATAAAAACATCGCCAATAATTGTGGGATAATGCCATAACGGATTTTTTCAAACATTGTACAACCAATGGATGTCATCGACTCTAAGACGCTAGTATCTAAGTCTTCAATCACGTCTGCGTATAATTTCGATAGCATTCCTATGGATATTAATGACATCGTTAAAACACCCGCAAACGGGCCTGGGCCTGTTACACGAATAAACATTAATCCGTAAATAATTGCTGGAATTGTACGTATACCAATTAATAATATTTTCGTCACAAAGGCAAGCGGCTTTGGCACAACATTGGAAGCTGATAGAAAAGCTAGTGGAATTGCTAAAATAGCACCAATAATTGTTCCTAAAAAGGCAATCGCCATTGTTTCAATGAGTAAATAAGCGACACCTTTTTCCGTAATATTAAAGAGTAAATCTAAATCTGGGTGTAAAATACCAGTTATAATATTTTTCGCAATCGTTAAGCCACTTGTTCCCATATTATTCAATTGAATTGCCGAAAGTGACCAAATAAATAGAACAAAAACGATAACGAAGATCCAGGTGATATATTGATAGTTCTTCTTTTCTGACAGCAGCTGCTTTTCAATAGCATTCATACAACTTCCTCCTTAAACTAACTTCTTTCTGAAATGTTCACTTAAGTTTTCGATGATGAATACTGTAATGGCAAGCATGAGTAGAATGATGCCGACATTTGCATAATTTCGCCAGCCTATTCCCTCGCTTAATAGAAGTCCAATACCACCTGCACCTACATATCCTAAAATCGAGGCGTAACGAACATTTCCTTCAAAGCAGAATAAAGAAGTAGATAAATAGTTGGGCAAAACTTGAGGAAATATTGCGTATCGAAATGCTTGAATACGTGTTAAACCAATGGACTCCATCGCTTCATATGCGTCCATATTGGCATTTTCAATTTGCTCATACAAGAGCTTTGCAACATACGCGATCGTAAATAAAAAAATTGCCACAGTACCCGCCATCGTGCCTAATCCAAATATAAATGTGGCGATAAGCGCTGAAACTAAAGTCGGCAAAGTACGAAGAATACTAAGTAAAAGTTTAACAATAGAAACGACTATCGAACTTTTTATAATGTTGGAAGAAGCTAGAATAGCAACAGGCAACGCCACAATTGCCCCTAACGCTGAACCAAGTAATGACATCTTTATCGTGTCCATTAATGGCTGCCAAAGCTTAGGGGTATATTCCCAGTTCGGGGGAATCATTTGATCTAAAATGACAAAAAACTCTTTGATTCTTTTCACTATTACTTCCATACTAAATCCTGTAATATGTACAGAAAATATTGTAGCGATGAGTAATATTAATAGTATCAATGGGGTGTAAGATCTTTTTTCCAAAACTACCTTTCCGTTAGGTAATATAATTTTCTTCGGAACAAATATTTTGTCAAACATGATTCATCTTTGCCCCTTCTTTTCTAACTTCAATCGATTGTGCACGTCCATAAATGTGATCTAGCACGCTTTGATTCACCATGGAAGACTTACCATCGAAGACTACTTCACCTTTTCTGATGCCGATAATACGATCTGCATATGCTAATGCTAAGTCGACATGGTGAATATTCATGATGACTGTAATATTCATTTCTTGATTAATTTTTTTAAAATCATCCATTACTTGACCCGCTGTTACAGGGTCTAATGAAGCTACTGGCTCATCCGCTAAAATAATATCGGGATTTTGTGCTAAAGTTCGTGCGAGTGCCACTCGTTGCTGTTGTCCACCTGATAGTTGGTCTACTCGTGTATATGCTTTATCTAAAATGCCTACTTGATCGAGTGCAGATAAAGCTTGCATTTTTTGTTCTTTCGTAAATAGACCGAAGATTTTACGCCAAAATGGCAGATCAGGTACGAAGGAAACTAGAACATTTTTCAATACCGTTGTACGTGTAACGAGATTAAAAGATTGAAAGATCATGCCGATATTTCTTCTAAATTGGCGAACTTCCTTCCCTTTTAATCCCGCTACTTCCACATCATTTACGATGAGCGTTCCATCCGTAATGTCATGCATACGATTAATACATCGGATGAACGTCGACTTCCCTGCACCAGATAATCCAATGACAGCAACATATTCCCCTTTTTCTATCGTCAAATTGATATCATTTAAAGCTAATAAACCATTTGGATATTTTTTCTCCACATTACTAAATTTAATCATGATAATCTCCAATCAATATGTTAATACGTTAAAAAAATGAGAACATCATATATATGTTCCCATCCTTTCGTTATAAATAATTACCTATTTTATTTTGATCCTAATTGTTGTACGAGTTCCTGTGCTTTACGTTCATTGTCATAATCTGCATCAACCGCTTCTTTGTATCCTTCATGATTGTAGATAGAAATAACTTCTTTACCTGCATCTGTTTGGGATATGTTAATGAAAGCTTGTTGCAAAGCTTGTTTTAGAGCATCATCCATAATTTCAGCGTTTTTACTTACGCTAATTGTGTCATTATAAATTCCTGGTGTCACACCAATCACATCTGTTTCTTCCCAAATGGAAGCCGTACGACTAAACTCGGAAGTCCACTTTTCTTCATTGTCACGACGAGCATCCGCATATGTTACTAATACGTCCGTTTGTCCAGCTGCTAATTGAGCAAATGCACTTCCGTAAGAGTCAACTTGCACAACATTCGCCAAATCCGTAATCGTTTTATCGAAATTTTCTTGTAACCATAGTGCAGGGTAAATATAGCCCGCTGGTGATGAAGAGGACATAACACTCCAGTTTGCGTTGTTTACATCGTCAAACGTTAACTCTTCCCCATTATTAATTTTTGCAGCAATTGCCTTCCCTTTTTCTGAAGGGCCTGCAATAATTAATGCACGATAAGAAGTTGTTTGCGTGTCAGTTGGTTCTGTTGGCTCATTGTCATTCCAGTCTTTCGCCGAATCTGAATCATTACTTAGTCCTGCACGAGTAGAAGTTAAAATTACTTCTGCGCCGTCATCATATAGTACATACGTACCCCCTGGGATTAGACCGATATCAGTAGTTCCAGCTGAAAGTGCCTCTCCTACTGCTTCGTAGTTTGTACCTACAGTGATATCTACTTCATCTACTTTATAACCAAGTGTCGCTAATTCTTCTGTTAATAAATTTTTCAATGGTTCCGTTGCTGTAATAATTTCTTCTGGATCTCTTGAAGGAACAAATCCAATCGATAGTTTTTCAAGGGAGATCATTTCTTCATTAGTATCTTCACTTGATTCAGTTTGTATTTCTGTTTCTGTTTCTGTCTCCGTTTCTGTTTCTGCTGGAGTTTCATCATTTCCACATGCAACTAAAAAAAGTGCAATTAAAAATGTAACTCCCAAATACATATATTTTTTCATCAAACCAAATTTCCTCCTCTATAAATCGAATTCTATATTAGTTTAATTACCCTCTATTAACAAAGTATGGGATTTTCGTAAAAATTATTTCATTTTTTTAAAGGTTCAATTAATTTTCTCTTCTATTAATTTTTTTCTCATATGTACTAATTTTTAGTTTTAATGATCTACATTTATTCAGTAAGTACGAGATATACATAGTTGCAAATCAGGCTGAAGTGTAATCGGACATAACCCCTAGTGAACTTTGGACAATTAAACTTCAGGCATAACCATGATATAAATAAAGATTATCCACCGACTCCAATTCCTCTGGCGTATACTCAAAAGAACATCAAGTCGCTCTATTACCTAACAATGTTAAATCCTTTAAACCTTGGCTTTTGCCAGACATAATAAAATAACTTTTAAAGAGTTACCTCTAACCAGTCAATCGCAAATATATAGGATAAAAATAAAAAAGCCATGCCCAAATATGGACATGGCGAAACGTTATGTATCTATAGTTTTTTATAGAGAGTATCAGCTATGATCTCTCCCCATTAAATTCGGCTACCTGTTTAGATATAGAATACTTTCGAAAAAGTCAAATAGACTTTAGTTTAATATACCTATGCACAACATTTATTACAAATATAGCCCAATTGCATGCAAATTATTAGGTGCATTTTAGTGAGCATTAACCCGAATTTCAACTGGACCATCTGCTATTTCTATCCATTCAGTTGGGGTATCTAGGACTTGTGCGAACCAGTAATAAGGCACAACGCTTTTAATCCCATGACAGGCATCATGCCAAATCCCTTCATTCAACACAACAACATCCCCTGGATGAATAATGATTGCTTTGATATCTTCTGAACATACTACATTATGTTGTTGACTACTCATATTGTAGTACTTACCATATTCAGAAAAATTCATTGAAGAAACAGGTTGCGCAATTATCTTCATTCAGTACCCCTCCGCCATACGTATTTCTATTAAACTAAGAAACAGTCGAACGCATTGTCTACGAGAAGATTTTGCGCCTTCATAAATTCGAGAATCTCCCCGTTTGAAGCTACTCCCCCACGAGGACCCATTACAGTCACTGCTCGGGCAGCTGCTGCGTTTGCAAACTGGGCCACATGTGCCAGATTATCACTTTTATTTAACGCATGAATAAATGAACTACAAAATGTGTCGCCTGCTCCAGTTACGTCAACAACCTCAACTGAAATTCCTGGAACACTAATCTGCTGATCTTTTGTATATACGACACATCCATCTTCTGCATGTGTTACTACTACAATTTCAGTTCCAAATTCCATCAATTGAGCTACTGCTTCTTCAGATGTCTTTCCGTTTCTATACACATCAAAACCAATCGTGTTAAAAAATACGATGTCCATCTCTTCAATAAATCGTTCGTCACCAGCTTCTAAATGAGCTACATCCAGGTCATAAACCATCTTCGCACCACTTGCTCTAACTTTCCTAATAATATCAAGTGCACTCATATCTCCACAGCGTAAAGGCCTGATTTCTGAAATACAAGTATAGACGTATTTTGCCTGACACATGGCATTGATAATTTCATCCGTTATTTCAAAATGTGTAATACCCATTGTAGGGATAAATAATGTATGGTCACCTTCTGCCAGTATAATCATATTCTTCGCATCTGGCAGCGTATCATCACGGAGAATATAGCGTGTGTCTATTCCCCTATCCTGTAAATCTTTACATAGAATTTGTGTAATGCTTCCACTATTTAGTAAAGCAAGATAGTAAATATTTTCATTATAAGACGCATAGACACTTGCTGCATTCGCTATCATTCCACCTACGTAGGCGTCTAATGTTTCAACAAGGACTTTTTCACGAATCCCCGGCCAATATGGAGATCTATAATATTGGTCTAACGCAATGTCTCCTACAAAAAAAGAATAATCCTTTTTCATCTATATCCCTCCACTACCGATTAGAAAAGCCTATCGTATGTTTTTTACTTTTTCCATAAAATGTTGAACGTTTTCAACACTAACATTTCCATCATCTTTAAATGTATCTTTCAAATAACTTCCTACAATTGCAGCATCCGCTACTTCTAGTTGCTCTTTAAAGTTATCTGCAGTAATTCCTGCACCGACAACAAGCGGGAAGTCATTCCCCATAATTCTTCTGAACTCCTCAATTTTCGTAATATCTGTTTCAAGACCTGTTCCCTCGCCTGTTACGACAATTGCATCGCATCTGTCCATTCCTATTTGTAAGTCCTCTTCTAATGACCTTCCAGACAAATAAGGTTGATATTTAAATCTGACACCACCAAGTACAAAAGCATTCGTTTGTTTACGTGCGTTCATAATCCATTTTTCAAACTCTCGATCATCCTCTTGCTTTAGATGTCCCGCAACTGAGTCTAATTGGATGAATTTAGCATCGTATTTATTAGCTAGCTCAAATGCCTTCTTATCGTCATCAAGCACGTTGAGACCGTATATAATATTTTTCCTGTTTTGGCATATATAACTTAGTACTTCCTCGACAACCTCAGGAGAGCCAAAATAGTTTTCAATGATAACCGCGTCAACTCCATTGTCAATCAATTGATCGATTTCATGTTTCGCAATGTCAATTTTCTCTTTATCGCTTTCGCCTTTTAAATGGATCATTGCCAATATAGGTTTTTTTACATTAAATAAGCTTAGAAAATCCTCTGTTTGAATACGCAAGCCCTTCACCTCATACGAATATTTTTGTTTCCCAGTTCATAACTACCTTTTCAGTAGTTCCACCAATTCATGTCGGAAAATGATATTCCCGTCTAATCCGAGTTCCTCGGAAATCTCACCAATTTGAGGTTTTTTAAGCCTCGCTTCCGTTATTATTTCTTTGGACCAAAATATATTCCGTGCCGAATCATCTGCTATAATCCTTTTATTCGCCATCGTTACTACGCGTGTAAAATTATCTGCTACAAACTCCATATCATGAGTAATAGTAATAACACATTTTCCCTCATCTTGTAATCTATCTAACAGATTTGATAGTGTTTTAATTCCATGTAAATCCTGTCCTGCAGTTGGTTCATCAAGAATGATATACGGGGTTTCAAGTGCCAAAACCATTGCGATGGTTACAAACTTACGGGTCGAATAGGGAACATCGAAAGGATTCATATGTAGATACCCCTCAATCCCAGTCATTTCAACCGCCCGACTGACACGTCGTTTGATTTCTTGTGGATTTAGTTTCAAATAATGGAGCATGTATTCGATTTCTTTCTGGACATTGCTATTAAAAATCTGATCATCTGGATTTTGAAAGACGTAGCCAACATACGCTGAAATTTGAGCTGTAGTTTGCGTTTTGGTATTCATGCCATTGATGAGTACATCACCGCTTGTTGGCTTGTTCAATCCATTCATTAGCTTCACTGCCGTCGTCTTTCCTGCTCCATTCTGTCCGACAATCGCTACTCTTTCCCCTTTTTGAATGATCAAATTTAGCTCTTCGTTGGCAACATGTCCATCAGGGTACGCAAACGAAACGTTTTTTAATTCAATTGCTTCCATTTACACACCCACCCTTTGTTTGATCTGTTCAATTACTTGAGATTTCGTTATCGCTATTGAATCTAGTTGTTTATTTGCCTTTTGCATATCGTAACTGAGCATAGATGCTTGCGGAAGCATGACACCCATTTGAAGTAGGTCCATATTGGAAAGTACTTCTTGCGTAGAACCACTTAAAGTAATCTGTCCATCCTTTAACACAATAACCTCATCCGAATATTCAGCTATCAAATCCACTTTATGCTCAACTAGAAAAATGGTTTTCCCTTGATTTCTAAGCAAGTTAATAATTGAAAAAATCTCAGCAGTACTTTCTGGGTCAAGCTGTGAAGTCGGCTCATCAATCACAATAATATCGTTATTCATTGCAATAATAGATGCAAATGCAACTCGTTGTTTTTGACCACCCGAAAGATTATTCGGATTCTTCTTTATTAGCTGTTCAAGTTTGAGAAGCTTCACAACTTCTATGACTCTATCGATCAACGCCTCTTTTTCCATTCCTAGATTTTCAAGGCCGAGTGCGATTTCTTCAAAGACAGTTTCTTTAATGCCACTTATTTGTGTAAACGGATTTTGAAAGATATACCCTATTTTCGTGGACAATAAATTACTATCCCAATTGCGTACATCGGTCTCTTCAATAAATACATCACCAGTAAGCTCACCTTCAAAGAAATGTGGAATCATTCCTCTGAGCAAATTACAAAATGTGGTTTTCCCACTACCGTTAGCTCCAATAATTCCATAACACTTCCCTTTCTCGAACTCGTAGTTAAGCTCTTTTAGGGCAAAACCTTCAGTATATGGATATTTATAAGATACATTTTTAACTGAAATACAGTTCATCCAACAACCCTCCATACGATAAATCCTACAAAAACAAGATTGATAAGTATCAAAACGGACTTCTCAGACAGAGAAACTGGACGCAATTCTCGCAAATGCGTATTTTTTCCGGGTGCATAAAATGCTCTTGCATCCATCGCAATTGCCTTTTCTTCTGAATTTGAAATGGCTCCTAAAAACAACGGTCCTAGTATCGGGAAAAATGATTTGATTCGATTAGTGACTTTTCCCTCTGTCTCTATTCCACGTGCTTTCTGTGATTCCATGATTAGCTTTGACATGTTCCCAAGGTCAATAATGGACTGGAGCGAAGAAAGAATTACGTAGGTAGCTGTGTGCGGTACACCTTTTTTTTCTAGAACGAGCATTAAGTCTCTTGCTTGCGTTGCAACACTATACAATACAAGTGCTCCGCAAATTGCCACGACTAATGTAGCAAACTGTAAACCATGGTCCACTCCTTCTTGTGTTATTGTGAGGAAGCCAATTTTCATCAAAACATCTTCTCCAGGTATGAACATCGCTCGCATAATGAAGAGCAATGAACCTATCAATAACGCTAACCTTACGTAGACCTTCGAGAATTGTTTAAGTCGACTGGACGCTGCTGCAATTAAGAAGTAAAAGAGAATGATTACCACGCTAACTTCCCAACGTTTAACAACAATCGGAATGATAGCTAAAATGAGGATAATATTTAACTTACTTAGTGGATTAAGATCCAAAAACCAATTATTTTGTACTTGTGGCTTTTTAAACGAATTGATAAACTCATAATCCATTTTCATGTCTCCTTTTCAAAATCATAGAACTACTCAACATTTGAATCTATTCCAACTTAGATATAGCAAATTACCCCACATGCAAAAATACGTTACATGCGGGGATAAGCGAATGAATTATAAATCCTATCACTGTTATGCTACTTTTCGAGATGCACCTTGCACTTTATCCATATCAATCAGAACATGTCCAAGTGGAAGCTTCGCCAATGTTCTAACTGGAATACTTTTGAGAATGAAAAATACAATAATTAATGTCGGAATTTTATCCAGTAAATCAGCAAACAACTCCGAAATAAAAGCACCTGCCTGTACCGAAAAGCCTATCGTCATTAACATTCCAGTAATCATGCCCGTCGTCCCAGCACCTAATCCATCAAATAGTAATATGGTGATCATTGACCCAACGCCTCCACCAATAATGGCGAAACCAAAACCAGCAATAACTGTCTTCCATAGTTTTTTAAATACACCTTTTTTCGATAAATAACCTGCGAGTAAACCGAAGCCAATATTCAACCAAATGTAAGCTAGTGATGTAGGATTTGTTACGGAAATACTCACATTTGTGATTGCTCCAACGAGTGCTCCTGGAATTCCTCCGCAAAGTGCTCCTACTGTAATCGTTCCTATTGAATCCAAATAGAGTGGTAATTTTAATAAGAGTGCGATTTGACCTCCGATAAAGTTGACTGCGATACCAATAGGAATTAAAAAGATTGTTAACTTGTTCATCTTTTTCACATGACGTCCCCCATTCAATTTTTTTATAGAAATTAAATAAAATTATTTAATCTTTACCATCTGGATATAGCTCTTATCGAAATGTATACGCTTCCACAAATTTATAGGTGTCTCTATCTAAATCAAGCTTTTTTATATAGACGCATTAATGCTCGTCATTATATTGAATTCAATAGAGGGAGCATAAATAATTTTCACTTTTTCTACTCTTACATTGTTTTGATCGTATATATTTCCTTCCGCTTTCAATAACGCCACTTCTTCATCTTTTAACTCTAGTATTTTCCTCATTTGATCATCAACTAAAACCGGAGACAAAGAGATTTCTGAACGCGTCGGGCTAACTCGATACTGTTCACGCAGTATTTTGTAAAGCGATTCGTTTTCAAAATTATTTTTGTCCAGGTCTGGAAATAAGCTCACTGGTATCAATGAGGTATCAATCATTAAATAACTAACTACATCTTCCTTTTTCACACCGCGAACTCGCGTCAACTGATAGTATTCTGTTCCATCAATTATCAGCCTACTTTGCTCTAATACTTTCGAAATAGCTTCTTCGTTTCGGTTTTTCAAATAATCAGTAAAACCACCAAAATTAGTAATGCTGTATTGAAGTGGACTTAGACGTACAAAAGTACCTTTCCCACGAACTTGATGGACTAACCCCTCATTCACTAACAATGACAACGCTTTTCTAATCGTGCCTCTCGTTGTATCGAACAACTTCATCATCTCAGTTTCAGATGGAATCGCTTCCCCTTGTTTGTACTCACCATTTACTATCTTCAATCTCAGTTGACGATGTAGTTGAATATACAAAGGAGTAAAATCATTCTTATCTAGCAATTCTAATCCTCCTCATTCACATTTTAGTAGTTGACCACTTATGTGTACAAGTTGATATTAACATCGCTGACTTACTAGCGTCAATAGTCTTTCTATTTATTTTTTTGTTTAAGTGTAGTAGACAGTATCCGTAAATTGTGTAATTGTAACTACTCAAATTCTGCAAGTTCATACAAAAAAATACCCTAAAACAAATAGAATTGCTTTAGGATCACGTATTTAATTTTTTGGAGAATTAATGTTCTAGCAATACAGTTGTTTGTAACACAGCGATATTTATGGAGTTTTCTTTACAATGTTCCTTCCCTCCATTAAACTTTTATGGACAACATGCTTTTTTTAAAAAGAGGACGTACACTTAACAACACGTTACAGGGAGGATTTATACATGCATAACATTCAAGAGATTATAGAAACTAGAGATTTCATTATAAGTAAGACAGACCAACGTCCTGTGATTGGACTTATTTTAGGCTCGGGGCTAGGAAGTCTTGCCGATGACATTCAAAATGCTGTCAAAATTCCTTATAGCGAGATTCCACACTTTGCAAAATCCGAAGCAATTGGACATGCAAATGAACTTGTTATTGGCGAACTAAACGGAAAGATTGTAGCTGCGATGAAAGGTCGTTTTCATTATTATGAAGGATTTACTTTGGATGAAGTAACTTTCCCAGTACGTGTGATGAAAGCGCTAGGTATAGAGAACGTCATTATTACAAATGCTTGCGGTGCCGTAAACACAAGCTTTAACCCAGGAGACTTAATGCTAATTTCAGACCATATCAATTTGACAGGCGCTAATCCGTTAATCGGGCCAAATAACGACGAATTAGGAACTCGTTTCCCTGACTTATCAGACGTATATAACAAGGAGCTTCGTAGTATTGCAACTAAAGTAGCGAACGAACAAAACATGCAATTACAACAAGGCGTTTACGCTTGGTGGAGTGGACCTACTTACGAAACTCCAGCAGAAATCCGCATGATTCGTACATTAGGAGCTGACGCTGTCGGTATGTCTACAGTACCAGAAGCGATTGTAGCTACTCATGGCGGGATGAAAGTACTTGGTATTTCTTGCTTAACGAATATGGCATGTGGAATATTAGACCAACCGTTGAACCATGATGAAGTAATTGAAGTTGCTAGTCAGGTAAAGGTAAAATTTGTTGGATTGGTTAAAGGTATTTTGAAAGAGATATAAAAAAAATGTCCCTGTGTCAGAAACAATTCTAAATTGTTTTCGACACAGGGACAAAAAATCACTTTCACAGCTCATTAGATTTTTTCATATCCTCCACAAAAGCTCTTACCTCTTCCTCTTTCGTCGCCCATGATGTTACTAATCGAATAGCTGAATGGGTAGAATCAACCTTTTCCCATACAATAAATGCGTAATTTTTTTGAAGCTCCGCGATTAGTGCATTCGGTAATATTGGAAAGATTTGATTTGATGGAGAATAGGTCAAAAATGAAAAATCGGCATTGCTACATTCTTCTCTAAGAATGGTTGCCATCTTATTCGCATGTTGAGCCAATTCGAAAAACAAATCATCCCGGAACAGTTCATAAAATTGACTACCTAAAAGTCTCCCTTTTGCTAGAAGTGCCCCTTTTTGTTTCAAATGAAAACGAAAATCTTCTTTTAAAGAATTGCAGCAGATGACTAACGCCTCTCCTAAAAGCGCACCGTTCTTGGTCCCACCAATATAGAAAGCATCCACAAGTGATGGAATGTCACTTAGCTTTAAGTCATTATCATCAGAGCATAGTGCTGATCCCAGTCTTGCCCCATCCATGTACAATAGAAGATTCTGCTCTTTACAAAAATCCCTTAAATCCGTCAGTTCACTCTTTATGTAAATAGAGCCAATTTCTGTTGAATTTGATAGGTAAACCAACTTTGGTTTTACCATATGTTCATCTGTATGTAGGTCCAGAACTTCTTTTATTAGAGAGGGATTCAGTTTTCCATCTTTTGTTTCTACCGATATGACTTTATGTCCAGTAGCTTCAATCGCACCTGTTTCATGTGTGAAAATGTGACCTGTACTAGCAGCAATTGCCGCTTCATGTGGTCGAAGAAAAGCGGAAATTGCCGTTAAGTTTGTTTGGGTTCCACCCGATAATAGGTGTATATCAACGTCCTGTCTTCCTAATTTCTCCCTCAAAAGCTCGATTGCTTTTTGAGTAAAGCTATCCTCTCCATAGCCTGCCTCTTGTACAAAATTCGAATCTAATAAAGCCTGTAAAATTCTAGGATGTGCCCCTTCAGCGTAATCATTCTTGAAGCTATACATATAAATTCCTCCACTCATTTAATATCGTTATTGTATCATGCTAGATTCCCTGAAAGGTACTGGGTTCTAATGCAATTCAGAATTATTTTAGTAGTTAGGCCAAATGTATAAAAAGTCAACTTTTCAACTAAATTTTAAAGAGTTTCATTGTTAAAAACACAAGTTATATGGTAGGATTAATCTGTATTTAATAGACTGATAATTCTAATAAAACAAAAAGGTGGATTAACTAATGAAATATGGTTTTTGGTTGCCGGTTTTCGGAGGATGGCTACGTAATGTAGAGGATGAAAATATGCCCGCTACATTTGATTATGTTAAAAATGTGGCACAAAATGCGGAAAACTTAGGCTATGATATGACACTCATTGCAGAGTTAAACTTGAATGATATTAAAGGAGTGGAAGCCCCTACATTAGATGCATGGTCTACAACCGCGGCAATTGCAGCGGTTACGAATAAATTAGAAATTTTAACTGCTATCCGCCCAGGGTTTTACAATCCAGCATTGTTTGCAAAAACGGCGTCAAATATCGACCATATTAGTGGGGGTAGAATTTCTTTAAATGTTGTCTCCGCTTGGTGGGAAGAGGAAGCGCGCCAATATGGTGGTGTTTTCACTGCTCATGATGAGCGCTATGCTCGTACAGAGGAGTTCCTTGAAGTATTAAAGGGCTTATGGACACAAACACCTTACTCATTCAAAGGGAAATTTTACGAATATGAAAATGCGTACTTATCGCCTAAACCAGTTCGCAATCAACATATCCCCCTATATGCGGGAGGAGAAAGTGAAGCAGGAAAACAAGTAATAGCTAAAGACTGTGACTCATACGTTATGCATGGTGGCACGATTGAAGAGGTGCAAGAGAAAATAGAAGATATGAGAAAACGACGTTTAGAACTTGGCAAAATACCATTTGATACGTTTGGAATGTCTGCTTATATTGTTTGCCGCGATACAGAAGAAGAGGTTCAAGCAGAGCTAGCACGCATTCAAAATATACAAGAGGAAAGCGCAGGTTATGCGGGCTATCAAGATTTCATTAGCAAATCTCAGCTAAATGTCAAAGTTAGCTTAGAGGATTATTCCGTATCAAACCGTGGTTTACGTCCGAATTTAATTGGAACACCAGAGCAAATCGCGAAAACAATATTAGCATATGAAGAGGTAGGAGTGAACCTACTTATTCTTCAATTTTCTCCACAACTGGAGGAAATGCAACGCTTCTCTGAGAAAGTAATGCCAATTGTTGAACAGCTTAGATCCCAAAAGTTAGGAGCTCTTTAATATGTCAAAAATTTATGTTATCCACGAAAATGATGAATGGACAATTCATTTAACGAAACGATTAGAAGAACTAAAAGTCCCTTACGAAGTATGGCATTTAGATGAGGGAATTGTTGATTTAACAGTAGCGCCTCCAGAAGGTGTTTTCTATAGCCGCATGAGTGCCTCATCCCATACACGCAATCACCGTTATGCACCGGAACTAACAGCTGGAGTGCTTGCATGGTTGGAGTTTCACGGACGTGCAGTATTTAATGGCACGAGTGCACTATCGTTAGAATTAAGTAAAATTAACCAATATCTTGCATTAGAAAAAGCAGGCATTCGTACTCCTAAAACAATCGGTGCAGTTGGGAAAGAGCAAGTCATAAAAGCTGCTGAAAAATTAGGGAAAGCTTCCTTTATTACAAAACATAATCGGGCTGGAAAAGGATTAGGCGTACAATTATTCCACTCCATCGATGCGTTAAAGGCTTATTTAAAAAGCGAACTATATGAAGAACCAGTGGACGGCATTACGTTAATTCAAGAATACATTAAAGCACCAGAATCGTTTATTACCCGTGCTGAATTTGTAGGCGGAAAATTTGTTTATGCAGTTAAAGTGGACACATCAAACGGCTTCGAACTTTGCCCAGCAGACGCTTGCCAAATCGATGATCTATTTTGCCCTGTTGGCGAACAAGTGGAAGAAAAGCCGAAATTCGAAATCATTCACGAGGTTGATTCAGAACAAATTGCACAATACGAAGCTTTTTTACAGACCAACAAAATCACAGTGGCAGGGATTGAATTTATTTCGGATGAGAATGGTTCAGTGTACACTTATGACATTAATACAAACACAAACTATAATAGTGATGCAGAAGCGAAGGAAGGCAAGTACGGCATGCTGGAGCTAGCCAAATTCCTAGAAAAAGCATTAGAAGCACAAAAACTAACCGTATAAATAGAATAGATTTGAAAAGCACCCTGGAAAATTTCCAGGGTGCTTTAGTCTATAAATGAATAGGTCCCTCAGGTCCAACAGGAAATCCTAATAAGTACCAAACGATAACAAGTATAATCCATACGATTCCAAAGAATACAGTGTATGGGAATAAGGCGGATATTAAAGTTCCCAAACCAATATTTTTATCATACTTTTTCGCAAATGATAATAATAATACTAAATATGGAAGCATCGGAGTAATTGGATTTGTAATGGAATCTCCAACACGATAAATTGCTTGCGTAAATGCTGGATCATAATCCAAGTACATGAACATCGGCACGAATATTGGAGCTAAAATGGCCCACTTTGCGGATGCACTTCCGATCAATAAGTTCACACATGCAACAAAAATGATGAATAGGACGATTAAAGGAATACCTGTAATCCCAGCACTATCCAGAATGTTTGCCCCTTTGATTGCGATAATCGGACCAAGATTGCTAGCTGCGAAGAACGAGAGTAATTGAGCAGCGAAGAATACCAATACAATATACGGTCCCATAGTACTCATAGACTTCCCTAACATATTCCCGAAGTCTTTTGAACTTTTAATGGACTTAGAACCAATTCCATAAAACAATCCCGGAATAAAGAAAAAGATTGTTAATAGTGGTACAATTCCAGTAATTAATGGGGAACCCTCTATAATAGAACCTGTTTCAGGATTACGTAAAAGCCCGTTTTCAGGAATGATCATTGCTAATAGAATAAGCACAAAAACAACAACAGAAATACCAGCCCATCGGAGTCCTCGCTTTTCCTCAGAAGAGACAACTTCCATTTCTTCTATTTCGCCTGTATAAGTGCCAAAACGAGGAATCGTAAACTTATGCGTAACCCATAAAGAAACAAATAAAAGCACAACAGTTGATACAGCGATAAAATAATAATTCATAGCAGGATTTGCTACATAACTTGGATCCACTGTTTGCGCAGCAGGTCCTGTAAATCCGGCAACTAGCGTATCCGACATACCGATTATTAAGTTAGCCGCAAACGCCCCTAACGTCGAAGCATATGCGACAACTAATCCAACTAAAGGATGATAACCAAACGCCATCAAAACTACGGCCGCAAGCGGTGGTAAAACGATTGGACCTGCATCTCCCGCAGCATTCCCAATAATGGCAATAAGAATCACGCTTGGAATGATCAACTTTTTAGGTGTCGCCATTACTGCACGCTTCATAAGTACCGCAAAGAAACCACTTTGTTCTGCTAGTCCAATCCCAATCATCATGACAAGAACCATACCAAGCGGAGCAAATGAACTAAAGTTCGTAACGGAATTCGTCAAAATATTAACTAGACCATCACCAGTTAAGAGATTAGTTGCTTTTACCGTTTCTCCAGTAACTGGATGAATTGCAGATACATTAAATAACGAGGTAACAAAAGAGGCCGCTAAAGCGATCCCGCAAAGAATGATAAATAATACAATCGGATCCGGCAATTTGTTACCGGCAAACTCTATTGAATCGAGCATTCGGTCAAAAAATGACCTTTTCTTTTTCTCTGTATTTTGAGCCATAAATTCTCCTTCTAAGATGCTTATTTATTTTTGGTTAGAGTTAAGGCAGTAAACACATGGAATTTTAACCCGTCCATAAAAGCATTTTCATCAATGTCAAATTTCGGGTGATGATGTGGATACGTTATACCCTTTTCTACGTTTCCAGCACCTATAAAAACGAAGCAAGCAGGCAACTCATCACTAAAAGCAGAAAAGTCTTCTCCTCCAAGTATCGGATCAACCCATTCAAGCTTATTTTCCGATAAATGCTCCTCTAATACACCCACTACTTGGTCTGTTACTTCCTTATCATTCATGACAGACCCATAGCCATACGTATAAGTAACATTGACTTCTGCACCATTTGCTTTTGCTATTCCTTCCGCAACGTCTATAATGCGACTTTTGACAAGTTCACGGACGTCCGTGCTAAGCGTTCGAACAGACCCACCAATTTCCACTGTATCGGGAATAACATTCAGTGCTTCACCGCCAGCAGTAAATTTAGTGACAGACACTACCCCCGCTTCTAAAGGAGCTACTGATCGAGAAATGATATGATTCAACCCTGTTACAATTTGTGCACCTGTAGCAAGAGGATCTACCGTCAATTCTGGTGTGGAAGCATGTCCACCTTTTCCTTGAACAGTCATTTCAAATACATCGCTTGCTGCCGTAACAGCACCATAACGAATATGGATAGTACCAGTTGGAACCGTTGAAAATAAATGAACGCCCACCACTTGATCTACCCCATCAAGTACGCCTGCAGCAACCATTTCTTGTGCTCCACCCGGCGGTAATTCTTCGGCATGTTGGAAGATGAAAACCACTTCACCACTTAAATCATTCCGGTTATCTTTTAACACTTTTGCTGCTCCTAAAAGCATTGCCGTATGACCGTCATGTCCACACGCATGCATTACACCATCATTTATAGATGCAAATGGCAACGCAGTTTCTTCTTTTATAGGAAGAGCATCCATATCCGCACGAAGTGCAATCACTTTTCCAGGCTGAGCACCCTTTAATCGAGCCACTACGCTCGTTTTAGTAGGTCTTGATAATTCAAAACCACCAAAACTTTCGAGTAGATCATACACATATTGAGATGTGTTGTATTCTTGAAATGAAAGTTCTGGATGCTGATGTAAATGTCTGCGCCACCCAATTACCTCTTGATAAACATCCTCTATTTGTTGAAGAACTGTATTTGATGCCATATATATAAACCACCCTTTCATTTAAGAAATTCCGACTTAACGATCTAACACTTTAGTATGCTAATACGTTATAATATATAATATTTGATGCAATATATCAATGAATTTTGAAGAATTGTTAATAATGATTCAGTTAATTGGGAACAGTTTATGAAAATTATCTAATTATTTCTACTTCTAAATTAAGAAAGAATCCCTGAATAAAAAGAAGCACGCATTCAGTATGTGTGCTTTCCTTTATTTACATGTGAACATTCTTTCGTTTCTAAAACAAACGTAAACGTCCATCTGTACAAACTTTGATACTCAGAGTTATTTGAACTTTGTCTGACGTAGGGAAGAGATTATCACTGCACCTTCCGCAGTTCATCTACAAAAGCGCGCCGTCTTGGATAGGTTTGCAATAAGTCTGAAATCAATTGTCTTACCTCAAATTCATAACCTGCTCCTCTCATCGCCTTAATGGTACGACAAACATCCCGATAGCGTTTACGGTCAGATGCCCTTGCTGCACTTGCATCAATACCTTTTAATGCATTGGACGTTCGGTTTCAAGGTATGAAGCCACCACGTCGGTCTTGAGCGTCATGTATATGATGTAAGATTAGATTTTCGGCAACTTTTATAGAATCACCCGGTTTTGTTAATAGCATCTCAAGCTCTGCTCTAATGGAGGAATGATTTTGGCATACCTTGGTAACCAATGCTACTAATTAGATGTGCCATCTACTTCCGCTTGCCAATTATGCGCATTAATTTGCACGATGTCTTCTACATGACCGTCTACATAATAATCGTACCCACGGTTTAAGATAGTTTTATTAAATTGTTGTTCGAATGTCTTGATATTCATTGGTGCACCTACTTTGTTTTAAAATTCTTCCGCCAACATCGTATTAACCATATCAATATCGAATGCTTCTGGGTCAAAATCATCCCCCAACCATTCAAGGAGTTCCTCTTTCTCTCCTCCATCAGGACCACTTAATACTTCTAATAGATTCTCATATCCATATATTCGACCACAATCTTCTGGAGGGCATGCTCTTTTGCCTTTAGTACAAACCGGACTAGTAAAACATTCATCAAATGGCAGTACTTTTTCCAACAAAATTGTATGGTGCCAATCATCACCAAAGTCATACATATATAAGCACTTATCTCCTTCTTTAGACAACAACTCTCCAATGAGCGTTGTTTCTGCATCCATCTTTTCTCGCATGCTAAAACCGCCAAATGGATCATCTTCATACTCTTCCTCTACTAATATATCCCCTACTTCAAAACTGTATAAATGCATATCCATCCACCCCATCGACGTCTGAATCACATCATGTAGATCACTAAAAGTATAATCGGATGGCACAATAATTCGCCTCCAAATCGGTGGTTTCGATCCTTTCAATGACACCTTTATTTGATATAAAGCCTCCGGGACTGATTCCAATCTTTCAAACAGTTCATCAATTTCTTCCCCACCAACAAATGCTAAAATCTCTTCTAATCTTCTTTTCTCCTTTGGTGGGAACATTTCAAATTCATCTGAACTCTTTAATGCTAGTAGCATAGTACGCACTAATTGATTAACCATCATTCTGATTCGCCTCTTTTCTAATTTTAGTTAGATTATACTTGTAATGAGCTAAAATAAAAGAAAAGTTATAAGCCTAATTTATACACTTTAGTAGTCAAATCACCACAAAAAAACTCACGGAGAAATTATTTCATTTCTCCGTGAGTCCATTCAAGCCAATTTACTTTTATTCACGTCTACATCATCCACCACAATATCTGTTTCAATCTTATTTGCTTTATTGTTTTTTGCTTTAATAAAGAACATGATTGTCAAAATAGCCGTTAATACAATTCCTACGTAGAAGGATAGCTGCAAGTCTAAGCTAAAGCCAATCTTCGCGTTTAAAATATAGACAAAGACCATATAAGTGATAAACAGTGCCGGCACTAGCGATACAAAGTAGTTCTTCCCTTTAATGAACAAATACATTGTCGCAATCCATAAGGCGATTGCCGCAGTTGCTTGGTTTGCCCAAGAGAAGTATCTCCACAAGAGGTTGAAGTCAATTTGCGTTAACAGAGCAGATACAGCAAACAATGGAACTGCAATCATCAAACGTTTCGCCACTTTTTTCTGATCAATTTTCAAGTAATCTGCAATGATTGAACGTGCAGCACGGAATGCTGTATCGCCTGAAGTAATCGGCAGTACAACAGCACCTAGTACCGCGATTGTTCCACCAATAGCCCCTAACAAAGTCATAGATACTTCATTGACAACCGCAGAAGGCGTGCCTGTTTTGATAAACTCACTTAATGTTTGTCCGTCTAACATACTCATTGCAGCAGCAGCCCAGATCATCGCAATGACCGCTTCCGTAATCATCATGCCATAGAATACATAACGACCTTGTGATTCTTTTTCGACTGTTCTAGAAATAATTGGTGATTGCGTCGCATGGAATCCTGACAATGCACCACATGTAATCGTAAAGAATAGAATCGGGAAAATCGGCACATTATCCGGGTGCATGTTCGTTAACGACAATTCTGGAATTGTATAATCAGAGAACAGTAAAGCAGCCCCAACCCCCACAGTACCGATCAATAGTACTGCGCCAAAGTATGGGTACAGTCTTCCGATAATTTTATCAATAGGCAGAATCGTAGATAAGAAATAATAAATAAAAATAACTGTAATGATTGTCCATAATGCTACTTTACCATCCATTAATATGGCTAATAATGAAGCCGGCGTCGTCACAAATACGGTTCCGACTAATAATAGAAGCAATAACGCGAAAACGTTTACAATATGTTTCGAAACATTACCTAAAAACTTTCCAGCTAGCTCTGGAATATGTGCACCTTTGTTACGAATGGAGATCATACCCGTTAAATAGTCATGTACAGCCCCTGCAAAAATGGCTCCGAAAACAATCCATATAAAAGCGACTGGTCCAAATAGAGCACCCATAATTGGTCCGAAAATGGGACCTGTTCCAGCTATATTTAACAGCTGAATGAGCGCATTTTTTTGTTTATGCATCGGCACATAGTCGACACCATCTGCATTTGTATATGCAGGCGTTTTTCGAGCATCCGTAGGATCAAAAATCTTTTCAATGAATTTCCCATAAGTAAAGTATGCAATAATTAACAGTACAATTGCGCTAAAAAATGTAATCATGTGAATTCCCCCTAGTTTCCCCTATTTGTCTACCTTTCTTACTACCCCATATATTTAGTTTATGGCAAATATTCAAAAATAGGAGTTTTTCGGTTTATCATGCAAGTTTAAGTGTTTAACATGCACATAGAGGGGGATAACAGGTTATTACAATTCCAAGCGCTGTCGTAAATCTTTCACGTAATTTCTACTGACAGAAAGCTTCTCATCTAACCCTTCCAATTCAAGCTGATACGCACCGTTAAACCATGGTGTTAATCGGCTGACGTATTTCAAGTTAACGAGATACCCTTTATGAATCCGAAAAAATGAAAAAGGTAATAGGCGACTTTCAAGCTCCTTCAACGTTGTCCGCACAACATAGTCATCGGTTTTCGTAATGATTTTCGTTACTTTGTCATCTCGATAGATATACAAAATATCCTGCGGCAGAATATAATCGATATCGCCGCCTGTTTCTATCGCCAATTTGCCAAGTTTCTCCGTATTGTCAACCGTTTGTGCGGGATATAACCTCTTTTCAATTCGCTCTATCGTCTGCTTTAGCTGCCTTTCATCATATGGTTTCAATAAATAATCGACGGCATTAATTCGAAAGGCCTCCGCCGCAAATTGTGGATAAGCGGTCGCAAAAATGATGAGTGGCACTTTTTTTAATTCCACCAAAGTTTTAGCCACTTCGATTCCATTCATTTTAGGCATCTCGACATCCAAAAAAACAACATCCGGCTGGAGCTGTAACGCCTTTAAAATAGCTGCCTCCCCACTCTCAGCCTCACCAAACACTTGAACGTCCGGAAACTTGCCTAGTAAATACGTTAATTCTTCACGTGCATATCGTTCATCATCTACAATCAAAGTACTAATCGGCCCCATTAGACATACACCCCCAATTTAGGAATTCGAAAGGAAATAGTAGTTCCTTCATTCTCTTTACTTGCAATCGTTAAAGCTGCTTGGTCTCCGAACGTCATTAGTAGGCGACTATTAATATTGAATAGTCCTACACCAGTTCCCGATTCAGACTCAAGCTGCATTTTGCCCAAAACAGCGAGTCGTTCAGGCAATATCCCTTTCCCATTGTCTTCCACCTTAATTTCAATTTCTGCACCAAGGTCACGCACCGTCATTCGAACCACACTATTATTCTCCATATCATTAATGCCGTGGTGGATAGCATTTTCAACAATGGGCTGTAATGTGAAAGGCGGAATCTTTTCATGCAATAGATTCTCATCCACGTCATATAAAATCGTCAGTCGATCTATAAATCTAGCTTCTATAATTTCCAAATATGCTTTCACATGCAAAAGTTCTTGCTCAAGTGTTATTTGAGACGCAGTTGTCCCTGTGACATTTTGCCTCAAAAAGTAGGATAATGACGTCAGTAGTTTCCTTGCCTGATCAGGATCTGTGCGAATCAACGACACAATAATATTCATCGAATTAAATAAAAAGTGGGGATTAATCTGTGCCTGTAACGCTTTGATTTCAGCCTCTTTTGCCAACTGGTAAGCATGATCGGTTTCGGCAATTTCAAGTTGGTTACTTAGTAGAGAACTCAATCCGACGATTAATTCAATATTAACATCTGTAATGACTTTTTCAGATGGATAGTACAGTTTAAGTGTCCCAATAGTTTCGCCTCGCTGAATGAGTGGGACAATGATCGCTGCTCCTAATTGACAACCAGGATAATCGCAGTGAATAGTGCCATCATTGACAACAACCACTTCTCCATGTTGAATGACATCCTTGGTTTCATCCGTCCGTATCGAGCTGCCTACCTTATGGTGATCACTGGCGAGCCCAATATGCGCAAGAATGTCTGTTTGATTGGTCATGGCAACAGCACTTGGCTGTAATTCACGGAATAAAATATTACAAACAGCTTGTGCCGTGTCAGTGTTCATACCTGTACGCAAGTAACTTAGTGTCTGATTCGCAATGCGCAACATTTTCTGCGCCTGCAATGCCATTACTTTCTCTTGTTGGCTGATCACATTATGGACAATCAAAAGAAATAGTGCAGTTCCAACACCATTTGCTAAAATCATCGGTAAACCAATGACCTTAACCAGTGTAAGCGCTTGCTCAAATGGTTTGGATATCAACAAAATCATAGACATTTGCATTGCTTCCATAAGTGCCCCGATACCAAACACTGTAATTGGTTTAAGTGCTCTCCCTTTTCGATAAAAAATGCCTGCAACCACTCCCGCAATGATGGTTGAAAGACCACAGGAGACAGCTGTAAATCCGCCCAATGTCATACGATGAATACCTGCAATCAGCCCTGCACCAATTCCCACACGGTAACCACCTAACAGACCTGCAACAACCACCCCGATGACACGCGAATTCGCAATCGCCTCCTCTGAACCCAATACTGCTGCAACACTATTAAAATGCAGTGTATTCGTATCAAGCGCGACTCCAAAATACGTACCCACAATGCCAAAAAAGCCAAAAAACAAAATCGCCGCAATCTCCTGCTTACGATTCAATTTATCCCGATGCACTAAGTTTTTAAAAAACTGAAAACGAGTCAAAATGAAGGCAACCGCAACAAGCATGCCAACCCTCTCAAGCATTATAACAAGCAAGTCCAACAACGGAATCCCACCTCACTTTTTAAAACAGATTGGTTAAATTATACTGTAAAAACGGAAGGGTATATATCTTTATTTTCAGTTATTGGAAAAGAGGGCGGCTTATGACTTCTGTTCGATTACCAATATCAGGACTGAATTTTATCCCTACAATGTTAAATAGATAGATAACAAAGTTAAAAACCATTGTTTTCAGGGTAAACAAGAAGTACCAATCACAGAACTTCCATCAATACCCACCCACATCAAAAGGAGCTGAAAACAATGGTTA
>NZ_VDGG01000001.1:203691-205988 GCF_006861775.1 Psychrobacillus soli | reverse complement strand
CTAGAGATAGATCTTTCCCTTCGGGGACAGCGGTGACAGGTGGTGCATGGTTGTCGTCAGCTCGTGTCGTGAGATGTTGGGTTAAGTCCCGCAACGAGCGCAACCCTTGATCTTAGTTGCCAGCATTTAGTTGGGCACTCTAAGGTGACTGCCGGTGATAAACCGGAGGAAGGTGGGGATGACGTCAAATCATCATGCCCCTTATGACCTGGGCTACACACGTGCTACAATGGACGGTACAGAGGGTCGCAACCCNACTCAACCAACAGCCGGTCTAGAGATAGACTTTTCCCTTCGGGGACAGCGGTGACAGGTGGTGCATGGTTGTCGTCAGCTCGTGTCGTGAGATGTTGGGTTAAGTCCCGCAACGAGCGCAACCCTTGATCTTAGTTGCCAGCATTCAGTTGGGCACTCTAAGGTGACTGCCGGTGATAAACCGGAGGAAGGTGGGGATGACGTCAAATCATCATGCCCCTTATGACCTGGGCTACACACGTGCTACAATGGACGGTACAGAGGGTCGCAACCCCGCGAGGGTGAGCTAATCCCATAAAACCGTTCTCAGTTCGGATTGTAGGCTGCAACTCGCCTACATGAAGCCGGAATCGCTAGTAATCGTGGATCAGCATGCCACGGTGAATACGTTCCCGGGCCTTGTACACACCGCCCGTCACACCACGAGAGTTTGTAACACCCGAAGTCGGTGGGGTAACCCTTACGGGAGCCAGCCGCCGAAGGTGGGACAGATGATTGGGGTGAAGTCGTAACAAGGTAGCCGTATCGGAAGGTGCGGCTGGATCACCTCCTTTCTAAGGATAATTACGGAATACAGATCTTTATCTGTATCTTAACGTTTTGCAGTTCAGTTTTGAATGTTCATATACATATATGGGAATTCTAAGAGGGCCTATAGCTCAGCTGGTTAGAGCGCACGCCTGATAAGCGTGAGGTCGATGNAATCTTCATATAAAAATGAACATTCAAAACTGAACTGCAAAACGTTAAGATACAGATAAAGATCTGTATCTTAACGTTTTGCAGTTCAGTTTTGAATGTTCATTTTTATATGAAGATTCCAAACTTGTTCTTTGAAAACTGGATAAAACGACATTGAAACAATGAATACAAGAAATTCAATTTGTGATCACGTAGTGATCATGATGTGTAAGACTTTTTAACTTTTAGGTTAAGTTAATAAGGGCGCACGGTGAATGCCTTGGCACTAGGAGCCGAAGAAGGACGGCACTAACACCGATATGCTTCGGGGAGCTGTAAGTGAGCTTTGATCCGGAGATTTCCGAATGGGGAAACCCACTGTTCGTAATGGAGCAGTACATTTGCGTGAATACATAGCGCATCTGTGGCACACCCAGGGAACTGAAACATCTAAGTACCTGGAGGAAGAGAAAGAAAAATCGATTCCCTGAGTAGCGGCGAGCGAAACGGGAATAGCCCAAACCAAGAGGCTTGCCTCTTGGGGTTGTAGGACACTCAACATAGAGTTACAAAGGAATGAGTTAGACGAAGCGATCTGGAAAGGTCCGCAGGATAGGGTAAAAGCCCCGTAGTCAAAAGTTCATTCTCTCTTGAGTGTATCCTGAGTACGGCGGAACACGTGAAATTCCGTCGGAATCCGGGAGGACCATCTCCCAAGGCTAAATACTCCCTAGTGACCGATAGTGAACCAGTACCGTGAGGGAAAGGTGAAAAGCACCCCGGAAGGGGAGTGAAATAGATCCTGAAACCGTGTGCCTACAAGTAGTCAGAGCCCGTTAATGGGTGATGGCGTGCCTTTTGTAGAATGAACCGGCGAGTTACGATTACATGCAAGGTTAAGTTGAGAAGACGGAGCCGCAGCGAAAGCGAGTCTGAATAGGGCGAATGAGTATGTGGTCGTAGACCCGAAACCAGGTGATCTACCCATGTCCAGGATGAAGGTAAGGTAACACTTACTGGAGGTCCGAACCCACGTACGTTGAAAAGTGCGGGGATGAGGTGTGGGTAGCGGAGAAATTCCAATCGAACCTGGAGATAGCTGGTTCTCTCCGAAATAGCTTTAGGGCTAGCCTCAAACGTTAGAATCTTGGAGGTAGAGCACTGTTTGGACTAGGGGCCCATCCCGGGTTACCGAATTCAGACAAACTCCGAATGCCAATGATTTATGTTTGGGAGTCAGACTGCGAGTGATAAGATCCGTAGTCAAGAGGGAAACAGCCCAGACCACCAGCTAAGGTCCCCAAGTATTTGTTAAGTGGAAAAGGATGTGGCGTTGCTTAGACAACCAGGATGTTGGCTTA
>NZ_VDGG01000001.1:0-203681 GCF_006861775.1 Psychrobacillus soli | reverse complement strand
ACCAGTCCTTACGGTCTGACTTCAACGCCCTTAGAACGCTCTCCTACCACTGATACCTTTGGTATCAGTGGTAGGAGAGCGTTCTAAGGGCGTTGAAGTCAGACCGTAAGGACTGGTGGAGCGCTTAGAAGTGAGAATGCCGGTATGAGTAGCGAAAGACGGGTGAGAATCCCGTCCACCGTATGACTAAGGTTTCCTGAGGAAGGCTCGTCCGCTCAGGGTTAGTCGGGACCTAAGTCGAGGCCGATAGGCGTAGACGATGGACAACAGGTTGATATTCCTGTACCACCAAACCACCGTTTGAGTAATGGGGGGACGCAGGAGGATAGGGTAAGCGTGCTGTTGGTTATGCACGTCCAAGCAGTAAGGCGTGAATGTAGGCAAATCCGCATTCTATAACGTTGAGCTGTGATGGCGAGCTCGTATGAGCGAAGTTCCTGATTTCACACTGCCAAGAAAAGCCTCTAACGAGGTGATAGGTGCCCGTACCGCAAACCGACACAGGTAGTCGAGGAGAGAATCCTAAGGTGAGCGAGAGAACTCTCGTTAAGGAACTCGGCAAAATGACCCCGTAACTTCGGGAGAAGGGGTGCTCTTTAGGGTGAATAGCCCTGAAGAGCCGCAGTNGGAAGGTTAAGAGGAGTGCTTAGCGCAAGCGAAGGTGCGAATTGAAGCCCCAGTAAACGGCGGCCGTAACTATAACGGTCCTAAGGTAGCGAAATTCCTTGTCGGGTAAGTTCCGACCCGCACGAAAGGCGTAACGATCTGGGCACTGTCTCAACGAGAGACTCGGTGAAATTATAGTACCTGTGAAGATGCAGGTTACCCGCGACAGGACGGAAAGACCCCGTGGAGCTTTACTATAGCTTGATATTGAATTTTGGTGCAACTTGTACAGGATAGGCAGGAGCCTTAGAGCCCGGAGCGCCAGCTTCGGAGGAGGCGTCGGTGGGATACTGCCCTGGTTGTATTGAAATTCTAACCCATACCCGTAACCCGGGTAGGAGACAGTGTCAGGCGGGTAGTTTGACTGGGGCGGTCGCCTCCTAAAGTGTAACGGAGGCGCCCAAAGGTTCCCTCAGAATGGTTGGAAATCATTCGAAGAGTGTAAAGGCAGAAGGGAGCTTGACTGCGAGACCTACAAGTCGAGCAGGGTCGAAAGACGGGCTTAGTGATCCGGTGGTTCCGCATGGAAGGGCCATCGCTCAACGGATAAAAGCTACCCCGGGGATAACAGGCTTATCTCCCCCAAGAGTCCACATCGACGGGGAGGTTTGGCACCTCGATGTCGGCTCATCGCATCCTGGGGCTGTAGTCGGTCCCAAGGGTTGGGCTGTTCGCCCATTAAAGCGGTACGCGAGCTGGGTTCAGAACGTCGTGAGACAGTTCGGTCCCTATCCGTCGTGGGCGTAGGAAATTTGAGAGGAGCTGTCCTTAGTACGAGAGGACCGGGATGGACACACCGCTGGTGTACCAGTTGTTCTGCCAAGAGCATCGCTGGGTAGCTATGTGTGGACGGGATAAGTGCTGAAAGCATCTAAGCACGAAGCCCCCCTCAAGATGAGATTTCCCATTACGCAAGTAAGTAAGATCCCTCAAAGACGATGAGGTAGATAGGTTCGGGGTGGAAGCGTGGCGACACGTGCAGCTGACGAATACTAATCGATCGAGGACTTAACCAAATGTATTTATCTGTTGAAAATGTCGTTTATCCAGTTTTGAGTGAACAAGCACTCAATTAGTCTAGTGATGATGGCAAAGAGGTCACACCCGTTCCCATACCGAACACGGAAGTTAAGCTCTTTTGCGCCGATGGTAGTTGGGGGTTTCCCCCTGTGAGAGTAGGACGTCGCTGGGCACTAATAAAGAAGTCGTTATCGAGTAATCGGTAACGACTTTTTTTGTTGTTTAGGAAACAATGAAAATTTAGACATGTGGATAACCTAATTCAAACAACATAAGATATCGTATTTTTGATATTATATGTCAATTAGCAAGTAAACTTGCTAATTGGTTGCTTTCACTAGTAATTTGGTTGCTCTCATGCTGATTTAGTTGCTTACCAAATAGAATTGGTTGCTTTCAATGAAGGATTGGTTGCCCTAAGCCATTTACTGGAGTCACACATTCGAAAACCTGTACAAAATTTTGTTTTTAGCGAGTCTATTTTCGATGCTGGTAACGAATCCAGCCTAGGCCAACAGGAATGTTGGTCACGAAGGCATTGCCACACGATGTAGCGCTCTAAGCAGCGGGAAGGCTCATTCGCTCATCTGACCGAAAGCGTCTGACTGAAACGAAAATCACAGCAGTCACCTGTGAAAGCTTTTACGACGCATTATCCCTATTATGTGCGTCATTTTATTACTTCGTTCCCATTTGCTATATTGGGCAGAAACAGGCGCGTACTCTTCTGGTCTTAAAATTAGCCATATATAAACTTACTCAGAAACGACATTTCCCAGGAAATAATGACACTATTCATCAATAAAAATAAACAAAATTCACTTATGATTTCATATTATGTAACAAAATTCGATTTTTATTATGTATCGTTGAATAATAATGAAATAAATAAATTTAATTACAACATCGAAAAGAGAAAAAATCACTCAAAAGAGGGATTGTTGCACTAAATTTCACTCATTAACGCGTGAGTGTTTCCTTCTGTGTCTTTGAAAAATGACATCCAAGTTTCAGTATCACCCATTTTAGCTACCATATGTGGTTCGTCAATAAATATTGCTCCATTATCTCTCATTCGAGTTACCTCTGCCTGTAAATTATCTATTTTAAAATACAACACAGAACTCGGATGATCAAACTCTTTCGTTTCTGGTCGGCTCAATAGTAGCCTCGTTTCCTCACATTGAAAAAAAGCTAATCCATTCGTTTCGAATAGCAAAGGCAATCCTAATACGTCTCGATAAAACTCGACAGCACGCTCCACATTTTCTACATTTACTGCAATTTGGCTAATCTTCATTTATAAAACCTCCATCTCTCTAATACAAGTTCAATATAAATCAGAAAATTCCTTTATACTAATTAATAGTTTCGCAAAAAATATCAAAAATAATTTAAACAGAACTATTAAGATAATTAATAGAGGAGGTGCATGAACCAGTGAATATCATTCAAGAGACAGTAAACTGGTTAGAAACAAAGAAAGAAGAATCCATAAATACTGAAGAAATTGTACAGTTCACGGGATATTCTTTTTATCATTTTCATCGTTTATTTCAAGAGCATGTTGGCATGTCACTCCATGAATATGTACGACAAAGAAGAATCACAAGCGCAGCAAATAAACTTATTTACACAGACACACGAATATTGGATATTGCACTTAGTTACAAATTTGAATCACAAGAATCTTTTACGAGAGCGTTTCGCAAGGTGTATGGATTACCACCTGGGAAATATCGAACGCTCATGCGAACTTTATTAGAAGAAAAAATTGAGCAGGAGGATGAGATAATGGAAGGTTGGTTTTTAAGTGGTACGAATAGTGAGAGTTATGAGATGCGAAGAGACTTTGAAAATGTTCTTAAAGGAAATGCTTCAGGACAATTGCGATCTATAGGACAGGTTCCAAAAGAAGGTTTCGGTACTGTCATGCAGCAGTTTCATGCGAAAGAGTGGCTTGGAAAGCGGATGAAATTATCATGCTTTATTCAAACGAAGTATGTGGAGGGGACAGCGGGATTGTGGATGCGAGTCGATGGAAAAGACGGGGACACCTTGCAATTTGATAATATGCAAAACCGTCCTATTAAGAATACAACTGGTTGGAATCATTACTCAGTAGTATTAGATGTTCCAGAAAGTGCAGGTGCTATCTATTTTGGTGTTATGCTGCAAGGTGGTGGAGAAGTATGGATGGATGAATTCACATTGGTTGAGGTGGATGAAAAAACACCATTAACGAATATGATGATTCCTGAAAATATGCCAAGCAGGCCAATTAATTTGAATTTTGAACTGGAGTTTGAAAAGTAGAAGTAGCAGTAAAAAACCACATTTACTTAAGAATGTGGTTTTTTGTGTTAATAGTGTAGACATTTTAGAAAATTTAATATATAGTACATTACAACACTAATGTACTGACTTTCTTGAAAGGAGGACAGCTAAATTGGATTTAAATACCGAAAGCACGAAACCAATCTATATTCAAATTGCGGAATGGATTGAAAATGAAATAATTGCCGATCGATTTCAGAGTGACGGAAAAGTACATTCGCAATATCAATTAGCAGACCTCTTTAACATTAACCCAGCTACAGCTGCAAAGGGATTAACGATACTTGTGGAGGAACAAATTCTGTATAAGAGAAGAGGATTAGGCATGTTCGTAGCATTAGAAGCGAAAAACATGATTCTTGAAAAGAGACGTAACGAAACACTAACACGAATGGCAAGGGAGCTTGTTTTAGAAGCGAGGCGGCTTTCTGTATCGGAAGAGGAACTGATTCAGCTGATAAAGAAATGTGAGGAGGAACAAAAGTGACAGTTATTGATTGCCAGGATTTACGAAAAAAATATAAGCGTATGGCGGCACTTGACGGGATAACATTTCAATTGAAAGATCAAAAAATCACTGGTTTGATAGGCAGAAATGGTGCTGGAAAAACGACATTGCTTAAAATCTTAGCGGGCTTTATTCGAAAAGGTTCTGGGGATGTTCTAGTGTTTTCGAGCAACCCATTTAATAATTTGCGTGTATCAGGGAACAGTATTTTAGTAGATGATCAAATGAGTTTTCCTGATTCGTTGACACTAGCAGATATATTAGGCATGGCACCGGATTTTTATAAGAGATGGGATACCGAGCTTGCGAATAATCTATTTAAGTACTTTAAATTGAATCCAAAACAACTGCATTCAAGATTATCTAAAGGTAATAAGGCGACGTTTAATATGATTTTTGGGCTGGCTACAAGATGTGAGTTGACGATGTTTGATGAACCTACAAATGGGATGGATGAAGCGGTTCGATCTGATTTCTACAGGGCGCTACTGAAAGATTATATAGCGCATCCTCGTTCGATTATGATTTCTAGCCATCATTTAGCTGAGATGGAGCATTTGTTAGAGGATATTTTACTTATTCATAAAGGGAAAGTTGTTTTTCATCAATCACTGGAGGAAGTTAAGGAGTATGCTGTTGCGCTTCAAGGAACAACTGATTTAGTAGAAAAGTTGGCTGCCGGGAAGGAAATTCTTCATACAAAGCAATTGGATAGTCAGCGGAATTATGTAGTGATAAAAAAGGAAGAGATGCCTGTAATAGATGGTGTTACGACTCAGCCTGTGTCTGTAAGTGATGTTTGCATGTATGTGACGAGTGATGGGAAAGGGGGAATCGATGATGTTTTTAAGTAATAGCACATTAGGAGAAGTGGTTTGGACGCAATTGAAGTTTAAGATGAATGCATATTTAGGAGCAGTTGTATCACTTATTTTTGTACAAATAATTGGCCTAATAGTTTCAATGAATGGAAATAGTTCTACAGGTAGTGGTGTTGATAATACATCGTTTACGATAATTACCATTTCGTCTGATGTTGTTTTTGCCTTTGTAGGCATTTGGGCAGTTTTTGTTGGGAAGTTGTTTACAACAAAAGCATATCGATACGATGACTTTTCTTTTGTAGCAACACGTCTAAGTAGTAACTTAGCAAACTTCTCCGTTCTTTGTTTGATGAGTATTTTTGCAGGAGTCACAACGTTTTTATCTAACTATATTTTGCGGGTAGTACTACTTCTTGTTAGCGATGTAGATTATGTGAAAAGTGTTAGTATTTTTGAGGATCCGATTGGTACTATCGTTAACCTCAGTATAATGATCATCCTAATTTTAACGATTTCGGCTGGAGGATATTTATGGGGAATGCTTGTGCAGATTCACAAGGCATTTACGTATCTTTTGATATTATTGATTATTACATTGCTAGTTACAAAGACTGGTCAGACAATACTTCAATACGTATTTATTGAAAATGAGTCTATAGTGTTTTTGATAGTTAAATTAATTGCTTTATCACTTGTTTTCTTTTTATTAGCAATTTTATGTTCGAATCGATTGGAGGTTAGACGATGAGTATGGATACTTGGGTGGTGGCTATTCTCCCGCTACTTGTTTTACTTTTTCTCATATGGATATTTCTTCGTTTAGGCAGAAATATAACAAAACATATAAATTGGACCAAACGATTAAGTAAATGGTTGCTATATGTTTACATAGGCATGCTTTTGTTGGCAATAGTAGCCTATGAATTTATTCCAACAAACGGGGATAAAATTGCGGCTCCAAAAGAATACACAATGTTTAAAAATGAAAATAAAATATTTCAACAAGCATTTGAAAACAATGAGGGAAGTAAATTTGATTCAAAGTTTTTAGTAGAAGAATGGACACAAGAATTAGTAGGGGATACATTAGAAATAATTTCAAAAGGCTCTCAATTTCCAACTGAAAGATTAAATATTGAATGGACTGATTCTAAGGAGCAATTGGTGGAAGCCAAAATGTATAAGACACATTCCTACATGGATGGTATAAACTTGGGAGAGGAAATACCGCTATCGACAGTTGAAATAAATGACAATCAAATAATCTTAACAGCCCCTTCACCCAAACAGCTAACATATTATCTTTTTTCAAATGAACTATCGGTCCTTTCAATTGTTGATAGCTTGGATGCATGGGAACAAAGACGTGTTATAGGCTACACATACATTTACTTAAAGGTCCCGAAACATATTAATGTGATAGATAAAGATGGATTACAATTCTATTGAGCAAAAGTGCCTTTAAAGAGAGGCACTTTTACTTTAGCTTCACATCAAATAAAAACTTTAAACGCCATAGGAGAAATTTAGATGGGATCATTGGAAATAAAAAATCACGGCTACTTGCAAGTGATCGGGAACGAATCTGTGCTGCTGCACCTATTTGGCGAGATAAGTTAATGACTTTTGCCGTACGTGCTACCCGCTTTTCTTCGTAAAAGGCAAGTGCTTTTTCCACATCATTGTACTTCTGAAATGCATTTCCAAGCACAATCGCATCTTCAATAGCTTGTCCAGCACCTTGTCCCATATTTGGGGTAGTTGCATGTGCAGCGTCGCCTAGTAACACAATACGATTGAATACGAATTGTCGTAGAGGCTTAATGTCCATAATGTCATGATGGAGAATTAACTCAGTTGGTGTATCCCGAATTATTGCTGATACTATGTCTGGAAAGTCTTTATAGAGGTTGGCGATTTCATTCCGTTCAATATGTTGATAAAAAGGATCCTTTTCCCGAGCATTGATACATGCAAACCAATAGACTTGTCCATTTTTCATAGGTGCCATACCAAATCGACAGGCAGTAGACCAAATTTCAGTTGATGTAAACTCGTCTACTTTGCCTTTGTTTTCTGTGATTCCGCGCCAGCATGTATAACCGGAATAGCGCGGCTCGGAATTTGGAACAAATTTTTTCCGAATAGGCGAATGAATGCCATCTGCGGCAATAAGTAGGTCTGCAGTCACTTCTGTTTCATCTTCAAAATAAGCGGTCACTTTGTTTCCATTTTGGTCCACATTCACGCACTTTTTATTGTAATGAACCGTTTTTGGTTCTAATGCTTCTAAAAATGTACGATGTAAAGCAGCTCGATGAATGGTAATGTTCTCTTGTCCAAATAGTTCTTTAAGTACGGAGAAGTCAATGGAATTTAGTATCCGCCCTTTTTCATTTAGAAAAACTTGCGTGTTCAAAACGTTTCCATTAGCAAAGACTTTTTCACCGACGCCAATATTCATAAGGGCTTGCATGGCATTCGAGCCAATTCCAATACCCGCCCCGACCGATTGAAAAGTCGGGGATGTCTCGTACACGTTTACCGAAAACCCTTGTTTTTGTAAAGTTACCGCAGCACAAAGACCTCCAATTCCGCCGCCGATAATGGCAATTTCCATAACCCTCAGCTCCTTCTACATCATTAGTTTATCAAATTAAATTGAAAACTTTGTGTTATGCTAATTTAAACTAAATAATTGGGGGAATTAGGATGATTGAACTTGTTGCTTATGAAGAAAACTATCGAACAATATTGGAAGAATATCCACTATCCGAAGTACATCTTATGTTTACTGCACATCCACTTGAATTACTCGAACGAAGTGCCAATACTTCAACTTACACACCAATAGTTATATTAGAAGATGGGAAAGTTGCAGGATTTTTTGTGCTAGATACGGGAGATGATAAATTTCAGTACACAGATCAGCAAGAAAGTATTTTACTAAGGGGATACTCGATTCATCCCGCATATCAAGGCCGAGGAATTGCAAAATCATCGTTGGCTCTCATTCCATCATACATAAAGGAACATTTTCCTCAAGTAAATCAGGTCGTACTTGGTGTGAATGAAGCGAACAAACCAGCACAATCACTGTATATAAAAGCAGGATTCCTAGATGAAGGGAAACGGTTCACTGGAAGATCTGGGGTTCAGATTGCTATGTGTTTGAAGTTGGGGATTGAATAGAGCCAATGAGTTGCCCCTTTGTAGGGGGACTCATCATTCATTTAGACGATATAGCACATCATCATCTGAATTAGGGGTTCCTCGCCCATCCGTATTATTAGTAATAAAATATAATGATTCTCCATCTGAATAGACATCTCGAACTCTTCCAAATCCAGTAATGGAACGTTCCACTATTCCTAAGGATAAATTCATCACTTTTACTGCTTCTCCGCGTAGAGTAGCAACATACAGTTTTCCTTTATGAAACGTGATTCCTGATGGAGCCCATGTTTCATTATCACCAGAAGTTATAATTGGTGTTTCTAACCCTTCATGCGTTTCTTTTCCTTGTATAATCGGATATCCATAGTTTTTTCCTTGTTCTATACGGTTAATTTCATCATTAGCAGATTGCCCATGTTCTGCTTCATAAAGTGTTCCATCTCTGTCCCATGCGAGTCCTTGAGGGTTACGATGCCCGGTCGAGAAGATTTCAAAAGAGCCATCTTCCTTCATTCGTAAATTTTTTCCGTTTAGAGAAGTAGCGTTTTGTGCATTATCAGGATTTCCCGCATCACCAATCGTTACATAAAGCAGTCCATCTGGGCCAATTTCTAATCGACCACCATGATGGATATTACCTGTAGGTATTGCGTCAAGGTGGATGGTCGTTTCATGCCAAGCCCCGTTTTCCATTTTAATCGTTACTACTCTATTGAGGGATTCCCCGTTTTGTTCATATGTGTAGTATGCAAATGCTTCATGTGAATTTGCAAAATCTTTCTTTAATACGAATCCAAGTAGTCCAGCTTCTGATGCATGCGATAAGTCATTGGAAAGCTGTACGTTTTCATGTGCTACTTTTCCAACGTTTATTTTTGCAATTGTTCCGACCCGCTCGGATATGTAGAAGGTATCTTCGTGTTGATTGATCGACCATGGAGTATTTAAATTAGCTGCAATTTTTTCAGCAATTGGTTCTTCATTTGAATTCATTTCATTTGAACATCCGAATAAAATGAGTGACAATAGTAAAATTTTTTTCATCCAAATCCCTCCTTATTAATAATACTTCCCGTTTCGCCGTTCATTCACCTTCTTAATATGATAAGTATTTTTAATGTAAAGCGATAAATACTATTGAATTTACTTATCAGATATGGAAAGGTATGCTTAATTTACATTTAGTACGGAATGAGAGAAGGCTTTTTTATGGAATTTTTCCTCTTTTTTATGATTGGTGTTTTTGGCAACGTTGTCGGCACATTAGTAGGAGGCGGAGGGCTTATTAGCTTACCGACGATGCTACTCATGGGATTACCCGTACACTCCGCGATTGGTGCGAACAAAGTATCCAATACAGTTAGTTCTTTAACTAGTTTCCTTGTTATTTTTAAACAGAAAGAAGTTTCTGGAAAAGAAGCGTTGGCAGTCATCACATTTTGCTTAGGTGGGGGTGTTTTAGGTGGACTGATTGCCTCTTTTTTAAGTGGGCAAGTGCTTACGATTATTGCTATTCTCTTACTCAGCTTTGCATTCGTTACATCTTTCATGAGTAGCGGCAACTTTGATGGGAAAGAGACGTTTCGGGTCAACAGAAAAATAGGTCCAGCCTTACTTGGAATTGGTATGTATGACGGGATGTTTGGACCAGGGAGCAGCACGCTTGCAATGTATTTGTATGCTAGTCAAAAAATAGCGTATATCCGAGCGGTAGGTTTATCAAGAATTGGCGTTTTCGCCAGTTGCTTTGGGGCATCCATTACGTATATATCCACTGGTAAAATCATTTGGCCACTAACTATTGCATTGATGATTGGAGCGATAGTAGGTGCCCAGTTAGGGGTGCGATTAGCACGCAAGTTAAAATCGGAACATATTAAGCCGCTACTAAGAGTAGTGACAGTGCTGTTGATTGTGCAAATAATGGTGGACTACTTGAAATAATTAGGAGGAGATTATTTGATGAAACTTCGTTGTGCAATATTAGATGATTATCAGGACGTAGCACTTAAGATGGCTGACTGGTCTAACATTTTAGACAGGGTCGAAGTAAAATCTTTTCAAAATCATTTCGAAAATGAAATGCAACTAATCGAAGCGATAACCGATTATGAGATAGTCATTATCATGCGGGAAAGAACACCCTTTACTGCATCTCTATTTGAGAAACTTCCAAACCTTCAATTACTCATCACATCTGGTATGAGAAATGCGTCGATCGACCTTGCCGCTGCAACAAACAACGGAGTAACGGTATGTGGTACTGCGAGTATGTCTGAACCACCTACCGAGTTAACATGGGCTCTTCTATTGAATCTAGCCCGGAAAGTTACGAAAGAAAACAATGAGTTTCGAAACAATGGACCATGGCAAAGTACTGTTGGGGCAGATCTATATGGCAAGCGCCTTGGATTACTAGGACTAGGAAAAATCGGAAGCCGCATGGCAGTAATAGCACAAGCATTTGGCATGGATGTTATCGCGTGGAGTCAAAACTTAACGAAAGAACAAGCCGACAAATTTGGAGTGAGACTAGCGGTATCTAAAGAGGAATTACTCGAGACTAGTGACTTAGTTTCTATTCACCTTGTACTAAGTGAGCGAACAAAAGCACTGATAGGTAAGAAAGAATTACAACTCATGAAAGCTTCTGCTTATTTGCTTAATACATCTCGTGCAGCAATTGTGGAGCAAGAGGCACTAATAGAAGCGCTAAAAGAAAACTGGATAGCTGGAGCAGGGATAGATGTATTTGAAGTTGAACCACTTCCAGAGAATCATCCATTCCGTATGCTACCAAACATACTAGCTACTCCACATCTCGGCTATGTGACCGAGCAAAACTACAGTACGTATTATTGTGAAACAGTGGAAGATATTCAAGCATTTCTCGATGGGGCAGTACTACGCCAATTAAACTAATTATGAAAAGAGCTCCTAACTAAATGTTGGGAGTTTTATTTGTGTTCAAAAAAGAAGAGTCTGATAATTTAATTGAAATAAAGAAACGTACGTTCTATAATTGAATGCAAATAAAGGAGATGAAGGAAATGGTGAGTTTAGTACTAGAAGAGGAAAGTATTTATACGGAAGAGCTTTTAGACCTTCGAAATGATTTTGTATTTAAGTCTTTTTTTAGTAGCCGGGCAAGTAATCATTTGTTATTGGAGTTTTTGAACGCAGTTTTAGAAGAAACGATTATTGCTGTTGAAGTTGTGAATACTAATTTGCAGAAAATGCATGTAAATGATAAGGCGTCCAGTTTGGATCTTCGGGTGAAAACGAATAATGGGGAACAGATTAATATAGAAATGCAAGTTCAGGGGCATCGAGCGTTACCAGAAAGAATGTTAATGTACTGGGCAAAAATGTACTCGGTACAAGATAAAGTGAATGACTCATACTCACAGTTAAAGAAAGCGACACAAATTCTTATAACTGATTTCAATCTGTTGCCAAAAAAACATTTCCATAGTAAATTTCAATTAATAGATAGAGAAGACGGATCCATCTTTACCAAACATATAGAAATTCACGTATTAGAATTGTCTAAGCTTCCGGATCTTAGCATTTTGGAAACGGATCCGCTAGAGAAATGGTTATTATTTATGAAAAGTGATAAAAAAACAAAGGAGGAATTAGCTATGGAGAGCTCCGTATTCAAAGAAGCGCTTGAAGAGATTGAGCGATTAAGTCAAGATCCAGAAACAAGAGCAATCGCCATCTCACGTGAAATTCATTTACGAGATCAGATTCAAAGAGAAGAAGATGCACGAGAAGATGGGATGGAAAAAGGCAAAAGAGCGGAACGAGAAGCGATTATACTTGGAATGCTTTCAAAAGGATTTTCAGCCGAAGAAATTTCCACAACAATAAGTGTTCCATTGGAGGAAATAAAGGATATCCTAAATGCCAATCATGTTCAATAAATTAATTCAAAGAAAATAAGAGCTCCTAACCAACTAGTTAGGAGCTCCACTCTTATTATTTCAACTCAGACAATATCGAACCAAGCTCTTTCATGCTTTTAGTTTCATCTGCAACGGTTGTTTTTAGTAGCTGTTTTTGTCTTTCTAAAGCACCGTTCAATGTTTCAAGTTCCGCAGTTACATCTGCATTAGCTTGTTCACTCTTTTTCTGCAATGAATTGATCGTGTCAAATAAATCTTCATGACCAACCACTCTACCAGTACCCCATAAAAGTTTTTCTTTTGGAGCCTCTAGTACATAATCTGTGAAGTAATCAAACACTTCTTTATCGAAATCGTAAGCGTACCAGTTATTATCAATTGCCCATAAATACTCGTCTAATGGAGCTGCAATATCTCCTTTATTCAATGCATCAATGGATAAAGCGAGATTATGAATGTTATTTTGTGCGTGTTTGTGAGGAAAAATTGGCTCATCTTCCCATGTTAATCGCACAAATTGGTCTTCTGCATATTTAAAGGCGGCAAGTAATCCGCTGTTCAGCTCTCGGCTTTCTTCATATAATTTCTTAGCTGTATCCGTATCACCTTTTGTTAGAGCGGCTAAATAATCTTCATTCACTTTTGCAACGCGCGCATTTACTTCTTCAGCAGTTGCTACTACGCGATCAATTTCTGCTACAAGCTCGTTCGAGGATAGTGCAGCTTTTTCAAAAGTTTCCGCATCAATATCATCTTTCATTGCTTTCAAACGTGTTGTGAAATCTAGTGGAACTACAGCAGTTTCATCATAGTGCATCGCAAGTAAACCGTATAAATTCAAGTGGAATTTCAGTGCGTCTTCATTGTATGTGTCTTCATTGTCAAATTGAGAATGGTAATGAGAACGCATAAAATCGCTATCTTGGAAATCATTACGAAGCGCAGGGACACCAGCAATTGCAAAAGAGAAATCATCTGACCAAGTACGAAGTGGGGATACAACGGAAATACCGTCTTTATAAACGCCTTCTACAGTTGGTACTTTCTCTGTGAACTTCGTTAAATAGTTATTCAGTTCATATACAGAGCGAATTTCATCTTGTGTCGTATGTTCATAAGCAGGGAGCTCAAAGTTCATATTGGCAAAAGCTTTTCCAACCCATTCTGGATGTACATTGAAAATTTGATTGTATGCCCCAGTTGACCAGTCATAGCGAGTATTTGATACTCCCCATTCTTCAGCAGCAAGTGCATTGAAAATAATCGTTTTTTCTGGTTGGTAACCACTATCGACCAATCCTTTGGCAACACCCATCATTAAACCGATTGCCGCATTGTCATCTTGAAATCCTGAGAAATAAGAATCATAATGAGCAGATAAAATGATATAAGAATCTGGGTCTTTACCGATGATTTTTCCATAATAGTTATACGTTTTACCGTCAAACTCCACAGTAGATTTTGCGTCAAACTTAACTGTCATCATGCCATTTTCGCTTGCTTTAATTGCTTCTTTTAAACTATTTGCATCTGTTTGCGACATAGAAAACGCAGGTGCATCTGCTGGACCAATAATGTCTTGTGCATTCAAGGCATCTGGGTCAACTTCTGCATACCCAGCTTCTTGTACAGCAATTACTGCAGCTGCGCCTTTTAAATGTGCTTGATAAGCAGGGTAGTTGATCCACCATTCTTCGCGCTGATTTATATCTACTAAAACTAGCTTACCTTCGATATCTAGTCCTTCTAGGTCTGCTTCCGTACCTTTTCCAGCATAGACAATATCAAATTCCTTCGAGCCATTTGTATCGAAGTTCGTTTGATAACCGCCTAAAACAGCAAGATATTCTTTACCATTTGCATCAGTAAAAGTTAGATCAGCTTTTTCGAATTCCCAAGTGTCCACGGTAAATTCATCTTTTGTCACTTCAGTAAGACCGATTTTCTTCATTTCTTCCCCAATTTTTTCCCCAGTTTTTTGCTCTGCTTCAGATCCGGCAGTGCGGTATCCTAGCTTTTCATTGGTTTTAAACTCTTCGAGGCTTTTCGTGAAATTATAAGCATAATCCACATCCACTGCAGAAAGGTATTTGCTGTTTGCATCATCGCGAGTAACAAATTTACCATCTTGGACTGTTTCTTCTTTTACATTAGTCTTTACTTCTTTTGGGGTACACGCTACTAATAACATTCCGATTAACATCAACAAAGTCAGGTAGCTAATGAGCTTTTTCATTTATCACATTCCTTTACATTATTTTTAATAACTAGCTAATTAAACGACATTTGTACAATATTAGCAATACTAATATTGAAACATATTAATCAGTCATATAGTTCCCCAAAAAGTAATGATTAAACAGATAGTATTATATGGGAAGGGATTTCGACATAATTTGTAGAATAGACAAATGGGGGCGATATCTTTTGGAGAAAAAGTCACTTGTTGAATTAATTTTATATGCACTCTTTGTACTTGTAGGAATGTTTTTTCTAACGTTATTTATTTTATTTGTAGTATTAATAACTGGTAAGGTTTATTATGTTGGCCTAATAATTACGATTGCGGTTATTTTGTATGTGTTTTATGTACTGAATCTTTTTCATTTTTTCAAAACGAAGAAGAAACAGATAGTCTTCGGAAGTTTAGCGGGAGTAGCTATTATAGTTAGTTCTATTTCTCCGATTCAACATGTTTATACAAATTGGATTGCTTCAGTGGATGCAGAAGTGAATGTATACGATTACATGCCTTTTTCTGATACCAGAAAGGTTGCAACTTTAGATTATGATTCTACTTTGAAGTTGACAGGGGATTTACCAAAAATGGATGGTGCAACGGCACTTTATCCACTGTATTCAGCATTTGTCCAAGCGACATATCCTGAAAAAGAATATTCTCCATTTGATAGTGAAGTGATGGTCAATAGTACGCCAAATGCATATAGCAATTTAATCCAAGGGAAAGTGGATATGATTTTTGCCGCAGCGCCTTCCGAGTCACAACTAAAAATGGCAGAGCAAAATGGAAAAGAACTTAAAATGACACCAATCGGTCGGGAAGCGTTTGTCTTTTTTGTCCATCAGAAAAATTCTGTTACCGGACTTTCAATGGAGCAAATAAAAGGTATTTACGCTGGAAAAATAACGAATTGGGAAGAGGTTAGTGGAGCAAAGGATAATATCCGGGCATTCCAACGTCCAGCGGATAGTGGAAGCCAGTCGGCATTGGAGCATTTAATGGGAGATCTTCCAATTATGGAGGCACCAACAGAGGATATTGCCTCCGGAATGGGTGGTATTATTCAAGAAGTTTCGAAGTATAAAAACTATAAAAATGCGATTGGTTTTACATTCCGTTTTTATTCTACTGAAATGGTACAAAATAAGGAAATTAAACTGTTGGAAATAGACGGTGTAGCTCCCACAAAGGAGACGATTCGATCGGGTGCGTATCCAATTGCTTCCGAATTTTATATAGTGACTGCAGGCACAGACAACCCGAATGTGGAGAAATTTATTGAATGGATATTGTTCTATCAAGGACAGGAGTTAATAGAGAAAACTGGGTATGTACCAAATGGTTTCTAGTTATAAGGAGGGATTCTAACAAAAAGTTAGGATCCCTTTTACAGTAATTCTAGTTCCTCATTCAATTTCTTCATTTGCCGTTTAAAATAAAGATAAAATGACGTCCAAAAAATCACGTAGAATCCGAGGAAAGAAGCAATTGCAATGAAAAAGCTAGTTAAGTTAAATGGTACCCAACCGATGCCAAACGCTAAAACAAAATACAAAATGATGACGGTCGCAAAATGTAATGCAGTTTGCTGTGATAATCGCAAATTTGGATTTTCAAAATACAGCGAGCTGACCGTGAAAAACCATCCACAAAAGATAGAGCCAAGCGAATTTTTTAGAAACAAAGTTCCATTTAGCATAATAGAATCATTCGAAAGCACATAAAGGTTCGTAAATACAACTGCAAGAAATGCCCCGAAGAAAATACCAGTCATACTTCGAAATAAAAAGGTTTTCATTCGCTTTTCCTCCTGTTCATTTTTAAAGCTTCTTTTATCGCATTCACGTAAGTTCGAGAGACGTATTCCTTTGCACCTGATTTAAAATACACACAGAGTGTGCCGTTAAATGATGCTTCAAAACGGCTCAATTCATGCAAATTGGCAATAACCGATTTGGAGAGTCGGATAAATTTATTCGAAGGAAGGATTTCTTCCAATTCATATAATTTCTCTTTTAATTTGTAAGAACCGGTAGACGTTACGGCGATAACTGCCTCTTTCTCGGTGTGGAAATAGTGAATGTCATCCGGTTTTAAAATATGCTGCATTTCCCCATTTTTTCCTACGAGGAATTCCGTTTCACGACCTTTGATAAAATCCAAAATTTCCTGTACAGGACCGTCTAATTCCGGTGTTTCAATCATCACTCTCGTTTCTTTAAAATCACTATCTATATTTAATGATACTTTCAATTTTTACACCCCTCTCCACTTAAGTGTAAACGTTTCGAAGTTGGTGGGCTATCCTATTTTTTGTCTATTCTGTATACGAAGGATGAAGAGCGCAACAATGACTAGTGCCCCAATGTATCCGATTGCAAGTAAAACATTATTATCAAACGTAAGCTGCCCATTCCAAACAGCGATAAATAGATTATTCATATGATACATTGGATTAAAGTCTGCAATAATTTGGATGAATTTTGGCATCATACTAATAGGCATCGCAAAGCCACCAGTGAAGATGACTACTTGAAAAATAACGATAGAGAATACTAGCGCACTATTCATATTTTGAAAGAAAGAATAAATGGCAGATGCAATGGTAAGTAATACAGCATTCAGTAAGATGAAAAATCCGTAAGAAGTTAAAAAGCTAAGTAGATGAAACTCCAAATCATACATCAACATTCCAATGATCAAAATGAATCCATACCCGAAGCTCGTAATAATAGTGGAGCGGATAATGCTTGAAAGTAAAAGCGTATTTTTAGAAACAGGGGAAAGAGAAATTCGTTTTTCTACACCTGTTGTCCGTTGTGTCACTTGATCGAACCCGAAAGCGAAAAATATAACGGTGAATGTGATGAGTAAGATGAAAGATGGTGTATATGTTTGGGCGTAGCTTAAGTTACCAGCATACGTTTGCTCTCCAAATAGTTGCCCCATGAAAATATACGTTGCAGGTGGTACAAAAACCGTGAAAACTAAGTAAAATAATTCCCTTGAAAACATAATCAAATCATACTTTAACTGTGTCCCTAACATAACTTTTCCCCCTTAAATAGATACTTTCGCAAGATAAAACTCGTTGATCGATTTGTAGCCAGATGCCAAAATGCCTTCTGTAGTATCGAATACTTCATTCACGCCGTTATTGATAAGCATTACTTTGTCGCAGTATAATTCAATCTCATCCATATTATGAGTCGTTAATATGACCGTTCCACCCGTCCGTTTGTTGTAATCTGTAATATAGGACCAAAGCATATTGCGCATATGCGGATCCAGTCCAGTTGTTGGTTCATCCAATATGAGTAGTTTTGGTTCCGATAAAAAAGCGATTGCTAAGCTCACAATTTGTTTCCAACCACCAGAAAGCTTATCAAAATACTTTTTCCGGTGGGGCTCTAATTTAAAATCGATAATAATTTTTTTAATGTCGATAGATGATTTGTAATATGCTTTGAATAGTTTTAGTAATTCTTCTACTTTCAATGTTTTATAAAATTGAGTCGGTTGAAGGACGACAGAAATTTGTTTACGAACGAGTTCGAGCCGGTTCATAGGTAGTGATTCGATATTTTCATCTAATACGATTACTGTCCCTGCATCGTACTGTTTGATCGTCATTAATATTTCCAGAAAGGTCGATTTTCCAGCTCCATTTTTTCCGATAACTCCAATGACTTCTCCTGATTGGGCTTGAAAGTTCACGCCTTGTAACACATGGTTCGTTCCATAAGACTTTTTCAAATTGCTTACTTCGATTATTTTCATGGTGATCCCTCCGGTGATTTTCTTTGTATTCACATTGTATGGAGGATTTCTCTACCTGTAAGTAGATTCTTAGTGACTGGTGGGAATAGGGGAGTGACTTGCACAAAACATGTGGTCACTTACAGAGGGAAACGGTAAGTTGTGTTTTTAATTACCTATTAATGAGTAAAGAAGACTAATTGGGATATACACGCAACCAAATGAAAAACGCCCGGAGAAAAATGGAATATTTTCTTCGGGCGTTTCTTATTAGTTAATAGCTTACTTCTAAATGTTCTGCGCTCCGAGCGAATGCATCCTTCTCGACAATAAACCCTAAATCTTCAATCATCTTCAAATCTTTTTCTGCTTCTTGACCTGATGTCGTTAAATAATCCCCAAGGAAAATGGAATTGGCTGCATATAACGCCATTGGTTGCAGGGAGCGTAAGTTAAGTTCGCGTCCTCCAGCAATTCGGATCTCTTTCGTTGGAAGCATAAAACGAGCGAGTGCCACAATACGTAAACACCACATCGGCGTTAGAGGTTCTTTGTCAGCAAAGGCAGTTCCATCAATCGCATGTAAGAAGTTTATCGGGATAGAATCTGCATTTAATGAAGAAAGCGAATGCATCATGCTAATAATATGTTCGAATGATTCGCCCATTCCAATAATAACGCCTGAACAAGGAGACATACCGGCCTGTTTCACTTTTTCAACGGTTCCTACTCGATCATCAAATGTATGAGTGGATACGATTTTTTCATGAAACTCAGAGGACGTATTAATATTGTGATTATATCGATCGATACCAGCTTCTTTTAACTCTTCTGCTTGATTATCTGCAAGAATACCGAGACAGCCGCATAATTTAAGCGGCAATGTTTCTTTGATTTCTTTTGCTGCTGCTTTAACAGTTGCTAACTCATGTCTACTTGGACCTCGACCGCTAGCAACAATACAAAATGTTCCAGCCCCGAGCTCTGCTGCTCGTTTTGCACCATTTACAATTTCGTCTTTTGTCATCATTCGATATTTGTCAATTGGTGCATTGGATTCGGAAGATTGCGAACAATACCGACAGTTTTCAGGGCATAATCCTGATTTTGTATTGATAAGCATATTTAATTTGACATCATTTCCGTAGTAATGGTGGCGTATTAAATATGCTGCATCTAATTGAGATAGGGTTTCCTTACTATCTGCTTGTAAAAAATCGAGACATTCCTGATAAGTTAGTTGATATCCATTCAAAACATTTTCTGCTAGTGCGTGCCAATTCATCCAATCACCTCATTTTTAATAGTTGAATTACTTTGTATCTTTGCTGGGAAAGCTCGAAGCACTTTATACGAAATCATTGCGGAAAGAACCGATAACGCAATATCCTTCGGAAGAGGCACTAGCATGAATGTCCAAGCCATTTTGTAATCAAAACCTTCTGGTGCATCAAACCAAAACTGATACGCTAAATACATCCAGTTTGTTCCAATTAAGTAAATGATGACAGTTCCAACAAAAGACGCCACTAAAAGCATACGAAATGATTTACTCTTTTCAGTAACTACTCCTGCAACCCAAGCGACAAAAATGAAAGCTAGTAAAAAACCAAACGTTGGGCTAAGAATGGAGCTAATTCCACCACTAAAACGTGCAAACACTGGAATACCCGCTAGTCCAATGAATAAATAAATCGTCATTGCAAGTGGTCCATATTTTTTCCCAAGTAAAGTACCTGCAAGTAAACTAACTACCGGTTGAAAAGTAATAGGAACTCCAGCAATAACGAAAAATGGTAGCAAAGAGGTAATATTTGCACCAATCCCCATTAATGCAGCAAATAGCGAAGCCAAAATCATTCCATGTAAACGTGATTTTACCAATTTACACCCCCCTTTCGTTATTAATTATATGTATTTAAAACTAATGTGTAAACCATTATTTTATTTTGGTTAACACATTCAGTACATAGCAGAAAATTATAAATAGTGGGATAATATTGTAAATGCAATTTTACATTTAGATAGGAGTGTCTCGATTGATTTATTTAAGTCTCGTGTTTTTCCAAGTAGTTGCGCCTATTCTGATTATGCTTGGAATTGGCGCCACCATGCAGTTAAAGTTTAAACTTAACTTAAAAGCGCTTTCGAATTTAATCACTTATTGTTTAATGCCGGCAGCTGTTTTTATTAATATTTATGAGACAAAAGTGAATGCAGGGGTATTAGGACAAATCATTAGCTATTTATTGGTTTTTAGTGTTTGTTTGATGTTGCTAGGATCCATTGTTAGTAAGCTACTAAAGCTTAATAGAAACCAAGCTGCTATTTATAAAAATAGTATTGTGCTTATTAACTCTGGTAATTATGGGATTCCTGTTAGTCAGCTGCTATTCTCAGCCAATCCTCTTGGAACGTCTATTCAAATTATTATTGTGATTTTCCAAAATATTATTACGTATACATATGGCTTATATAATTTAATATCTTCTACAAAATCTGGCTTAGATATTTTACGCAGCTTACTTCGTTTGCCAATTGTGCATGCATTAATATTAGGGGCATTGATGAATATTTTGGATATTGGAATACCTACATTTTTACGCATTCCATTAGACTATTTAGCGAATGCGTTTATCTCGATTGCACTAATTACGTTAGGGGCGCAATTAGCACAGCTTGATATTAAAACGATTATTAATAAAGTTATTTTAACAAGTACAATTGGACGGCTAGTACTGGGACCAATTCTCGCATTTGGATTAATCCTGTTAATGGGGTTAGATGGTGTAGTAGCACAATCATTATTCATTGCCAGTGCTTTTCCTACTTCGAGAAATAGTTCAACTTTAGCTTTAGAGTACGATGTGGAGCCGAATATGGCAGCACAAATTGTGTTGTTTTCAACGGTCGTTAGTTGCATTACGGTGACGGTTGTTATTTATCTGTCGAATATATTGTGGGGATAGTGAGTGGATGAAATGAAAGCGGAGAGAGCTTCTTTACAATCAAGGATTTTTTCTTTTGGAGCTGCCTTTGTTTCATTGGTAGCAATTATTATAGGTATTTCATTTTACTTTATAATATCGGATGCGATTGAACAGCAAATTGGAGAAAGAGCACTTAGTATTGCAGTTACAACAGCGGAACGACCAGATATTATAGCAGGATTTCAATCGGAAAATCCGCCAGAAATGCTGCAGCCAATCGCAACTTCTATTCAGACGATGACTGGTGCAGAATATGTGGTGATTGGGAATAAAGACGGTATCCGCTATGCACATCCGATCGTGGAAAGAATTGGTAAGAAAATGGTGGGAGACGATAATGAGCAAGCGCTTCTATACGGACATTCCTATATTTCGGAAGCTACAGGTACGCTTGGGACTGCTTTAAGGGGAAAGGCTCCTGTAGTGGATGAAAACGGAGAAATCATTGGCATCATTTCAGTTGGGTTTTTAAAAGAGGATATTACAACGATATTCATACAATATGTGGATAATATTGCATTTATCGTTGTTGTTGCGATATTACTAGGAATTCTCGGTTCCGGTATATTAGCCCGCAATATAAAGAAAGAACTATTTAATCTGGAACCAGCTGAAATCGCTCATTTATTTACAGAGCGTAATGCATTAATAGAGTCCGTTCGGGAAGGAATTATTATGGTTGATGCAAAAGGCGTCATTACAATGGCGAATTTAGCTGCCCATGAAATATTATCATTACCACTGGAAACTGAATTAGTCGGTCGAAATGTTTGGGATGTCATACCGAACACTTATCTTCCACAAGTTTTAGAATTTGGTGAAGAACATTTAGATCGCTCCATGGAGATACGGGGAAAAAAGGCAATCGTCAATCGAATACCAATTCGTGTCGGAGAGAAAATTGTCGGTGCAGTGTCTAGTTTTCGTGCGCAATCCGATATTGATCGATTAGCGGAAGAGCTATCACAAGTGAAGCAATACACCGAGGCATTACGTGCTCAAACACATGAATATCATAATTTTTTATATACTATTTCAGGTCTTATTCAATTGAACTCATATGACGAAGCACTTAACTTAATTCATGTAGGAACGGCAGAGCATCAATCCCTTATTCAATTTATGACGAAGCGTTTACAGGACCCGTTTCTTGGAGGAATTGTCATTGGGTTTCTTAATCGTGCGAAGGAGTTAAAGGTGCAGTTTATATTGGATGAAGATAGTTATTTAGAAAAACTACCAAAACATCTACAAAAGCATTTATTCGTTTCCATAATTGGTAACTTAGTAACGAATGCCTTTGAAGCAGTTGAAAAATTACCGGAAGCGATTCGCTTTGTTCGCATACTAATTATTGATAATGGAGAAGAGATAATCATCGAAGTAGAAGATTCAGGGGCAGGTGTGTCCGAGGAAGTACTAGATGTTGTTTGGAAAGAAAAAGTATCTACTAAAAGTGATAAAAATCGTGGATTTGGTTTAGTGAAGGTGAAGGAAAACGTAAATGATTTAGGCGGTACGATTGCTCTAGAAAAAGGGGATCTTGGTGGAGCGTTGTTTATCGTCTCTATTCCAAAAGGGGGGTACTTACATGGAAAAGCAAATAGAGATATTAATAGTGGAAGATGATAAAAGAATTTCAGATATTCATCGACGATTTATTGAGAAATTGGAAGGGTTCAAAGTTATTGGTTCTGCTTTTACGGGGGAAGAGGCAAAAGATTGGATAATTTCGTACATGCCAGATTTAATCTTATTAGATGTGTATCTACCAGATACGCTTGGAACGGACTTATTAGCGGTTATCCAAGAACATAGTCCAGATACCGATATCATTTTTATAACGGCAGCAGCAGAATCGGATATTGTGAAGAAGGCATTTCGAAGTGGGGTGGCGGATTATATTTTAAAACCGTTAACTTTTGAGAAATTTAAAGAAAGCCTACTCTCTTACAAAATGAAGCGAGATATTCTGACACGTAGCGGGGAAGTACAAGAAGACTTAATCAAGTCTCTTTGGAATAACACCGCTTCGTCCGTTCCTAATTTGGAGGAAGCTCCGCCAAAAGGTATTGATCCGATTACAAAGGAAAAAGTGGTTGATCATATAAAGGCCGTCAATGATGGCATTACCGCAGAAACACTAGGAATAGCAGTCGGTGTTAGTCGCTCAACTGCCAGACGCTATTTGGAATACCTTGCTTCTGAAAAGCTAGTATATGCGGAACTTATATATGGATCAGTTGGTAGACCAGAACGGAGATACTTCATTCAGTCGTCGTGAACAATATGAACAAAATGATTTCAATTTTCATTATCCAACTTATCACCATAAACATTGAGTTAGTGAAATGTTCTGATAAATTAGTAGCAAGCGGATGAAAACGCTATCATTGCATGGGGATGAGGGGGATTTTATGAAAACTTGGAAGAAAGTCACGTCAATTGCGTTTACAGCGGCATTGGCAATAGGCTTAGCAGCTTGTTCGTCCAGTGAAAAAGGAAGCGATAGTAAAGTCGAAGGAACTGCTACTTCGGATTATCCGAAAAGTAATATTACGATTGTTGCGCCATCAGGAGCTGGGGGCGGATGGGATTTAACAGCACGATCGATCGCTAAAACGATGAATGATACGAAATTGATCGAAAAACCAATCGTTGTTGAAAATAAACCAGGAGGTGGCGGTGCTGTTTACATGGCAGAGTTTGCAACGAAAGAAGCGAAAAATGACTATGTACTGATGGTAAAGTCTCCACCGATTCTTATTAATAATGATAAAGCGGAAGGGAATAGCCCTTACGGTTACAGGGATACAACGCCACTTGCACAACTAACTCGTGACTACGGAGCGATTGTTGTAAAAAGTGATTCATCTTTTGAAACATTGCAAGATGTCCTAGATGCGATAAAAGCCGATCCGAAAGCAGTAACACTTGCAGGTGGATCTGCACCTGGTTCTATGGATCATCTAATAGGAATCTTGCCTGCATTTGAAGCAGGAATTGATCCGAAAGCAGTGAAGTATGTGTCATATGATGGTGGAGGAGAAGCGGTTGCTGCGTTACTAGGTGGTAATGCAGACGTTATCGCAACAGATGCATCAACGATCGCAACATATGCAAAATCAGGAGATGTACGTGTATTGGCAGTTAGCTCTTCTGAACGTTTAGAAGGAGAATTAGCAGATGTACCTACTTATAAAGAATCAGGTATCGATGCAGAGTTTACTATCTGGAGAGGTATTTTTGGACCGAAAGAAATGTCTGAGGGTGCTGTAAACTATTGGTCTGAAAAACTAGGAGAAATGGTAGAAAAAGATGAGTGGAAAGCAGAATTAGAGAAAAATGGTTGGGCAAGCGAATATCGTAACTCAGCAGACTTTATTACTTATTTAGAAGAACAAGATAAAGTGATTGTGGAACTTTTAACAGCACTTGGCATGCAAAAATAACATTATGTAGGCGGCTGCAGAGTCGCCTTTTTAAGTTAGGAGAGAATAAAAATATGAATAAAAAATTCGATCAGTTTGCCGGTGTTGCTTTTTTGTTAGTGGGAATTCTATTTCTTGTAGAAAGTCAAAAAATTTCCGACAGCGCATACGGATCATCTGTTGGTCCGAAAATATTTCCGATGTGGCTTGGTATAATATTAATTGCTTTAAGCATACGGCTTTTATATGAAACATTCAAAATTAAATCGGAAGAATCTAAGAAAGAGAAGCTGCAATATAAAAAGTTCCTTATCATTTTCGTAAGTGCAGTGCTTTATGCCTTTTTCTTAGAGAAGATAGGATATGTCGCATCTACTTTTCTATTTTTACTAATTGCTTTTCAGACGATGGAGCGTAGAAAAATAATCTCTTCTCTTTTAATTTCTGCGTTTTTTGCCTTTGGTGTTTATTACCTTTTTTCGGAGCTACTGGGCGGTTCTTTGCCAGGGTTTCCGTTGGTGTAGAGGGGGAGGAGTTAAATTATGGATACATTACAATATTTAGCGGACGGTTTTAGTGTCGCTTTTCAGTGGCATAATTTATTGTTTGCTTTAGTAGGGGTTATCATTGGAACTGCAGTAGGTGTACTACCAGGTATCGGTCCGATGAGCGGTGTTGCACTCCTCATTCCTGTGACAGCAACGATTACTTCAGGGATGCCAACTAGTGCAGCTGCGGCAAGTTCGATTATTTTATTAGCAGGAGTATATTATGGGGCGATGTATGGAGGGTCTACTACTTCTATTTTATTGAACACACCAGGGGAATCCTCTTCAGTTGTGACGACATTAGATGGCTATCAAATGGCACAGCAAGGGCGCGCAGGAGCTGCTTTAGCCATTTCGGCGATTGGGTCATTTTGTGCTGGGATTGTAGCACTGATTGGACTGATTCTTTTAGCCGAACCACTTTCGAATGTTGCCGTTAAGTTTGGACCAGCGGAATACTTTTCCTTAATGTTATTAGGATTAGCAGCAGTTAGTGGACTGGCAGGAAAGTCGATGACAAAAGCATTGATCATGACTGTTTTGGGGCTAATGCTTGGCACAATTGGAATCGATGCGGTTTCTGGTATTGCTCGTTTTACATACGATCAACCTATTTTGTATTCAGGACTTGAATTTTTAACAGTTGCAGTAGGTTTATTTGCACTGGGAGAAGTGTTTAAAACGATTTTAGAAAAAGATGATGAGACGGGGGCAATTGCTAAGATTCATCGTATCATGCCAACTAAACAAGATATGAAAGACAGTGCATTACCAATTGCGCGTGGCTCCCTACTTGGATTCTTTATCGGTGTATTACCTGGAGCAGGTGCAACACTTGCGTCGTTTTTCTCTTACATGACAGAGAAAAAATTTAGTAAAAATCCAGAAACGTTCGGTAAAGGAAATATTGCGGGTGTAGCTGGTCCAGAGTCAGCAAATAATGCGGCCTCTGGCGGTGCAATGATTCCACTTTTAACGCTAGGAATCCCTGGTTCAGGTACAACAGCAATATTAATGGGTGCGCTGATCATGTACAATATACAGCCAGGTCCGCTACTTTTTGACGAGCATCCGGAAGTTGCATGGGGGCTAATCGCAAGTATGCTTATCGGGAACTTAATGCTACTCGTCCTTAACATGCCATTAGTACGTGTCTTTGCAAAAATTATTGAAACACCGAAAAAGTATTTACTACCGCTGATTGTCGCTATTTCCTTTTTCGGAGTATATGCCGTACAATATACAACGTTTGACTTGTTCCTATTGTTGGGCTGTGGGGTTTTAGGTTATCTATTATCTAAGAATGATTACCCAGTGGCTCCTTTAGTACTTGCACTTGTATTAGGACCAATGATTGAAAATAATATGCGACGCGCTTTAACAATTTCTAATGGAGAGTTTAGTATTTTCTTTACTAAGCCATTGTCGTTAGTTTTTATTATTGCAGCTGTAGCATGGCTGTTAGTTCCTTTATTACTCAAGCTTAGAGGACGAAAAGTTATTATAAATGAAGAAGGTTAATAGGAATGCAGACTCGGAGGAAGTGCGAGTCTGCTTTTTTGGTGCATTCTCCAATTTTTGATACTTTTGTTTAAGTAAAATGGAATTTTTGTAAGAGTGTTCGAATATGGTGTATATGACGAAGAGTAGACTAGAATCACTTTGGTGACGCTCTTACGATAAGGAGGCTAGTTGATGACAGTGTTGGACGGAAAGTATGTGGAAGTAGATCCCGGTGTAGAGATTTTTGTTCAAGATGTAGGAAGTGGGGACCCCATTGTTTTCATCCCTGGCTTTACATTTACAACGGAAGTGTTTATCCATCAGGTGGAACATTTCTCTAAAACAAATCGGGTGATAGTTATTGATCCTAGAAGTCATGGTCGTTCATCGATTACGTTACAAGGGAATGATTATGTTACGCATGGGACAGACTTGGCGAAAGTAATCGATACATTACAACTAAAAAATGTGACGCTGGCAGGGTGGTCATTTGGTTGCTTAACTGTTTGGGAATATCTTAAACAAAACGACTATGACAATGTAAAATCTCTTATTTTCATAGACATGTCACCAAAAGCATTATCGACGAACCATGAAGAAGATTGGGTGGAAGGGACCATAGGTGACATTGGGGCAATCTATAACACATACTTACGCAATCCAGCAGGTCAACGGGAATTCATCCAAGCATATACAACGAGTGTTATGGTGCAACGTGAAGTAACCGAGGATGAGCTCAATTGGCTGGTAGAACAATCTTTAAAAACACCGTATTATATTGCAACGAATCTATTTGCCTCTGGTATGTTCTCGGACTATCGTGAGGAAGCGAGGATAGCTAGTGAAACAGTACCAACATTGACGATTGTAGCGGATCACTGGGCAGCTACAGCAATTGAATTTACACAAAAGATTTCTCCAAAATCCTCCATAGAAGTACTCGGTGGTCACTTGATGTTCTGGGAGCATAGTGAGAAATTTAACAAACTGGTAGAACAGTTTTTGTCGGTAGATACCTAACATTCATATGTGTGAAGGAAAAAAGGGATAGATAGAAATGCAGACTCCGAGTAAGGGAGTCTGCATTTTTGTTGACATACATGTGGAAGAAACACAAACTAAGTATAAGAATGAACGAGGAGGCGACACGATGAAAAAATTATTATTAACAGGATTTGTACCATTTCTATCTTTCACAGTAAATCCAACAATGAGAATTGTTGAGGAACTAAATGGCCTTGAAATCGGGGGCTATCAAGTAATAGGACAAGTACTGCCAGTCGATTTTGCATCATCTGGAGCTGAACTATTAGCATATATAGAAGAAATAGAACCGGATGCGGTTATTTCATTAGGATTGGCAGGTGGAAGATACAAAATCACCCCAGAACGTATCGCCATTAACGTGAAAGACGGAGCAGCTGACAATGAAGGGCATATCCCGATCGATGAAACTATTAATCTGGAGGGGGAGCCGGGCTACTTTTCCACATTACCGATTCGTCAAATGGTCAACAAACTAATAGAAGAAGGATTCCCTGCAGAAATATCCAATACAGCAGGAACCTATTTATGTAACAATGTTATGTACGAAGCACTTCACTACGCAAAAACAACAAAATTAAATATGAGAGCAGGATTTATCCACATTCCAGCATCTCATGAATTAGCTATACAACATGGAAAGATTCCGAGTTGGTCCCATGCGGATTTGAAGAGAAGTGTGGAGATTTGTATTGGGGAATTAGTATAAGCAATGTTAGAAACAAAATTAATAATAGGGATGCGTTTTCAATATGATATGCGTGCCTATTTTTATAAGGTAAGGTAAGACAACGGTGATTAGGAGGTAGGATGGTGTATCGAAAAGAATTATTTGTGTTCCAAGAAGGTAGGCCTGTTCGAGCAATTGTAAGAAACTATGCGCAAGAGGACTTTGAAGACTTGATCGCGATTCAGCAAGAATGTTTTCCTCCTCCCTTTCCATCTGAACTGTGGTGGAGTGAGGAACAGCTTGAAAACCATGTGAAGCATTATCAGGAAGGCGCATTATGTGTGGAGATAAATGGTGAGCTTGTCGGCTCCATTACAGGATTATTAGTTCATTTCGATCCAGATAACCCAATACATACTTGGGAGGAAGTAACGGATCATGGGTACATTCGAAATCACGATCCTAATGGGAAGACATTGTATATTGTTGATATTTCTGTCAAACCTGCATTTCGCAAGCTGGATCTTGGAAAGTTGTTGATGCAATCCGTATATGAGCGGGTCGTTCACGATGATTTGGACCGCGTGCTCGGAGGTGGAAGGATGCCTGGGTATCATCATTATGCGAAGCAACTGACGCCTGAACAGTATGTAGAAAGCGTCCTGTCCGGTGACTTGAAAGATCCAGTGATTTCGTTTTTGCTCAGATGTGGGCGAACTCCAGTTTGTGTCGTGCCAAATTATTTGGAGGATGAGGAATCATATAATAATGCTTTGTTGATGGAATGGAAAAACCCTTTCAAGTAACAGTAGATAAGCACAAGCTTTTCGTAAAAAGTACTAATAAATTGAAACTTTTCACTTCATCGAACAGTAGAGTATTTATCACTTGTTCGAAAAGAGGTAGTGAAAAGGGGATGAAGTATTATGTTTTTGCTTAAAGCAATCATTTTTATTTTGGTTGCTCTTGCCATTCTGACTGTCATTGAAATGTATTTACGAAAGGTTTTTAAAATAGGGAAAAGAGATAAAAATCGACAAAAATATGTAAATGACATACATAAATGGGGAGAGATTACTCTAATAGTTGGATTTATAATAAGTTATTTCTTCGTAATAAACTTAAAAGTAGAATGGAGTTATTTATGGATCGCATTCTTTTTTACGGTGCTTCAATTATTTCGCGCATTGATGGAATGGAAATATCCGATTCAACGTGGCGAATATATCATCCATCTCTTTGGAGCATCTGTTCTCGTTATGTTTATTCTCATTGCATCATACACTGATTGGCTTAATCGCTTAATTGAATTTTATTGTAGATCCATAAATTGTTCCATTCATGTTTGTATTTCTTTCGCAGTTGTTTTTGTTTGATATTCTTTCGGAGAGACTCCGTATTTCTTCTTGAATTGTTGCAAGAAAGCCGACATGCTTTGATACCCGACTTGAAGGGCCACATTTGTTACACTCTGTGAAGGATTACGTAGCAATTGTGCTGCTTGTTCCATGCGAATAGCTGCTACACGTTCCATAGGTGTTAATTGGAAAGTTCTTTGGTACATTCGGTTCAACTGTGATTCACTCACATTTGTTACTTCCGTTAACTGCTTCATGCGAATCGGTTGGTGATAATATTGTAAAATATAGCTTTCTGCATTTCGAATGGGATCGGGTAATAAATAGTGATCAAGGACATACGTGATTTTAGACAGCATATGTTCATTAGGAAAGATATAGGCCATAATCTCAAGTAAACTAAGGTGAACAAAATAAGGTTGATTTTTGGAAATATGAACAAGAATTTTTTCGAGTAGACTATTGATCTCTACTGTCCATGGTTCTTGTAAAATACATACTCGATTCGGATTCTCGAGCAGAGGTGGCGAAAAGCGGTTGTGCTGCTGCAAAAGATGAACAAACTGCTCTGTTATGGAGATTGATAAGGGAAAGAGAAGCGTGCTGCTTAGCTTACTGATATCAAACTGAACATTTACGCCTTGCGGATAAAATACATATTCTCCGGCCTTGAGCAGCCGAGATTCGTCTTCACCGATTCGATAAGTCAAACTACCTTCCAGTACAAAAAGGATTCCGGGTTCCGATGACTTGAACTCAGAACTTGTTTTATTTTGATAATGAGAAAATGAAATACTATTAAGCACCACATGATTCTCTTTTTTTAATACTTCAAGTATATGTTTCAACTCGGCACACCCACTTCCGATTTTGTCCGTTAAAATAAATATAACGGAAAACGCCTCTCTATATCAATAGAGAGGCGTTTGTCAAAAGATGAATTATAAAGGATACAACTCAATCTCGTCTTTTGATTCCAATTCTGTAATCATCGTGTGCCAGGCTTCTGGTTTATGCGACAGAATCGCATAATATGATTTCAAAAAATCAGCGATAAAGCGGGCATTTAACGTTTGGACATCTTGGTATGGCAAGAAGCAAAAATCCAAATCAGTAACGGCATCCCCTTCATTTGTCCAAGATGGGTGCACATAAGTGAAATTCAATCGTTTGAAGCCGAGGTGAGCTAACACTTCACGACGTACAAATGGATTCATTGCTTTAATTCCGCCAAACGCATGGTTTCCAATTCGGTAAGGATCGTAAATTTCGGCAAACACACCAATCAACTCGACGTTATGCTCTTTAGAGAGCTGCATTAAATCTTCATGCCGTTTTTTCGCAAGGAACGGTCCGACACCAATGCCTTCCTTCCCAATCATTGTAAAGTCCGTCATGGATAACATCTTGTCTGCATAGAATCGATATTCCGTTGCACCTACAACTTCGCCATCTTCCACTGCCACAAACATACGAATAGTAGGGTCAAGTAAAGGCTCTCTCCATAATTCGTACTCAAGTACCTCTTCAGCAGGAAACACTTCTTGCATCAATCTGTGCATTTTCGGAAACAATGGGTCTTCTATGTTTTTAATTTGAACGTATTCCATTACAGCCACTCCTTCATTTTTTTTATGAATTTGTCTTTTGCAAGATCATTTCCTTTGTCATGGATGTTTCTACTGTCATTGTACCAAGGTCTGGATATAAATCGAATCGACGGTCTCTCCATGTTGTGACAGAGCCGTGTTCCCGAACTTCATGCAATAGTGATAAGTCAAGATCGGCGGAAATAACCATATCGTTATTAATTTCACCTTTCACCAAAATTCCATCTTGCGGAAAAGGTACATCATTTGGTGTGATAACAGCTGCTTGACCAAAGTTTCCGCGCATAAAGTCTACCGTTGGAAGTGATCCAACAGTTCCAGTTGTCACAACATACACTTGGTTTTCAATTGTGCGTGCGTGGCTTGTATAACGCACGCGGTTGAAGCCGTGACGGTCATCCGTACAAGAAGGCGAGAAAATCACGTCGGCACCCATACCACGAACCATTCGTACTACTTCTGGGAATTCGATATCGTAACATGTTAAGAGTGCTATTTTTCCTTTTGGCGTTTCGAAAATTCGGAGAGACTCACCGGGTGAAATACCCCATTCAGAGACTTCAGTCGGCGTTAAGTGAAGTTTCGCTTGTTCACCAATCTGACCATCCGGAGAAAATAGATGCGCAACATTGTATAAACGCTCCTCTTTACGAATGACATGAGTCCCGCCAATAATATGAACTCCATGTTCCATAGCTAACGAAGAAAAAAGCCGATAATAGCTTTCCGTGTAATTCGGTAGGTTTTGGATTGGTTGACCTTGGCCCTTATCAGAAATGGAAAGCAACTGTGTCGTTATAAATTCTGGAAACAAAATAAAATCAGTATTGAATTCAGCAGCTGTTTTCACATAATGTGTCACCTGTGCCTCGAATTCCTCAAAACTATTAATTGTATGAAGATGATATTGTACAGCAGATACACGCAGTTTCATCTGTATACCTCCTTGAAAATTGTATCTATATTATTAAATAATAGATGAATCATATCATAAACCATGAAATAATCCATTCGAAATTCATTCATAAAATGATGTGATTCATGCATCTTGATGCTACTCCGATTACTATAAACAACAGTGTTTGATACCATCTATGATATAATTCCGTTACGTAGTGGCTTGCTCGCAAATGGGAAGCTCGCGGCACTTTTATTTGGAGGTATTATTATGTATGATCCAACCATTTTTGAAAATTTAAAAGTAGCATTTGAAAATCATGTGTATGATTTAGATAATTTAGAACGCAAGATAAATATTACAAACAGAGCAGACCAAATGGATTTATCTATTCTTGCGAGAAGGTTCGAACTTCAATTTACACTAGTCGATCAACAAGCTATTACAGCAGAAATAGTATTAAAGGCTTCTCTAGAAGATTTAGCGGGGGAGATACTTGAAATACTTGGGGAAAGTATAGGGTGTTCCTTGTTACTGCGATTTAACAAACATGTTCAAAATATACCTATACAGTGTAAAAAGATAGAGCAAGCATTAAATGCTATTTGGGAAAATGAAATTCAAGTAACACAAACACTGAGCTTTGTGTATGAACAGGAAGAATCGAGTTATTTAGATACGATAGAAGTGGAGTTTGTCCACAAAATTAACGAAGAACATATGGGGGACATTGCAGATTTTTTGGAACATGTGTTAGAAACGTTGGAAGTGTTGAATGGGATATAAGGGTTTGAAATTGTCTCTGGATTTGTGACCCTGTGTCAGAAACATTCACGTTAATTCAAACAAACGTGAATGTTATAATTTTCATGTTTGTTTCTGACACAGGGAACTAACACTCACACTATTTTCATGTTCGTTTCTAACACCAAACGATTATTTTATAGGGGGTCGTTTGAGCTGGGATACTTCTTGTGGTAGGTCCATAACTAACAATTAGATTCCGGTTTGCAGGGTTTCTTTTAAAGGCTTGCCCATTTGTTAATAATAGTTGCGTATCTGGTGAAATATTTAATCTTAATTGACCGTCACTACTCTCCAATTGGCTATTAAAATAGTCTACTTTTACATTTTGATAGGCATTATCTTTTACCATAACAAGTGCACGATATTGTGGTGGGTATATAAAAGGAACAGGCGCATTTGCATCATAATATCCAGTTACCCGATCTCCTACCGCCACCATGACATGGTCTACAAAGTAAGTAGTAGGGGATACCACGAAATTTACTACATCTCCGTTTCTGTTAGCTACAGACATTAATGAATAACAACCTTCACTTTCCCCATTTTGTCCTATCATAAAATCACTAATCATGGTGACAGTACCATGAAAAGATTGAAAATTTACCACTCAACTATCTTCCTTTCAATTTCATTAGAAACATTAGAAAGAAACAAAAGTTGTTTCCATTCCTTTAATTTATGTGAAATGGTCTACAATGGTGAATGTTTTCCCATGGTTTTTAAGTTCATTTGTATGATAAATGAACTTAAAACCATTAGATTCCCGTGAAAGAAGAAGAGGACAAGACATGTGAAAGAGCTTCTTCACTGTCTTGTCTTTTTTATCTTTTCACTTCGTAATACAGCTCAGCAATCAAACAGGTCGTACATATGATAAGAGAATGTCTTTTAATAAACGTTGCTGAATATGTGGATCTATATCTTCCTCCAAGAAAGAAATCGGTGCTTTTAGTACAACATTATTTACGAAAGTACCAAAAGTATTAATGATTGTTATGAGCGTTTCTTTGATGGCTAGATCGGTTCGAATGGATCCATCTGTTTTCCCATCTTCGATAATTGGGTTTAGGCTATTGCTAATTTGTTTCTGAATCTCGATATAGTCATCAATGTCTGGTAATGGCTCTTTTGTAAAAGAAGCATAGCTTTCAAAAGCTTCCCGAAATTTGGAAGAATTACCTGGGGGAGAGTTTTGATCTTCTTCGAGCAAGTAATTTAACACATCTTCCAACCGTACATACGCCGTTTTAGGAGAAGCTGCGATTTCTTCAAATGCAGGTAGTATTCTTTCCAGGTTTTGAATAGCAACTGCAACAATTAGTTTATCCTTTTTGGGGAAGTAGCGAAAAACGGTGGCGATTCCGACTTCAGCTTCGTTAGCTACATCTTGCATTTGGACGCTATCTAATCCACGGTCCAGAAATAAGCGCTCAGCTGCAGAAACAATATGTTGGTAACGTGTAGATTTATTTTGTTCGCGAACACTAAGTGGCATAGGATAACCTCCTTTATTTTTTTATTATACATCGTTTAAGTTTGCACCTGTCCATTTTTAGGAGTAAAATAAATGATAGTTAGACTATCAAAATTTAATGATGAGGTGAAGGAAATGAGACTAGCAGGTAAAGTAGCTGTAATTACAGGAGCAGGAAGCGGAATGGGAGAAGCCGAAGCACTTTTATTTGCAAGAGAGGGTGCTAAAGTTGTAGTAACAGACATCAACTTTGAAGCAACAGAAGCAGTAGTAGCAAAAATCAAAGAAACTGGTGGAGAAGCGATTGCGATCAAACATAATGTTGCTTCCAAAGAAGAGTGGGAAAATGTTTATAACAAAACAATCGAAGCATTCGGCAAATTAGACATCTTAGTAAACAATGCAGGAATCTCGTTGGCTACGCCATTCATGGAACAAACAGAAGAAGACTGGGTACGAACATATGCTATCAACATCAACGGTACGATGCATGGAATGCAACTAGCAATTCCACTCATGGAGAAAAATGAAGGTGGTTCGATTGTAAACATTGCTTCGATCTCTGCCTTAACTGGGATGGCTGGAGCAGGAGCTTACACAGCTTCTAAAGGTGCTGTACGTTCCATTACAAAAGCAGCAGCTGTTGACTACGGTAAGAAGAACATACGTGTGAACTCTGTGTACCCTGGCTATATCGTCACGCCAATGAGTGCGCCACATATGGAAAGTCCGCAATACAAAGACTATTTCTTGTCTCAAATTGCCCTACCAAACCTAGGAAAAGCTGAAGAAGTAGCTACAGCAGTATTGTTCTTAGCATCAGACGAAGCAAGCCATATTACAGGTATCGAGTTACCGGTAGATGGTGGAGTTACAGCGAAATAAGTGAAAAGAGCTTGTGGAAGTGGAAGTCACTTTCGCAAGCTCTTTCAATTTGGTACATTCTTTAACTGTGGAATCACTGGCTTAACCCCTGATTTCATAGTGAATGTAGTAACCCAGTATATACTAGATGCATCAACGGTAACTTATTCATCCTCAACCGCTATCAAAAATATTCCTTCCTCAAATCCACCACGTTTTTCTTTCTTAGCGATGCGCCTTTTCTCTAGATCTTCATAAGTTGCTTCATGAATTGGAAGGGCTGCATGAATGAGCTCCAAAATGTCAGCTAATTCTTCTAATGCATCTTGATGGTTCGTCGTTACTTGGAATTCCTGTACTTCTTCAAATAGCTTTTTCTTTATTTCTGTTAAATGTTCGGGAGGATCAAGAGTGCGTGTGGTGAATTTGCTACCTGTATTTTCGATGACTTGTGGTATTAGGTCGCGTACTAGTTTGTTGTAAACTCTCATTGGACAACTTCCTTTTTCTTTTATTATAGAGAAAGGTAGTATTATTTCAAAGAAGGGTTCTAGGGAGATGTTGGAGAAATTAGTTAATCAGAATCATTCAGTGAAAGAGGCTAAAACTTATGGAGTGTAGAGTAATTGGTATGTGGGGAGGATTCCCTAAAAAGAATGGTCCTTGTTCAGGGTATTTAATTCAGCATGATGGGTTTTCGTTATTAATTGATTGTGGAAGTGGTGTTTTAACGGCATTACAAAATTATATTGATTTAAATGATATAGATCATGTCATTTTAACTCATTATCATTATGATCATTTTAGTGATATTGGGGCGTATTTATTTTCTAGACTGGTGAACACACATTTAGGTAGAGCTGATGAAGAGTTATGTGTTTATGGACCAGAAGACGAAGATATGAAAAAGCAGGTGGAGGCTGTTGCTTATTCCCGATTTAGTTCTTTTAACGAAGAGAGTCAGTTAGAAATTGGACCATTCACCTGTACATTTGTGAGAAATATTCATCCAGTAGAAACGTATAGTATCAAAATAGTATGTGACAATAAAAGTATTGTATTTACATCTGATACTAGCTTTACGAATGACTTAATTCTGTTTGCAGCTAATGCAGATCTTCTTATTACTGAATGCAGTTTGTATGAAGGAATGGACGGAGCAGCTTCTGGACATATGACGTCTGAGCATGCAGGAATACTAGCATATCAATCAAATGCAAAAAAGGTGTTATTAACACATCTCCCCCACTACGGGGATTTAAACGATTTAGTAGTTAGTGCGAAAAAACAAGGCAATGAAAACATTGATTTAGCAGAGCCGGGAATGTTAATAGAATTATAAAAGCTGATAGAATGAATGCTCTTTGGAGTATTTGCTCTATCAGCTTTTTTTCCTGTGCGAGAAACATTCCTGTTTATATCCAGTTCAACAAAAAAACAGCTTTATTTTATTTATAAATCCATGGATGGCGGGTGATACATAGCGGTTTTTTAAATAAGTCAAATAGACAGTTCTATCCAGTGAAGGTGAATCGATAGATTTAGTTACAAGTGTATTATCGGGTAGAGCTTGTAGATAGTTTTCTGGAATTAGCGAGATGCCGATACCTTCTCGTACTAGACTTAATGCGGTTTCAAAACGTTCTATCTCATACTTGATAGTAGGAATTACGGCTTCCATTTCAAAAGCACTTAACACATCTTCTCTTGTTTGAAAACCCTCACTACTAATAATAAAAGGCTCCCCTACTAGGTCCTGCAATGTAACGGTTGGATAATTCGTCAACGGATTGCTTTCATGAAGTACTAATACTAGTTTTTCATTATATAAAGGAATTGTTTCGATATCCTCTTCTTGTATAAATTGATTTGTTATGATGGCATGTGTGTTGTAATTCCGTAACGAATTTTTTACATCATTTCCACTGAGTACTTCGGTTAGTTTGATGCGCATATTAGGAAAATCCTCATTGTATTGAAGAATCACCTTTGGAATCCAATGCTTTACGGATTCAATCATGCCAAGTTGTATCTCTCCACTACCTATAAGTCTTACTTCATCCATTTCTTTTTTTACTCTGTCCATCTCTAACAAAAGCTGAACTGCTTTGCTATATAAAATAGTGCCAGCCTCCGTTAACTCAATATTTCTCGTATTGCGATCAAGAATTTGAGAGCCTAAATCATTTTCTAAACTTTTTATGGCATTACTTAATGAAGGTTGAGAAATATGCAGTTTTTGTGCAGCTTTAGAAAAGCTCTTATGGTCAACAATTGCCACGAAATAATTAAGTTGTTTCAAATCCATCTATGACACCTCCACCATTTATAGGTATAAGCTATATATTTATAGTAATTATATATTAGAATTTATAAATAAGTTAATTTATAATTGATAAAAATGTATGTTCTTCAGTTTAAGAAAGGATGAATAGACTTGCTAAAAAATGTAAAGATGGATATTTGGTCGGGACGTACTGATCATCTTGAAAATAGAACAAGTTTCCGGTATCACCAAATTGTTGAGTTAGAAAAAATGGAAGCGCTTAAATCTATAGGGGAGACTTGTGTAATTATAGGTTTTGAAAGTGAAGAAGGTGTCCGGAGAAATAAAGGACAGCTAGGAGCGGCAAAAGCACCTAACGCAATACGATCCGAATTGGCAAAGCTACCATGGAAATTATCTAATGAAAAACGTCTTGCAGATATAGGAACAATTGAGTGTATTGGCAATGACTTAGAAAAAGCCCAACAACAACTTGGGGAAGTAGTAAACAAAGTACTAGATAAAAAGATGACCCCGATTATTCTTGGCGGCGGACATGAAACCGCTTACGGACATTATCTGGGTGTTCGAAACCATGTTGGAATAGAAGCGAAGCTAGGGATTATTAATATTGACGCACACTTCGATTTGCGTCCATACGATGAACAGACTTCTTCGGGGACGATGTTCAGACAAATACTTGAACAAGATGAAAACAGTAGTTATTTCGTACTTGGTATCCAGCGCTACGGAAATACGCAAGAACTATTCAACAGGGCAGATGAACTAGATGTCCAATATATTTTAGAAGAAGATATGCACTATGGTCAGATGACCCAAGTGAAAAAAGAGATAGAGAAGTTTATCCAAGAAAATGATTGGATCATGCTTACGCTGTGTACGGACGTACTAAATGCTGCATTTGCACCCGGTGTAAGTGCTCCATCACCGTTTGGTTTGGATCCCTCCATTGTTCGTGCAATTATTAAGACGGTAACTTCCCATGAAAAAGTGTTATCTTTTGATATTTCGGAAGTAAATCCAATGATGGATGAAAATAATAGAACCGTAAAACTTGGAGCATATTTGACAAATGAAGCAATTACATCATTTTTAGGAGGAAGAAAGAATGACACTAGCACTTGACCAAATTACAACAATCTTTCTTTCCATCGCACTATTGGTTTTAGGTACTTACCTAGTGAAGAAGGTTGGATTCTTAAATAAGTTCTGTATACCGGCACCAGTGGTCGGGGGATTACTATTTGCATTCCTCGCTACAGTAGCCAAATCTTTTGGTTTGTTTGAAATTACATTGGATACATCTTTACAAGGCTTGTTCATGCTTACTTTTTTTACTACAGTTGGCTTGGGCGCAAGTTTTAAGCTTGTAAAATTGGGTGGTAAGCTACTCGTCATTTACTGGCTAGCTTGTGGATTTTTAGCGCTTGCGCAAAACACAATAGGCGTGTCTATGGCATATTTATTTGATCTTCATCCTTTAATCGGAATGATGGCTGGAGCTGTATCAATGGAAGGTGGACATGGTGCAGCAACTGCATTCGGACAAACTGTTGAAGATTTGGGTATTAATTCGGCAATGTCTATCGGTGTAGCAGCGGCTACCTTTGGACTTGTTGCAGGGGGACTTATTGGAGGACCGATTGTTAAATATCTTGTTACCAAGTATGATTTGAAATCAACGGAAACGGATGAAGTTACAGAAGTTGACCTTGAAGAGAAAGGCAAAACAATTAATACGAATACCTTTTTCACACAACTATTCCTCATAACTTTCTGTATGGCTCTTGGAACTTACTTAGGAGGTTTGTTCTCCTCTGCAACAGGGTTTGTTCTTCCGGGATACGTTGGGGCTATGTTTGTAGCAGTGATCGTGAGAAATATTGTAGATAAGTTTAATCCTAAAACAGTAGACATGAAAAGTATCGGCTTAGTAGGTGATATTTCTTTAGGGATTTTCTTATCCATGGCACTAATGAGCATTAAACTTTGGGAAATAGCGGACTTGGCGCTTCCATTAATCGCAATTGTTATCGTCCAAGTTATTTTTATCATTCTTTTTGGCATCTTTGTTCTGTTCCGTCTATTAGGAAAAAATTACGATGCTGCTGTAATGGTAGCTGGTTTCACTGGGCATGGTTTAGGTGCAACACCTAATGCTATGGCGAATATGGCTGCTGTAACAGAAAGATTCGGACCATCGAAAAAAGCATATCTAGTAGTACCAATTGTTGGAGCGTTCCTCATAGATGTGTTTGCAATGCCTATTATTATTACGACAATTAACTTATTCCAATAAACGATAATAATCCCTTGTTCATGTTGTTGAACAGGGGATTTATTATCGTTCCTGTGCAAGAAACTTTCATGTTTGTTTGTTACATAGGGACAAACGAATTACTTCGTACATCTTCGTTAAAGCTTCATAGCGCGCCGCATCAAAATCCTTTTGGCCGCGCATAAATTTTTCTTTTAAATTAAAGTAACATATCTCGAAATATTCCTCGTTATGATGACGAACAAATGGATGCGTCACTTTCTCAAAAGGTCCATCGTCGAAATAACGCTCCATTTTATCTAGCGTGCGAATATTAATATTGCGTGCACGCATTTCATGCATAACAAGCTGTGTATAGGCAAACAAATCATCTTTCGAATAGTCATACATATAGTTAATCAAAATATGACGGTCTTCCTTCGCAAAAATACTATTTAACTCTCGCCACTGTGCCAGTAGTTGTGATTTCGGCAAAATGCTGAGTAAACTATAGTGCCATAAACGCAAAAAAATCATCTCCTGTTAAACCTATTATGCACCAAGGATAACAAAAATAATTCCACAATTTCCAGTCTTAATTTAAGACCAACTCGAATCTTTAAGTTTCTAAAGAAAAATGTTAGAAACGAATATTTTGGGGAAAAGTAATGTTGAAAAGACCATTAGGGAGGTGAATATGATGAAAAATGAGTTGAATCATGAAAAGGAATCCTCCAATCAAAAAGATCAAACAGTTGAACAAGGAAAGCCCAATGAGTTAAGTGACAAACAGAAAGAAGAACTTCAGGTGAAAGATGGTCAAAACGATCACCATGTGGATGAACGGGGCGGAAATTAAGTTTAGAAAGTTAATAGGATGAAATCCGTGACTCCATGCGGGGTTACGGATTTCATCATTTAATAGTTGAAAGCAAAAAGGAGTGATACTTATGGCAATGTGTCCTGTATGTAACTCATTAAAAGAATTAGATATCTCTTGCCCAAAATGTAATACTCGGTTAGATGACTCAGGAAAGGTATCCGATTATTTAGATCCTTATGGACATTATAATGATGAAGAGACGGTGAAAATGGGTGATGGTTATTTAAATACAGTTAATAATAAGATTTGTCCTCATCTAATGGTTTGTAATAATTGTGGATATGATGTGGTGAAATTTATACTAGAAGAATAGATTATTTAAAGGCAACACCACCAAAATGATTGTTGTCTTTTTGAACTAATCTATTGTTCTCCCTTAGGCTTTTCTCGTTGTTTAGCGATATTGGAATTCATTTAATCCCTATGTAGCATACTATCGTGGGATAGTGTGCAGCATAGGGATTTTTTAGATGGCAGATTGTTGGAAGGTTAAGTCTAACTTCTGTAGTATTAAATAGAGATAACATATTGTTCTTCTCAGGAAGGGCTAAAAAGGAGTTAAAACAATGAAGCAAAAATATGAAAAAATCTTTCAAGAGTTTACGTTTCCATCAGGAGTAAAAGTAAAAAATCGAATAATGGTCGCACCGATGACTAACTATTCCTCTGAAGAAAATGGAGAGGTTTCGGAAAGAGAGCTAGCTTATTATAAAGAGCGTTCTGGTGGAGTCGGAACATTCATCACTGCCTGTGCGTATGTGAGTATGGGTGGTAAAGGATTTCCGGGACAATTCAGTATAGATAATGATAAATTCATTCCGGGTTTGAAAAAACTAGCGAAGACTTTTCAGTCGAATGGAACAAAAGCAATTATACAGATTTATCATGGAGGTAGACAGTCGCCATCACAATTACTGCCAGATGGACGACCTGTTTCAGCAAGTGCTATTGCTGCGGCAAATGAAGGTGCAACAGTTCCGAGAGAGATGACAGAGGATGAAATAAATCATACAATCCACGCTTTTGGTGATGCTACTAGGAGAGCTATAGAAGCAGGTTTTGATGGAGTAGAAATCCACGGGGCGAACACATATTTATTACAGCAATTCTTCTCACCACATTCCAATAGAAGAGAAGACCAATGGGGCGGATCCCTTGAGAATCGGATGAATTTTCCTTTAGCTATTGTAGATTCTGTCCAAAAAGCAGTAAAGGAACATGCAAAAACTCCATTTATCGTTGGTTACCGAATATCTCCAGAAGAAGGCAGTAATCCAGGGATTCAATTGGAAGATACATTGCAATTTGTCGATAAGCTGGCAGATCAAGGATTAGACTATTTACATGTGTCTGTGAATCATTTCTGGAATGGCTCCTTCCGTGAAAAAGATAATACACAGTCAAGAATTATTAAGATACATGAAAAAATAGGAAATCGTGTTCCGGTCGTCGGGGTAGGTTCATTGCACACACCAGATGAAGTGGTAGAAGCACTTGAAACAGGTGTCCCAATCATTGCGCTAGGTCGCGAATTTCTAATGGAACCGAAGTGGATGGAAAAAGTCCAAGCAGGTGAGGAAGATCAAATACGGACAACTCTTTCTAAATCTGCTCAGGAAGAATTAGTTATTCCTGATCCATTATGGGACAGACTGATGAATGTAAAAGGTTGGTTACCTGTAGAAGATTAAAAAGGACCGGGCGTTTTTTGCCCGGTTTTTCTGCTGCTTGGAAGAGGAAACAACTAGCTATTCGTAACTTCCACAGCTCCATCTGTTACTTGTTCAGATTGCATCAGTTTTTCAGATTTAATAGGATTCGTTAAAATCCCTATTTTACTTACTTCTACTTCCACTATATCTCCATCTTTCATGAAAACAGGAGGCTGACGTTTTGCACCTACACCACCAGGAGTACCAGTGACGATAACATCACCAGGCTCTAGAGTTATAAAAGATGAAACGTACTCAATCAATTCAGGAATAGAGAATAATAGTAGGCTAGTATCCGCTTTTTGCATAACTTCCCCATTTAAACGTGTTTCTAACGTTAATACTTCACCAGGCTCGAACTCATCTGCAGTCACTAACCAAGGTCCGAATGCACCTGTATGCTCGAAGTTTTTACCAGGACCCCATTGAGAAGTATGAAGCTGATAATCCCTTACACTTCCATCGTTGTAGCAGGAGTAACCAGCGATATAGTCATAAGCGTCTTCCTGTGAAATACGACGTCCTTCTTTATTGATCACAATTGCAATTTCACCCTCAAAATCAAAGCGTTCAGATTCGTGCGGAATAATCATTGGTGCATTGTGTGCAACTTGTGATCTTGGAACTCGGAAAAATATTGTAGGATGTTGTGTATGGTCTCTTTTCGTTTCTAGTCGATGTTCATCGTAATTTACACCTGCACAAAATATTTTGGAAGGATTAGTTACTACAGGAAGTAACTTCACTTCGTCCATTTTATAATCTACTGCATCGTTAGCATATGTAGATAGGCTTTCAAACTTGTTTTCTTCTAGAGCAGACTTAATGTCTTTAAGCCCTGTTTTAGCGGATAAATCCACTATTCCCTCTTCGGTATAAATCCCGAATTTTTGTTCATTATTCACTTCAAATGTAACTAGTTTCATTGAAAACGCCTCCATTTATTTTGTTAGTTGAACCTTATCTAACACATAGTCCGTAATATTTTTTTCGAAGTTATCGTACCAAGTACAGTTATTTTCCCAGACTTTTGGTCGCATTGGCAGTTCAGCATGCCATGGACGTGGGTCAAAATAATTTAAATCTGCAATAAATTGATCCATATCAGTAAATAGCTCGATTACGTTAAGCTCAGGATCATGATGGTAGGAGGCTAAATTATGGCCCGCTGTATGACGGAATGGTCCCCAAGACAAAGCTTTTCCGTTTTGTGATAAAAAGTCAGCACTTAATGTATGGTGACTGGAGTCTTTTAACTCGAAAGCAATATGATGCATCATTTTATGACCAAACTTAGAGATATTCAGTACGTGATGGTCACTATTACATGTTAAAAATATTGCTCTCTCACCAATACGGTCAGTATGTTTGAAATTTAGTACTTTCATATAAAATTCTGTAGCTAGCTCTGGGTTAAGTGAACCAAGTGCAATATGCCCCAGTTTTTGAGGGCAAATAGAATTCTTTTTAAATCCAGGTGCTGGCATATCAATCTTTTGAAGAAGATGTACTTTGTAGCCATCTGGATCTTCAAGCTCTAACAGCTCATGTACACCAGGCTGAAAATCGTGTTTTAACTCCGATTGGATTCCTTGAGCTTTTAAGTTTTTTTGTATTTCAACTAGATTCTCATCAGCAGAAACATGAAAACCTATAGTTGATAGTTCACTATTTTCACTGCTTGTTAAAACAAGATTATGATGTTCTAATCCTGTACTTAAATAAAAAGTATCCCCATTTGTAGATTCAACTACTGTAAGACCTATTACATTCTCATAGTAATCAACCATTTTTCTTACATTGCGACAGTTTAACGAAGCGTAAGTTAATTTAACAGTCTTAATCAAATCATCACCCCTAATATGTGTTATTCTCACAATATGATAATAATATAAATTTTATTATTAATCAACACATTAATTTTTATATTTTGATAATTAAGAAAAAATTATTTGACATATGATTCATTATTAAATAACATCAGTTCATAGAGTATGAATAAATTGACGAGGAGGTATATTATGAAAATTTGTCTAATTTCTGCCACAACAGCTTCCCTAGCACCTATAGAGAAAGCTCTCAAAGAAGTAGCACCTGAGGTAGAATATGTTCACTTATTGGACTCCAGCTTACTGAAACAGCTGAAAGAGAAGGGGCAAATTGATGAGCAGATTACGTTACGTTTTGATACATTAATTACACTTGCAGTGGATGCCAAGTGTGATGGAGTACTGTTTACTTGCTCTGCTTTTAACGATCTAGCTAATTATTTTGATGAAAAATTCACCATTCCAATCGTTCGTTCAGATCAAGGTTTGATAAATGAATTATTACAATATGATAATGTGGGGATCGTTTCTACAGTTAAAGAGACTCCACCAGTACTGATTAGTTCATTAAAGAAAGTTCGGCCTGATCAGATTATTAAGACTGTTGTAGAGGATGGATTAATCCATTTGGCAGAAAAGGGAGATTTCGAATCACACGATAAAATCCTGCAAGGTCATATTGACTCTTTAGCAGAGGAAGTGGAGGTAATAGGTTTATCTCAATTTAGTATTGCTCATCTAAAGGGGCAGGTTCAAATTAATAAGCCAATTATAGATCCAGCTCAAACAGCGGTGAAAGAAATTATTAAAAGAATAAATGAAAGCGCTTAACTCGAAAGGGGTAATCATTATGAAGAATTATTACGATGTCGTAATAATCGGAGCAGGCCCAACAGGTCTTATTGCAGCTAGTTTATTAGGTGAGTACAATATTCAAACATTGTTAGTAGAACGAAATGCTTCCACAAGTGAGATACCTAAAGCTATTTTAGTGGATGATGAGACTTTGAGAGTTTGTCAAAATATGGGTTTAGAAAAAGTGATGGAGCGAGTAATAAGTCCTGGAGGGGGAGCTGAATACTTTGCAGATAGTAATAGTACAACGCCTTTTGCTCAAGTGAAGCCAAAGATTGGGAGGTTTGGTTATTATCCACGTAATAAAATAGATCAGCCGGAATTTGAGAAGACATTATATGAAAATGTCAAAAAGTATTCTTCTGTTGATATTGTATTTAATCATGAACTAATAAGTTTTAATGAACAACGAGATAAGACAAGTATTAATCTGCATAATTCAGAAACGAATGAATCACTTATGGTTTCGTCTAGGTTTTTACTTGGCTGTGATGGTGGACGCAGTACTGTTCGAAAATTATTAAATATTAAGCTGATGGATATTTCGAACAAAGCAGATGGTTCTAGCTTTGAGGAGCCATGGATTATTTTAGATTTAAAAAATGATGATGTGAAGACTAGAAATACGGCATTTTATTGTAATCCTCCAAGACCATCCATGCATGCAGCAACCTCTAAAGGAATGAGAAGATATGAATTTATGCTGCTGCCAGGTGAAAGTGAAGAAGAAATGCTTTCAGATGATGTGCTAGAGCAATTAGTTGCGCCTTTTACGAATTATAAAAAAGAAAATGTAGTGAAAAAAGCAGTTGTACGTTTTAACGCTTTAATAGCAGAGAAATTCAGATTCGGGAGAACTATACTATTAGGGGATGCTGCTCATTTAACGCCTCCGTTTGCAGGCCAGGGATTAAATTCAGGGGTAAGGGATTCTTATAATCTTGTATGGAAGTTAAAGCTAATTTTAGATAGGATATCAGATGAATCTATATTGGAATCATATGAGGAAGAGCGAAGAGACCATGTTGCAGCAATGATTAAACTATCCGTTAACATGGGGAATTTTATCCTAACAACTAGTAAAAAAAGACGAATGATTCGAAACACTGCATTTTCAGTTATGTCGGTTGTACCTCCATTAAAGAGATACGTTACAGAAATGAGATTCAAGCCAAAACCGATTTGTACAAAAGGATTATTTGTGGATATAGAGACGAAGGAAAAAGATTCTATTTTAGGTGCAGCTATTCCGCAACCAAATGTCCTTTTCTCTGATATTACGTATAGATTGATGGATTACGCGCTTAATAATAATTTCACGTTACTAAAAGTAGGAAATCCTGATTCTATTCATTTTCCAGAATTCAATAAGGAATTGTTCACTAAGCTAGGAATAAAAGAAGTAACTGTCCTTCCATCAAGCTATTTGCCACATGAAGCGTATGGAGAGACAGTTATTACCGACACGGAAGGTGTTTTTAATGCTTATCAAAACAAATTTATTTTATTAAGACCTGATCGATACGTAGCAGGCATTTTTACTTCTCAGCAATGGAATGAGTTTTTTGGAAAGCTAGAAAATACACTGCAAATGAAAGAAAGAATGGTTATCAAGGAATCTTCATTACAGCATAATATTAGTTAAAGTCATTTGTTATACTGCTAATTTGACTTGCAGCTTCCGTAACGTAAGTAATAAGTCGGTCTAAATTATATACTTCTAATCTTTGAGTTGGAACGATTAATGTAAGACTTCCTTTTATGATGTTATCACTAAAAATCGGTGCAGCTATACCTGTTAGGTTAGAATCGAGTTCCCCATGAGAAATACAATATCCTAGTTTTTTTATGTGGGACATTGATGCTAAGAAATCCTTCGTGGATTCACTCGTATTTTCTAATTTGATACTAGCTAGATTATCATTGTAAAGCTTCAATAACTTAGCTCTAGGTAGATACGCGTAAATTATTTTTGAGGTTGAGCCCTTTAATAAAGGATGTGGGACTCCTCTTGCATAAGTTATACGCTCCTTCCAATTATTTGGGCTAACTGCATGAACATTAATAACTTCGGTATCAAAAATATTGCTTAATAGTACTTGGCAGCCTGTTAGTTCTTGAAGACTTTGCATAATGGATTCGCCTTTAACAATATAAGGATCGCTAATACGGATTTGGTGATCGAGTTTAATTATTTTTGGACCAATAATATACTCACTGCTGTTAACCTTTGCCAATAAGCCAGCATCTATAAGCGTTTTAATATATCGATAGGCAGTAGGGACTGAAAAGTCCATTACTTCTATAATGGCGTCGATATGCCATTTTGTTTTTTCTTCTGTGAATAGATCCAGGATTGCAAGCATTTTTTGTAAACTCGACATAATTACTAACTCCTTTTGCATATAAGTATTTTTAGTATATCATGAAAAAACAAACAATTATCAAATAGTGATAAAAACCAAGGTGAAAAAATATTTATTTGAATATAAATATTAGTTATTGATAATAAGTACCGGTGCGTATATAATTTGTTAATATTCTAATATTTCTGAATCGTAAAACGGAAATGAAAGCGTTAACTACAAGGGGGAAAATTATATGAAGAAGAAAAGTTTAAAATTATTTTTGTTAAGTACTTTGTTCGTCTTACTTACAGCATGTAGTAGTTCGGATGCAAGTGGATCAGAAGCTAAATTATCGTTTTCTCATTTCTGGCCAAGTCATCATATTGTCCAAACGGATGTAATTGAAAAGCTACAAACTACTTTGGATGAAGAAAGTGATGGCAATATGCAATTAGAAATTTATCCGACGGGACAGTTAGGAGCTCCTGATGAGCAATATAATTTAGCGGTTGATGGTACTGCTGATATTTCCTTAAGTGTACATGGATATACGCCTGGGATATACCCACTAACTTCTGTAAGTGACTTGCCTTTTATTTCAACAAGCTCTGAAGAGGGTTCTAAAATTATGCAAACACTTTACGATGAGTTCCCAGAAATACAAGCTGAGCATGATGATGTCCATCCTTTATGGTTATTTACTGGAGAGCCTAATCAAATTTTAAGTGCTTCTAAACCAGTGAAATCTTTGGAAGACTTAAAGGGACTAAAAGTTCGTTCTCCATCTACTCAAATGAACGCAGCTTTAGAAGCACTTGGTGCGGTACCAGTATCAATGCCTGTTAACGATATCTATGAATCTCTTAATAAAGGCGTCATTGATGCAGCAATGGCCGGGGTTTCTACTATTAATGATATGAAGCTATATGAAGTAGTAGATTACATCACAATTACGAACATTTCAAGCTCTTCTATGTTTACTGTAATGAACAAAGATTCGTATGATAGCTTATCAGATGCTAATAAAGAAATTTTAGATACATTTGCAACTACTGGAGCTGTGGAAACAGGTAAAGCGTTAGATGCAGGTGGACAAGCTGGATTGGATAAAGCAGCTGAAGAAGGCATTGAAATAATAGAATTAGCGGATGATGAAATTGCTCGTTGGGCTGATGTTGTTGACCCAGTGATTAAAAGTTGGATTAAAGAAATGGACGACAAGGGACTTCCAGGTCAAGCAATTTACGATCGAGCGAAAGAGCTTGGATCGAATTAAAGCATGGCATACAAAGGGGTGATGAAGAGTGAATAATAATCAACAAAATACATCACAAAATGAAACCTCATTAGAGAAAGTCACTCGTAAAGTAAATGATATTACGAAATCCATCAATGGTATAACACATAAAATTGGGTACGTTTTATTATTTGGATTAATGCTAGTAACAGTTGCGGATGTACTGATGCGCTTTCTATTTAATTCACCTTTAAAAGGAACAATGGAGTTAACAGAAATTGTTGTAGCAATGGTAGTATTTTTTAGCTTAGGGATGGCACAAATCATGGGGAACCATTTAGAAATTGATTTTTTAGTTAATAAGTTTCCAATTAAAGTGCAACGAGTTGTTCAAATAATAATTTATCTAATAGGATCTATTCTATTGATTTTATTGACTTGGAAATTATTAGAACTAGGTATTTCCTCGTTGAATAGCGGTGAAGTTAAAGGTGACTTAGGTCTTCCAGTTTATATTGTCATATTTATTGTGACCCTTGGCAGTGCAGGATTCACCTTAACTTATTTAGCAGCACTGTTAACGACAGTTACAAAGGTTGTGGTGAAAAAATGAGTGCAGAATTAATCGGGTTTATCGGGATTATCGTTTTAGTGCTACTAATCTTATTTAAAGTACCAGTTGGGCTATCACTATTATTAGTAGGTTTTATAGGAATCGGTTTAATCAAGAATGTTGATGTTGCATTATCTCAACTTGCTTCATCCTCCTTTTCAACAGTAAACAGTTATTCGCTAAGTGTTATTCCCTTGTTTATATTGATGGGAATGTTTATGTCAAACACAGGATTTGGGAATGATTTATTTACGGCTGTTGAAAAATGGATTGGAAAGGTTCGAGGTGGTCTTGCGATTGCAACAATTGGAGCGGCCTCCATTTTCTCGGCCATTTCAGGCTCAGCCAATGCTACAACTGCAACTCTTGCTAAAATTTGTATTCCAGAGATGGAAAAATACAATTATAAAACAACTTTTGCAACAGCAGCAGTTGCTGCGGGGGGAACACTAGGCTCGCTAATTCCACCGAGCGTATTATTGATTTTATATGGGGCACTTACATCGGAACCAATAGGTGCACTGCTGATTGCAGGTATTGTTCCTGGGGTTTTAATGGCAATTTGTTTTATGCTAATGATTAATCTTCAAGTAAGAAAGAATCCTGAAATTGCTCCTCAAAGAACAGTAACGGTAAGCGTGAAAGAGAAAATATATTCTCTTAAAAATGTATGGCCATTCCTTGTAATATTCTTAATTAGTATTGGTGGTATTTACATTGGAGTATTTACACCAAATGAAGCTGGTGCTATCGGTGCTGCGGGTGCGTTTATTTTATCGCTAGTTACACGTCGTATGTCAATTAAAATATTGTTAGAATCATTGGATGAAACATTGCGAATTACTGTTATGATTTTCTTTGTATTAATCGGGGCATCTATTTTCGGAAGATTTTTAGCTTTATCAAAGATACCGATGCTTTTATCTGATTCAATTACATCATTAGATGTAGCTCCATTTGTTATTTTGACGTTAATCTTAGTCGTATATTTCTTCTTGGGAATGTTTTTAGAAGGAATTGCAATTATGGTATTAACCCTTCCAATTGTTTACCCAATCATCACTGATTTAGGATACAACGGATTATGGTTTGGGGTAATCATGATACTAATTGTAAACATTGGCGTATTAACACCTCCACTTGGTTTAAGTGTTTATATCATTGCTGGTATTGTGAAACATGTTTCCATAGAGCAAATATTTAAAGGTGTAATTCCATCAATTATTACAATGATTTTATTTATCATTATATTAATTATTTTCCCTGAAATCGTAACGTTTTTACCAGATATAACGTTTAAGTAGCTTATCAAGGATAGATAATTTTAGAGTCGGCTCTTTGAGTCGATTCTATTTTTATGTGGAAAAACAAGCATGAGAAACAGTTCAACAAAGTTTCTTACCTGGATTTCTTCTGTATTTGGAACATAAAATAATACAGCTACTTTTATCATCAGAAATTTTCATGATACGATAGGGGTATGTAAAGTGAAGCAAGGGGGAGTTTCCATGTTCTTGGATAAGCTAAAAAATGAGTTAAATCAAAATCAGCCTCTATTTATTGGTGAGGAGACGGCGCTACGTTCCGCTATTATGATCCCGCTTGTGCAAGTGGATAAAGAATGGCATGTCCTTTTTGAAGTGCGTTCACTAACTATGAGAAATCAGCCAGGAGATATTAGTTTCCCAGGTGGTCGAATCGATCCAACAGATGCAACACCAATGCATGCAGCCATACGTGAGACTCATGAAGAGTTAGGTATCGACCCCAAATATATCAACGTTTTGGGACAGATGAGTGCGTATATTTCGTCGCCATCCTTTGTTGTGTATCCGTTTGTAGCGATTATTGATAAACATCCAATACATTCGTTTAACAAGCAAGAGGTAGAGGAGGTATTCACGATACCCGTCGAATGGTTATTGAACCATCAACCTTATATGCATACAGTGTCCGTTCAACCGATGCCCTTAACTGATTTTCCCTATGAAAAGATAGCGAACGGCGATAAGTACCAATGGAGGCCACGAGCGATGGAGGAATGGTTTTATGACTATGGAAAATATACAATTTGGGGTTTAACCGCTAGGATTTTAAAACATTTTGTGGAGACGATTAAATAATATATAAAGGAAGGACCCATGCCTCAGAAACATTCATCTTATTTCAAAACAATACTGCTTTTCATAGTATCTAAATTAAATTTTTAAATACATTAGTGGACAAATGTATAAAACTGTTATATACTTAAAACAATAATTAAATTGCTTAACAGAAACAATGAATTCACATATTACAAAAAGTAATCGTGTTTGTTCGGTACTTTTTGTAATATGTGAATTTTTTATTCATCACAACATTTGGAGGTCTTTTAAATGACACAAGGTACAGTAAAATGGTTTAACGCAGAAAAAGGTTTTGGATTTATAGAAGTTGAAGGCGGAAACGACGTATTCGCTCACTTCTCAGCTATCCAAGGCGACGGTTTCAAATCACTTGACGAAGGTCAAAAAGTGGAATTTGATATCGAAGATGGTCAACGTGGACCACAAGCAGTAAACATCGTAAAACTTTAATTCTTAGGAATTAAATAAAAAAAAGGAGACACTCTTTATGGGGGTCTCTTTTTTTGTTTTATTTTAAATATGACCTGATAGAAATATTTGTGACCACTCAGGAAAGGTATCATCAGACTGCGGGACAAAGTTTCACCTATTCAAACAAAGTGATAACATATGGATATAAAGATTAACCAGATAGGAATGAACCATATGAGTAATACACATATATTTTCGAAGCGTGAAGAGATTGCGAATGCAATCATCCACGGAATTGGAGCACTTTTGAGTATAGCGGCTCTTGTCATTTTGATCGTGTCTTCTGTGACACGAGGAACGGCTTGGCATGTAGTGAGTTTTACGTTGTTTGGAACGACGATGGTGCTGTTATATGCATCATCTACACTCGTCCATGGGTTTCCAACGGGCCGAGCGAAAGATGTATTTGAGATAATGGATCATTCGGCTATTTACTTTTTTATTGCAGGTACATATACTCCTTTTCTATTCCTTGCGGTAAAAGGGACACTTGGTTGGACATTGTTTGGGATTGTGTGGGGGCTTGCGATAGCTGGGACGGTGTTTAAAGCATATTTTGTGAAGCGCTTTTTGCATACGTCGACGTTATTGTATGTGGTGATGGGCTGGTTAATGGTATTTGCATGGAAACCACTTGTGGCAAACGTATCGACTCAAGGTCTTATTTATCTGGCTATAGGTGGTGTGCTCTACACAGTAGGGGCAGTTTTTTATGTATGGCGCGGATTTACGTATCATCATGCAGTCTGGCATGTTTTTGTACTAGCAGCATCCATATTGCATTTCTTTGCAGTGATGACTTTATTGGCGTAAACTTACTAATATATTTATAACAAGAATGGCCATTAAGACGTAAAGGGAGAGATATGAATATGATAAAAGCGACTGTATTTGAACAATTAAAACGTGCGATGAAAGAGAAAGATGTACTAGCAAAAGGAGTACTAACACTTTTAAAATCAGCATTGGATAGCACCGAAAAAGAAAAAGGTACAAGCCTTACTTCAGAAGAAGAAATTGCTATTGTGAATCGTGAAGTGAAACAAACGAACCAAGCATTAGAAGGAGCTCAAAAAGCAAATCGACAAGACTTAATCGAAAAAGAAGAAGCAAAACTAGTATTACTAAAAAGCTTCTTGCCGAAACAATTAAGCGAAGAAGAAATTGCGGCGTTATTAACAGAGGCTGGAGTTGTAAAAGGTATGAATATGGGCGATGCGATGAAAATTGCAAAACCATTACTTACTGGAAAAGCAGACGGGGCGACCATGTCGAAAGTCGTGAAAAGTTTGCTATAAAAAAATAGTAAAACACTTAGCTGAATTAATTTAATTATCCAGGTAAGAAACAGTAAAGCAATGTTTCTTACCTGGATTTTATTTGATAAAATTTTCAAATAGTGCCCAAATAGTTTCCCAGTGTAAGACATGATTCAGACACTATTCTGAATCATGTCTTACACTGGGAGCAGTCACTATATCAGGTTTTCAACAAGGTCTCCTTCATATTCATGCTTAATTCTTTAATATAAGCAGACAATTCATCGCGGAGATCCCCTTGCTGAAGTGCAAATTCAATTGTAGTTTTTACAAACCCAATCTTATCTCCAACATCATATCTTTTTCCTTCAAAATCATATGCGAATACCCTTTGAATTTGGTTTAATTTTTGTATCGCGTCGGTTAACTGAATTTCCCCTCCAGCTCCAATTTCTTGTTTTTTTAAAAACATGAAAATTTCAGGTGTAAGAATATATCGTCCCATTATGGCAAGATTGGAAGGAGCTGTTCCAGCAGTTGGTTTTTCCACAAAGTTTAGTACCTGGTAAAGTTTTTCAACTTGTGTACCTGGATCAATAATTCCATATCGGTGTGTTTCTGTACTCGGAACTGTTTGGACACCGATAACAGATGAATGTGTTTCTTCATATATATTAATTAGTTGTCTTAAACACGGTGTTTCGCTCTGGACTATATCATCACCTAGGAGAACCGCAAATGGTTCATTCCCGACAAAATTACGTGCACACCAAATAGCATGCCCAAGCCCCTTTGGCTCTTTTTGACGAATATAGTGAATTTCCGCAAGATTTGTAGTGTAACGAACCTTTTCTAATAAGTCCAATTTCCCTGTTTTTAATAAGTTTTGCTCAAGTTCAGGAGCAAAATCAAAATGGTCTTCAATGGAACGTTTTCCTTTTCCCGTAACGATGATAATTTCTTCAATTCCCGACGCGATTGCTTCTTCCACAATATATTGGATAGTAGGTTTATCGACTATCGGTAGCATTTCTTTCGGTTGAGCTTTCGTTGCTGGTAAAAATCTAGTCCCAAATCCTGCTGCGGGGATGATTGCTTTTTTTATTTTCATAAAATCCTCCTTCAATCTGAAATAATTTAGTGAAGTGAGCAATTAATTTCTTGAAATTTTCATGCTTTATGATTAACTCTCAATCTCCAAATTTGGTATAACATAGCCAAAGTTGAGTAAATGGTTAAGTAAGTTAGCACTACCCAGCCGGTTTCTAGATAAGGCTGTACTGCTATCTGTACAGTTTCACTTGTTAAAAAAGCTCTATGGTCAATACACAAGTAAGTTCCTATTGCTATTAATAGGATAATAGCGATAATACCTTCCGCAAGTTTGCTTCGTGTGTTGCCTCTTTCTGCGTTATACTGCGTTGCCCAACCATCTTTTTTGACAGCGGAAAACTTCCCTAACCATACATTTCCAAAGGTGATTAAATTAACCCATAAATATATTTCAGGACTAATTAACAGTGCAGCTAAAATGACATCTATCGTTCTGTGCATTGGAGTCTTTATTGCTAATATAGTATTTAATATAGATGCTATAACAACAGGAGTAAGCCATATCCATGACCAAAAAAATTGGTCCGTTGCAGTGGCTAAAATTATTAGTAAGATTAATAATACGCGTATCGTCAAATTGATAAAAGATTTTATTTGAGAGCCCCATATTTTTCCCCGGTGTTTTGATTTAACTCCAATATCACTATTCGTAAGTAATTCAACCGTTCCCGATTGCCATTTATTTCGTTGTTGTCGAAAAGTATGGTACGATCTCATCGCGTCAACAAAACAACGGGCAGTGGGACTGATTAGTGTTTTCCATTTCTTCTGGATTTGCCAAGTTAAAAGCATATCCTCTACGTCACTTTCATCCTGCCAAGGGCCATCTAACTTGTTTTCGTCTATCACATCTTGCAATGCTTCTGGTCTAAATAATGTCGCTTGGCCGCCAAGAACGTATGTACTGCCTCCACTATATTGTAGACCTAGCAGCCAGCTTGCCATATCTTGTTTTTGCTGATGTGTCCACCAACGTGAAATTGGACCCCCATACTGTCCAGTTGCAATCTTTTCTTCGTACTGCACATCATCTTTTGAAATGAGACTTTTCTTTTTTGGCATCCTCATGGTGTACTTAGCCATTACTCCACCAATATTACGAGAACTCATGAGTCCTTCCCATAATTGAGATAATGCGTCCGGTGCAAGTCGACTATCTGCATCCATACCAAGTATTGCCTTGATGGAATGTTTGTAGTATTCCTCTTGTATGTTTAATTTTTTATCATATAAATCTAGTGGATCTCCATAAATACTTTTCCAAGCAGAGTTTAAAGCTCCCACTTTTCGTTGTTTATTATTTTTGGTGGTGAGAACTCTCAAACTTAGGTTGAATTCAAGTCCTGCTTCTAATGCTATTTCTTCTGTTCGATCGGAGCAGTTATCGGCAACCACAATAACATCAAGTTCAACGTCTTTTGGCAAGGTTTGATCCCCTAAACCAGCTAAACAGTCACGGATTGATTTCTCTTCATTATGCGCAGGGATAAATGCAACAATTCTTGGCTTCATATACGTATTCCTAACTTTTGCCAGAGTCGTACGATTGTGAATATTCGTAATAGCGGAATCCGTCATAACTCACCAATCACCCCTTCATCGTATAAAATAAAACTCGAATAAGATAAAAACCTCGTTATGATAAATGTATTAATTTAAAATAAAAATAGAACTAAAATTTGTAGTATGATAGGCAAGTAGTACTAGTTTCGGGTCGCTAAGTAATTCGTTGTATTGCATGAATAGGGACTAATGGTATTAACAAAACCTCACTTAAATACGTTACGGAGAACCTTATCATAAATGGAAAGATTTGAAGGTATCTGTCAAAAAAAAGCTTGTCCTAAAAATTGGTTTTCACCGATTTTTAGGACAAGCTCTATTTTTAATAACCAACCCAGCCGACAGAGGCGATAAAATATAAAATGATGGAACCAAGCACTATCCATAATCCAAACAGAGGTAGCATAAATTTTATCCAAGAACCAAAGTTTGCTTTTGCTAGCGCAATTGCACCCATCGTAGCACCTAATGTTGGAATGATTAGGTTTCCTAAACCACCACCGAACTGAATAGCTGTTACAAGTACTTGGTCTGTCATACCTAACATTCCTGCAACAGGCTGTAAAATCGGCATCATAACACCACTCATACCTGATCCGGATGGAACAAGGAAATTAAAAATCGTTGCAACGATGAAAATAAAAATAGCTGTCATACCACTTGAAAAGTCATTCAATGATCCTGTTAAGCTATTAACAATCGTCCCTAAAATATTTCCTTTTTCGAGAATGATGCTTACTGTTCTGGCAAGTACAATAACAATTGCGACAATCGTTATATCTTGCACACCTTTCGAAAATGCGATAATCATATCTTCTGTATTTTTTCTTTTTAAAAGAAAGCACGTTACGAATGCGATACCAAACACGGTAATAACAGCGCCATTTCCGTATTTTGCTGGCCATCCGAGAATAGTATTCCCATATGCTAGCGTAATTGGTGCAATAATAATAATGGCAACTACGAGGAAATCTTTCCATTCGACTTTTATGCTTTTCTCTATGGAAACATTTTGCACTTCATCTAATTCTGTTAGCCATTTTGTATCAGACATCGCACTTTTTAGCGGATTATTTTTCACACGGTTTGTATAAAATACTACATACACCGCAGTGACAATAGCGAACAGGATAAACATGCCCGTTCTTTCCAAATAACCTGAGTAAAGCGGAATACCAGCAAACAATTGAGCAATTTGTGCTTCTCCAGATGGAGCAATTGAAAAGGCTAAAAATAACGGTAAAAAAGTGACTGCAAGTGCTGAAATTGGATCCAATCGTAACTTACGTGTCAATATGACCCCTAATGTAACGAAGACAATCATCATATCCCCGCCGATGAAGAATCCGATGAACGACATTAATAAGAATAATCCTAAAACCAACACATTGGAACCGGCTCTTTCAAACTTATTAATGAGCATTGTAATAACGTTATTAACCGAGTCCAACATGAAAATACCGCCTAAAAAACCACCAATAAACAAAATTAAAATAGCGACAGGACTTGCTGCAATTCCACCTTCTAAAATGAGTGTAATTGCTAAAATTGGATTGACTGGTGTTTGCTCTATTGTATGATAGGAACCAGCAACTAGTTTTTTATCTTCTGTATAATCAAAACTGCCCGCTGGTATAATATACGTCAGTAAACAAGCAAACATCATGATTAATAGCATCATTACTAATACATTTGGTAGTTTAAACTGCAATTTCCTTAAGTAACTTTTCTTCGCTTTATCTTCTTGTATCTCCACAGCATTCATCTGAGATCACCCCTTCAAATTTTTACTTTCATCCCCTTAACTAAAACCCGTATTGTGCAAGTAATTCATGAACGTCTTTTTCTGCCTTTGTGTACGTTATTCCTCCTTTATAAGAAAGGAAATCTAAGGCATATTGTACAGTCGATGTGACTCCAACTATTAAGGCCGATTCATCTATATCGAAATGTTCATTGTGATGTTCAGCCCCCATTCCTTGTTCTTCGTTTTGCACACCTAGAAAAGCGAAAACTCCAGGGAAATACTTCAAATAAAAACTAAATGATTCCGAAGCCATCCATGCTGGAATAGTAGCCAATGCCTCTTTGCCAAGTGCTTTTTCTACTGCGGCAGTTGCAATCCCAGCACATATTGCTTCATTGTTAACAACTAAATCAGAAACGACAGGCTCCGTGTTATATTCGAAAGTACAGTTGTTCATAGCACAAACATGTGTCAGTAAATCCTTAAAAATTTGAATAGCTTGCTCTCCTTGTTCTTTGTTCAAATAACGAAATGATCCTGCAAATTGTAGTGTATCTGGAATGATATTGAGCGCGGAACCTGCCTCCACAATACCGATGGAATACGTTATTGTTTCAAATGGACTTAATCGACTATGGCGCATATTCCGTAACGCCTGGTAAAAATCAACGAAACAATCGACTGGTGACACAGCTAAATCAGGACGAGAACCATGCCCGCCTTTCCCTTTTAGTACAACATTAAACCCTGAAGCCGCCGCCATACGAGGACCAGCGTCTACGGAAATTTTTCCGGCATCTAAATCTGATTTTAAATGGATTCCCCAAATACCATCTGCCCCGATTTGATGCAGTCGATTTAGTAAGTTTTTAATGCCCCCGCCCATTTCTTCGCCTTGTTCAAAGGCAAGGATAATGGTTCCAGCTATTTTTTCCTTCTGAGAGGATAAAATTTTTGCTGCACCAAGTAACATCGCGGTATGTGCATCATGTCCACATGTATGCGCTGCATTTGGTGTATTAGATGTAATCGCTTTCTTTTGTTTTAGATTAAATGGACTTTCTTTCATAGGCAGTGCATCTAAATCAGCTCGTAAAATAATTGACTTGCCAGGCTGTTCCCCGTGTATAAACCCAATAATGCCGCCGTCTTGTACAATTTCATAAGGAATTCCCATATTAGATAATTCCTCCGTTACAATATTCATTGTTCGCACTTCTTGTAAGCCAATCTCTGGATGTTGATGTAAATCACGTCGGATATCAATCACAAATTGTTCAATGGATGCAACGGTCTCACTCAATTTCATCATAAGCCCTCCTTTATTTTAATGATTCTCGATTGTGAAGTACTCCTTACTTCATAAAACACCTCCGAAACGTCAGAGTGGCGTGTTATTAAAAAATAGTTTACCACCTAAACTTTATTTGTACAACACTATTTTTAGATAATTCTGATTAGAAAGAAAGCGTTTTTTTGATAAAAAGAAGAACAATCTATTGTAGTTAGTTTTGTAAAATTGGCTTTTCTAAATGAACTAAACTTAAATTTGGATATACGGACAGTAAACAAATAAAAATCCAGGAAAGAAACATTTTAGAGATGTTTCTTTCCTGGATTTAGTTTTGCGTATATATAATTGTTTACACATATCTCGAGTTATTCGTAATGGCCATTGCTTGACCAATTTTCTCTCCGGTTTCTTGTAAAAGTGGTAAAAAATCATTACGCAGAACTTCTTTTGAAACGCGCCCTGCATGAACAGAGCAATTAAAGGCAGCGAACACTTTGCCAGATCCATCACGAAGAGGAACGGCAATAGAGCGGAGCCCTTCTTCTAATTGTTGGTCGACTCCACCCCAATTTTGCTCTCGAACGTTCTCTAAAATATCGAGTAATTGCCCTTTATCCACAATCGTTTTGTCCGTAAATTTTTCGAAATCGATGAACTCTAAGTATTGTTCTAATTTCTCTTTTGGTAAGTATGCAAGTAGAACATGCCCCATGGATGTTGCGTAAGCTGGTAGTCGCGAACCTACGTCTAAGTTGATCGACATAATTCGTTTGGTGGAAACACGGGCTACGTAAATAATATCCGTGCCATCTAAAATAGAAATGGAACAAGACTCTCCAGTTTGATGGACAAATTCACGCATGAACGAATGGGCAATGCTCCAGCTATTATTAGAAGATAAGTATGCGTAGCCGAGCGATAGTGTACGTGCCGTCAATGAGAATACACTGTTGTTGGATTCGGCGAACCCTAAATGTTCAAGGGTCAATAATATCCTACGAGCAGTTGGCCTACTAAGTCCTGTAAGTTTCGAAACATCACTAATAGTGAGTGCTTGGTTTTCTTGTGAAAATGCTTGGATTACTTGAAGTCCACGCTCTAATGATTGTATGTAGTCTCCCGACTGTTTAAAATTATCTGTTTTTTCTGTTGACAAATGTATCATCCTTTATGTTAAAATGAGGTTGTACGAATAAGGTATATATGTACGTATATCGTACAATAAAAAGTTCAATAAAGCAAGTACTTGTTAGTTCGTTTTATTTTTAAAACTAAAAATGAATGCGTTTACATCATTGAGCCATGTGGGGTAGGGGAAATCAAACAAAACTTGAGGGGGAAATGAAAATGACAGAAGTAGCAGTGAAAAACACTAGAGTATTAGAGGCGTATGAAGGATTCGTTAAACATATGAAAGCGTTTCTAGATGAGCAGCAGTTTAATCATGAAGAGTATACAAACTTCGTTAAATGGGCAGATCGATTAGGTAGAAGTGGCGAAATTCCATTATTCTTAGATGTTTTCGTGGAAACATATGTGTTAGAAGCAAAGTATAAAAATGCTCCAGGAACAGAGCCATCGCTCCTTGGGCCTTACTACGAAGAAAACTCACCTTTATTGGAAGGTTCAAAAGTTGTTATTCCACAACGCTCAGACGAACCGGGTGATAAATTGAAGTTTTACGGTAACGTTAGTTCTGTGAATGGCCCAATCGGAAATACGAAAGTGGAGTGGTGGCAAGACGACGCGGACGGATTATATTCTAACTATGATTCTACTGCACCAGATTTCAATTTAAGAGGACAATTTTATACAGATGAGAATGGTGACTTTGAAGTAGAATCTATTGTTCCAATTCCATATCAAATTCCAACCAGCGGTCCTACAGGTGAATTTACATTTGCTGCTGGTTATCACGCATACCGTCCAGCACATATTCATATAAAATTCGAACATGAAGGACACGAGACTTTAATTACACAAGTGTTCTTTGAAGGGGACAAGTGGTTAGAGACGGATGTTGCTGGTGGTGTTCGCTCCACTCTTACTACTAAACTGATAGATAAAGGTGACCATAAAGAAGCTTCCTTGAACTTTGTTATGAGAACTGAATAAGATATTAATTTCATAGCTGTCGAGTAAAATTTGGCAGCTTTTTTTATTAGACCTTTCCGACTGTTTCGGTATGATAAACATATACTTGTACGAATAGAATAACAATGCGCGAAATGCGTACGTAAAAGGAGTGCGATAATGGATTTTTACAAAGTAAATATAAATGGGAAAGCTATTCAAGTTGCTGATTATCCAGGAGAAAAGGGACCAATCATTGCCATTCATGGGCTAACTGGTACACATAAGAACATGCATTACTACGCAGAAAAGTTTAAAGGGGAATATCGCTTTATTTCTGTAGATTTGCGAGGTCGTGGGAACAGTGATGAGACAGATGTAGAACCATCTATATTCAAACATGCGGATGATATTATCGGTTTAATAAATGAGCTGAAGATTGAAAATCCAATTCTATTAGGATATTCAATGGGTGCTTTTATTTCGGCAATTGTTGCAAGTCGATTGAAGTCGGTACAGGGTTTGATATTACTGGACGGTGCAGCAAAAGCGACGGAACACCAACGAGGAATTGTACAGCCGTCTTTAGGTAGAATTAGTAGAGAGTTTACATCAAAAGCGCATTATGCGGAAGAAATTAAGAAAATTTATTCGAACTTAGGTATTGAGTGGAATGATGTATTACAAGAAACAGTTGAATACGAAGTGGGTCCTGCAGGAGACCATTGGGAAAATAAATCAACAGAAGCACGCATAGTTGCGGATTTTGATAGCTTCTATACATTTAGTCCGAAAGAGATTTGTTCCCAAATTGAATGTCCAGTATTGCTCGTTTACGCAAAAGGCAATATTGGTTCCATGCCACCGCTTTTTTACATAACAGATTATGAAGAAACTAGGGAGTTTACAAAGGAAATCGAAACCGTCATTTCGGATTGTAATCATTACACAATGGTGTTTGAAAAGCGGGAAGATATTGAACAAGCTGTAGATGTATTTCTAAATAAACTATAACGGGGAACAACAAAGGAAGTAAGGGGAGAAACAGATGAAATTTTCAATCAAACATATTAATCGTATGTTGTGGGAATCCCACAATAAAACGAAGGATCTTGTGACAATGGCAGACCTTAGGAATCACAGCAGTGCAGGGGTGGTATCTGCTGAATTGCCAGTTGGAAAAATGAGCACCACTCGGAACGAACAAACAAAACGTAATAAATCTTATAGCACGACGCAATTTGTCGGTCTCTTTTTAGGGCCGTTATTATTTCTACTAATATTGTTTTTCTTGCCTCTACCAGGACTGAGTGATGAAGGGCGATCTGTCCTTGCAATTACTGCATGGATTGCTGTTTGGTGGATTTTGGAGTCTATCCCATTAGGCATTACCTCGCTCTTGCCACTAGTTTTATTGCCAGTGATGGGGACAGTCGGGGAGGGTGTTGCGGCTGCTAGTTATGGAAATCCTTTAATCTTTTTATTTATCGGAGGGTTTGCGCTAGCTTTGGCTTTAGAGCGTTGGAATCTCCATGAACGAATTGCCATTACGATTATCAGTGCAGTGGGGACAAGTACTCCAGGGCTCGTTCTAGGATTTATGCTAGCAACAGGTTTAATATCAATGTGGGTATCGAATATGGCCACAGTTATGCTAATGCTTCCAATTGGTACGGCTATCATTACAAAAGTCGTGACTCTCATGAAAGAAGATAATGTGTATACCAAAGAAGAAGAAATGAAATTCACGAAATCCATTATTTTTGCAATAGGCTTTGGAGGAACAATTGGAGGGAGCGCAACCTTGATAGGAACACCGACGAACCTTGTGCTCGCAGGTCTTTCCAAGGAACTATTAGGGTTTGAAATATCCTTCGCCCAATTTTTTCTCTTTGCCTTTCCGTTGACAGCGTTGTTGATGCTGTTTTCCATCTTCTATATCACAAAAATTGCTTATCCGATGAAAGTTAAAAAAATCAAGAACGGTCGTCAGTTTGTTAGCGATCGGAAAAAAGAACTCGGTAAAATGTCGTATGAAGAAAAAATTGTTCTATCCATTTTCATTCTAACTGGCTTTATGTGGATGACAAGGACATTCCTATGGAGTGATATCATTCCTGGTTTGAGCGATACGATGATTGCTATGGTAGCCGCAGTTCTACTACATATTATTCCATCATCTAATAGACCAGGCGAACGTATCCTTGGAAAAGATTCACTGAAGAACATGCCATGGGATGTTCTACTGTTAGTCGGCGGGGGGTTAGCACTTGCTGCAGGTTTTAACGGAACGGATCTGGCGAGTTGGATCGGTAGCCAATTATTATTACTAGATGGTGCTTCCTACATGATGATTCTAGGCGTTACTACCTTGCTTGGTATCGGGATGACCCAAATGACACCGAATACAGCTACAGTAACGATACTTGTTCCAATTACTGCGGCGTTGGCACTGGCAATGAATATTCACCCGCTTCCGCTTATGACAGCAGTAGCTATGGGAGCTGGATTCGCATTTATGTTGCCGATTGGTACTCCATCGAATGCAATCATTTTTGCGACAGGCAAAATCACGATGATGGACATGTTAAGAAAAGGCACAGGACTTACGGTATTAGCATTCGTTCTGATTGTGGTGTTTGTATATTTCGTACTTCCGATCATATTTGGCATCAATCAGTTTGAATATCCGGATACCTTAAAATAATTCGAAACTTAGAGGTGAAAATGATGAGTAAAGGGTTAGCATATTTTAAAGAGGTATATGACGAAGTTCCAGGTTGGGTGCAGAAAATGCATGATTATAGCCCGATTGTGCTCGATCATTATACAGGATTACGCGGAGAGATTATGCAAGATGGGGCATTATCTCGAAAGGAAAAAGATGTACTTTTAGCGAGTATGAACGCCGCTCGATTATATACACGTAGCATGGGTTACCATACGAAAGGCGCAATCGACTTTGGTTCCACGATTCCAGAACTAGTGGAGTACTTTTTAGTTTCTTACTTATACGGAGGAACGCCTGCTTTAAAAGTGTCACTTGAGGGACTTGCTTACGCTCTAGAACTAAAAGGGCAACGAGTAGTACAATCTGAAAAAGGTCCTGAGACGATAGAAGAGGTTTTCGAGACGATGATCAAGTGGTTGGGTGACGAGGATACTAGCTTTTTAGTAGAATCTCTTACAATCATTCAAAGTAGTGACAAAGATAAAATAGAAGCCAAACTCCTGTGTGAGGGGCATGTGTCTACTCGTATGAAGCATTTAAATATGGTTGGAAATTTTATTACCCAACTACGTGGCGCAGATGCTGTTCCTTGGATAGAAAAAGCGAGAGCAGTCGGTGTAACGGAAGCTGAACTTGCGGATGTTGGGTATATTTGTGTGTTAACTGCAGGTATTCCAGCATGGTTTGAAATAAGCGATTCATTAAAATTGGTTACGAAGTAAGGAGAGGGTAAGATGTCAAAAGTAACGAGTGATATACAAGATGCTTTGTCATGTGTGGAAAGTGGTCATACCGTTTTAGTAGGTGGTTTTGGATTAATAGGAGCACCTCTTTCATTAATAGAAGGTTTAACTGAAAAAGATGTGAAAGATCTAACGATTGTTAGTAATAATCTGGGAGAATCGGGAAAAGGGCTTGGAATACTGCTCAATCAAAATAAGATTAAAAAAGGAATTGGCTCTTATTTTACAAGTAACCGGGATGTCGGTGACAAGTATCAAAAAGGGGAAATCGAGTTAGAGTTGCTTCCTCAAGGGACATTAGCGGAGGCTTTACGTGCTGGAGGGGCTGGACTGGGCGGCTTTTATACAACAACTGGTGCTGGCACAGATCTTGCAATAGGCAAAGAAGAGCGCGAGATTGATGGCATAACATATATTTTCGAAAAAGCGATTCGCGCTGATGTTGCACTTATCCGTGCGCATAAAGCGGATACACTTGGAAATCTCATTTATTACAAAACGGCACGTAATTTTAACCCGCTCATGGCGACGGCTGCAAAGAGAGTGATTGTAGAAGTGGATGAAATTGTGGAACCTGGTGCGTTAAATCCGGAAGAAATTGTCACACCATTTTTGTATGTCGATACAATCATTCAAGCACAACAAGTGTTGACAAAGGAAGGGGTTGTGAATAGATGACGACAATGAGTAAAACAGATATGCAACATTTAATCGCAAAGCGTGTAGCGGCTGAACTAGAAGGACCTTGTGTCGTGAATTTGGGAATTGGAATTCCTACACTTGTTGCAGAGTATATGAACGCGGCAGATATTTATATGCATACGGAGAACGGTCTACTCGGAGTAACGGACGTGGAAGAGGTGGATATCGATCCAAACCTTGTAAATGCAGGAAAGTTACCGGTTGGGGAAGCGATCGGAGCGTCTTACTTCAATAGCTCGGATTCTTTCGCAATGATTCGCGGTGGTCATGTGGATGTTGCTATTCTTGGCGCACTTCAAGTGGATCAGACCGGCGTTATTGCAAACTGGGCTGTACCTGGAAAAAATATTATGGGCGTAGGCGGGGCGATGGATTTATTAGTCGGTGCGAAGAAAGTGTTTGTAACGATGAGCCACACGTCAAAGGATGGTAGCAGCAAGTTGTTAAAGAAGTGTATATATCCGATTACTTCGACAAGAAGCGTTGATATGATTTTTACGGAACTTGCGGTATTTGAAGTGGTAGATAAGCAATTGAGACTAGTGGAGCTAATGCCTGGTGTCACAATTGAAGAAGTAAAAGCAAAAACGGAAGCAGATTTTTTATCATAAATTTTAGAAAGTTGGTTTCAGATGAAAATACGTTCTTTTGATGTTTATATACTAGATTTACCGACTATTCGCCCGCATCAATTGGCGATGCATACGATTGTGTCACAGTCCATTGTTGTTGGCTGTGTTACAGATGAAGAAGGACGAGAAGGCTGGTCTGAAGTGGCAACAATTGGAGGAGCTTCTTACGGAGAGTCCACACCTGAAGCCATTAAAGCAAATATTGATACGTATATTGCACCACTCGTTATCGGGAAAGATCCTATTCACTTTGACAAAATTATGTACGAGGTTTCGAAGCAAGTTAGAGGAAACAATTTTGCGAAAACCGTAGTGGAAGCAGCCATTATAGATTTAGCAGCTCGTAGTAAAGATGTGGCAGCTTTTGAATTATTCGGAGGCCAAATCCATACTTCATTGCCAATTGCTTGGACGCTAGCGAGTGGAGAAACAGCACAAGATATTGAAGAAGCGAAAGAGTTTTTACACCAAAAGCGCCATAATATTTTTAAGTTGAAAATCGGAAAAGGCGACCCATTTAAAAATGTTGAGCATGTTCGTCAGATTAAACAAGCAGTAGGAGACGAGGCACGCATTACAGTCGATGTCAATCAGGCATGGGATGAGGATACAGCGAATTATTGCATCGCAGCTTTGGAAGATGGTGGCGTTTCAATGGTCGAGCAGCCGCTACCAACGTGGAATTATGAAGGAATGGCAAGGTTGACTTCTCGTTTCAAAGTACCAATTATGGCGGATGAGGCAGCAAATAGCATACAAGATGTATTCCAAATTTCGAAACACCGTGCAGGAAATTGTATTGCGTTGAAGCCTTGTAAGGCAGGAGGATTAACACAAACAAAGAAAGTTGCAGGTATCGCAGAAGCAGCAGGAATTGGATTGTATGGAGGTACGATGATCGAGTCAAGTTTAGGAACAGCTATTTGTGCACAACTTTATGCCACTATTCCAGAGATGAAATTCGGTACAGAAATCTTTGGTCCTTTATTATTTAAAGATGACCTTACGTTAGAACCTATTAAATTTGAAAACTTTGAAGTTGTCATACCGAACGGACCAGGTTTCGGAGTAGAAATTGATCGCGAAAAAGTAAAACATTATGCGAGAAGTCTTTAAGGTGGAGATGATGAGATGAAAAATGTAGTAATCGTAGACGCAGTTCGTACAGCAATAGGAAAACTTGGTGGTAGCATTGGCAATGAAACAGTAGATTTTCTCGGGTCACACGTAATAGAAGAATTAATACGTCGTACGAATCTCGATAAAACTGCTGTCGAGGAAGTCATTTTAGGGCAAGCAAAACAAAGTGCCGATGTATCCAACTTAGCGAGAGTTACGATGCTTCGAGCTGGACTACCTGTAGATATTCCGGGATATACCATTCACAGACAATGTGGATCAGGTGTACAAGCGGTAAATTCTGCAATGCAACAAATTCAAACGGGACTTAGTGATATTATCATTGCTGGGGGAGCAGAGTCGATGAGTACTGCTCCGTACTATGTGAATAGTGTGCGGTTTGGTACAAAATCTGGGGATGTTTCGCTGAAAGATCCAAATACTGCAAGCCAACCAGGCTCACAGCCAAGAGAAATTTATGGCGACTTAAACATGGGAATCACCGCAGAAAATGTTGCAGAAAAGTATGGGATTTCAAGAGAAGCACAAGATGAATTCGCATTAAGTAGTCAGGAAAAAACAAAAAATGCGATTGAAAAAGGCTATTTTGAAAAAGAGATTGCCCCTTATCCAGTGAAAACTCGTAAAGGTATCGTAGAATTTAAAGTCGATGAACATCCAAGAGAAACAACTTTGGAAAAGCTAGCAACACTTAAGCCAGTGTTCAAAGAAGGCGGCACGGTAACCGCGGGAAATGCGAGTGGTCGTAATGATGGAGCAGCAGCATTACTCGTAATGTCCGAAGCCGAGGCATTGAAACGCGGTTACAAACCAAAAGCGAGAATTATCGCTCAAGCTTCTGCAGGTTGTGCACCTGAATTGATGGGAATGGGTCCTGTTTATGCGATGCAAAAAGCATTGAAGCAAACTAACTTGTCGATAGCAGATCTAGATGTAGTAGAATTGAACGAAGCATTCGCATCGCAAGCAGTTGCATGTGTGAATGAGTTAGGTCTTAAGTTTAGTCAGGTGAATCCAAATGGCGGTGCTATTGCAATGGGGCATCCGATTGGTGCTACTGGTGCAATTTTGTTGACGAAGTTAGTGCATGAACTAGAGCGTACTGGTAAGAAATATGGTGCGGTGACGCTATGTATTGCGGGCGGTATGGGAATTGCAACAATCATTGAGAATATGCAAGTTTGAGTGAGGGCTGCTTTGGCAGCTCTTTTGTTTTGTGAGTGGATTGGTTGCTCTCGTGAGTTAACTAGTTGCTCTCGTGCTTAATTTGGTTGCTTATCTCCTTGAACTGGTTGCCCTCATGAGTGAATTGGTCGCCCATCGCCATTTTGTAACTAATAAAAGAAAATAATTCCACCTCGCACCTTCGAGGAGCTATATCAGGAAGAGTTTAATTTATACTATGAGAACTGGTTGCTTTCGCTAGGGAACTAGTTGCTCCCATGGTTAATTTGGTTGCTTATCTCCTTGAACTGGTTGCCCTCATGAGTGAATTGGTCGCCCATCGCCATTTTGTAACTAATAAAAGAAAATAATTCCACCTCGCACCTTCGAGGAGCTATATCAGGAAGAGTTTAATTTATACTATGAGAACTGGTTGCTTTCGCTAGGGAACTAGTTGCTCCCATGGTTAATTTGGTTGCTTATCTCCTTGAACTGGTTGCCCTCATGAGTGAATTGGTCGCCCATCGCCATTTTGTAACTAATAAAAGAAAATAATTCCACCTCATTCCTTCGAGGAGCTATATCAGGAAGAGTTTACTTTATACCATGAGAACTGGTTGCTTTCACGTATAAACTAGTTGCTCTATCGGTTAATTTGGTTGCTTATCTCCTTGAACTGGTTGCTCTTAGAAGTAAACTGGTTGCTCTTCTTCATTAATTTCTAGTAAATTTGTAATTTCTTACATTTTAAATTGTTCCGAAAATAGAGCCATTTTCTAAAACAGATTTTAAGTGTTTTAGAGGGTGGCTTCTTTTTATTTTATTAGAATGTTTGTTTTTCGAAGTTTTTGGGCAAGACTGGGACGAAATAAAAATGTTTTACAGTTTACTTGTAAAGGAGGAGTTTTATTTTGAAGTTTAGAACATTTTTGTTCATTGTGCTAATAGCATTCTCAACGAACACAGTAACACAAGCCGCGGATCTTCCTATAGGCATAGGCACAAGTGGAGGCGTTTTCGATGCTTCCTATAGCTTTCCGGAAGAAGATGAATTGCCTTTCCAATATGCTTTAGATTTGGGATTAGTCAATTATCCACCAGTGGAACTAGTGGAAGAGCCTAAAGGCTATAAGGTCATGGACGGGGATAATTTGTTTCGAATTGCTTTGAAACATAATATTCCATTAGAGTCGTTGATTGAGTGGAATGATTTAAAGGGAGATATTATACATCCTGGTGATGAATTGATTGTGAGCGCTGGTAGTGTGGAAGCAGAGACCGTACATCAGAAGCCAGATAGGAAGGTGGCGGCCGTATCCACCCCAATTGTAACATCGCCACCGATTGAAGAACCGGTGGTGAAGGAAGAAAAAGTAGAAGTGGTAGAAGCACAAGTAGCGAATGAATTAACAGTAACAGCAACCGCTTATACTGCATATTGTACAGGATGTTCCGGGACGACAGCGTATGGAATTGACTTACGTTCCAATCCAAATCAAAAAGTGATTGCCGTAGATCCAAAAATTATTCCACTTGGCACAAAAGTATGGGTGGAAGGTTATGGAGAGGCAATTGCCGGTGATACAGGTGGGGCTATTAAAGGACATAAAATCGATGTATTCATTCCTTCTTACGATAGTGCGATGGAATGGGGAGTCAAAAAGGTGAAACTTAAAGTACTCAATTAATAAGGAAATCCTATGCAAAGCGCTTTGCATAGGATTTTTTATATGAAAAATGGTATTGAGAATAGTTTAATAATAGTGCATAATGATAAAACTGATAAGTAGTTTAGGGGATGTGCTGTATGTCTATTAATACACAAGTTAAAGTGAACTCAAAGCAACAACAAAAACAACTAGAAAATAGAGGTTGTTTATTAGTGAAATGTCCAGATAAACCAGGGATTGTATCTGTTCTATCAACATTTTTACATAATCACGGATCAAATATTATTGAATCAAGCCAATATTCAAGCGACCCGGAAAACGGAATCTTTTTTATTCGGATCGAGTACCACAGAGAAAATTTACTAATCGAGAAGGAAAATATGGAAAATGACTTTCGTGATATTGCGGCCGCTCATGATATGGAGTATGACTTTTCCTACCGAAATGATCGAAAGCGTTCTGCGATATTTGTTTCAAAGGAAACACACTGCTTGATGGAGCTTTTGTGGGAATGGCAAAATGGTGATCTTGATACGGATATCGTCGTTGTTATTAGTAATCACGAAGATGCTCGTCCAATCGTAGAGTCATTAGGAATTCCTTTTCATTACATACCGGCAAATAAAGATATTCGGAAACAGGTGGAGGAAGAACAAATCGGCTTGATGGACAAGTATGAAGTCGACTTATTAATTTTAGCAAGATATATGCAAATTTTGACTCCAGACTTTGTTCGCCACTTTGAGAGTCGAATCATTAATATTCACCATTCCTTTTTGCCTGCGTTTATAGGTGCAGGACCATATGAGCGTGCATATGAACGTGGGGTGAAATTAATCGGAGCGACTTCACATTATGTGACGAATAATCTAGACGAAGGACCAATTATTGAGCAGGATGTGGAACGAGTAGACCATCGGGATGATGTCATTAATTTAAAGAAAATTGGCCGCCAAATTGAGCGACGGGTACTTGCAAAAGCAGTGAAATGGCATTTAGAGAATCGCATAATTGTGGAAGGGAATAAAACAATTGTGTTTCATTGATAATAAATAGATCCAGGTTTGAGACGATCGTTATTCGTTTCTAACCTGGATTTTTTTGTGGAAAAATGTGAGGGGACCCTAACCTTCACAAAACCTCAACAATTTTTACTGAACATTATTAACTCCTCCATACTTCCTTAATGTTTGTTTCGTAACATAAGCCTTGTAAGCAAACCAAAACAAACACAAACAAATGGAGGTTTTTATCAATGTCTTTTAAGCGTGTCTGGAAGAAAAGTTTAATCGGTGTACTAGCAGTTTCTATTTTAGCGGCTTGTTCAGATAGTTCGGCAAAATCAACTGTAAATGGCAACGATTTATCGGTAGATGAGATTATAACAAAAGCGAAAGAGGAAGGTACGGTAAATTCAGTAGGTATGCCAGATACTTGGGCGAACTGGGTGGAAACTTGGGAAGAGCTTGGGACTGAGTACAACTTGAAACACTCAGATACAGATATGTCGAGTGCAGAAGAACTTGCAAAGTTTGAAGCCGAGAAGGAAGATGCAACGGCTGATATCGGAGACGTTGGTATTGCGTTTGGACCGATTGCGAAAGACAAAGATTTAACATTAGCTTATAAAACTTCATACTGGGATGATATTCCGGATTGGGCAAAAGATGATGAAGGCCACTGGATTGTTGGATATACAGGAACAATGTCCTTTTTAACAGATACAAATAATGTGAAAAACCCACCTAAATCTTGGGACGATATTAAAAACGGTGATTTTAATGTAAGTATTGGAGATGCACTTACTGCAAACCAAGCACAGTTTGCTATTTTAGCAGCTGCTATGGCTTATGGTGGGGATGAGAAAAACCTACAACCGGGAATCGATTTCTTCGCAGAGCTTGCAAAACAAGGTCGTCTACAAGGTGACGCAACAGTAGCAAACTTGGAAAAAGGCGAAATTGATGTAGCGATTATGTGGGATTTCAACTCGTTAGGATACCGTAATCAAATTGATGAATCACGTTTTGAAGTAGTCATTCCAGCAGAAGGTTCTGTTATTTCTGGATATGCAACTGTTATTAATAAATACGCAAAAAATCCACATGCTGCGATGTTAGCACGTGAATATATTTTATCGGATGCTGGACAAGAAAATCTAGCAAAAGGATATGCTCGTCCTATTCGTGAAAACGTAGAGCTTTCAGCAGAAGTAGAAGCATTATTATTACCAGCGGAAATGTATGCAAATGCAAAACCAGTTGGCGATCAAAAAGCTTGGGAAGAAACAACGAAACAAATTCCACAAATGTACCAAGAACAGGTGTTAATCCATGTCAAATAATGGTGTAGTTCTTATCGTGGTAGATGCACTTAGATACGATACTGCATGTACACATATGGGATTTATGCAACATTTAGTGGAAAGAGGTGCTGCTGCTCGCTACGAAGTGCGCTCGGAAGTACCATCATTATCCCGCCCACTATATGAGACGATTTTAACGGGGACACCACCAATTATTCATGGTGTTACAAGTAATGCAACGGTACGTTTATCCAATCAAACAAGCTTATTCCATTTAGTAAAAGAGAGCGGAAAAACAACCGCTGCTGCTGCTTACTATTGGGTAAGTGAACTGTATAATCGAGCTCCTTTTAATCATTTTGCGGATCGTATTCAATTGGAGACAGATTTCCCGATTGAAAATGGCTTATTCTATTTTGAAGATCATTATCCAGATAGTCATTTATTCGCCGAAGCAGCTTGGCTAATGAATGAAAAACAGCCTGACTTTTTATATATTCACCCAATGAATGTGGATGATGATGGACATAAGTTTACGGCAGATTCCAAGGAATATCGAAATCGTGTATTAGCGGTAGATGCGATTCTTTCGTTGTTCATCCCTAATTGTTTGGCGCAAGGATACGATGTAGTTGTCACTGCAGATCACGGCATGACAAGCGATGGGAATCATGGAGGTAATACGATAGAAGATCGACATGTTCCGATGTTTGTATTGTCGAGGCAAGTGAAGCAGGGTATTAAAGAAGGTATTGTTTCCCAGTTACAAGTAGCACCTTTAGTGTGTCAATTATTAGAGATAGAGCCTTCGGAAGAAATGGTTCCTCTTCTTCTGAACGGTGTACGTACAAAAAAAGAGGCCTAGTGCCTCTTTTCTTACTTTTAAAAAGGAAGTAGTGATTTTGTTGACTTCTAAAAAGCAATTGTTCGTCTGGATATTGCCGTTTTTAGTGCTCGTCACGTTATTTTTCATCGTACCATTGTTATATATGGTCATTTCAAGTTTTAGTAATGGTGATGGCTTTACGCTCGGTCATTATCAAGAGGTTTTGACGAGTAGCTATATTTTACAAGGATTTAAAAATAGTATTACATTATCTGCTGTTTCGGCTATTATTGCGTTAATTGTAACGTTATTTGCAGTGTATGCGATGATGCGTTTTTCAGAGCCGGTGCGTGAGCGTATTTTAATGGTTTCGAATTTGACATCGAATTTCTCCGGTATACCATTGGCGTTTGCTTTTATCGTCTTGTTAGGGAACAGTGGTTTGTTTACATTGCTATTTGAAAAATGGGGAATCGATTCGTTATCCTCGTTCTCTTTATATAGTTGGGGTGGATTACTCCTTGTGTATATTTACTTCCAGTTACCTCTTTCCTTGATGCTTTTGTATCCAATATACTACGGTATCCAACAGCAATGGAAGGATGCTGCTGCGTTACTTGGAGCATCGACATTTCAGTTTTGGAGAAAAATCGGAGTTCCTATTATGCTTCCAGGAATTGTTGGGACATTTAGTGTGCTTTTTGCGAATGCAATGGGAGCATATGCATCCGCCTACGCACTGACAGGCAGTAATTATAATTTAGTCGCTATTCGAATTGGTGCGTTACTCTCTGGTGATATTTTTGCACAGCCAGAGCTAGCAAGTGCGATTGCAGTAATACTCGGTGTAACGATGATTATCGCCATGTTATTAAGTGAGTGGAGTATTAAGAAAACAAGGAGGAATTTATAGTGAGAAAGAAAGGTTTCGCAGATTTGTTTTTTGTCTTCCTTCTATTATATTTATTCCTCCCAATTTTAGCGACAATGCTTTATGCGTTTGCAACTAATTGGAACAAAACGGTGTTACCAGAAGGGCTAACGTTTAAATGGATTGCTACGTTATTTCAGGACAGTAGCTTTATAGAAGCGTTTGGACGATCGGTGTTACTTTCTGGAGGTGCGGTATTACTTGCTTTATTGTTCATCGTTCCTGCAATTTTTGTCATCGTACTTTATTTTCCAAAGTATGAGAAATGGATTCAAGCAGCAGTTGTGATGGTCTATGCATTTCCTGGTGTAATACTAGCGGTCGGGTTAATCCGCGCATATGCCCATATTGGAGTGCCGATGATATTAGCAGTACTCGGGGTATATGTGATTAGTATATTGCCTTACATTTATCAAGGTACTCGTAATAGTTTGCGCAGTGTGAATGGAAAGCAGTTATTGGATGCTGCTGAGTTATTAGGTGCATCTAAAGCTCAAGCTTTTACAAAGGTGTTACTACCCGCTGTATATCCGGGTCTGTTTGCTGGTGCGCTATTGTCATTTTCCGTGTTGTTCGGCGAATTTGTTTTGATCAATTTAGTAGTAGGTTCACGGTTTGAGACGGTTCAAATTTATTTGATGAAAAAGTTAAGTACGAGCGGTCATATTGCGAGTAGCGTGGTGTTTGTTTATTTAGTATTAATGGGTATTTTAACATTTATCATATCCATGTTAACGAAACGATCAAAAGGGGCGGCAAAAGCATGAGTTATGTTGTAATAGAAGGTCTTCATAAAACATATGGCACGAATGCGGTGTTGTCCAATATTGATATGGCGATCGAAGAAGGCGAGTTTGTAACGTTGCTCGGTCCAAGTGGTTGCGGGAAAAGTACCATTTTACGTATAGTCGCTGGTTTAACCGGTGCGACTTCAGGTGTCGTGAAAATCGAAGGAAAAAATATGAACGATATCCAACCGAAAAATCGGGAAGTAGGAATGGTGTTTCAGTCTTACGCATTATTTCCGAATATGACGGTAAAAGAAAATGTCGCATTCGGGTTAAAAATGAAAAAAATGAACGCGATTGAAATAGAGCAAAAAGTAAAAGAAGTGTTAGCGCTCGTGCATTTATCCGATAAAGAGCATGCGTTTCCACATGAATTATCTGGGGGACAGCAGCAACGGGTTGCACTTGCAAGAGCATTGATCGTACGTCCAAAAGTTTTGCTTTTAGATGAACCTCTAAGTGCACTAGATGCGCAAATTCGTAAAAAGTTGCAAGCAGATTTGCGTTCTATTCAGACAGAGCTTGGCATGACGATGGTTTTAGTTACACATGACCAAGAAGAAGCGATGGCGGTCTCTGATAAAATATTCGTAATGAATAAAGGAGAAATTGCGCAAGAAGGTTCTCCAACAGAGATTTATACGAAACCAGCAAGTGAATTCGTAGCGAATTTCATCGGGCATTATAATGTATTTACGAAGAAAGAATTGGAGCAAATGATCGGTGGCAAATTACCTGGTGAACGGGAAAAGTTCGCGATTCGTCCAGAGGCAATCCATTTGAAAGCAAATGCGGGAGATTTACGTTTCACAGGTATTGCGAAAGAAGCTGTGATGAGTGGAAATGTCATTCGAACTGTTTTTGAAGTAGGAGAACGTACTTTTTCCGTGGAGCAATTACACGATAGGCAAGCTTCGGTAGTACTTGGCAATACGTATGAGTGCTATGTGTCACAAGAAGATGTGGTTGCGTTAATATGACCTATTCCAAATTAGAACGTTTTGAACATATTTTAAGTAAGTTAGAGTTCGATCGAAAAATTGTTGTCTCCGTTATTGCGGAAGAATTAAATGTTGCACCAGAAACGATTCGTCGTGATTTTGATGAGTTAGAAGAACAGCATTTATTGACAAGGGTGCATGGTGGTGCCGTGAAGTTCATCAACTTACGAAAAGAGCAGGAGTATTTACGGAAGATGGATATGCAAAAAGAGGCGAAACGTGAAATTGCACGTGTTGCAGCAATGCGTATAAAGGATGGAGATACAATTGCAGTAGATGTGGGGACGACCACTGTTCATATTGCGGACTTTCTCGTGGAAGTGAATAATGTAACGGTCGTGACAAATTCCATTTCTGCAGCGATAAGGTTCAATGTAGCTTTGGAAGAAAAAAGAATGACTGGAAAAGTAATTTTACTTGGAGGGACGACAAACCCTAAACAATCTTCTGTATCTGGAGCGATGACATTGGAATGGCTAAGTCGCATGAATTTGGATAAAGCATTTTTATCTTGCGGGGGAATCGATGAAGGAATTGTCTATGATTACGATTTGGATGAATCGCTTGTTTCTGCAAAAATGATGGAAAATAGCTGTTTCCGCATATTATTAGCGGACGATTCAAAATTAGAACAAAAGTCTTTTTACACGATTTGTTCGTTAAATGAGCTAACAGAAATCATTTGTAACGAAGCATGTCCAGAAAAGTGGATGGCATTTGAAGGGAAATGGATAGTGGCAGATGGAGGTAAGTGTAAATGAAAATGGATTATCATGTACATTTGGAAGAAGGTCCATACTCGCATCAATGGTTGGAGAGAACTTCTCAAGCAATAGCTTCTTTTGATTCATCAGATGGACTAAAAAAAGGCTCGAAGGAATATATAACTTGGCAAATAAATGCGTTGAAAAATAGATTAGATCAAGGTTGTTATAGTGAAGAGTGGTTAGATTTTTACTTGATGCGCGCGAAACAGCTCGGATTGAAGGAAGTCGGTATTGTTGATCATTTGTATCGTTTTCACGAGACAAAAGCGTATTTTGAAAAAAATATGATTTTGGATGATACGGACTTAGGAAAGATGCAACGTTATTGGTTAGATAGCGTTATGACGGAAAATATGCATGATTTTGTAGATACTATTTTGCGAGCGAAAGAGAAATGGCATCGTGAAGGCGTCGAGTTAAAATTAGGCATCGAAGCAGATTATTTTGTTGGATGTGAAACGGAGCTTACGGAGCTTTTAAGCGCCTATCCATGGGATTATGTGATTGGTTCTGTTCATTTTGTTGATGGCTGGGGATTCGATAATCCTCAAACCGTTGATAAATTTGAAGGTATGGATTTGAAAGTATTGTATGAGCAATTTTTTAGGACAGTGGAAAAAGCAATTCGCTCGGAGTTGTTTGATTTTGTAGCGCATTTAGACAATTTGAAAGTATTCAATTTTCAAGTGAATGATATGGAATTTAGGGTGACTTGGTATAAACGAATTGCGGATGCGCTTGTTTCGACTAGGACTGCAACGGAAGTGAATGCTGGGCTTTATTATCGTTATCCAGTGAAGGAAATGTGCCCTGGACCTGATTTTGTGAAGGTTTTAGTGGAGAGCGGAGTGGAATTTACAGTATCCTCGGATTCCCATTACCCAGATGATTTAGGGAAATTTACGGTTGTGAATGCAGATATGCTGAAGTGTTTAGGAGTACAAAAGCTTGTTGGATTCGATCAGCGGATAAAAAAATATTATACATTGTAAGAAAATAGAATAACTAAAAGAAAACCTCTTCCGTAACAAGGAAGAGGTTATTTTAAAAATGAATTGTTTTTTTTGCTCGAATATCTCCAAGAAAGAACTTTCCGTATGGAATTATTTTTTGAATAACAACGGAAGCGAGAATTGGAACGGCTAAACCTAATGTTGTAAATCCTATTAATCCATATTGGAAATAATCGTTCATAATGATATCTGTAAAAATATGCAAATACATAATAGCGATCGAGTGTTTCTCCACTTTCGCCAACCATTCTAGCGATAGAATTGTTGTAAGCCTTTGGAAAACGCCGAGAATGACAATAATAAAGGCCACTGGAATTACTAAATCGAGCACCAAATGGTCATAGCGTAAAAACTTCATACTCAGATGATAATCGATCAATCCTACATAATCTGCAGCAACTGCACCAAATATTACTACGAGAGCACCAAATAACCAGGGAAGCTTTATATTCATCCAAATAGATTTGGCATAATAACCAAGGGAAAAATAGACGATTGCCATTAACACTACATCTAAATTCCATAACATCGGAATCGTTTGAGCAGCTTCAGCTGGGGCCCCACTTATAACATGCATGGCAAAAATACTTTCTAAATGGGCTACTAAATAGAAAATAACAAGTAGTGTGATTTGTTTCAAACGACTTAAATATTTGGTCATCCAAATGAACAATAAGTAGGTAAAAAATAACGTCGTTACAAACCAAAAAACTCCGTAAGCTCCTCGTGCAAAACGACCTGCAATAACTAGCTTCCATAAATCTTGGAAGTACCATGATAATTCAAAGTTTCCTAATGCTAGTTCCATGCTATAACGAACTGCTGTAATAATAAATAGGAAAAACAAATATGGCACCATTAGTTGCATAAATCTTTTCTTAATAGTTATTTTAGTGTTTTGATTATCTTTTATTTCTTTAAAAAAAATGCCACTTAACAAGAAAAAAGCCGGCATATGAAACCAGTAAATATATTTGATGAATGGAAAATTAAGTTCTCCAGGATAATGACCAATTACTACAAGTATCATCAAAAATCCTTTCGTTACATCCACCCATGTTAATCTTTTTTGCGACATACAATTTCCTCCAACACATCATTCTACGTTTTATTTAACCTATAATAAGGGAATATAAACGTATAGTATGTTTCATTTCGATTACATTTTGATTAAATTCCATTTTTATGATGAGACTAACAATGAAAAAGCGAGTTTTAATAACTGTAAAAGCACTTAACAAAACCTGCCAAATTACTCTGGTGAATTAACTGATAAAATATGATAAGGAGGGTTCGATATATAAAAAAGGGGTATAATTGAATTAAGTAATTTATGAGAGTGTCGAAAGGAGGATTTTTATGATAGAAAATTTTCAATATGAAAAAGAAATTTTTGGAGGCTTGCCTCATAATATAATACAATTTAGTTTCTCTTTTCAAGACAACACATTCAAAGGGCATTACAAAGATGGAGAAATTAATTGGTTTCATCCAAAACCTGAGCGGCTTGTAGAAGATACGCTTCCTCATGAGATAGAGGAGGAAGTACTGAAGAAAATAGAACAAGAGCTAGGAATATTTATACTAATGGATAATTTTCAAGTGGAAAGAATCTTCGAAGGTTTGCCTCACGAGGTCATTGAATTTAGTTTCAATATGGATGATAGGACCTTCAAAGGTCATTTTAAGGATGGAGAAATTAGTTGGTTTGATCCAAAACCTAGCCATCACACGGAAGAAATCCTTTCGGATGAAGTGGAAGCTGCAGTGTTAAAAAAACTTGGACCATATTTATCTTAAGACAGCCTATGTGCTGTCTTTCTTTCTATTATTGAATTATTAAATAGACATATGTATCAACTGTAACTATAATAAAAAATAGTGATTGAAATTTGTTTTCAGATATATACATGAGTACATAATCTGTAAAGATGAAAAGTAACATTACCTTCCTCCGCTTGCTTATTTTAGGCAGGCTTCTTCTAAATCCACTAAATCTATCAGAAAGAACTTTTAACTTACGAAAGCACTAGTTGCTGCATACAATTGAAGGGAACTTAGCGCAATGCATAAGGCTTTAGCTCATAACAAAATGCAAAAGCGCAAAACTCTCTGAATAGTTATTTTATAAATAAACTATAAGAATGCCACTATTTTTGTGCGTTCTAACTTATAGGTTCTTTTTGTTGTATAAATTATTATTTATTAACCTAAACTTACCTCTGAAAGACGCTTCCTATTTATAGGAATTTTTACTAGTACTTTTCATGCGAAAAGGAGAACTTTCAGGTTATTAAAATGTATTTATGTTATCAGAAAATACCGTTTTCAATCTACTATATAGACTAAAAAATGAGATAAAACTATTTCATTTTACGATTGGAGGAAATGCCGTGCATTTGTTACCGCGCGAACAAGAAAAATTATTAATCGTCGTTGCAGCAGACTTAGCAAGACGCCGAAAAGAAAGAGGCTTAAAGCTGAATCATCCGGAAGCAGTATCACTCATTACGTACGAAATATTAGAGGGTGCTCGTGATGGAAAAACGGTAGCTGAACTAATGGCTTATGGTGCCACTATATTATCAGCGGAAGATGTGATGGACGGTGTTCCGGAGATGATCGACGATGTACAAGTGGAGGCCACATTCCCAGATGGCGTAAAGCTTGTTACTGTACATTCACCAATTCGTTAAGAAGGAGGATTTCGACATGATACCTGGAGAATATGTTTTAAAAGAGGAAGACATTGTTTGTAATGAAGGAAAAGAAACGAAAATAATATCAGTTGTAAATAATGGAGATCGACCTATACAAGTTGGTTCGCATTTTCACTTCTTTGAGATTAACAGTTGGATTGAATTTAATCGAAAAGAGGCTTTTGGTTTTCGTTTGAATATCCCAGCAGGTTCGGCTGTTCGCTTTGAACCAGGTGATCCAAAAGAAATAGAACTTGTTGCTTTTGGTGGAGAAAGACGCGTTTACGGATTGAATAATAAAACTGAAGGATCATTAGATCGGGGGTAATACGATGAGTTTCAAAATGACAAGACAACAGTATGCTTCTATGTACGGTCCAACAACTGGGGATGCTGTTCGTCTAGCGGATACTGAACTTTTTATCGAAATTGAGAAAGACTACACAACTTATGGTGAAGAAGTTGTGTTCGGTGGAGGTAAAGTAATTCGTGATGGAATGGGGAGTCATCCACTTGCAACACGTGATGAAAATATTCCAGATTTAGTAATTACGAATGTTATTGTTTTAGATTATACAGGAATTTACAAAGCAGACGTCGCGGTTCGTGATGGTAAAATCGTCGCGATAGGAAAAGCGGGAAATCCATTATTAATGGATAATGTAGATATCGTGATCGGTGCATCTACAGAAATAATCGCCGGTGAACATAAAATTTTGACAGCTGGTGGTATTGATACACATGTGCATTTTATCAACCCGGCACAAATTGAAACGGCGCTGACAGCTGGACTTACGACATTAATCGGAGGAGGAACTGGTCCTGCTGAAGGTTCAAAAGCAACGACGGTAACTCCAGGTGAATGGCATATGCATCGTATGCTAGAAGCAGCAGAAGATATGCCGATCAATGTTGGTTTCTTAGGGAAAGGTCATGCGGCAACAGAAGAACCACTTGCTGAGCAAATTCGCGCTGGTGCAATTGGTTTGAAAGTACATGAAGATTGGGGTGCAACTTACTCTTCCATCGACATGTCGTTAAAAGTTGCGGACGAATACGATGTTCAAGTCGCGATTCATACGGATACATTAAACGAAGGTGGATTTGTTGAAAATACAGTGTCTGCGTTCAAAGATCGAGTGATTCACACGTTCCATACGGAAGGAGCGGGTGGTGGACATGCCCCTGATATTATTAAAGTAGCGAGTCAGATGAATGTTCTACCTGCATCTACTAATCCTACCCTTCCTTTTACTGTAAACACTATAGACGAGCATTTAGACATGTTAATGGTTTGCCATCATTTAAGCCCTGATATTCCGGAAGATGTAGCTTTTGCAGATTCCCGTATTCGTGCGGAAACAATTGCTGCTGAAGATATTCTACAAGACTTAGGAGTTTTTAGTATAACTAGTTCGGACTCTCAAGCTATGGGACGTATTGGAGAAGTGCTAATTCGTACATGGCAAACAGCGGATAAAATGAAAAAACAACGCGGAAAGCTTGAAGGGGACGAAGGAATCGGCGACAACAATCGTGTGAAACGATATGTTGCAAAATATACGATTAACCCTGCAATCGCACACGGAATTTCTGAATACGTAGGATCGATTGAAGTAGGGAAATTCGCAGATTTAGTTTTGTGGGAACCGAGATTTTTTGGTGTAAAACCAAGCATGATTCTTAAAGGTGGAATTGCGGTACAAAGCTTAATGGGAGATGCGAATGCTTCTATTCCAACTCCACAGCCTATTCTCTATCGTCCTATGTACGGAACGATGGGAAGAGCGAAATATAAAGCATCGATTACATTTGTTTCGACTGCAGCATATGAAGCTGGTGTGCACGAAAAACTTTGCTTACAAAAAACAGTTCTTCCTGTACGTGGTATTCGTAATTTAACGAAAAAAGATATGAAACTAAATGGAGAGACGCCGGAAATCGACGTAGATCCAGAAACATATGAAGTACGTGTAAACGGAGAGCTTCTAACATGTGATCCAGTGGATACAGTTCCAATGGGGCAACGATATTTCTTATTCTGAGGTGACGAAATGATAATTGAAGAAGTAGTAACACATATTGATCAAATAGATCCAAAAATTTTGGAAAGTACACATAAAGAAAAAATATATTTGGAAAGTAGTGACCTTGTAAAGCGTATTCAAAGAGTCACAACTGACCATGGCAAAGAAATCGGAATTCGCTTAAAGGAAGCAAAAGATTTGCAAGCTGGTGACGTGCTGTACATGGACGAGAAAAATATGATTATCATTGAAGTTTTTCCGGATGATTTATTAATTATCTCGCCCCGAAGCATGCATGAAATGGGGACAATCGCCCATCAATTAGGGAATAGACATTTACCTGCTCAGTTTGAAGAAGACCAAATGCTCGTTCAATATGATTATTTGGTAGAGGAGTTATTAGAACAGCTTGAAATTCCTTTCTCGCGTGAGAAACGAAAAGTGAAGCAAGCCTTCCGCCATATCGGACATAGTCATGACTAATTACTTGTTGTCTTTGTTTCAATTATGCGACTCTAATTTGCCGACCGGGGGATTTAGTCATTCGTTCGGCTTGGAGACGTATATTCAAGAAAACAAAGTACATGATAAATCGAGTTTTTCTAAATGGCTCAAAATGTACTTAGATGAGCAACTAGTCTATTCGGATGGGCTTGCTAGTAGACTTGTTTACGAGGCATTGGCGACGGATGATTTGGAGAAAATATGGGAATTGGACCGACGTATTACGGTTCAAAACTTAGCTCGTGAAACGCGGGAAGGCACAAACAAAATGGGAGAGAGAATGCTCACTTTAGGCTTAGATTTATATCCAAGCCCTCTCCTGCAAACTTATAGGCAACGTGTAACAGAAGGAGTGTCATTTGCACACCCTGCCATTGTATTCTCCATCATCGCTTTTCAGTTGGAAGTCCCACAAAATTTGGGGATTTCAGCGTTTCTTTATTCCTCTATTTCAGGTTTAGTTCAAAATGCAGTTCGTGGCATACCATTAGGTCAAACGGCCGGACAACAATTATTAAGAGAGTTTCAAACATATATCGAGGAAGCCACGAATAAGATAGCGCTTCTTGACGAAGACGATTTTGGGGCTGTGGCGCCAGGATTAGAAATATCGCAGATGAAACATGAGCGTGTGAATATTCGCATATTCATGTCTTAATGAAGGGAAGATTATTTAAAAATGGAACCAATTAAAATAGGAATAGGTGGCCCAGTAGGTGCTGGGAAAACAATGTTAGTAGAAAAATTAACTCGCCATATGGCAGATGAAATCAGTATGGCTGCTATTACGAACGATATTTATACAAAAGAAGATGCAAAGTTTTTAATGACAAATGGTATTCTTCCAGAAGATCGTATTATTGGGGTTGAAACAGGAGGGTGTCCGCATACTGCTATTCGTGAGGATACATCGATGAACTCCGCTGCAATTGAAGATTTGAAAAAGCGTCACCCTGATTTAGACTTAATCTTTGTCGAAAGTGGTGGAGATAACTTAGCAGCAACATTTAGTCCTGAGCTTGTTGATTTCTCCATTTATATTATTGATGTTGCGCAAGGAGAAAAAATTCCTCGTAAAGGTGGACAAGGGATGATTAAATCTGATTTGTTCATTATCAATAAGACTGATCTTGCTCCATATGTAGGTGCAAACTTAGACGTGATGGCTTCGGATACAAGAGTGTTTCGAGGAAACAAACCATTCATTTTTACAAATCTTAAAGACAATACAGGTTTAGAAGAAGTAATGGATTGGATTCGTAAAAATGCGTTACTTTCAGGATTGAAATAAGATGGAAAACTGGACGGGGATTCTACAACTTGTGATGGAGAAAAAGAAAGAAAAAACTGTCACAAAAACGGTGTACTTCCAAGGTGCATTGAAGGTACTTCGCCCGAACTATCTGGATAATACGGGACAGGCGTGTTTTTTTATCGTAAATCCTGGTGGTGGTTATGTCGGTGGTGACCGTTATCGAATAGAAGTGACGCTGGAAGAGCAGGCAGAGTTAATATTAACTACTCAATCTGCCACGAAAGTATATCGAACGCCAACTGCACCAGTACTACAGGAAACGGAATTTATATTAAAAAAGGGTAGTGTCCTCGAATACATTCCAGATCCTCTCATTGCTTATCGGGACGCAAGGTATAACCAAAACACAGTAATTAGAATGGAAAGAGGATCCACACTTGTTTATACGGATATATTAACGCCAGGCTGGTCTCCAGATGGAAAGTGGTTTAAGTATGAACAACTTCGCTTGAAAAATGAAATATATATGGAAGACCAATTGATTGCTTTCGATCATTTAAATTTACAACCTAGTGATTCACAAGTAGAGGATATAGGGTTTATGGAAAACTTTACGCATTTAGGTTCCATGATTGTAGTGGACGTGCGATGTACAACTAGTTTTCTTAATCAATTGTACGAAGAGTTGGAAAGTCAAATCGGGGATTGTAAAATAGGTATGTCCATGCTTCATGAGTCAGGATTTACGATTCGGATTCTTGCTTCTTCCACGCAACAAATTGAAGAATTACTAGCATTATGTACTTCCTTTATTCGCAGGGAATGGTTTTCTAAAAAACCTTTATCATTAAGAAAGTATTAAACTATTACTAATAGATCGATTAAAGGAGTGATGACTCCTTTGATCGATCTTTTTTCATTGCTTAGAAAATTGTAAAATAATGGATCAGGGCGACCAATCGTTCATTGAAAACAATCAATTCTATTCGGAAAGCAACCATTTTAGCACGAGAGCAACCAAGTTACCGATGAAAGCAACCAACTCCTAAAACAGCACTTACGCATTTTTTCTTTCGCTTGAATTGAATCATTCTTTTTTGGTGAAGATAGAACAGAGTATTTAATAAGGAGTGAAACGATTATGTTACAACTAGAAACAGATTTAGAAGGAAAGCAAGCGTACTTTGGACAATTAAAAAGTAGCATCCAACGTTTGGGGTATAGTATCGGAGGGAACTGGGATTATCATAAAGGAAGCTTCGATAATGTTTTATGGCGTGAAGCAGGAGAGACCATCTATTTAAGGCTTCCATTCGAAGTACTTGAAGGTGACTTAGACCATCAAGAAGCATATATAAGATTTCAAACTCCTTATGTTATTAAGCACGTCGTAAACGTTGGCTTAGATAGGGATGAAAATGCATTATTAACTTCTAGCGGGTTCAATCAGTTCCAAGAACCTCTCGACAAAGACGGTAAAATTGAGGATAAAAATAGATGGGTGCATGCTGGAGAACAGGCAGTACAAGAAATTGTACGTTTCGTGCACTAATGAAAGTAAAATCATTTCGCCATTTCGCGAAGTGATTTTTTTTGGCTTAAGGGCTGTCTACTTACATTCCTGCTACTATTTCTTTATAATAGAAGCAAACAGATAAGTACTTGAAAGGATAGCGACTAATGATATATGAACGTATGATTAATTCGGAACAGGAGACAGAACAGCTTGCTCAGCAACTTGCCGAACTTTTAGCGTCCAGTGATGTGCTTACGCTAGAAGGAGATTTAGGGGCGGGGAAGACAACGTTCACCAAAAGTATAGCTAAAGGTCTTGGAATTACACGGAATGTGAATAGCCCGACGTTTACTATTTTAAAGCAATATGAGGGCAGACTGCCTTTAAACCATTTAGATGTATATCGCTTAGCAGATAGCGATGAGGATTTAGGGTGGGACGAGTTGTTTTACGGAGAGGCAGTGAGTATTATCGAGTGGGCTCATTTGATAAACGAAGATTTGCCACCGGAGCGTTTAGCAATCCAAATTCACCGGTTAGAAGATGATAAGCGAAAATTTACGTTTACCCCGTTTGGAAAACGATATGAACGATTATGTGAGGAGCTTTTTGAATGATTTGGTTAGGAATAGATACATCCCATACTCCGCTTGCTGTAGCTGTTGTAAAGGATGACCAAGTACTTGCAGAATTTAAGTCGTCCCTTAAAATTACGCATTCCATTGGAGCAATGCCTACAATTGAAGCGTTATTAAAAAAAGCAGATATTAAGCCTAGTGACATAGATGCGATTGCTGTGGCGAAAGGACCGGGTTCTTATACAGGTGTTCGAATTGGTGTAACAATAGGAAAAACACTTGCATGGACGCTGAACGTACCGATTGTTTCGGTATCAAGTTTGCAAGTGTTAGCCGGGAATGCAGCCTATTTCCCTGGAATTGTTTGCGCGATTATGGATGCAAGACGTGGCAATGTATTCGCAGGAATTTATACGAATGGGGAAGTAGTGAAAGAGGCACATATGTCGCTTCTAGAATTGTTAAAAACAGTGGAAGAAATGGGACAACCGGTTTTATTCGTCGGGATGGACGTTAACATACATTGGGAACAAATAAAAGAAGTGCTTGGTGATAAAGTCGAGCGTGCCAATGCAGCATTCTCGTTACCAAGTGCCGCTGTTCTAATCGAACTTGCTAAAAAGCAACAACCAACAGAAGCGCACACGACCGTGCCCGAATACTTACGCATAACAGAAGCAGAGGCAAACTGGATGAAAGAGCAGAAGAAAAATGATAACTAATCAAACCATTACGTATCGAAAAATGACATTGGAAGATATAGATCAAATACTTTTAATAGAAGAAGAAGCTTTTGCAACACCTTGGACAAGAGAAGCATTTGAGCATGAAATGACGACGAATTTGTATTCGCACTATATTGTGGCAGAGACAGAAACGAAAGAAATCGTTGGTTACTGTGGCATGTGGATTGTCATGGATGAAAGTCATATAACAAATGTGGCCGTTTCAGAGCGTATGCGCGGACTGAAAATTGGCGAAGGCTTAATGCGTGAAGCGATTCGTGTAGTGTTAGAACAAGATGTTGTCCTAATGACGCTAGAAGTACGTGTGACGAATGATATAGCCAAAAACTTGTATTATAAACTAGGTTTCCAAGATGGTGGCATACGAAAAAATTATTATACAGATACACAAGAGGATGCTCTTGTCATGTGGGTGGAGTTCAAATGATAAAAGATCAATATATATTAGGAATAGAAACGAGCTGTGATGAAACGGCTGCTTCCATCGTAAAAAATGGACATGAAATCATTTCCAATGTAGTCGCTTCCCAAATCGAAAGCCATAAGCGCTTCGGTGGAGTTGTACCTGAAATTGCGTCCAGACATCATGTGGAGCAAATTACGATTGTTATCGAAGAAGCGTTGAAGCAAGCAAATATGATACCGAAGGATTTAGATGCTGTTGCAGTTACAGAAGGACCAGGACTTGTAGGTGCGCTATTAATCGGCATAAATGCCGCAAAAGCTTTTGCATTTGCAAACAGCCTTCCATTAGTTGGAGTGCATCATATTGCTGGCCATATTTATGCAAATGCACTTGTGCAACCGATGGAGTTTCCGCTATTGGCACTAGTCGTATCGGGGGGGCACACCGAATTAGTATTAATGAAAGCAGACGGTCAGTTCGAACTAATCGGAGAAACACGCGATGACGCGGCTGGCGAAGCGTACGATAAAGTAGCTCGAGTATTAAACTTGCCGTATCCAGGTGGGCCACATATTGACCGACTTGCTAATGAGAGTGACGGAGCTGTGCCTTTTCCTAGAGCATGGTTGGAAGAAGGATCTTACGACTTTAGCTTTAGTGGCCTGAAATCTGCCGTGATTAACTATCAACATAATGCAGAGCAACGAGGAGAAGAGATTAATCCTAATCATTTAGCAGCAGGTTTCCAAGAAAGTGTTATTGAAGTATTAACGGCAAAAACACTACGTGCAGCAAGAGAATTTAACGTGAAACAAGTAATCGCAGCAGGTGGAGTTGCTGCGAATAAAGGACTACGAAAATCACTCGAAGAAACATTCGAAAAAGAAAATATTCCATTTTACGTGCCTACGATTTCATTATGTACAGATAATGCAGCAATGATTGCTGCGGCAGGAAATTCTAAGTTTTCTGCAGGAAAAACAAGTGATATGTCGATGAATGGTCGACCAGGAATGGAATTAAATAGTTGGAACTAACGGAAATCCTCTTTTCTTCGACAAGAAAAGGGGATTTTTTAACAGGTATATTTCAACTTGTCAATAGGGAACATTCGTACTTATGCACAGACTGGGGATAAGATGTGCATAAGTTTTGTATTTTCTATATATTGTGTCTCATTTGCACACAACTATGTGGATAGTCTAGTTTGAAATCTGTGGATAATGTGTATAAGTCTGTTGATATGTTGGTGTTACTAGTTTTTTCATGTGAATAAGATTGTGGAAAATGAAATCGAGAAAAAAAGTACTTGACCAACATATATAGACAAAATTCGACATTCAACTTTGCAATAAATAGTTGAACGTGACAAACTACAAAAAAGAGATTCCCTTCATAGGAATCCCTTTAGTTTGAAGCTATTTCTTCTATTAATTCTTGTAACTCTAGCCATTCATTTGACAATTCATCTTGTGTTTCTTTTAATGCATCCAGTTCTACTTGCAATTGTTGTACTGCTTCGTGGTCTTGGAATATTGCTGGATCACAAAGTTTTTCTTCTATAGAAGCTATCTTGGAATCCACTTTTGGAATCTGTGCTTCTAGCTCTTCCAGTTGACGACGTAATTGACGTTCCTTCTTTTTTGCTTCTTTATCAATTGTGGAAGTGTTTGCCTTCACAACAACTGTTTTCTCTATAACAGCATTTTCCGCTGCAAGCTCTTCTAGTTCTTCTTTCTTTTCCAAGTAGTAGTCATAATCTCCTAAGAAAAAGGTCGCTTGATCGCTAGATAACTCAATCACTTTAGTTGCGATTCGGTTAATAAAATAGCGGTCATGTGATACAAAAATAATGGTCCCTGGAAAGTCGAGTAATGCATTTTCAAGTACTTCTTTACTATCTAAATCTAAATGGTTTGTCGGCTCATCTAGTACAAGTGTATTCGCTTTTAGTAGCATTAATTTAGCTAGTGCAAGTCTTGCTTTTTCTCCGCCTGATAAGGTAGCAATTGTTTTTTGTACATCATCGCCGCTAAATAGGAAGCGTCCTAAAACAGTTCGGACATCTCTTTCATTCATCAGTGGCCATTCGTCCCACAGTTCTTGTAATGCGGTTTTATTGCCAGTGAGTGCGGCTTGTTCTTGGTCATAGTAACCAAATTGAACGTTTGTCCCATATTGGATTTTCCCAGCATTAGTATCCAATTGTTTCATCAGTGTTTTCAGTAGAGTGGATTTTCCAACACCATTCGGTCCGACGAGTGCAATTCGATCTTGTTTATAGACGGAAAATGAAATATTCGATGAGACTGTTTTGTTTGGATATCCAACGGAAACTTCCTCTAATCGTAATACATCATTACCACTTGGGCGATCGATTGAAAATCCAAAAGTAGCCGATTTTTCATCGCCATCTGGGGCATCCATCCAGTCTGTTTTTTCAAGGACTTTCCGTCTAGATTGTGCCATTTTTGTCGTGGAAGCACGTGCTAGATTTTTGCTCACAAAGTCTTCTAATTTTGCTTTTTCTTCCTGTTGTTTCTCGAATTTCTTTTTGTCGAGCTCATAGTTTTTCGCTTTGTCATCTAAATAAGCACTGTAATTCCCTACATATCTAGTTACATTATGGCGAGAAACTTCATATACAAAGTTCACGACTTGATCTAAAAAGTATCGGTCATGGGAAACGATTAAAATGGCCCCATTATAGTTTTTTAAATAATTTTCTAAAAAGCTAAGTGTTTGGATGTCTAAATGGTTCGTTGGCTCATCTAGGATAAGTAAATCAGGCTTGCTGAGTAACATTTTCGCGAGTGCCAGTCTCGTTTTTTGCCCACCAGATAATGCTTGTACAGGTTTCTCATAATCTTCAGGGAAAAACTGCATCCCGTGTAAAATAGAGCGAATGTCCGATTCGAATCGGTAACCTCCTGCTTCATTGAAAGCAAGTTGTAATTCATCGTACGCTGCAGTGACGCGTGCATAGCTTTCGGCATCTTCATATATAGAAGGATCTGCCATTTGTGCTTCTAGTGAACGCAGTTCTTTTTCCGAATCGATTAAATGGCTAAAAATAGATTTCATTTCATCCCATATGGAAAGCTTCGATTCAAGTCCTGCATGCTGCTCTAAATAGCCGAGGCGTACAGTTTTTGGCATGATGATATCGCCGGAATCATACGACATTTCACCGGCAATTATTTTAAGTAAAGTAGACTTTCCAGCACCGTTTCGTCCGACGAGTGCAACACGATCTCGGTCTTGCACTTCTAGCTTTACATTTGTTAATATATCTTCTCCGTTAAAGGATTTTGTTACTTGATTGACTTGTAAAACAATCACAATTATTCGCACCTCAATTCTATCCTAAGTGTAATAGATAGGACGGTACGTTGCAACGACCTAGCTTTACAAGGAAGGAAATGTCTAGTAATATAAAAACGATTTGTACCAATGAAATAGGAGGGTTTTTCATGAGACCTGAACTTCCAAGAATTCCTCAAGCAACAACGAAAAGACTTCCCTTATATTATAGATTTTTACAAAGCTTTCATAATGCAGGGCATAAACGAGTTTCTTCCCAAGAGCTAAGCGAAGCAATGAAAATAGATTCCGCAACGATTCGAAGAGATTTCTCGCATTTTGGTGCACTCGGTAAAAAAGGATACGGCTACGATGTGCAGACACTCCTAGAATTTTTCCGAAAGACTTTGGATCAAGACGAAGCAGCGCATGTAGCATTAATAGGTGTAGGTAGCTTAGGGACAGCATTCCTTAAGTACAATTTCCAGAAAAATCATAATACTAAAATTGTCGTTGCTTTTGACACGAAAGCACCAGTAGAAGGAATAATTAAAAGTGATATTCCTGTTTTTCATCCAAGTGTGATGGAAGCGAAACTTGCCGAGTATGGGATTGAATTAGTAATTTGTACAGTTCCAAGCCGCTCTGCACAAGAAGTAGCCGATCGTTTAGCGAAAACCGGTATTAAAGGTATTTTGAACTTTACTCCGGTTAGATTAGCTGTTCCAGAAACAATACGTGTTCATACGATTGACTTATCTGTCGAGGTGCAAACACTGATCTACTTAATACGAAACGAACATACTGAAGAATGAAAGAAAAGCCTTCCAACTGCTTGATGGAAGGCTTTTTTTAAGGCATTTGTGAATAGGTTTCTAGAAACTTTTGTATCGTTTCACCGTAAAATTGGACAATTACCACAAATCCATTCAGTAACATATGGGAAATAATTGATGCAATAATGCGTTTTGTCTTGTAATAAATAAACGCGAATATAAACCCAGACACCGCATATAGTAGGAGGTGTGTAAACTCAAAGTGTATGACTGCAAAAGCAATTGCACTAACAAGCGCCGCAACAAAAAAGTTGGTTTTAGGCAATAAAGAACCGAAAATGATACGGCGGAAAATTAATTCTTCTAATATAGGAGCGAAAATAACGATAGAAAAAATGGCAAAAGGGACACTATGCGCAATCTCTATAAATTGCTCCGTATTTGCAGAACCTGGTTCAACTCCAAGTACAAGCTCCAAATTCGCTGCAATAATTTGACCAAAAAAAACAAGGAAAAACCCAATGATACCCCACCCGATTGCTTTGCCTAAAGTAGCTTGCTGTCCTTTTAATGGGCGTAGGAACGTCTTATCTTTACGAATAATGAGCAGTGTAACGAGGGTGGCGATTCCCATACTGATGAATACCCACCAACCGAAAGTGGTAAGCACAGGATCTTTTACATCCATTGTTTGCATTAATTTATGGAGGAGTGGTACAAAAAGAGCTCCTGAAAGCTGCATCACACAGTAGATGATTAAAATGTATAATCCGGTTTTTTGTTGTTTCATGTAAAATGATTCCTCTCTATATTAACAATCTTCTTTTATTGTAAAGGAAATAAGAGATAAAAGAAAAAGTTAGCCTTCTTACTTGCAAAATGTTCTGTAATTAATTATTATTATAAGTGTGTTAGCACTCGAAGAGTAAGAGTGCTAATAATATAAAATTCGACAAATTTAGGGAGGTTGTTTCACTTGTTAAGACCATTAGGTGATCGTATCGTAATCGAATTAATCGAAGTAGAAGAAAAAACAGCATTCGGCATCGTTCTTCCAGACTCTGCTAAAGAGAAACCACAGGAAGGGAAAGTAGTTGCTGTAAGTTCTGGACGAGTACTTGATAACGGCACTCGTGTAGAATTGGACGTAAAAGAAGGAGACCGCATTATCTTCTCTAAATATGCAGGTACAGAAGTAAAATATGAAGGCACTGAATATTTAATATTACGCGAAAGCGATGTTCTAGCAGTAATTGGCTAATAAAAAATAGAGACAAAACTTAGGAGGTAACTAAATCATGGCAAAAGAAATTAAGTTCAGTGAAGACGCTCGTAGTGCAATGCTACGTGGGGTGGATAAACTTGCAGACGCTGTAAAAGTAACGCTTGGACCAAAAGGACGTAACGTCGTTCTTGAAAAAAAATTCGGTTCACCACTTATTACTAATGATGGTGTAACAATTGCAAAAGACATCGAGTTAGATGATGCATTTGAAAACATGGGTGCAAAACTAGTTGCAGAAGTTGCTTCTAAAACAAACGATATCGCTGGTGATGGTACAACAACTGCTACTGTTTTAGCTCAATCAATGATCCGTGAAGGATTGAAAAACGTAACAGCTGGAGCAAACCCAGTTGGAATCCGTAAAGGAATCGACCTAGCAGTTGCAGCAGCAGTTACAGAGTTAAAAGCAATTTCTAAACAAATCGAAGGTAAAGAATCGATCGCACAAGTTGCGGCTATCTCTTCTGGAGATTCTGAAGTTGGCGAATTAATCGCAGAAGCTATGGAACGCGTTGGAAACGACGGAGTTATTACAATTGAAGAATCTAAAGGATTCACTACAGAGCTTGACGTAGTAGAAGGTATGCAATTCGACCGTGGATACGCATCTCCTTATATGGTAACAGATTCAGATAAAATGGAAGCAATTTTGGACAATCCATATATCTTAATTACAGATAAAAAGATCTCTAGCATTCAAGAAATTCTTCCAGTGTTAGAGCAAGTTGTACAACAAGGCAAACCACTTTTACTAATCGCTGAAGACGTAGAAGGGGAAGCATTAGCTACTCTAGTTGTAAACAAACTACGCGGGACATTCAATGCTGTGGCTGTAAAAGCTCCAGGATTCGGAGATCGTCGTAAAGCAATGCTAGAAGATATTGCTATCCTAACTGGCGCTGAAGTAATTACAGAAGATTTAGGACTAGATTTAAAATCTACAGATATTACACAACTTGGACGAGCTTCAAAAGTTGTCGTTACAAAAGACAACACTACAGTTGTGGAAGGTAACGGAGAATCAGATCGTATCGCTAGCCGTGTAGGTCAAATCCGTGCGCAATTAGAAGAAACTACTTCTGAATTCGACAAAGAAAAACTACAAGAGCGCTTAGCTAAACTTGCTGGTGGTGTTGCAGTAGTGAAAGTCGGAGCAGCAACAGAAACAGAACTAAAAGAACGCAAACTTCGTATTGAAGATGCGCTAAACGCAACTCGCGCAGCTGTAGAAGAAGGTATCGTTTCTGGTGGTGGTACTGCACTAGTAAACGTGTACAACAAAGTAGCGGAAATCGCTGCAGCTCAAGAAGGCGACGTAGCAACTGGTCTAAAAATCGTACTTCGTGCGCTTGAAGAACCAGTTCGTCAAATCGCAAACAACGCTGGCTTAGAAGGTTCAATCGTAGTGGACCGTCTAAAACGCGAAGAAATCGGTACTGGTTTCAACGCAGCTAACGGTACATGGGTAAACATGATCGACGCTGGAATCGTGGACCCAACTAAAGTAACTCGTTCAGCACTTCAAAACGCTGCATCTGTAGCTGCATTGTTCTTAACGACAGAAGCAGTAGTAGCAGACATTCCAGAACCAGCAGGCGGCGGAATGGGCATGCCTGATATGGGTGGCATGGGCGGCATGATGTAATAAGCCGCTTCAACCCTTGATATGTATGGGTTTGTATGTAAGGTGAGAGTGAAATGCTAACATTTTGCTAACATAGAGGATAATTTAGAGGCTTCTCATGAGTTGTGCAAACTTTTGGGAAGCTTCTTTTTTCATTTCTTTTGTAACGTGGAGATAGACGTTTTTGGTGATTTGATCATCTGAATGACCAAGTCTATCCATAATTTGTTCAAGTGCTACACCCGCCTATACAAGAAGTGATGTATGGGTATGTCGTAAAGAGTGTGGGGTTAATTCAGGATTTAAATTTGCCCGTTTCAGCAGTCTTGCCATTCTAAGTTGTACCATTTTGATAACGATTGGATATCCAGGCTGTCGTTCAGTTTTTGCAAAGATAAAGTGCTGATTATTATAAGCATCTCCTAACTGTTCGCTGATTTTTTCTTGTTTTTCTTTGTGATCCTTTAAGGCCTCTATCACAACCTCATCGACAACGACTTTTCTTCTGGATTTTTTCGTTTTTGGTGTCACCAATAGAAACTTAACTGTATTATTATTGGGATTGCAATATGTTTTGGTAAAGCTGATTGTCTGATTCACGAAATCAATATCTTTCCACTTGAGCGCTACTAATTCCCCAACACGAATTCCTGTGTATGAGAGGATAAGGAATATTAAGTAGTCTAACTCCAACCCCTGCTTCTTAGCGGTTTTTAATAATATTGCAAGCTCTTCCTTTTCCAAGTACTTTGGTATTTCTTCTTCCTCCAATTGCTCGATTGTTTTTTTATCCTTTTTTAGATAGGCAAACTCAGTAGGGTCTTTCTTGATTAGCTCCAGCTCTAATGCTTTCCGAAAAATCATTTTTCCAGTTAGGTGTATTCCCTCCCTTGTACTATCAGAATATCCTCTGTCCTTTAAATCGTTCAATGCATCCTGGTATCTCTTACTTGTGATGTCCTTCAATTTCAGCTGAGAAAAGTAGGGCAACAACTTATTGATTTCATAAATCCGGACTCGAATCGTTCCGGGCTTCACATCTTTTGCTTCCTTTTACCAGTAATCGGATCTATTCCAATGTCGATTGTAAAGGCCCATTTGGAACCACAAGTACATCTTTTCTTCTTGCACGAACAACCTCTTTTGTAGAAATGTCCTTTCATTGAATGACCTCGCTTTCCATAGTATTTTTATTACTGATATCCATTATTTCCATTTTGAAGGTTAACGATTCCTATGATTAAAGTATTAATTAGCTAAAAATGTTAGAAAGAGAACAGACAAGTAAAAAAGAACATGTTTCAATGAAAACATGTTCCTTCTCTTCACTCGTATTCCGATAATTCTTCGTAATGTTCTTCTTCTGGGTATGAACCGAAAATACGTTTTGGGTAGTCCAATCCGCCATCAATACCTACTGCCTCACATGTGCATAAGTGAAAGTCATGAGTAGTTTTCGATTGTATCTCCACAATGTTTGCACCGTATTCGATTTCTTTTTAATTTTTTCTTCATCGTCTCTGCCACAGCTACTCTCTCTAAGTATAATTGTATTTTAAAATTAATGTAACTTAGTTGTACACAATAAATATTTTCTTTGAAAAGCTATTTTAAATACAAGGCTCATTAATCAGTTGTGGTCAGCCTGTGAAAAAGTATACTTAAAACTAACGGTTAGTTGAAGGGTGTTGTTTAACTTGTGTTCAACAATCGGGCCAGATTGTTGAGGAAAGTAAACACATATTTATAGCTAGTCAAACTATAAATTCGGTTTTTTATTGGATAAGCATAAAACTAATTTTTGTTATTGGTTAGGGACGTACCTAAAACAGTAGCATATGATAGTAAGAGAAATCTGTGAAGGGAGTGGGAAAAATGTATTATAATCCTTATGGGTATCCATATCAAAACCCTTACTATGTTAATGTGCCAATGTATAATTTTAGTGTAAAATCGAATTGCTGGACTAATCCTAATGAGATGATTCATGCAACTCAATTTGGTTCTCTTCATGCCCCCGTAGGTAATAATAGAATGGTATTAAGAGATTATGGACCAAACTCATTTGTCATTAATATTAATGAAGCAACGAAACAAAACAATACTTATAGAACTGCTATATGGACTGGAGATTATTTGCAGGTTACATTAATGAGTCTAAATCCAGGAGAAGATATCGGACTAGAAATGCATCCAGATGTTGATCAATTTTTACGTATTGAACAGGGGCAGGGTTTTACTCAAATGGGCAGGAATAAAGATAATTTAAACTTTAAAAGAAATGTACAGGATGATTCGGCAATCATGATACCTGCTGGAACATGGCATAATCTAACAAATACAGGTAATATTCCATTAAAGCTTTATTCAATATATGCTCCGCCTAACCACCCATTCGGAACTATTCATGTTACTAAAGCAGATGCGATGGCTGCGGAACAAGGTGAAGGCCATAGCAATGGAAATACAGTTATTTCTGGCAAGACTCCAGATGAATGGGTACGGTACATTGAATTTTTGGTAAATGAAGGATTAGAGGATGTTTCAAGAGGAATAAATGCTACTCATATTCTTCAAGAATTTATTCTAATGGGGGTTCTTGTAGGAAAAGGATATTCTCCTGAAAAAGCATATGAAACAGTGGAAGAATGGGAACGGACAGGGAATTCTAAACTTCTTCAACAAAGTAAAAATATGTAGAAAAAATGTAATAGATATAGCCAATAGATGAATTAGAATGTTAGAGTTTTATCTATTTGGCTAAACGTTTTAAATGCAGAAGATATTTTGAAGTAATTCATTTAAACAAATAAGTGCAATACTTGAACAGAGAAACACTTTTATCTTGTGTTTCTCTGTTTTATACTTAGAACACTTATTTTATGAGGATACCTTGTCACACAAAATTTGCTGAATACTGTTGGTGATTTTGATACATTTTACTGAGTATTCTGAATAATAAACTTTAACAACTTCTTTTGTTTCTCATATGTAAACAATTGTATGGTCCAAGCCACAATTAGTACCAATAAATTATCTAAAGATATTAGGTGTATTAAAATTAATAATTTAATTTGTTGACATTATACCTACAGGGGTATATTATGTGTATATCAGCAATGAGTAAATCTGTTAAGGAGGCAACTTACTTGAATTCATATGACGATAAAGTAAGAAATCGAGTGAAACGTATGGAGGGTCAACTTCGAGGCATCTTAAAAATGATGGACGAAGGAAAAGACTGTAAGGATGTAATCACTCAACTTTCAGCTGTCCGTTCAGGAGTGGATCGTTCAATTGGTTTAATTGTTAGTCAAAACTTAATTGAATGTATCCAAAATGCTAACGGTGATGAGGAAGCATTAAATGAATCGGTACAAGAAGCTGTAAATCTATTTGTAAAAAGTCGTTAATTTATTTTAATCGACTTTTAATTTTTAAATCATAAAATACCCTTGTAGGTATAAAGGAGAGATTAAATGGAAGCCTGGATAATCATAATAGTTGCGATTCTATTTATTGCTTGGCGAATGATACCAACGAAAGGTACAAAAACCATTTCAACTGATACTCTAAAGGGTATGTTGAATGATAAGGATAGAGTATTTGTGGATGTTCGTACTCCTACTGAATATAAAGGCAGAAACATACATCAGTTTAAAAATATTCCTTTAGGATCTGATTTATCGAAGCTCCCAAAAGACAAAGAAATAGTGGTGATTTGTCAGAGTGGGATGCGAAGCGTACAAGCATGTAAAAAATTAAAAAAGTTAGGTTATGAAAAAGTTACGAATGTCCGTGGGGGCATGAGTTCTTGGAGAGGTTAAAAGAAAATAAAGGAGGATTTAATCAATGAAAGAAATTAGTGCAAAAGAAGTTCAACAACATATAGAAAATGGCGAGAAGCTAAATCTAATTGATGTGCGTGAAGTGGATGAAGTGAATGCAGGGCATATTCCTAGTATTATTCATATTCCGCTGGGATTACTTGAATTCCGTACGCATGAACTTGATAAAAGTAAACCTTATATTATGGTTTGCCGTTCTGGTGGACGCAGTGGCCAAGCTACACAATATTTAGAAAGTCAAGGTTTTGACGTAACAAATATGACTGGTGGAATGCTTTCATGGGAAGGTAAAGTTGAATAAACTTTGTCTTCAATAATTTTTTGAATAAAATAATACCCTTGCAGGTATAAAGGAGTTGTGAAATATGGCTATTAAAGCTGATGTACAATTAGACGCAAAAGGCTTGGCTTGTCCAATGCCAATTGTGAAAACGAAAAAAGCAATTAGCAATCTAGCGGATGGTCAAATATTAGAAGTGCAAGCAACAGATAAAGGCTCAATGGCTGATTTAAAAGCATGGGCTGAAAGTGTTGGCCATCAGTATATAGGAACAGTAGATGAAAATGATGTGTTACTTCATTATATTCGTAAAAGTAGTAACGAAGAAATAGAAGAAAAAACATTTGAACAAACAATTTCAAATGAAGAGATTATAGACCGTGCATCTAACGGTGGTATGATTCTAGATGTTCGTGAAGAAGCTGAATATGCATTTGGTCATATCGAAGGTTCTAAATCAATTCCCATGAGTGATTTAGAAGCTCGTTTAAATGAGCTGGATAAAGACAAAGAAATTTTTGTGATTTGTCGTACAGGAACTCGCAGTGATTTAGCTGCACAAAAATTAGCTGAAAATGGATTTACGAAAGTATATAACGTCTTACCAGGAATGAGTTCTTGGAACGGCGATTTATCAAAAAAATTATAAAAAATTAAATTAACTGGAGGAATTTTATTATGTCTAACAAAGTAGCAATTATCGCAAGTAACGGTGGTCTTTTTGACGCATATAAAGTATTTAATATAGCAACAGCAGCAGCAGCAACAGAAAAAGAGATAGCTATCTTCTTTACATTTGAAGGGTTAAATTTAATCCATAAACAAGGAATGCAACAACTGCCTATGCCTGAAGGTCGTGAACACTTTGCAGAAGGATTTGCGAAAGCAAACGTACCAAGCATTCCACAATTAGTAGAAATGGCTCAAGAAATGGGTGTTAAATTCATTGGTTGTCAAATGACAATGGACGTCATGGGCTTAACAAAAGAAGACTTTATTGATGGTATTGAAGTAGGTGGCGCTGTAACATTCCTTGAATTCGCTAAAGATGCAGCTCCTACTTTAACATTCTAATACCAAGTATAAAATTATGAAACGCTTAATTTTAAATCGTTAGAAAGACTAGTGGAAGGGTAAACCCCTTCCACTTAAAAAATCACAAAAATAATACCTGTGGGGGTAATTTGATATGACAGTAATTAAAATGACAGCAGCAGAAGTAGCTCGTAAAGTTATTGAAAATAAAGAGTTATTTATTTTAGACGTACGGAACAAAGATGCTTTTGAAGACTGGAAAATTGAAGGACATAGCTTCGATTATTTAAATATTCCTTATTTCGATTTATTAGATGGAGTAGATGAAATTTTGCCGAAACTTCCAACAGATAAAGATGTATTAGTGGTATGTGCAAAAGAAGGATCGTCTCTTATGGTGGCTGAAATGGTTTCAGAAGCTGGAAGCGACGTGTTCTACCTTGAAGGTGGTATGAAGTCTTGGAGTTCTTACCTTGAACCAATTAAAGTTGGTGATTTAACGGGAGGCGGGGAACTTTACCAATTCGTTCGTCTAGGCAAAGGTTGTCTTTCATATATGGTCATTTCGGAAGGGGAAGCGGCAATTATAGATGCGGTTCGTTTCACAGGTGTATTCACAAACTTCGCAAAAGAGAAAAATGTTGATATCAAGAACGTATTTGATACACACTTACATGCCGATCACATCTCAGGTGGTCGCCATATCGCAGAAGCAACAGGGGCAACATATTACTTGCCGCCAAAAGACGCAGAAGAAGTCGTATTTAATTACACACCTCTAGAAGATGGTTTAACTGTGAAAATTGGTGCATCCCAAATTGAAGTAGGCGCACTTTACTCACCGGGTCACACAATTGGTTCAACCTCATTTATCGTGGATGGCAAATATGTATTAACAGGTGATATTTTATTTATCGATTCAATCGGTCGTCCTGACTTAGCAGGTCTTGCAGAGGACTGGGTAGGCGATCTTCGCGAGACATTATACCGTCGTTACCGTGAACTAGCAGAAGATTTAATTGTGTTGCCGGCTCACTTTATGATTATCGATGAGATAAATGAAGATGGTACAGTTGCAAAACGTCTAGGTGATTTATTTGCAGAAAACCACGGTTTAAATATTGAAAGTGAAGAAGAATTCCGTCACACAGTAACAGAAAATTTACCACCACAACCAAATGCGTATGAACAAATTCGTCAAGTAAACATGGGTAAAATCACGCCAGAGAATGAGGAACAAACAGAAATGGAAATTGGTCCAAACCGCTGTGCAGTACGTTAATGTAAGAATTAGACGTGTGTGATCGTTAAGCAAAAATTTCGGCAAGCAATTAAGAGCATTCTTTCCTTGCCACTACATTTTATGAATCTAAAGGAGACTGATTAAATGGAAGTAAATCAAGTTTTAGACGCAAAAGGTTTAGCATGTCCTATGCCAATTGTACGAACAAAGAAGGCAATGGATACACTGGAATCAGGTCAAGTATTAGAAGTGCAAGTAACAGATAAAGGGGCGCTAGCTGACTTAACTGCTTGGTCAGCTGCAGCAGGCCATACCCTTTTAGAACATAAAGAAGAGGCGGATGTATTAACGTTCTATATAAAAAAAGCGTAAAAAATAAAAGACTAAAGCGATTTGCTAATTTTAATTGAATAGAAAGAGGGAACAACATGGATATAAATTATGTGATTCTCCTTTTCGTTATAGGGTTTATTAGCTCATTTCTTTCAGGGATGCTCGGTATTGGGGGTGCAATTGTTAAATACCCGATGCTTTTAATGATTCCACCGGTGTTCGGCTTTCAGGCGTTAACAGCACATGAAGTTTCCGGTATTAGCGCACTTGACGTACTATTTGTATCAATTGCAGGTGTCATCGGATTTCGGAAGGGTGGCTATTTAAATAAATCATTGATTACTGTGATGGGGGCATCTGTTTTAGTTGGTACATTGCTCGGTAGTTTTGGGTCACAATATTTAACGGAAGAACAAGTAAACATTGTATACGGAATATTAGCATTATTAGCAGCCATCATGATGTTCATTCCAAAAAAGAAAATTGATGATATTCCTTTAGACGAAGTCACTTATAACAAACCGCTTGCCGCAATACTCGCATTTATTGTTGGGATTGGTTCTGGTGTGGTAGGTGCTGGTGGAGGATTTTTATTAATTCCTATTATGCTATTAATTCTTCGGATTCCTACGCGAATGACCATAGCATCCAGCTTAGCGATTACTTTTATATCCTCCATTGCAGGTTCGATTGGTAAAATATCAACAGGGCAAGTAGAATATCAGACAGCGGTTATTGTGATCATTGCCGGACTGATTGCAGCTCCTATTGGTACTAAAATCAGTAAAAAAATGAATACAAAGATCTTACAAGGGATTTTAGCAGTTTTAATTTTAGGAACAGCAATCAAAATATGGATGGATATATTGTAGAAAAAACAGTTGTGTTTGGAATGGAATCATAGGGATCTATATACTACGCTTCTGAGAAAGAAAAATAAAATAATAGGAGGATTTTATGGAATTTCACTATACAGTTCTAACAACTAAAACGATTGATGAAGCGATTGCATCTATTGAACAAAATCTTAAAGAAAATAAATTTGGGGTTCTTTGGCAACTTAACTTGACTGAAACTTTCAGAAAAAAGGCGTAGATAGTTATAAAAAGCCATACCGAATTCTCGAAGTTTGCAATCCAGTAGAAGCGGCACGTGTAATAGAGCATAATCCTTTAGTGGGTTATTTCTTACCTTGTAAAATTACCGTTTATGAAGAAGAGGGAAAAACAAAAATAGGGCTTCCTAAGCCAACTGCTATGATAGGTTTATTAAACGATGCTGAATTAATTTCAATAGCAGAAAAAATTGAAAAAATCCTCATAGATGTATTAGAAAAAAGTAAATAATTAATAATAGGACAGGAATGCAATGAAGTAATGCATACCTGTTTTTTCTTCTTATTAGCAAATGAACAGTTAAATCTATAAGAATTTGAAATTTAGTTGATATAAGTATATTACGGAGGAATGTACTTAGATTATGCCAGCTAATAGAAGCTGATTGTTATTCAATTAAAGGGCGCGATTGTGGAATAAGCATCTCAATTCTTCTAGGGAGAGGAATTTTATAATAAGTGATGCATTAAAATTCCTCAAGTAGATTATAATAGTTATACACAAAGTTATGACGGGTGGTTTTTAGGATTTAGCCTAAAAACCACTATTTTTTATCGTTAAATTTTTAATACGGATAATAAATGTATATAGAAAGCAAAAATAACTATTTTACTTTCTACTGCTTAATTTTCTATGCGAGTTTTTTTCATTAATTCACTAAATTTATCGGCAGCTTCTGTTTTCATGTCAGTTGTTACATGAAGATATACTTTTCTTGTCACGTCATCATCTTGATGACCTAATTGATCCATAATTTCTTCAAGACCTACTCCTGCTTCAGCGAGAAGTGATGTATGGGTATGGCGAAGAGAGTGTGGCGTGATATCAGAATTGAACTCAGTTTTTCCTAATAATCTAGTCATTCTAGTCTCCACCAATTTAAATAAAATTGGAAATCCGGGATGACGATTTATATTGGCAAATACATAATCACCATTGTTATATGAGTTACCATAATGCATAATGGGTTTTTCTTGTTCTGCTTTATGTTTAATTAATTTACCTATAATTTCATGGTCTACTACAATTTTGCGTCTGGATTTCTTTGTTTTAGGAGGAACTAATACATATTTTTTAGTATTATTATCAGGATTATAGTAAGTCTTTGTAATACTGATAGTTTTCTTTTTGAAATCGATATTTCTCCATTTAAGGGCTACCAATTCACCTACTCGTATTCCGGTATATGATAAAATTAAGAAGATTAAGTAATCCATATAGAGTCCGTATTTCCGAACTGTTTTCAAGAATAATGCGAGTTCATCTTTTTCAAAGTATAATGGCAACTCTTCCTCATCGTCTTCAATAATGACCTCTTCATCAGGCTTGATATAAGCATTTATTGTGGGATTGAGTATAATCATTCTCTTATCTGTGGCTAGTTTAAAAATTAATTTTGCAGTAGTATGATAACCTTCGATTGTATTTAAAGCATAACCTTTTTCTTTTAAATCATCTAATATTGCTTGATACATTTCTTCGGTAATATCTTTTAGTTTCACATTAGAAAAGTATAGTAAGAATTTATTGATACTATATTTTCTTAAACGAATTGTTCCAGGTTTGGGGGCGGTGCTATGGATATAGTAAGTCAACCAGTCATTGGTAAAGTCTTCAAATAATATATTCGATTCTTCTATATAGGTTCCTTTGTTTATTTTATTCAGCAAATCTGCTGCAGCAATTTCTGCATCTTGTCTAGTATTAAAACTTCCTTGAGATTTTTGACGTCTTTCCCTTGTGAGTGGATCTTTCCTAATATCAATTACAAATGTCCAAGTGCATCCGCAGTTTTCAATTTCACAAGTACAATCTCGTTTATAATAATGTCCCTTCATCGTTAAGCCTCTCTATCATTCTTTTGTTTATTTTCCTTTTTCATAGTGATCCAATTTTTAAAATCTGTTTTTTCATCTCGTTTAGATGCACCAATTTCAAAATTTGGTATTCCTCCGAAATCAGGATGAATTTGAAATAGCTCGTAGACTCTTCTTCTTGAGATTCCAAGAAATTCAGCAAGATGTTGAGCTGTTAATGTATCAGGTAAAGATTCCTAAGTTGTGTATTGTTTTGTATTTTATATATGCTCCATATTTGTGTTTGTAAATAAAAATTCCCGCATAAGGACAAAGCTAGCTTGTAGCTTTGTAACCTCTGCGGGATTCGCTTATTCTCGAACTTGTACGAAAATACTTAATTGCGATATTCTTATAAGTCATCATTTTTTTTTATTATTGCATCACTTGTTGTAAAAGTGCATCAAAAATAAATAGAAAGAACCATTATTGTTTATTTTATACGAAGAAAAGTTTGGCACAGAATATGCATTATATAGATGCAAAATGGAAGGGGTTATAGCTCTTAGAGTTATTGTAATATTTTATCCTAAAAGTAGGATGAAACTGGTAAAAGAGGATGATTGGGTTTATTCATTATGAAATCACAATGAAAATTCGGGAAACGCTTTGGACTTTTATGTAGACTTACTTGGTTTAAAATTGTTATCAACTTGGGTTGCAAATGGCAATTATATTTTCGATATCGCAGAAATTGCTTAAGGACACATTATTGAGAAAAGTTGACGTGTTTTGTGTACAAAAAAAAAATTCAAAGAACAGTTTTCATTCATTTTAATTAAAATTGGATACAATGTTTAAGAAAATTACCGTTGAATAAGTCAAAATTATCTGATATCGTTATTTTTGTATCCAATTTAAAGAGGGTGATGAAGATTTTGGAAGAGGGAAATAAAAATTCTACAGTCGTGTCTGTAGTGAAAAAAGAATTAAGGAGAGCAATTTTGGATGGCTCCTTAAAAAAAGGAGATCGTGTTATTCAATCTAAATGGGCCGAAAGATTAAATGTAAGTAGAATGCCGATACGTGAAGCTCTTACTCAATTGCAAGGAGAGGGTCTCGTTGAAATCGTTTCGCATAAAGGAGCGGTTGTTACTCCGATTACCCGGGATGATTTTGAGGAAATTTACCAAACAAGAGCTTTACTGGAAGGTTTGGTTGTTGAAAAGTCCTTGCCGTTTTTAACAAACGAAGATAAAGAGGAACTTGGACGGATTCTTAACCAAATGGAATCACTAAAACTAACTGATGAGACAAGCGATCAATACATTGCATTGAACGCCGAATTTCATGAAAGGATTCGAAAAGGTTGCCCATGGAGGCGCGTTCATAAAATTGTCGAAACGCTTGGTATTTCACCAATAGCACCGACTTTATTAATTAACTATTATGATAAAACTCAACAAGATCATCGAAGGATATATGAAGCAGTCATGAGAGAAGATCCGCTAGAGTTAAGATTGGCAGTGGAATACCATATTTTACGCACGAAAAATAATTTGATGGAGTATATGGAGAAATTGAATCAAGCAAAAAGCCTTGAATGTAGTGAAGCTGGACCGGACTAGCCGGTATGAACAATAATTTAATTATGGTGAGGGACAAATTGGATTCATAGAAACACTAACCAGGGGGAGTTCAATGTGTATGATTTTGCAGTAGTTGGTGGTGGCATTGTGGGTTTATCAACTGGAATGGCAATTTATAAGCGATTTCCGAATGCGAAAGTAGTAGTTTTTGAAAAGGAAGATAAACTGGCATTTCATCAAACGGGACATAATAGTGGCGTTATTCACTCGGGTATTTACTATAAGCCAGGCAGTTATAAAGCTCGTTTTGCCCGCGAAGGGAACAAGTCCATGGTCGCGTTTTGTGCTGAGTATAATATTAAACATGATATTTGTGGGAAAGTCATTGTTGCAACGAAGACAGAGGAGCTACCTCTACTAGAGGAACTGTATGAACGCGGCATTCAAAATGAATTGTTGATTGAGAAGCTGACAAGAGAGCAAATAAAAGAAGTTGAACCGCATGTAAAGGGCTTGGCGGCTATTCGCGTACCATCGGCGGGAATTGTGAATTATCGACAAGTAAGTGAGAAATTCGCTGAAATTATTAAAGAACACGGCGGAGAAATTCGATTGGGAACTAAAGTTGAAAAAATGGTGGAAGAAGATGATGGAGTAACGATTAAAACAAGCAAGGGAACCGAAAAAGCACGTATTTCGATCAATTGTGGCGGACTCCAAAGTGATCAAATTGCCCTAGCGACTGGGTATAAGACAGAAATGAAAATCGTTCCCTTCAGGGGAGAATATTTCAAGCTGAAGCCGGAAAAAAGACATCTCGTGAAGAATTTAATTTATCCAGTTCCGAATCCTAAATTCCCTTTTTTAGGTGTTCACTTCACAAGGATGATTGACGGAGAGGTGGATGCGGGGCCGAATGCGGTGCTGAGCTTGAAGCGGGAAGGTTATAAAAAAACAGATTTGAATGTCAAGGAATTAATGGATGTCTTAACTTACGGAGGGTTCTGGAAACTGGCTAAACAGTTCATGAAAGAAGGGATTAGGGAATATAGCCGTTCATTTAGCAAGTCTCGCTTTACAGCAAGTCTGCAAGAGTTGATTCCTGAAATACAGGTAGGTGATTTGATTGCTGCCCCAGCTGGTGTGCGTGCTCAAGCCGTCAGAGATGATGGGAGTATGGTGGATGACTTTCAAATCATTACCGGAAAGAAAACAATACATGTGTGCAATGCACCTTCGCCAGCAGCAACCGCGTCTATTGAGATTGGAAAAGAAATTGTCAACAGGATTCCTGCTCAACAACATTTGATGGATCTACTTAACTTTCAGAAGGTATAAGTATATTTCATAAACAAGGAGCGAAAATGAATTCCAATATTTCAATAGAATGATGATTATTTAGTGGCCATACTTAATTTTTAGGAGAGAAAAAGATGCAGAAATTCGTTTTTTTTTTTAACTTCACACAAATTACATATGGGGTGGAAGTGATTTATCTAGTTAAAAAATCGTTCTAGAACAGCAATTTAAAAATGTACTGATTATTACTGAGCCAGGAATTAGGAAAGTTACAAAATGCGAGCTAGGAGCTGAAGTAATAGTTAGCTAAACACAATGGTATCTAGGGTGACATGGAATTTTAAATAGGAATTTTCTTCATAAAATTTATTGCAAGTTTGTAATGAGAGAATTGAGATGACTATAAAAGGAGTAAGATATGAGCACAGAAAATTTTTTGGAATGGGATATTGAGACACTGTCCAATGCTTTTGCGAGTAGAACGCTTTCTCCTGTTGAGGTAACGGAAAAACTGTTAGCGAATATACAAAAAGATAACGAACTTTCAAATACCTATATTACCGTGTTGACAGAAAAAGCACGGCAAGCAGCTAAACAAGCTGAAATAGAAATACAGCAAGGGCGTATAAAAAGTATTTTTCATGGTGTACCTATTGCTATAAAAGACCTGATTGATACAAAAGATATTCGAACGACGATGGGTTCACGTATTTTTAAAGACCGGATTCCAGGTGAGGACGCTACAGTTGTCACAAAACTTAAAGAGGCTGGTGCTATTATCATTGGGAAAACAAATACGCATGAATTTGCTTATGGTGCAAGTGGAGATAGGTCGTACTTTGGCTCGCCCGTTAATCCGTTTAACCCGAAGAAAATGCCTGGTGGTTCTAGTAGTGGCTCGGGAGTAGCTTTAGCTAAGAATCTTTGTTATGCAGCGTTAGGCACAGATACAGGAGGATCCATTCGAATCCCAGCATCCTACATGGGGATTGTCGGTATGAAACCATCTTACGGCAGAGTAAGTAAATATGGTGTATTTCCTTTAGCGTGGACTTTAGATCATGTAGGCCCAATGACTCGAAGTGTAAAAGACAATGCTTTATTGTTAAATGTTTTAGTTGGTCAGGATAAACGAGATGCATTTGCACTGCCCGACGCAACCGAAGATTTCACACGTTTTTTAAATACAGGGATAGAAGGAACAAGTATAGGTGTGCTTGAACTATCTGGTTTTGTAGAGAATGAAGTACGTATGCAATTTGAGCAAGCAATTCAACACTTTCAGCAGTTAGGCGCTATGATACGTGTTATAAAAGTAGAGGAGTATGACGCGCTATTAGCAGCTTTTCGAACGACAATGCAAGCAGAAGCGTATGCAGTTCATACGACAAATATCAAGAATTATCCCGATGGCTGGGACGCAGAGGTAAAAGAGCGGATTGTCAGTGGTGTGACTGTGACGGCGAAAGATTATATCGAGGCACAGCTATTAAAGCGACAGATGATACAAACTTACACTGAGTTCTTTCGGGACTTGGATGTCATAATTACACCAACAGTACCTATTGTAGCGGCAGATGTGAATCAACGAATCGTACAAGTGAATGGTATAGAGTATCCTATTGGTTTAGTACTCAATCATTACACAGGGCCATTAAATTTGACAGGGTTTCCTGCACTCTCATTGCCAATAGGGATATCTACATCAGGATTACCTATCGGGCTGCAAATCATTGGTCGTCCATTGTCAGAGGCGAACATATATCGTTTCGCTATGGCACTAGAATCAGTTATAAATAATAATTAATAAGGTTATCTTTCTGATTGATGACATGACTGGAAAGCATGAACACGTATCTAAAAGGAAAATCATTAAAAAGGAGGTTACATAGATGAAAGGGTTAGTTAAATTTGAAAAAGGTCCTTCGGGCGTTAGATTGATAGAAATAGAGTCAAAGCCATTACGTGAGAAGGAATTACTAGTAAAGATACATGCTGCCGGTATTTGTGGGACAGATCTTCATATTATGGAGGATGAATATCCATATAATGCGCCGGTTGTTCTTGGGCATGAGTATTCCGGAATTGTCGTTGAAGTAGGTAGTGAAGTAATGGATTTTTCCGTGGGCGATAGAGTAGTTTCTTTAACGGCGGCTTCTACGTGTGGTAATTGTGTTTATTGTGATCAAGGCTTACTTATGCTTTGTAAAGAAAAACAATCCATTGGTTCGCAAGTTGATGGTGCATTCACGGAATACATCACAATACCTGAAAAAATAGCATTTAAAATCACGAGCGGAGTTTCATTGGATGAAGCAGCCTTGACAGAGCCTTTAGCATGTGCGGTACGCTGTATTATGGAACGGGGAAATGTGCAAGGAGGCGATCTAGTCTTAGTGTCGGGTCCCGGAACAATTGGAATGCTTGCATTACTAGTTGCGAAAGCAAATGGTGGTCGTGTCGTTGTAGCAGGTACACATGCGGATCGTGAGCGATTAGAGTTTGCAAAGAAATTAGGTGCCGTTGACACGGTTGTGATAGATAGTGAAGAAAGTATGCAGCAAGTGATGGCAAAATATCCATTTGATGTTGCGATTGAATGTGCTGGTCACGAAGTTTCTTTAGATAATTGTATTCGTTTATTGAAAATGCAAGGGAATTTAATTCAAATGGGCTTATTTGGGAAAAAAATCAAATTCAATTCTGATTTGGTATTGATGAAAGAACTTCATTATTCGAACGGTTTTGCTACTGAACCAACGTCTTGGCGTATTGCGTTAAACTTGTTGGAGAATAAGTTAGTAGATGTGAGACCGTTAATTTCGAATAAGGTAGAACTTAGTGACTGGGAAAGAGGTATTCAATTAGTGAAGGATAAAGTAGGATATAAAACATTGCTTATTCCAAATGTATAGAAACTGATGCAGGGCATTAAATGGATTTGTGTTAGTTGGATACTTCATCACTGATGTTTTTTTACATCGTTATATCGCAGAGGCGCATCAATTTCTGTAAGAGTTATCTGATGAAGGAAATAAAAAGTGATTTATTCGGGAGTCAATTATTCATGTATTGGCTTTTATCGTATAAATTTCAGCAATAAAAAAATAAAATAGTGATTTATTCAACAAAAACTAAAAAACTAATAAAGTTGGCATAATATTTGCATTGATGTATAGGTGACAAATATTTTAGGGGGGAGAAAGACTTTAAGGAATAAATTCATTAAAAGTGTTGTCCATATGAGCATAAGGGATAAATCTTACTGTACGTGAAAATCGAAAGCGTTTACAAATCTACTTCTTCGAATTAAGGTTCGGAAGTAATTTATTTAGTAAATTAAATAGAGGTTTTCGAATTACGGCGAATACCAAACGCTCTAATGAACTAATGGAAGCAGAAGTATATCATCAAATGGGAAGATAACTAAATAAGAATTCGGAAAAGAGGAAAACAAATGAAAAAATTACTTTTTTTATTAACGTTATTGCTAGTATTCGTATTAGCGGCATGTGGACTGAGTGGAAATACTGATGGTGATGCAGGATCATCAGAGAATACGGATGGGGAAAGTTCAAATAAAACAAGTACGAAAGGCAGCATTGTGCTAAACATGAGCTTACCTGAAGGACCAGGTACAAAAAATGATGCAGGTGCTCAAGCGTTCAAATCAAAACTAGAGGAAATAACAAATAATGAATTGACAGTAAAAATTCATTACAGTAATGCTTTCGGTGGGGAACGTGAAGTGTATGAAATGATGGGGCAAAATACATTGGAACTAGCGCTTCAATCCAGCGGACCAATGGGAGTTTTTGATAAGAAAATGTATATTTTCGACTTACCATATTTGTTTAAAAACAGTGCTCATGCACGAGCAACTTTAGATGGAGAAGTGGGAGAAGAATTAGCGAAAACATTTGAGGAAGCAGCTAATGTTAAAATCCTTTCTTGGGTAGAAAATGGTTTTGTAGTTATTGGTAGCTCCGGCAAAAAAATCGAAAAAGTAGAAGATTTAAAAGGATATAAAATTAGGGTCCAAGAAAGTGAAGTACAAATTGATACTTGGAAAGCAGTTAACGCTATTCCTACACCAATGGCTTGGCCAGAAGTATATACAAGTTTACAACAAGGAGTTATCGATGGTCATGATCAAGCACTTATGGTTTTAGAAACAGGTGGTTTCGATGATATCCAAGATTCTGTAACCATTTTGGATGCGCGTTTTGTTGCTGCACCAATTTCAATGAGTTTAGATAAATTTAATTCACTATCGGAAGAGCACCAAGCAGCCCTTTTAGAAGCAGCTGAATACGGAAAAGAGCAAGGGAGAATAAAAATTGACGAAATGTACGCTTCATCTAAAAAGTATTTAGGAACTGAAGGTGGCATGGAAATTATTGAATTCTCGGATGAGGAAAAGCAAAAGTATTTAGATCAAGTACAAGATGTTTACGCAAAATGGACGTCAGTTATTGGTGAAGATTTAATTAAGAAAGTGCAAGATGCTAGAGACGAGTATTAATTAGTAACCTAGCAATCTTTATGAAAGTATACGAAGGTATTAAAGGGGGAATGTGAGGATGAGTAAGTTTTTTAGAATCCGTCTCCCTTTTTGCTTTTATCCAAAAAATTCTTCATTTAAGCGGATAGACCATACATAATGAAGTAGATAGTGGAAGATGAGTGAAATAAATTTTTGTAATAACGAAAAAACTAAGATATTTGTTTCATACTCAAGGTGGAAAGAAGGTGCATTCAATGGGGAAATTATACTCAATATGTAGTAATGCAATGGATAGACTGAACAAAGTGATCGGGTATGTACTAGCCCTTTTTTTATCTGTCATGGTAGCAGTTATATTTTATCAAGTGTTCAGTAGGTTCGTGATGGGAAGCTCTACATCGTGGTCGGAGGAATTAGCTAGGATTTTAATGCTCTATATCATCTTGCTGGGTGCTGCTATTGCTATAAGACGTGGACAACTATTGGCGGTAGAAGTACTGCCAGACATTTTGAAAGGTAACGCAAAGCGTAATTTAAGTATTATAACGAACGTATTTTCGGCGCTGTTTTGTGCAATTTTAGTATTTTATGGATATGGATTAGCGTTGAATGTATCTAGTCAAACATTACCTGGACTTGGCGTTTCTATGTTTTGGATGTATTTCGCATTACCATTTGGTGGTTTGTTGATTTTGGTGAACGCCGTCTTTAATATTTGGAGTATAATACGGGAGGTGAAAAAATGATTGCAGTATTCTTTATTTCACTTATTGCACTACTATTTTTAAGTGTGCCAGTTGCGTTTGCCTTGGGGCTTTCTTCTGTATTCGGCATTCTGTTGCACCCGTCATTAGACTTATCCGTTGTACCCCAGCGCGTTTTAATTGCAGTTAACTCATTTCCACTGATGGCTATTCCGTTTTTCATTTTAGCGGGTGGTCTGATGCAATCTAGTGGTATAGCGAGACGACTTGTAAATTTCGCGATGTCATTAGTAGGGCACTTAACAGGCGGATTGGCGGTAGTAGCCATAATTACTGCAATGTTCTTCGCGGCGATTTCAGGTTCCGGTACGGCGACAGTTATCACGATTGGAACGATTCTAATTCCAATAATGATTGCGAAAGGTTATCCGAAAGGCTTTACAAGTAGTACTTTAGCTGCTTCGGGTGCTCTAGGGATTATCATACCGCCGAGTATTCCGCTGATTTTATATGGTATCTCAGCACAAGTATCTGTAAGTGATATGTTCTTAGCTGGTATTTTTCCGGGTTTCATTATTACCGCCTCTTTAATTATTTTATCTTATTTCTTCTCTAAGAAAAATAAATTACCTAGAAGTGAAAGAAGTTCATTTAAGGAAATTGTAAGAGCGTTTGTAGAAGCAATTCCGGCTTTAATTATGCCAGTGATTGTTTTAGGTGGTATTTATAGTGGGATTTTTACACCGACAGAAGCATCTGTAATCGCGGTTGTATATGCTTTAATTGCAGGCATTATTTACCGTGAGTTAAGCATTTCAAATATAATCAAAACATTAGTAGATTCATCTGTTACTACTGCTATCATTATGATCATTATAGCGACCTCCGGGTTATTTAGTTTCTTTATTCAAATTAACTATATCCCAGATCTGATTGCAGATTTATTATCTACTGTAACAGGTAACCCATATGTATTCATGATTGTCATTAACCTAATTTTACTAGTTGTTGGTATGTTTATGGAAGGTTCAGCTGCGATTTTGATATTAACACCATTATTCTTACCATTGGCATTAACTGCTGGTATCGACCCGGTACATTTCGGGATTGTAATGGTTGTAAACTTAGCAATTGGTTTAATTACACCTCCTGTCGGACTGAATTTATTCGCTTCCGCGCAAATTTCGGGAATTTCGATAAAGGATATTACAGTATCCATCATTCCGTTCGTTATCGTGATGTTCATCGCAACGTTACTTATCAGTTTTATGCCGGTCTTCTCAATTTGGTTTAAGTTCTTCTAAGAGTCGCAATATGAGTAGTACTATCGGTTTGATGGATACTATTACAATATTTCTTCTGAACTTATTGGGAGGTTAAAGTAAAAAGAGCATCGTCCTTTTTCGACGATGTTCTTTTTTATTTCTCAATATTATACTTTTGCATTTTTCGTACAAGTGTGGATTGGTCAACTTTTAATGCGGTGGCGGCCTGTCGGATACTCGGAAAGTTGCCTATCGTATCTTTTATGATTTTTGCCTCAAATGACTCTATCCGGAGTTTTAGCGGCTCTACTTCATCTATATAATTTGATGGTTCGGATGCCGTTAAGCTAAATTGCGCCCCTCTATTAAATTGGAGTTCTTTTTGTAAATCATTAATGTCTATTTCAGAATTGACGCTCATTAAAGCGATTCTCTCAACTAAATTTTGTAGCTCACGAACATTACCAGGCCAGTCATAGTTAGCAAAGGAATTTAAAGCATCAATTGAAAATTTTCGGTTGAGTCCGTACTTATGGTTAATTCCATTTAAGAAATGGTAAATGAGCGGAATGATATCATCTTTTCTTTCTTTTAGTGCTGGAATTGTAATAGGAATGACGTTGAGGCGATAGTATAAGTCCTCTCTAAACATTCCGTTTGCAATCATCTCGGACAAATCTCGGTGTGTTGCAGCAATAATTCGAATATCCACAGGGGTCGGTTTTGTTCCTCCCACGCGCGTAATTTCATGTTCTTGCAGCACCCGTAGTAGTTTAACTTGTAATGGAAGTGGCATCTCCCCAATCTCATCTAAAAATATTGTACCTTTATTAGCAGCTTCAAACAATCCTGCTTTCCCTTTTTGGTTGGCACCCGTGAAAGAGCCAGATTCATAACCGAATAATTCCGACTCCAATAGTGATTCCGGTAACGCACCACAATTAATTTTAATTAATGGGTAGTCTTTTCTAATACTATGACGATGTATTAATTCAACAATCTTTTCCTTACCTACACCTGAAGCGCCTTGAATGAGAATGCCAGAATCGATTTGTGCTACTCTCAATGCTCGTTCCAGTACATCTTTCATCATATCCGAATGAGCGATAATAGATAGCTTCGGATCATTCTGTCCCTTCAGTAATTCCAACTCTTGATGAATTTTCTGGTTTTGTTGTTCTAATTGCAGAATTTCTGATTCAAGTGTATTGAGAAGTGTCAGATCTCTGACATTATTAACGATTTTCTCAATTTCACCATTTTTGTTTCGTATGGGAGCGGCAGAAACAAGAACGGTAGACCCTGTACTGATTTTTTGAATAATGGTGACTTCTTTATTTTCAGACAAAGCTTTTAAAGATGCTGAAGCATCAATTACGTTTTCGTCTTCTAGTTCTTTTAAACTCCGGCCAATGCAATCTTTTGCTGATAAGCCAGTAATTTGTTCATACGATGGGTTTTGGTGAATGATAATTCCATCTTTATCGGAAATAACGATACCATCAATGGAGGAATTGATCACTTCATTTAATTCATTTCTTACACTTTGGAGGGATTCCGTTTCCTTTTTTAATCTAACTAATTCATTCATCGGGTTAATTAAAACCACAATTTGATTATCTTCCGTAAAGCTTGTAACTTCGGCTGGATAATTTATCAAGCTAAAAGAGTGAGCACCTTTCAAAATTGTCTCCACAATATCCTCTAAATAGTAATTATAATTTTTGGCTAATGCATTGGAAAACAAAAGATCTCCTTTCTTATTTAATATGAGGACACCGATGACATTGATTTTAGTAAGTAAATTCTTCATAGTTTTTCCTCTCTGCATCACATTTTGAAAAACGATGATATTTTGCATCATTTTCATCGATTATACATCATTTTGTATTGAGAAAGTAGATAAACAAGGATTAAAAAGTTGGCACGGAAATTGCATTATATAATAATTGATAAAATTAAAAAGAAAATGTAGGAGGTAAATATATGTCCATCTCGATTAAAGAAACATCTCATTCACCAGAGCAACTAAAAACAATGTTATACGACATGATGGTAATTAGAAGCTTTGAAGAAACAGTAGAAAAACTCTTTCAACAAGGAAGAATTCATGGGACGATGCATTTATGTATCGGACAGGAAGCAACAGCAGTCGGTGCATGCGTACCATTAACAAATGAAGATAAAATCACGAGTACTCACCGTGGTCATGGCCATAGCTTGGCGAAAGGAACGAAGGTCAAGGGTATGATGGCCGAGCTACTCGGAAAAGAAACTGGTTATTGTAAAGGCAAGGGCGGTTCGATGCATATCGCTGACTTGGATGTAGGGAATCTAGGTGCGAACGGGATTGTTGCTGCAGGTTTACCTTTGGCAACAGGCGCAGCTTTAACGTCAAAAATGAAAAATCTAGGTTATGTTGTTGTGTCATTCTTCGGTGACGGGGCGACAAATGAAGGCGCTTTCCATGAAGCCATTAACTTGGCATCCGTTTGGGATCTTCCTGTTGTGTTCTTCTGTGAAAACAATTTATACGGCATGTCAGGTTCCATAAAAGAAATGACCAATATTGCAAACATCGCCGACCGTGGTGCAGCTTACGGCATCCCAAGTGAAACAATTGATGGCAATAATGTACTGGAAGTTGCCGAAGCGACGGAAAGAGCAGTTGCAAGAGCAAGAGAAGGGAAAGGTCCTACGTTAATCGAAGCGCACACATATAGATGGAGAGGGCATTCACGAAGCGATGCGAGAAAGTATCGGACACGGGTTGAAGAAAAAGAGTGGAGACAAATGAGAGATCCAATTGCATCATTCAAAGAGCAACTCGTTGCAGAAAACATCCTAATGGAAGAAGAATACGAAGCGTTAGATAAAAAAGTTCAAGCAGAAATGGATGAGGCAGTAAAATTCGCAGAGAACAGTAAGGAACCAAGTCTAGATACTTTAATGAACGATATTTTTGCATAATTGAAAGGTGATGAGGAGCATGAGAGAAGTTACGTATTTAGAAGCAATTAGAGAAGCGATGAGTCAGGAGATGCGCAAGGATGACAACGTTTTCATTATGGGTGAAGATATCGGTATTTATGGGGGCGCTTTCGGTTTAACAAATGGCATGATTGAAGAATTTGGTCCGGAACGGGTACGAAATACCCCTATTTCTGAAGCTGCTATTAGTGGATGTGCAGTTGGTGCGGCGATGACGGGCATGCGACCTATTTTGGAGATTCAGTTTTCAGACTTTATTATGATTGCGATGGATAATATTGTGAATCAGGCGGCTAAAACACGTTATATGTACGGTGGTAAGGCGCAAGTTCCTATCGTCATAAGACTTCCAGGGGGTTCAGGTGCAGGGTTTGCTGCACAGCACTCCCAAAGTTTAGAAGCGTGGATGACACATGTGCCAGGCTTGAAAGTTGTACAGCCATCAAATGCTTATGATGCGAAAGGGTTAATGAAAGCTGCGATTAAAGACAATAATCCGGTGTTATTTTACGAGCATAAGCTTCTTTATAATACTAAAGGGGAAGTGCCGGAAGAAGACTACGAGATTCCGTTGGGTCAAGCAGATATAAAAAAAGAAGGCTCAGATATTACAATTGTAGCGACAGCGATTATGGTAAATAAAGCACTTGAAGCAGCGGTGGAACTTGAAAAAGAAGGAATTAGTGTGGAAGTCATTGATCCGCGTACGTTAGTACCTCTGGATACAGCGACAATTTTGGAATCGGTTAAGAAAACAAGCCGAGTCCTTGTTGTCTATGAAGCAGTAAAAAGAAGCGGATATGGTGCGGAAATCGTAAGTATGATTGCAGAAAGTGATGTCTTTGATTACTTGGATGCACCAATTAGACGTTTAGGTGGGCTAGCTACCCCAATTCCATACAATCCGGTATTAGAAAAAGCGGCAGTTCCACAAGTAGATGACATCGTACAAGAATGTAAAAAACTAATGAATAAGTAGGAGGTGTTCGTATGGCATCAGAAGTCGTTATGCCTAAATTGGGAGCAACAATGGAAGAAGGGACGATTGTCTCCTGGTTAGTCCAGGTTGGTGAACTGGTAGAAGATGGGGATCCTATCGCAGAAATCCAAACGGATAAAATTGTCATGGAAATTGAGGCGGAGACAACAGGCGTTTTGTTGAAAACATTGTATGATGCGGGAACAGCGGTAAAAGTGCATGAGGTCGTTGCTTATCTCGGTGATGAAGGTGAAAGTGCTGAAGGATTGGGGGACGATTTGTCAAAATCTACTAAAGCATTTGGAGAAAAACTAGAACAAACGGTGAATGAAACAACAGCAATAAACGAAGTATCTGTATGGGCATGCGATAAAATTAGAAGAACGCCGGCTGCAAGAAAACTGGCCGAAGAAAGCCAACTTAATCTATATGATATTGCTGGCTCTGGTCCATTGGGGCGAATTCAAAAAATTGACGTTGAAAATTATTTGCAACAACAGGATACAAAGCGAATTACTCCATTGGCAAAGAAAATCGCAGATGATCAAGGCATCGATTACAAACAGATCGAGGGAACAGGTTCACATGGGAAAATTCGTAAAGAGGATCTTGTTTCCACACCTGTTACGAATGAAAAGGTGATGGTTTTAGCAGACAAGCGGATGCCGTTTAAAGGTATGCGTAAAGTGATTGCGGATAGAATTTCGGCAAGTGCTTATACAGCTCCGCATGTAACACTTTTATCAGAAATAGATATGACGAATTGCGTAGCTCTTCGTCAGGATTTGCTGCCGATTATTGAAAAAGTGGAAGGTTTAAGAATTTCTTTTAATGAAATTTTGATTAAGGCAACGGCATTTGCTTTAAAACAAAACCCCAATATAAATATTTCATTAGAGGGACAAGAGATTGTCTATCATTCGCATGTAAATATAGGTATGGCTGTGGCGGTACCGGATGGCTTAGTCGTTCCGGTACTTAGAAATGTAGATCAAAAAGGTCTGGCGGCTATTACAAGTGAAGCTAAGGGTATTGGAAAGCAGGCCCGCGATGGAAAACTTTCCCCTGATGATATGCAGGGGAGCACATTTACAATTAGTAATTTAGGAATGTACGCCATTGATGGGTTTACACCGATTATTAATAGTCCAAATGCTGCTATCTTAGGCATAGGACGTATTCAGAAAAAAACGGTCGTTGTAAATGACGAATTAGCGATTCGATCCATGATGAATTTAAGTTTATCTTTCGATCACCGAATTATTGACGGCGCACCGGCTGCTGCGTTCTTAACAGACTTAAAAGATGTACTAGAAAATCCATTCAAATTAATGATATAAGGCGGTGACAGCATGACGTTGTATGATGTGATAATTGTCGGCGGCGGTCCAGGTGGATACGTTGCCGCGCTTAGAGCTGCCAAAAATGGTAAGCGGACAGCGCTTGTGGAAGCAAATCATTTAGGTGGGACATGTCTGAATAGGGGGTGTATTCCCTCTAAAACATTATTAAAGCATGCAGAAATTATAGAAACCATTGAAAAAGCGCAAAACTGGGGAATTAAAACAGATAATCTAACTTTATCATTGGAAGAGATGTTTGCGCGTAAAGATCAAGTGATTGCTACTTTACGAAGCGGTATTGACCACTTATTAAGAAATGGGAAAATTGACGTCTACAATGGATATGGCACCATTCATGCCGCTAAAAAAGTAACTGTTCAATTCGGAAATGAGTCAAAACAACTTACTGGTAAGAAAATCATCATTGCGACAGGTAGCCAGCCTGTTGTGCCGCCGATTAGCGGCCTTGAGACTGCGAATTATCACACAACCGATACGATTTTTGACATCACGGAAATACCTCAATCGATTGTGATTGTAGGCGGTGGTATTATCGGGGTAGAGTTTGCTAACATCTTTGCCAGTTTAAAAACAGCGGTCACAATTGTTGAACTTGGCAATAGAATTATACCAACAGAAGATGAAGACGCTTCAAAAATATTGCTCAAAAGCTTAAAGAAAAAAGGAATTAAGGTGTTAACGAACTATCAAGTAGCATCCATTCAAGAAAGTAATCATGAAAAGATGGTACGTATTGTTTCGCAAGAAGGAAAAACAGAGGACCTGAAAGCGGATCAAATACTACTAGCAGTCGGTCGTAAACCTAATCTCTCTGCCGTTTCTGAACTGGGTCTTAAAATGAATGGCAGATATCTCGCAGTAAATGATTATCTTGAAACGAGTGAAAAAGATTATTTTGCTGTAGGTGACGTGATCGGGGGACTACAATTAGCGCATGTAGCCAGCGCCGAGGGGTTAACAGCTGTCGAGAATTTAGATGAAGAAAAAGAAAAGATGAATTACAAAGTGATGCCTCGCTGTATTTATACAAATCCGCAAGTTGCTAGCGTGGGAATGAGTGAAGCAGAACTGAAAGAAAAAGGAATTATGTATAAGGTAAATAAATATTCTTTTTCAGGTAATGGAAAAGCATTGACAATGGGTGAAACAGAAGGATTTTCCAAAGTGATGATCGATGAGAAGTATGGTGAGATAGTGGGCGTTGTGATGGTAGGCGCTCATGTCACGGAGATAATTGGTCAATCCTCGGCTTATATGTATCTGGAAGGAACTGTTGACGAGCTTGCACAAATGGTTCAGCCTCATCCTTCTCTCTCAGAAGTATTAATGGAGTCGGCAAATGCGTTAATTGGTAAAGGAATTCATTCTTAATCAAAACAAGGAAGGTGACCCCATGTTCAATTTGAGTGGTAAAAAAGCCATTATAACCGGTGGTGCTCAAGGATTAGGATTTTCAATGGTAGAGGCTTTTCATAACGGGGGCGTTGAGATTGCAGTAATCGATATTTCAGATGAGATAACTACAATCTCCGACAAATTAAAAGCCAATGATGCAAAAATTCATGCTGTTAAAGGAAATTTATTAGATATAGACAGTTTAAGACAGTCTTTTAATGAGGCTTTGGAGAAACTAGGTGGAACAGTTGATATTTTAATTAATAGTGCTGGATTAATTGAAAGAAAACCAGCTTTTGAAGTGTCGCTCGAAAGTTGGCATAGAATTCTGGGTCTGAATGTCACTTCCGTTTTTGAATTATCCAGACTGGCAGCAACAGAAATGAAAAAGCAGGGATCAGGGAAAATCATTAATATGGGCTCCATTCTTTCTGTATTAGGCGGTTTTAATGCGGTTGCGTATTCTACGAGCAAGGGGGCCGTCTTGCAATTGACAAAGTCTTTATCGAATGAGTGGGCAGAGTATGGTATCCAAGTGAATGCCATTGCGCCAGGTTATATGTTAACGACGATGAATACGGATCTTATGAATGATCCTGTGAGAGGACCGCAAATGGAAGCTAGAATTCCTGCTAAAAGATGGGGGACACCCGAAGATGTTGCAGGCGTTGCATTATTTTTAGCCGCAAATGCTTCCGATTATGTGACGGGTACATTAATTCCCGTAGATGGCGGTGTATTAGGAAGGTAAGTAAATTCTAGTAGGAGGCGAAGTTGAATGAAGAAAAAATTATTTATTAACGGTGAATGGATTGAATCCGAACAGTATGCAGATTTATTTTCCCCTTACACAGAAGAGAAAATCGCAGAAATCCCTCTAGCATCTGAAAAACAAGTGGATGCTGCTATTGATGCTGCTTATAATAATCGAGAAGTAATGGCAAAGTTAACAGCTTATGAAAAAGCTGAAATACTGGAGAAATTAGTTGATTTACTAAAAGAAAACAGAGTAAAGGCCGCTCAAATTATTGCAATGGAATCTTCAAAGCCGTTAAAGTTCTCTTTAGGAGAAGTGGACAGAACGATTGAAACATACAAGTTCGCTGCAGAAGAAGCAAAGCGCATTCATGGTGAAATGATTCCTTTAGATGCTGCGAAAAACGGGGCGGATAGGCTAGGTTATACATTAAGGGAGCCTATCGGCGTTGTAGCTGCGATTACCCCTTTTAATTTTCCAATGAACCTAGTTGCTCATAAAGTAGGACCTGCCATTGCAGCAGGGAATACAATTGTATTAAAGCCGGCATCTCAAACTCCTTTGTCAGCTTATTTTCTTGCTGAGTTATTAGAGGCAGCGGGATTACCGAAAGGTACCTTTAACTTAGTAACTGGAAGTGGACGCAAAGTCGGCGATCGGCTTGTAACAAGTGATAAGGTGAGCATGGTTACTTTCACTGGAAGTCCAGAAGTAGGGATAGGAATTAGAAATAAAGCGGGTTTGAAGAAAGTGGCATTAGAACTAGGCTCTAATGCAGGTCTTATCATAGATGATAAGGTACATATAGATAAAATCGTCCCGAAATGTGTTACAGGTGCATTTTCTAATCAAGGACAAGTCTGTATCTCTCTTCAAAGAATTTATATTCATGAAAATTTATTTGAAGCATTTACAGCAAAATTCAAAGAGGAAACGGAGAAACTAGTATTGGGAGATCCGTTGGATGAAAATACAGATGTATCGTCACTCATTTCTAGAAAAGAACAGGATAGAGCAAAAGCTTGGATTGATGAAGCGGCTAAAGAGGGCGCCCAAATCATTTCTGGTGGTGTGATTGAAAATAATATCTTGTTACCAACTGTCATCGTTGGTGCAGAACCTCATTTAAAAGTATCCTGTCAAGAAGTGTTTGCGCCGATTGTCACGATTAACTCTATTAAAAATGTAGAGGAAGGTATTGACTACATCAATGATTCAAAATATGGATTACAAGCGGGGATTTTCACAAAGGATATTCACACGGCAATGAATGCTTCTAAGCGGCTTGAAGTAGGCGGTGTAATGATTAATGATATTCCGACTTACCGAGTAGATCAAATGCCATATGGAGGTGTCAAAGAAAGTGGTAATGCGCGTGAAGGGTTGAAATACACAATTGAAGAAATGACAGAAATGAAATTAGTCGTTTGGAATCAAGAACAATATTAATTTGATATAGAGGGATTTAAATGAGCGAATTATTGGGATAATAGGAAATCCGATTGTATACTCTCTATCTCTATTACATCAAAATGAAGTCTATGAATGAAATGAAGTAGCTGCTTACTTTCAAACTTTTCAAGTAGAGTCTGAAGATCTAGAGACAGCTATTAAAGGGTTCATGATGACAGTTCCTTATAAAAATAAAGTGATTGCTTTTTTACCAGTTGGATTCAATAGCTGAAAAAAGAATGTGGTGAATGTTGTACAACTAATTGACAATAAATACGAGAGATACAACTTTGATGGGGAAGTATGGCTTGAAGGGGTATTAAAAGACATGAACAGACAAAAACCTATTAGAGGAAAGTATTCTCTTTTTACGTACAGGAGGCGCTGCTCAGTACATTTATCATACGCTTTCATAATATAAAGATGTACGTACTGATATCGCTAATCGAACGATTAAAATAGCGGAAGCAGAATTTCACCTATTTACAGATACTACTTCACAAAATGCAACAAATACTAAATTTTGAAAGAACGGCTTTGTAACTCGTTCAGCACTTCAAAACGCTGCATCTGTAGCTGCATTGTTCTTAACGACAGAAGCAGTAGTAGCAGACATTCCAGAACCAGCAGGCAGCGGAATGGGCGGCATGATGTAATAAGCCGCTTCAACCCTTGATATGTATGGGGTTGTATGTAAGATGAAAGTGAAATACTAATCCAGAGGATTAAACCTGAGGCTTCTCATGAGTTGTGAAAACTTTTGGGAAGCTTCTTTTTTCATTTCTTTTGTAACGGGGAGATAGACATTCTTGGTGATTTGAACATCTGAATGGACGAGTTATCCATGATTTGTTCGAGTGCTACACAAAGGAGGTGAACCTGATGGGTCACCTCTTATTTGTGGTAGGATGATTATTATTGATGCGATATGCTTGAAATATCTTTTTGAATAATATTGTTGTCTTAAGCAGAATGTTCGAGTTACTTATAGTTATTGTCTAATCAGTCTGAAAACTGTATTCGCTCACTATTATCGATACATCAGAAATTCAAGTCACACTTAAACCTAGTATTAAGTATGATCGATGTGTTGGTTATTGTATTATGGATAATAGAACGACTGCCTCAATAAATATTTATAAAATAAAAATTAAGGAGAATTATATGGTCTGGAGCAAATTGAAGCAAAATCTGGAGAGTTTTCTCTGTCCTGCATTATATGGAAGGGTTGAATACCGTGCAACCAGCTACCGTTATTTACCTGATAAAGCAGGGATTTGTTATATTATGGTAGATAAAAAGAATGTACTCAATATGAGTGATATAACTACCTTAATCAGATGGTATCAGACGGAGCTGGAAATTAAGAATGATTCAGATATCCAAATTCCTATCAACAATGAGGAAATTGAAGCGGTAAGAAAAGAAACCAAGGGGATAGTTCCGGAGAATCGTCTACAAGTAATTGCAAGGAGTAGAAAATTATCAGAATATGCAAAGGAGCTTTTGTCAGCTCAGTCATCATTAAGTAAATCAAATTTTATCGTTGTAGCTAATAAGTTTTTATCTACTTCTATAGAGGAAAGCATGGAGAGCAATGATATCCTATTGAATATTCTAGCTTTGGTGGACAGACGGGTTGGAAAAAAACGAATTTTAAACATGGCCGAGAAGATAAAGTTAAAGCATCCAATTGTGCAGTATTTTTATAAACTACGGCTTAGTACGTTATGATAATAAATAACTCATCACCAAGAAGAACTACCAATAAATCCAATATATAGTCGAGTGCCATTTATATAATTTGCCCGATAGACGACTAAATAGACATATTACAACGAACAAAGCCTGCTCAAACGCTATTCTGAGCAGGCTATTTAATTTATCTATAAAACAGTGGTTTTGTGGATTTATATAAAGATGAAATGGATCGGGTAGTAAAAGAGTTTTCGGATGGTCGCATGGAGATCATTGAAGAAGCAGATCAATATTAATGGCTCTTTCTTGTGCTTTAGGAAATTATAAAAAATCTAGACATGTGGATGATTTTTTTCAAGTAGTATAAGGTATGCCATTTTTTGTATCGAACGCGATATAGGGATACTGTGTCCTAAAATCCCGGCGGATACTTCATTCAGCTCACTACGTCGCAGTATCTCTATTATGTGGGACATTCCATTCATCGTTAAAGGGACTGGGAAAAAATGAACTATCTAATACTAGTTTTTTTGCCTAATTCGAGTTCGTCTTGCATCGCTTTTCCTGATTTATCAAGAAGCCAATACCTTACAAATAACCCACGTATATAATATATTCCTACCTAACCTAAAAACTTACATTTGTATCCATTTGAACTTTGTAACTTTGGAAATTCCTACGCTCGAACATTCTCGATAAAGACATCTACATCGAGACGACAGAAGGTGCGGTTATATCACAATTCATTATCTACGTGTTAAACTATTCTTAGATTACACTACAAATGTATTGATATTCATCGAAGCTGATGCCAACCGGTTATGGTTTGTATGATTGTACATATATGTGCATTAACGCGAATGTTTGTAAAACTGGTAACCTGCAAGGATTTATATAGAAAATAATAAGGTGGTGCTTCCATGATTGGTATGGGCTATCGGACGATAAAGACTGCTATAGGAGCAGGGTTGGCAACTTGGATTGCGAGTTTATTGGATTTGGAATTTGCAACATTTGCAGCAATTATTGTTATTATGTGTATCGAGAAAACGAAGAAAAAGACATTAATTACAATTAAGGATAAATTCTTTGCCTCTCTTTTATCTTTGATTCTTGGTGCTTTGTTGTTTGAAGTGTTAGGTTATTATCCCATTGTCTTTTCCTTATTTATTTTATTATTTGTTCCAATCCTCGTAAGAGCTCACATCCAGGGTGGTTTTGTCACAAGTATGGTTGTCGTATTACATGTTTATACGGTAAAGGATGCTAACTGGTCTATGTTTCTGAACGAGCTCTATATTATTTTCATCGGTATGGGAATTGCTCTTCTCGTCAATAGTTTCATGCCAAATTTCAAGCGAGATATTGAAATCTTTAAGAAGGAGATTGAACAAAAGTTTGAAATTATTCTCTTTGAATTCTCTGCCCATTTAAGGGATAGTATGCGAAGCTGGGATGGGAAAGAAATACTTGAGGTAGAAGATTTGATTAATCAATCCAAAAGCATTGCCATCCAAGATGTAGAAAACCATCTGTTGCGAAAACAAAATAAACATTATTATTATCTGGAAATGCGAGAGGATCAACTGGAACTCCTAAAACATATGATGAAAATCGTTGCTATTTTCTCTTCATCTAGCCCAGACGTCAAACAGAAAGAAATGTTTGCAGAGTTCTTGGAGAATTTAAGCCGGAACGTTCATTCGGGAGATACAACGGACATTTCATTAAATGAGTTAGAGGAATTAAATGCCTTGATTCGCAAGATGGAGTTGCCGAAGACAAGAGAAGAATTTGAAGTACGGGCGAATCTATTTTATTTGATTTTTGAAATGAAAAACTACTTAAACATAAAGAGAAAACTTTTTACAAAAAGAAGTCGATAGTGGAAGGAGCCTGTGAGAGAGGACATTCAGATGATTTATTTTTACAAATGTTGATATACCGCACTTTTTTGCAAACATCGTTAAAGATATAACACACTCTCACCTTTCGGGCAGCATGATGTAAGTCAGCCGTCAAATGCCTGATGTAACAAGTTAAGGCATGTGACTAACCTTTTGACCACGATTTAGAATTTTAATCCCCTCAATTTGAATATTGAGGGGGTTTTTCGTTTTCTCAAAAATGCTAAACAGGAAATGATTTTATGTCTTACTATTCATTATAAAATGCATTTATTTTTCCTATAAGTTCTCGTCGACTGTTTACACCAGTTTTAACAAAAATAGATTTTAAATGATTTTTGAACCGTATAGCTAGATATATGTAGTCTATCTGCTATAACTTTGGTTGATTTCCCTTTTAATAATTCTTCTACTAATTCATGTTCTCTTTTGGTTAAATCAAAAAGCTCTAAAAAAGTCTATTCATTTCATGAGGACTAATACGTTCAATGAGTAATGCAATTTGAGTGGAAGAAGTGAGTAAGAGACTTACTTTAATCGACATAAATAAATGGTTAAAAGCATGCAAAATAACTTTGGAATCGGATGGTGTAACTTGAGAGCAGATTGCACGATTCGCCTTTAGCAACGAAAGGTTTACATATCTTGAAGAAAACGGAGCTTATACATTGGATACCAATTCAATTATTAACCTATTTATTTTCTAAAATTCATATAGGAAAACCAAAATTCATTGTGAAGGTAATTGGTAAAGACAATAATAATCACGTAGAAGAAACGATGATTCAGGGAACAGAAGAAGCAACGTTTACAGCTATCATAGCGTGTCATATATCACAAAGCCTTTATGGCAGAAAAGTACTGTTTGTAAAAATGTTTTTGTTGAAGATTGTAAATATATCCACTATAATGGACTAATGACATTAAACATATAAAATTAGTAGGGATTAATGGAGGGAATAAACGAGATGCAACTTAAAGATAAGATGGATGAACTCCAACCGATTTTCACGGAATTGGATGATCAGTTTGATGACGTTGTTACATGGAGACGATATATGCATCAACATCCCGAGCTTTCTTTTCAAGAAGAACGGACTGCAAAATTTATTGAAGAAAAATTAGTAAGCTTTGGACTTGAAGTCAAAACGAATGTTGGTGGACGAAATGGTCTTATTGGGATATTAACAGGTGAACAGCCTGGAAAGACAATTGCATTAAGAGCGGATTTTGATGGTCTACCAATTAATGATGAAAAGGATGTTCCATACAAATCACTAAACCCTGGTGTGATGCATGCTTGTGGACATGACGGTCATACGGCTGCTTTATTAGGCACGGCGAAGGCTTTAAGTAAATTTCGCCAAAAAATAAAAGGTAGAATCATCTTTATTTTCCAACCAGCTGAAGAATTGCCACCAGGTGGAGCTAAATTTATGATTGAGGATCATGTGCTTGATGGAGTCGATTATGTGTTTGGTGCACATCTTGCATCGGGAATTCCATTAGGAAAAGTTGCCGTTGGTGCAGGATATAAGCAAGCTGCTGTTGATAAATTTGAAATTCTGATAGAAGGACACGGTGGGCACGGGGCAAGACCACATAATACGATTGATTCAATCGTTATTGGTAGTGAAGTAGTAAACTCATTGCAAAAAATTGTGAGTCGTAGGGTTAATCCATTGCAATCTGCTGTAGTGACAATTGGTGTTTTTCAAGCGGGAAATGCGTTTAATGTCATTGCGAATACTGCAAGACTTGAAGGTACGGTTCGGACTTTTGATGAAGATGTTCGGAAACTCGTAAAGGAAGAAATTTATTCTATTGTCCAAGGAATTACAGATGCATTTCATGCCGGGTTCAAAATTGATTACCTTCATGGCTATCCCGCTCTATATAATCACCCGCAAGAAACCGAAGTCGTTCGGAATCTTTTCTCGGACGTATTTTCGGAAGATGCTGTAATCGAACTAGAGCCATCAATGGGTGCAGAAGATTTCGCCTATTATTTATTAGAAAGGCCAGGAACTTTCTTTTCAGTAGGTTCTCAAAATGAAAATGAGAATACTCATTTTCCACATCATCATCCTAAATTCGATATTGATGAAAGAGCCTTATTAACTATTGAAAAAGCATTTGTAAAAATCGTATCACACTATTTATTTTAATACGTAAAACTTATTAAACTGAGTTAATAAATATGAATAATTGTATTAAGATGCTTAGCATTTTAAATAAAAAAATGGATCTAAACTGAATTCGGTAAATAGAAGGGAGCTATTAGTAAATTCAACTATCGGAATAATTAGAACCATACATATATGAAAAGGAGATGGAAACGATGAAACTTAAAAGCATGACGATTTACATAACGATTTTATTAGTAAGTTTTCTGATTGCCGCTTGTAGTGATGAAGATTCAGGTACTGGCAATGAATCAGAACAAGCAACAAATACAGAAACTCAAACAGAAACTGAAACATCCATTGTTGTAGAAGATGCAAGACATGAAGCAACAGAACCTGCTGCATCTCCAGCGCTTGCAATCAATCGAGGAGATACAGTTGTTGTTGGATTACAAGAACCAGGTGGAGTATTTACTCCTTATTTTAATACAAGTGGTTATGATGGAAACGTCCAAGCTGTTATGTTCCCACCCTTAGTTGAGATCAATGAAGCTGGTGAAGCTGTTCCGGGTCTTGCAAAGTCTTGGGATATTTCGGAGGATGGATTAACTTATACTTACAATTTACAAGATGATTTGCTTTTCGATGATGGTACACCACTTACTGCTGCGGATGTAGCGTTTACTCTAACATTACTACATGATCCAAGCTATGGTGGCGGGACTGATATTACAGAAGCAAAAATTGTAGGTGGATTAGATTATAAAAATGGCGATGCAGACACTATTTCTGGTATCAATGTCATTAACGAGAAAACAATTGAAGTGACAACCGAAGTAGTAAATGCACGTTCTCTTCGTTTAATTGGTGGGCAAGTCTTGAAAAAAGACTACTATGGTAAAGATTATCAAAAAGGTCAATTGGATTATTTAAATGCTTTACATCAAAAACCAGTTGGTGCTGGACCATTCCGTTTTGTGGAGTATTTACCAGGTCAAGAAATTCGTTTTGAAGCAAATGAGTATTACTATGATGGTAAACCAGAAGTTGCGCAATTTATTTATAAAACAACAGAAGGCGATTCCCTACAATTTTTCCAAACAGGTGAGCTAGACTATAGTGCACTAAGTGCAAACCAAGATAACTTTGAATTTTTACAAACACTAGGATTTGCTGATATTAATGTATACACATCTTCTGCATATGGATATATGACATTCAATCATGAAAAAGAAGTATTTAAAGATCCGAAAGTACGACAAGCATTCGTACTTGGGTTAGACCGACAAACAATTATTAGTACTCATTATCAAGGATATGCAGAAGTAGCGAATATCCCAGTATCACCGACATCATGGGCTTATACAGATGAAATTGGTAGTACAAAATATGATCCAGAAAAAGCTAAACAATTATTAGAAGAAGCAGGCTGGGTTGAAGGAGCAGATGGCATCCGTGAAAAAGATGGTAAGAAACTGACTGTTTATTATTTCACATCTGCAGGTGGACTTGGAGATACATTAATTCCAATTGCGAAAGAAAATTATAAAGCGATTGGGATTGATCTTCAAGTTGAACAAATGGACTTTAATGCATTACTTTCACGTGTAGGAAATGGCGATCATGATCTTGCTTCCTTCTCTACGACGATGTTGACTGATCCATATAATGGTATCGAGAATTTCCATTCGAAAAGTGCATCTTCCATTATAAAAGGTTTTGGAAATGAAGAAATTGACGCTTTAATCGAGGCGACAATTGCGACGAATGATCTTGAAGAACGCACAAATGCATTCCACAATTTGTATAAGGCACTAGATGAGAATCCACCAGTGATTTTAATGGACTATAAAAAAGTATTAAGTGGAACAAATGCACGCGTGGATGGATTTGAACCGAATGGTTATCGTGGGATTGCATCAAGCTTGAAAGATTTAAAAATAGTAGATGTAAATAAGTAAGATTCATAGAATAACAGACATCATGAGTAAATAAAAAGCGTGCGTAAGGCGTATCCAGATGTCATGGTCTTGGATACGCCTTAATTGATTGCTAGAAGTATTAGTGCAAACAGTTACATATGTTTGGAGGGATGGAAGCTTGAGAAACTACGTGTTAAAACGACTTTTATACTTAATTCCAACGCTGATTGGAGCATCTATGCTCATTTTCTTCTTATATTCTTTAGTTCCTGGGAATTTCGTCGACTCAGATCCCAATTTGACGACAGAACGGAAAGCAGAGTTATATGCTCTTTATGGCTTTGATCAACCTGATATAGAAAGATATTTTATTTGGATTGGAAATCTCCTTCAAGGAGATCTGGGCTATTCTTTACAATTTCAAAGACCTGTTACGGAGGTTCTTGGAAATTATATTTGGAGTTCCTTTTTTGTTGCGTTAGCCTCACTTATACTCACATGGTTAATTGCTGTAATTATTGGTGTTGTTTCTGCAACTAAACAATATTCTTTTTTTGATTCATTTATTACGATTATTGTTTTTGCAGCGATGGCGACCCCATCCTTTTTCCTCGGGTTGATATTGATTAAGTTTCTTGCTGTTGATCTCGGTTGGTTCCCAGCTGGAGGAATGATTACGACTGGGAGTAATTTGACTGGATGGGACTATGTGAAAGATGTTGCAGAACATATGATTTTGCCTGTCCTTGTGCTAACAATGCTTGGGATTGGTGGGTTAACACGTTATTTTAGAACAAATATGTTAGAAGTTATTAAACAAGATTTCGTACGAACAGCAAGAGCAAAAGGATTGAAGGAAAGAGTTGTTATTTATAAGCATGCGCTTAGAAATGCACTTCTTCCAGCGATTACTCTTTTTGCCTTTGAATTACCAGCTTTGTTCAGTGGTGCGATAATTACGGAACAAATCTTTAATTGGCCAGGAATTGGTGCGATCTATATGCAAGCATTCACTGTGCGCGATTATCCACTCTTAATGGGCTTCACCATGTTTATTGCGTTATTGACAGTCATTAGTAACTTATTAGCTGACTTATTATATGGTGTAGCTGATCCAAGAGTTCGATTGAAATAAGAAAGTAACCATGAAAGACATAGATGTATGCACTACATATAGTAAGGAGTTGAAAAAGGTGGAGAATCCTCCAATTACGATTGCTAGTAAGAGTAAAGCTGAGAAGAGGAAAAAGTCTTCTTTATGGGGACAAGTATTGCAGCGCTTTTTAAAGAAGAAAATAGCGCTTGTTGGACTAGGTTTTCTCCTATTTATTTTTCTGTTTTCACTTATTGGCCCTTTCTTTTCTCCCTATGCAACAGAAGGAGTTAATCCAACGCAAATTAATCTACCTCCGAGTAGCGAACACTGGTTAGGAACTGATAAATTGGGACGTGATGTATTAACGAGGCTCATGTTTGCCGGCAGAATATCGTTAACAGTCGGTGTTGGTGCAATGGTACTATCTGTTACATTTGGAGCATTGTTAGGGATTTTAGCAGGCTATTATAAAGGGATTATCGATCAAATCGTCATGAGGATCGCTGATATATTAATGACATTACCTAGCCTGCCTTTGCTTTTTATAATGGCAGCAGTCATGTCAGAGTGGAAAGTTCCGACAGAACAGCGCCTTTACATTGTTATGTTAATGCTAAGTTTGGTCGGCTGGCCAGGACTTGCTAGACTTGTACGTAGTCAAGTTCTTAGTTTGCGAGAAAGACAGTTTATCCAGGCTACAGATGCTTTAGGATTACGGGATCATAGAAAACTATTAAATCATTTATTGCCAAATATTGTCCCATTATTAATAGTTTCTGGAACTTTGAGTATAGGCGGTGCAATTTTGAGTGAATCTGTCCTAAGTTATTTTGGGTTAGGTGTTGTCCCTCCAACTGCTTCGTGGGGAAATATGATAAATGCAGCTAACTCACTAATCGATTTTCAAAAACGACCATGGCTATGGATACCGCCGGGAATTGCTATTTTCCTTACTGTTATTAGTATCAATTTACTTGGTGATGGATTGCGTGATGCGATAGATCCAAATATGAAGAGGAGGTAACCGTCATGGCAAAGGAGCCTATACTGCAAATAAATCAATTACTCACTCAGTTTTATTCAGATGGTGGAAAAGTGAACGCGGTGAATAATGTCAGCTTAGAAATTAGGGAAGGCCAAACGGTTTGTCTTGTCGGAGAATCAGGATGTGGAAAAAGCGCTACAGCTATGTCTGTTATGGGATTAATTGATCCTTCTTCAGGACAAGTAAGTAATGGTGAAGTATTATTCGAAGGGCAAGATTTATTAAAAATGAAAAAAGGTGATTTGCGCCGATTACGTGGAAAAGATTTCGCGATGATTTTCCAAGAACCGATGTCATCGCTCAATCCCGTTTTAACAATTGGTGAACAGATTACGGAATCGATTATAGAGCATGAATTATTATCCAAGAAAGAAGCGAAGCAAAGAGGATTAGAACTAATCAATCTCGTTGGAATTGGTCGCGGTGAAGAGATCTTTTCTTCCTATCCACATCAGCTAAGTGGTGGAATGCTACAACGAATTATGATTGCGATTGCGATTTCTTGTAATCCACGGTTATTAATTGCGGATGAGCCTACGACTGCATTAGATGTTACAATTCAAGCGCAAATTCTTGATCTACTAAGGAATTTAAAAGAAGAAAGAAACATGTCAATGCTGCTCATCACGCATGATCTCGGTGTTGTCGCGGAGGTTGCTGACTATGTGATTGTGATGTATGCTGGCAAAATAATTGAACAAGGTCCGGTTGTGGAATTATTTAAAAATCCGAAGCATCCATATACGAAAGGGCTGCTCGCAGCTAAGCCAGTGATCAATCAAAGAAGAGAGAAACTCTATACAATCCCTGGCCAAGTACCAAACTTAATAGATTTGCAGCCATCTTGTTATTTTAGTGAGCGCTGTGAACATTGTATGAGCATTTGTACAACTAAACAACCACCAATGAAGCAAATACGAGATAGTCATGATGTTGCCTGCTGGCTGTATGAGGAAGAGGTGAGTGTATGAGTAAAGCTTTGCCTTTACTAGAAGTGAAGAATCTAAAAAAATATTATGGTGATTCTAGTAATCTATTCAGACGTAATCCGGAAGTTGTGAAAGCTGTTGATGGAGTAAGTTTTACGATTGAAAAGGGAGAAACTTTTGGCTTAGTTGGAGAATCAGGAAGTGGAAAAAGTACAATTGGAAAAAGTATTTTACGCCTTTCTTCTATTACAGATGGAGAAGTTTTATATAAAGGACAAAATATACATAAGCTTTCAAAGAAAGATATGAGAAACTTACGACCAAAATTGCAATTCATATTTCAAGATCCATATAGCTCATTAAACCCTAGAATTAGAATTGGGGATGCAATTGGAGAAGCTTTGATCGACCACGGTTTAGTAGATAAAAGTGAAATAAGAGAAAGAGTATTAGAAGTTTTAGACATCTGTGGTCTAGCTCCTTATCAGATTGATCGCTACCCTCACGAATTTAGCGGAGGGCAAAGACAGCGAATTGGAATTGCACGGGCGATTATCTTAAATCCAGACTTTATTGTTGCAGACGAGCCTGTATCAGCATTGGACGTTTCGATCCAAGCCCAAATTATTAATCTATTTAGCGATTTGCAAAAAGAACGAGATATTACATTTTTATTTATTTCCCATGATTTAAGTGTAGTGGAGCATCTTTGTTCCAAAATTGGTGTTCTTTACCTTGGGACAATGATGGAATTAGGCAGTCGTGATCAACTGTACGGTAACCCACTTCATCCTTATACAAAGGCATTACTTTCTGCTGTCCCAGTTCCAGATCCGACGTTAAAACGCGAGCGAATTATTATCAAAGGGGATATACCAAATCCAGCGGATCCTCCGAAAGGTTGTAAATTCCATACACGTTGTCCGATTGCTACTGATATGTGTCGCATAGAAGTACCTGAATTTAGAGAAGTGGAAGCGAATCATTTTGTCGCTTGTCATTTCGCATAACAGAAAAAGGTTCCTTTGGATTAATCTGGAGGATCTTTTTTGTATAATAAGCTAATTCAAAATTAATCTTTTTTCATGATTACTATTTTATGAAGAAAAGTAATGATATCAACTTTTGGAAAAATGTATCAGTGGTCAAATACAGTTTCGCCTACCTTTTTCCCCTAAAATATATCTCCAACCCTACGCTATCAATGACAAGAATTGCAGGACTGAGGGAGTGAAAATAACGTCTGTCTATGCAATTTTAACTTCAAAATTTCATGTTGGAAAAGCACACAAAACGTAGACATAAATGGCCAATTCGTTATCATATACTCCTAAGCTGGGTGTTGAAATGAATTGGAGGAGATGAAAGGATTGTCCATCGTAAGCTATGTGGAATTGCTGGATTTATTGAACTCGTTTGAGAATGAGCTTAAGCAGTTGATGACAACGGCCAATAATGCTCCGGAAGGATTAGAACTATTAGGTGCAAAACTGGATAGCCTTTGTGAATTTATAGTTTGTGAGGAAAATGAGCAACTTTGGAAACAGTGGGGGGAGCGTGAAGATGTCAAGCAAAGCGCAGAGAGGTTAAGAGAAACATCCTCTGTAGCATTATGCATGGTCGAAAAAATGAGAGCCCTTTACGTATATACGGAAGAATTGGATATGGACCTGTATCTTTCCTTTTATCTGCATCTGTTAACGAAGAAAGGAGTTATGCTCAAATTGACGGAACATCTAAAGTTTGGTTTATAGGCGCCGGAGCTTATCCTTTAACGGCTTTTACTATTGCCAAGGAAACTAGTGCGGAAGTAGTTTGCACGGATATTGACAGTGAAGCCGTTCACTACGGGAAAGAGTTAGCGCAGTTTCTGGGCTTACATGGAATCCTTCATTATTCGGACAGTCACTTGAGACACCCTGAATTTCTAAAAACAGCTACCCATATATACATTGCATCGCTTGTGCCAGAGAAGCAGGAGATTATAGAGGAATTAAAATCTAAAGTCCATCCAGATTGTAAAATAATCGTACGTTACGGAAACGGTTTGAAGTCCTTGTTCAACTATCCTTTGGAGTTAAGCTTATTAAAGGAATGGCAAGTCAAATCGATTAATCAGGATAAGTGCATCTATGATACGATCGTTCTGCAACCTTATAAAACGTTAGCAAAGTATATTTAATCATTAATTGGTAATTAGTTCATTTTATTAAGGTTAAAAGATGTTAAAATTTTGTTAATGCAATCTCATAATAACGGCAAATTAATATTAAAGATGTTGTAGTTAACAATATCCAATGCGCTGATTTAACAAACTTTTACCTTATAGGCGGCATGATGTAATAATCCATTACCATATAAAAAAGAAGCTTCTCACAAGTTCAATGGACTTGTGGGAAGTTTTTTTATTTTATTATTTTTTGTTCATTACTTACAAAACGTTAGACGAAATGAACAAATCCTGCTATAATTTTGTAGTGCATTCTGGGCGGTTAAGACCGTGTTTTTCGGTGCATACTTAGGTTAGAAAATTTTTATCAAGAAGGGAAATCGTATCATGAGCAACTATAACGCAGTAACAGCAAAAAATACGGAAAATGCTCCAAGCGGAAACGGTTTATATTCACAAACTGTAGCATTCTCTCATTACAATAATCTTTCAGCACAATTACCTATCGAACCAAAAACTGGTAAATTGATAGCTGGAGGTATAAAAGAGCAAGCAGAACAATGCTTTAAAAATATCGAGGCAATTGTAAACAGCATCGATCATGTTATGAGTGATATCGTTAGAATCACTGTATTCGTTAAGGATATTAAAGATGTTGACGCTGTAGACGAAGTTTATAAAACTTTCTTCCCAACTTATGTTCCTTCAAGAACAACAGTTGCAGTTGCAGCTTTACCTATGGATGCTTTGGTACAAATTGAAGCACTTGTTTCACACGGCGAAGGTACAATTCCAAACGCACCGCAAGCAGGCGACCTCATCAAACTTACAAATAACACGCCAAATGCACCAATAAGTCCACTATCTACACAAACCGTGTCTTTCTCTCATTACAATAACCTCTCAGCTCAATTGCCTATCGATCCAAAAACTGGTAGATTGGTAACTGGCGGAGTAAAAGAGCAGACTGGACAGTGTTTGAAAAATATCAAGGCAATTTTAGAAAGTATCGACGTTCCTTTTGACGATATTGTTAAAATTAATATCTTCCTTAAAAACCTATCGGATACTGAAGCTGTAAATGAAGTTTATTCAACATTTTTCCCGGATTCAGCTATTGCTAGAGCCGTAGCTTATGTCCCTGCACGAACAGTAGTTGCAGCTTCAGCTTTACCTATGGATGCTTTGGTACAAATTGAAGCAGTAGTATCACACGGAGATGGTACACCTCCACAAGCTATTGAAGACAGACATGGTATCGTTATATGGGCAAACAACACTGAAAATGCACCAAAGAGTTCTCTATCTACACAAACTGTAGCGTTCTCTCATTACAATAACCTTTCAGCTCAATTACCTTTAGATCCAAAAACAGGTGAATTGGTAGCCGGTGGTGTAAAAGAGCAAGCTGAACAGTGCTTGAAAAACATTAAGGCAATTGTAGAAAGTATCGACCACGTTATGGACGATGTTGTTAAAGTGAATATCTTCCTTAAAAATATCGCGGATATTGATGCTGTAGATGAAGCTTACAAAACATTCTTCCCAGGCGGTGTTCCTGCACGTAGAACAGTTGGCGTATCAGCTTTACCTCAAGATGCTTTAATCCAAATCGATGCAATTGTATCAAATGCTGAAGGAACTCCTCCAAAAGCATAAGAGGCATTTGTTTGTAGATACAGGAACTATCAAAGTTACTTGTTAATGTCGATGGTGAATGCGAAATCGCATATCTTATTCATAAGAAGAGGCTGTCTCCAATGAAAATGGAGACAGCCTCCTTTTTTTACAGTGATGTAATCAGGTACTTAAAAGTCTGTTAAATAAACGCTTTATATGTATCAAAATAGTAATTTGAAACCAAATGATTGCTATATTTTAAAAACACATAAGTAATAGAGGTTTCTCATAAGTTCCCGAACTTTTGAGAAACCTTTTTTGTTTCTTTTAATGTTCCTTTAAGTGTTTATTCCTTTTCTAGAATTGCAATCGAGTATGAAAAAAACATATTGTGAATTATAAAAATTTAACTAATTTTCTATTTAAATTAAGGGGAAATTGGTATTTTCGATGTATTCTTTTCAAGAATTATTAAAATACGATCCTAAAGTACTATGTTTTAATGATGCTTAAGACTTGTAAAATCAATTATAATTAATAAGGAAGATTTACTACAAAGTATAAGTTTATGTATGGAATGAGTCATCACTAACATTGGAATCGATTCAAACAACTTGGATTATCCGAAGAAATGGATGAGATATGCCTAATTTCAACGTAATTATAGATATTGATCATCTTTCAACTGAGGATAACAAAGTCCAAGGTGATTTATGTAAGTATCTCTTGTTTATGGGGAAGGGGAAAATGTAACGATGCTGTAAAATTTTAAAAGATGAATTCCAGGGTTAAGTTATTATGTGTACTAGAGAAGGAACAACAAAGTATGATTTTGGAGACTATACAAGCTGTTTATATTGATTTTGTCGTAAACTTTTAACGAAAATATAATGAAGAAAGTGTTACTCAAAGCCTTATAAAAGATACTAGTTATAGCTACAAGGATAGGAAGGAATATATTAATGGGTAAAAAAGATAATGAAACGAAGTTAAACTTGTTTTCTTGGATAAGAAATAGTATTTCAACAAAAGTAGCTTTTGTACTTTTTATAGCTATCATCATTGTATTTTCAATTACAGGGTTTCTAATTAACTCCTATACGAAATCCATATTAGTTCAAAGTGTAGAAGAAAATGTATCGACGAAAAGCGAGGCAATTGCTGATCAAGTTAATAATATGTTTGCGGCTAAAGAAACGATTGTAAGGCAAATTGCAACAAACCAGGAGATACTAAAATACTTGAATACAGCTGCATCAAGAGATGAAGCAACGACAAATGCTTATTACGATGGGGTTTTAAAATCACTTGATGAGATTGTTAAAATAGATGATGCTGTTGCAATGGCTTGGATTGCCAGTGATAAATCCAATTTTCTAGTTGGAAGTAATAATATAGTATCGGATCCAAGCTTTGATATAAAAAGCAGACCTTGGTACGAACAAGCCATAGCGGAAGATAACGTATATTTTACGGAGCCATATATGGATGAAGTATTTGGGAAAATGATTTTAAGTGCTATGAAACCAATTAAAGAAGGTGAAAATACGGTTGGTATCGTTGCGATAGACATATTTTTAGATGAATTACCGCAATTAATGCAATCTTACAAGATGGGTGAAAATGGATACTCGTTTTTACTTTCCAACGATGGAACCATACTATATCATCCAAACAGTGAGTTGATTCTAGAGCAAAAACTTCAATCAATTTCTGGTGAGATAGGAAATGTCGGTAAGAAAATGGTTGATGGTGAAAAGGGACTTGAACTAACGCAAGTAAATGAGGGTTTAGAATATATCGGGTATTCACCAGTTCCTACAACCAATTGGTCAGTTGGAACATCTATACCACAAGATGAAGCATTAAGCAGTCTTAATACATTCACGTTGATGATGAGTTTATATTTTGGTATTGCTTGTCTCATCCTTATTATCTTAGTATTCTTGCTGTTAAAACGTATGTTAAGAGAAATTCCGCATGTTACAAATGTAATGGAGCAACTAGCTTTAGGTAATTTAAGTAAGGAAGAATTAAAATCTAAATCTAAAGATGAAATAGGTCAATTAGTGACATCTACAAACCAATTGAATCGGAACTTGCGAGAAATAGTAAGTCAAATCAATACAGTTTCTGAAACAGTAAGTAGTCAAAGTGAAGAATTGACTCAATCAGCAAACGAAGTGAAAATGGGAGCAGAACAAGTGGCAATTACTATGCAGGAATTAGCGTCTGGTTCTGAAACCCAAGCCAATAGTGCGAGTGATTTATCATTTGGTATGAATAATTTTGCAGAAAAAGTTCAAGAAGCAAATGAAAATGGTTACCGTATCGAAACAAATTCAAAAGTAGTTTTAAACATGACAAAAGATGGATCTGAGTTAATGAAGAATTCAATTGCTCAGATGGACAAAATAGATAAAATAGTGCGGGACTCAGTCCATAAAGTTCAAGGGCTAGACAAGCAATCACAAGAAATATCCAATTTAGTAACCGTGATTAAGGACGTTTCTAATCAAACGAATCTTCTAGCTTTAAATGCTGCAATCGAAGCTGCAAGGGCTGGAGAACATGGAAAAGGTTTTGCTGTAGTAGCAGATGAAGTAAGGAAACTTGCTGAACAAGTATCGGATTCTGTAACGAATATAACAGATATAGTAGGTAATATTCAAAAAGAATCTGGTCTTGTATCGGAATCGTTACAAGGTGGCTATGAAGAAGTGGAAAAAGGTAAAGCACAGGTTGAATCCACTGGCGAGACTTTCCGTGGAATTAGTGAAGCTGTAACAGAAATGGTTTATAGTATTACAACTATTGCTGAAAACTTAACTGAAATTGCAGCAAATGCACAGGAGATGAATGGAGCAATTGAAGAAATTGCTTCCGTTTCGGAAGAATCCGCAGCCGGTGTTGAACAAACATCTGCATCTTCTCAACAAATAAGCAGTATTATGGAAGAAGTGGCTGGAGGATCTGGTCAACTAGCAAAATTAGCTGAAGAGCTAAATGATTTAGTCAGACATTTTAAGTTATAGATGATTAGATGTACAGATAGTTTAATATAATCGATACTGGAAACATAAAGAAATAACTTCAGCTAACAGTCGGCATGATGAAATAACTTAGTTAACTCCACCATTAACTTTTTTGTTAATGGTGGAGTTTTTTTGTGAAAAGAAAAGTGCGATAAAAATGTCCTTTCAATGAAAATACTCACATTCTCTTAGAATTTGTTGCATGTCCAGTGCTACTCGGTCCTTGCAGGAAGTGAGATACATGTGTCTACTTAATTTGAGATTTAAGTTTGTAAGAGCAAGCAGTATTGCTACTATTGATTATGCCGTCTTAATTACTATAGGATAACCGGATGTCGCTCTGTTTTAGCAAAGATGAAATCATACACTCTACACATGTAAAGTTTTGTGCGTTACTTGTATGAAAAGATGCCGATGATGTTATAGCCAATTCTCCATTTAACTATAAAGCTTCTATTACTTCCATTTAATCCATATTTAAAGCCTCTTACCAAATGTACATACAAATAAGGGTTAATACTTATTTCATTCATTACATGTCACCTTCGATTGGATTTGTAATTATTTATAGTAACTACTCTTATTTGATAAATTGAAGTTCTTCCCTCTAATTTTATTATATTTTTAATAATGATTATTTAGAATCATTTTAATCGTTTATTTTGCAAATCATTGCTTTTTACAGTGTTTGAATACCATTTTAAGGACTTTAGGAGTGTTACTAATATCGTGTTTTTTGTTATGATTCTGTAATTTAACGTTCATGCTAGTGTAATATTTTTCCTCTATACTGATACATGGAATAGTTAGCAAGGGAGAGAGCAAGTTGATAAAAATAATTATATTAAAATAATAATTGACAAATAGATAGTAAGGGAGAATTAAGATGATAAAACGAATTAGTTCAATTTTTTTAACAGCAACGATTTCCATGTCTTCGTTAGTAAATCCTGCTAACGCGATGAACGATGGAACAGAAAGGAACAACCCTTGGATGAACACCCAGCTATCTGCTGAGAAGCGCACAGAGCTGCTTATCGAGGAGCTGACGATGGAGCAGAAAATCCAGCAAATTGCCATTTCGCGCTTCAATGAGAATGACACTGGTGAGACGGTTGTTATCAACAAGGGTGGTACTAGTAAGTATCAGAACGGTGAATTTGCGCCAGAGGGTACCTTGCCTGGGTGCGAATGGCAAGACACTGGCCGTCAGATCCGTGGAATCGAGGAGCTAGGCATCCCTACAATCCGAATGACCAACGGTGGTACAGGCGTGAAGGGTGGATCCTGTGGTAATGACCCTGAGGCGACGGGGCTACCGTCTACCCCAGCGTTGGCTGCGACTTTCGACCGCGAGCTGAACTACGAGGCAGGTAGAATTCTCGGCGAGGAGACACGCGCCTTCGCGCATCACGTGTTGCTCGGACCAGGTATGAACCTTATTCGTCACCCATACGGTGGGCGTAACTATGAATATTTCAGTGAGGACCCATACTTGACTGGTATTCTGGCGACCGAGCAGGTCAAAGGCATCCAGGCCCAAGGAGTTCAGGCCCAGCTTAAGCACTTGGCCGGCAATGAGCAGGAGACTGAGCGATGGACGATGGGTGTCCAGGTTCCCTCAAAGGCTATGAACGAACTGTACATGCTGCCTTTCGAGATGACCGTCAAGGATGCTGATCCAGCCTCAGTGATGTGTTCATTCCCGGACGTTAACGGCACATATGCTTGTGATAGCTCTGAATTGCTACAAGATGCCCTGCGGGACAACTGGGGCTTTGACGGGTACGTCATGAGTGACCGTCGAGCAATTCACGACACAGTTGCTGCCATCAAGGCAGGCACGAATGTTGAGCTCGACTGGGCACCACAGTACTACACGGAAGAGATAATCCAGGATGCCCTTGATTCAGGTGAGGTGACAGAGGACGACATCGACAATCTTCTTCGTCCGCGCTACATTAAGATGATCGAGTATGGTCATATGGATGAGCCTTACGATGAGTTCCTACCAGAAATCGTGGATCCGATTGCTAATGGTGACAGTGCAAGAAAGATGGCTGAAGAAGGGGCCGTACTGCTTAAGAACGAAAATAACTTCCTGCCACTTGACGGTGAACCGGAGTCTATCGCACTGATTGGTGTTGAATGGTTTGCTGGTGAGGCAAAGATGTCCCCGCGCTCCATTCGAGACAATAATGAGAACGTAAATGCTCCTTACACGGTCACTCCGCAAGAAGGACTAGAGAACGTCATAGAGGAGCTAGGCTATGACACTGAAGTAACATACAATGATGGCCGTGACCCGAAGGCTGCCGCTAAGCTTGCTGCTGAGTCTGACGTTGTGCTTCTAATGTTAGGCGACAACCCTCATGAGACTGTGGACCGTGATACCCTAGGATTCCCGGCTATCGACCTTGATACAAACCAGGACCGAGAGGATTGGGTGGAGCAGGAGCCGCTAATTGATGCAGTCTTGGAGGCAAACGCGGAGCACACCGCTGTGGTCTTAAAGACTTCTGGTACGGTGCTAATGCCGTGGCTGGATGAAGTACCTGCTGTGCTTGAAGCTTGGTTCCCAGGTATGGAAGATGGAAATGCTGTGGCCAACTTGCTTTACGGTAAAGTAAATCCTTCCGGAAAGCTACCTATGACATTCGGGGCGACCGAGCGAGAAGCTGCCTTCGCGACTGAGGAGCAGTTCCCGGGAACGCGTCAAGATACTGGCAAGGCAGGCGGACCAGGCGCATACGGTGACGGTTCTGACCAGCTAATCGCCAAGTACACGGAAGGTCTAGAGATGGGCTACCGCTGGTATGAAGCAAACGATGTGAAGCCAGTCTTCCCATTTGGATACGGTCTATCGTATACGACTTTCGAGTATGATGATCTTAAGGTGAAAGAGGTCCACGATGAAGGCAAAGGCAATAACGGTTCGTTATCCGGTATTGACGTGTCCTTCACAATCACGAACACTGGTGACGTTGCCGGCAAAGAAGCGGCACAGGTCTACATGACACTGCCGGACGAGGCGGGGCAACCGACCAAGCGACTTGTCAACTTCGAGAAAATTGACCTTGAACCAGGTGAGAGCCAACTCATGACTGTAAGAATTAAACAGGCAGACTCCAACCACCCGTTCTCTTACTTCATTCCGGCAGAACCGGACAACCTAGCGAACTGGGCTGATGGCCAGTGGGCTACTGTTGATGGAAAATACCGCATACATGTGGGTGGTTCCTCTGCAGACACTCCGTTGGAAAAAGACATCCCGTTGAACTTCAAACTTAACAAGGACAACGGCAAAGATAACAATGGCAACAACAAAGACAACAACAATGGTAACAATGGCGACAACAAAGACAACAACAAAGGTAACAACGGCGACAACAAAGACAACAACAATGGTAACAACTCCGACAACAAAGACAACAACAAAGGTAACAACGGCGACAACAAAGACAACAACAAAGGTAACAACGGCGACAACAAAGACAACAACAATGGTAACAACGGCGACAACAAAGACAACAACAATGGTAACAATGGCGATAACAAAGACAACAACAATGGTAACAATGGCGACAACAAAGACAACAACAATGGTAACAATGGCGATAACAAAGACAACAACAATGGTAACAATGGCGACAACAACTATGGCCACAACCAATGGCTACACCAATGGCTACAAAAATGGCAACAAAAATGGCAACAACAATGGAAAGGGGAACTCTAATCGGTTGGCCCCTAGCTGTGGGATGAAGTCGACGGCCTGGTAGGGGGCGTCGAGGCATCCCAAAGGCGGTGAGCGAGTGGGCTCACCGCTTTTCTCGTCACCTCATGTGCAACGAGAGGGACGAAAAGAGTGCAGAAAGGAAGTGAGATGTTTGATGAAGGAATCTGTTCGAAACAGCCGGCGAGGGGTGGCACATATATGGTGGGTGGCCCTTGGTCTAATGGTCCTCTTGACCGCATGCACCGTCGAGAAATCCGACGGACCGGTAGAGAGCGATGAAGCTGTAGAACGTCCACCGTCCGAGAGTGATAAAGGCGTAGAACCTGCACCATCCGAGCAAGGTGACTGGCAGCTCCCAGGCTTGGTGGACCGGTCTGGCAAGCCGATTGAGGTACCGACACCGGGTCCGGCCACGGGCAAGACTCTGAATGTTACGGATTTTGGGGCAGATCCGGATCCGGACTCACACGACGACGCAGCAGCCATCCGAGAAGCCCTGTACGCGGCTGAACCGGGTGACGAAGTCCTGCTCCCAGCCGGCACATATGACCTGCGCTCCACTGACCCGGACGACGAGTCAACGAACATCGTGTTGCATAGCGGGGTAGACCTGCGCGGTGAGGGCCAGGAGAGCACAGTCCTGCTGACCTCGCTCGACGGAGAGGATGATAGCCGAGTGATCCGCGGCTCTGGTGTCAACGACGTCGTCGTCGCTGACTTCACCATCACCTCCCGTTATGAGGGGAAACTCGGTGACAATCCCGAAGATGACGATGCAGGTGGCGGCCCGATGTACGGGATTCACCTCGGAGCCAAAGAAGGGAAAGGTAGCTCCCAAATTCTGGTGAAGAACCTGGGCATCCGCAGGTTCGAGCGCCATGGTATATCGGTCAAGGCCAGCTGTGAAGTGACCCTCTCTGGAAACTACATTAGTGAAGCAACTGGCATCGGTCCCGGCGGACAGGGCTACGGTATCGCTATCGAGGGTTCAAGGAATCAACACGACCCGGATGCCGCCAATGATTCCCGGCACAATGTGGTCATCGGCAATACCTTCGATGGCAGACATCTGCGGCACGCTATACTGCTTCAGTTCCCCACGCACAACAATCTCGTGGCGGACAACATCATTGTTGGCAGCCACCTCGACGCCATTGACCTGCATGGCGAAGGTGAATACCTGAACGAGGTACGCGATAACACGGTCGTTGGCGGACAGCGGGCAGGCATCGCGCTAGGCAATTCCGGAGGGGTCAAGAACAAACATGACGCCTCAGGATTTGGAAACTGGGTGCACTCCAACGACCTGATTGGAAACCGTCAGGGAGTCCTCGTCATCCTAGGAACTCCGGACACCCTTATAGAGGACAACTGGATCACCGCTGGGGAGGATTCGAAGGTCGGCATTGAGGTTCGTAATGGGCCGGGCACGGAGTTGCACGGTAACCACATCACTGGAGGGACTGACGGGTTCTGGGCCATTCTACTCACTGAGGATCGCGGTACTGACGGACGGGGAAAAGGAATCCCTTCTGGCATCAAGATTGAGTCCAACGTTATTCGACAGTCCACTAACGGTATCAGGATTGATGCAGGGGAGGACCTTAACTTGGTGGAAAATGTAGTCGAGGGCATTGACGGAGCCAAGCTAAGAGTAGCAGACGGAATCAACGGCGTGAAAGTTGAATAACTAGTAATTCTTATTCTAACTTCTATCATTAACCCAGCCATCATCAAAACGAGGGCTGGGTTCCACTTAAAGAATATGGTTTATATACTGATTAATAGTAGGATAAAACTTAATTATTTTAGATTGCTGAAGAGCAGTCAATCACCCTAACGGCTATCATAGCATAGGGTGATTTTTTCATTTATTGATGACTTTTTTTTACTTAATATTGTTTACTTCCCTTAAAATTCTTAGTATGGATATTTTGGTTTAATTAATCAATTTTGACTTAGAAAATGAAATGGTTTGTCTAATTTTATAGCATATTAATAACAATTTGTGTATAAATATCTAGTGTAATTGGAAACTATTATTAATTAACTTTTTGAATTATCCGTTGATTATAGCGGTTTATCCTGTTAAAATAAATTATTACTTTTAAAAAAGATATTGTTTAATCGAAAATACTTTCATAATTATTCATTTGATTTAAAATAAATTCAAAGTAGGAGTTAAGATATATGACAAAGTACAAAGATTTAAATGTCCCGCTTAGAACAATTATGACACCTGGGCCGGTGGAAGTAGATCCAAGAGTATTAAGGGCGATGGCTGCCCCGATTTTAGGACAATTTGATCCGGCATTTACGAATATCATGAATGAAACAATGGAAATGCTCCGAGCTGTATTTCAAACTGATAATCAATGGGCATTCCCGGTTGATGGAACTTCCAGAGCAGGTATCGAAGCTGTCCTATGCAGTATTATTGAACCTGGAGATAAGGTGTTAGTTCCAATATACGGTCGATTTGGCTATCTTTTAACTGAAATCTGCCAGCGTTATGGAGCAGAGGTTACGACAATGGAGGTTCCTTGGGGAGAGGTTTTTGACCCGGAAGTAGTTATCAAAAAGATACACGAGGTTTCTCCAAAAATTGTTGCCATTGTTCATGCTGAAACTTCAACGAGCTGCATGCAACCGTTAAAGGAAATTGGAGAAGCTTGCCGAAATGCAGATGTTCTGTTAGTTGTCGATGCTGTAGCATCATTAGGGGGAGTCGACCTCAAGGTGGATGAACTAAAGATTGATGCAGTTATTGGCGGTACGCAAAAATGTTTATCTGTTCCATCCGGATTAGCCCCAATTACTTATAACAATCGGATTGAAGAAGTGATAAATAAAAGGAAAAGTATTGAATTGGGTTTAAAAACGTCTCAGAGCGAGTTTTCGAACAATCGAATTATGAGTAATTATTTTGATTTAGCGCAGCTTCAAGATTATTGGAGTCCTGTCCGTCTTAATCATCATACGGAAGCGACAAGTATGCAATATGCTTTAAGAGAGGGTCTTCGTATTATTCTTGAAGAAGGACTTGAAAACCGATTTGCCCGTCATAAGTTAAATGAAAAAGCATTAGTTGCAGGAATTAAAGCAATGGGATTGGAATTATTTGGTGATCAAAAGCACAAGCTCCCTGTTGTTACTGCAATTGAGATACCTTCAGGAATTGATGGAGATGAGGTACGTTCCATGATGTTAGAAGACTTTGAAGTTGAAATTGCCAGTTCTTTTGGACCTCTTCACGGAAAAATTTGGAGAATTGGAGCGATGGGATATAGTTCCCGTAAGAAAAATATTCTTCATGTTCTTTCAGCATTAGAAGGGACGCTTATTCGTAAAGGCTTTAATGTTGATAGAGGAGAAAGCTTACAGGCGGCATTAAACGTATATGATGAATATAAACTACAGAATTTTGTCAATGTAAAAGTAGAAGCAGATAAAATAACTATTTAGAGCATGTAATATAGTTATAAATGAGTAACGAAAGAGGGTGTTCCACTAAAGTTAAGTGGACACCCTCTTTCGGTTTGGATCAATTGTCTTTTTGGAGGTGCTTTTTTAGAAACTGAATGACATCATCAAATGCATTTTGCACACTCGCACTTTGCCAATCTTCATCAAATACATGTTTGCCATTTGGAATAGTGATCAAGTGATTTTCTACGCCGGCTTTCGTCAATGCTTCGGACATGAATACCGATTGCTCGTATGGGACATCTTCGTCTATTGTTCCATGTAATAAAAGTGTAGGTGGATAATCCGCATTTACAGAATATAAAGGGCAAAAAGACTGAAGCTCTTTTATATCCATATCACTTATTTTTTCAATCCAATTACCATTTTGTCTTGCGTACAGATAGATGGCGTAACGTTTTTGAATCGGTCCAACGGTAATTACTTCATTTGATACGAGCATGTCAGCAAGTTCTTTTGGTACTGCTGTCATTTTTCGATAATGAGGGCTTGGTTTTAATGCCCATTCTCCTGTAATATCGCCGTACCCATAAAACGAGACAATGGCTTGTGGTTTTATTATATCGAATGTTCCAGATAAAAGGGCAAGATAGCCACCAGCAGAGCCCCCAATCACGGCTACTTTTTCTGGATTAAAGTCAAACTGTTGTGTACCTTCCTGCTTTAGCCAAGCAAGTGCATCTGAAATATCAGTAACGATCTCAGGAATTTTTGTTTCAGGTGCAAGACGATAATCAATCGAAAATACATTAAATCCTGCTTGCAAATAAAATTCTACTTGGTCAACTTTCATATCTTCTCTAGATCCCCAAAATAGACCCCCACCATGAATATAAATAATGACAGGAGCAAACTGTATAGAGGCGGGATAAAAATCTGCTTTTATTTCAAATTGTTCATTTTTTTTATAAACGACAGTTGTTTTCATTTGTTGTGACACACACCTTTTATAAAAGAGTAATTTTTTCCATTACTATCTAACAAGTCTTTGAAATCATTCAATTTTATGATTTATTTTTATTAAATTATATCATAAAAGTAAATTACCCTAAAGTAAGCAGTAAATTAGGAGAATTACTTATAAACGTTGAACCGCTCATAAACTCCTGTTCCGCTCACCATTTAATTAACTGTTGTACTTCTTATGGAAAAATAACAATTGAAACACCAAACAATAAGTATTTGTTGAAAGCGTTCGATAGATGTTTCGTCATCTATAAAAGGGTGAATTTAGGGAATGACTAATTGTTAAGAAATGATTCTACTATTAGTTGAAAAAATCATGTTGAAAAATCCTAAATCCGAATAGCTCAAAATAGTTTGGGGAAAACAATAGATATTGGTGGAAGTATGGGAGAAAGTGAATCGATGAAATATCGATAATAATATTAGGCCAGTTAGAAGAAAACCCTAGAAAAATTAGTTTTTATTAAGTTAACAGAAAAAAATATCTTTAGGGGGCGAGTCCTATAGAACAGGTAAAGACTCCACCAGATCAAGAACAAACTATTAGTAATGACTTAATGCCAATTAAGTCAGAGGACCGAAAGTGGGGTATGGGGAACTATTTTACCCTTTGGATGGGGTCTGTACATAACGTACCCGCCTATATAACAATTGGAGGTTTTTTTGCACTTGGGTTATCCGTTGGTCAAGTATTTTGGTCCATTATAATTGCAGCCGTCATTTTAGGGGCAATTTTATCTATAGGCGGACATGCAGGAACAAAGTATGGTATTCCCTCTTCTATGTTACTTAAAACATCATTTGGTACAAGGGGATCAATCGTCCCTGGTGTAATTAGAGGAGTCATTGCAGCGATTATGTGGTTTGGTTTCCAAACGTATGCAGGTAGTCTTGCAGTAACGATTTTAATCGGGAAACTGTGGCCTGTATATTTATCATTAGGCGGAGATTGGAATATCTTTGGTTTAAGTTTACCCGGGTTAATTTCATTCCTATTATTCTGGGTCGTAAACGTTGCGTTTGTTTATGGTGGAATGGGAATCTTGGGGAAATTCACAAAAATACTTTCTCCAATTATTTATATCGTGTTTGGGGGAATGGCCATTTGGGCTATTAATTTAGCAGGAGGCATCACTCCGATATTACAATATGAACCTAAAGGAATTGAAGGAAAGGAGTTACTCGTTTTCTTAGGATGTGTCAGTGCTCTCTTAGCAACATGGGCGGCTCCTGCTGTTAGTATTTCCGATTTTACAAGGGAAGCAGTTTCCCAAAAGGTTCAAACAGTTGGACAAATTACAGGAACTCTTCTTTCATACTTATTATTTGCTTTTGCAAGTATTGCAGTAATCATTGGTTCAGAAATTGCATTTGGTACCCCTATTTGGAACGTGCTTGATGTAGTAGAAAAATTTGATAGCAAATTTGCCATTGCTGTCTCCGTATTAACAATTTGTTTAACAACTTTATCAGTGAATATTACGGGGAATATCGTTCCGGCAGGTTATCAATTAGCATCACTGTTCCCGAAAAAATTAACATTTAAAAAAGGTGCATTTATTGCAGCGGTAGCAGGAATAATCATAATGCCTTGGAAGCTCATGGAAGACTCCACAAGTATTTTCGTTTTCTTAGGAGTCATTGGTGGGTTATTAAGCCCGGTACTTGGTATTATGCTTTCTCACTATTTTGTTGTTGCAAAAAAGCGTATTGATATGAATGGGTTGTATCGTTCAAATAACACTTATAGTTATCAAAACGGATTTAACATGCAAGCGATTATAACGCTTATCATTGCTGGGGTTATTAGTTTAATTGGTCAATTTGTTCCTGTCTTTAAGCCGCTTTATGATATGTCGTTCTTCACGGGGACAATAATAGCTTTCATTTTATATTCACTAATTGCTAAAAAAGGGGTATCTAATCCAGTAGAGGATGAAAGATCCTAACATTCTATTCAGTCGGGGAGGAAAAATAAGGATGTATGATTTAATAATTAAAAATGGAAATGTGGTATTTCGTGATGGTGTCCGCAAAGTCGATATCGGAGTGAAAAATGAAAAGATTACTTGCATAGCGGAAGAAATAACAAATGAAGCAAAAGAAGTTATTGATGCGAGTGGACAATATGTGATGCCTGGAATGGTTGATACACACGTTCATATTAGTGAACCTGGTCGAACTGAGTGGGAAGGGTTTGAAACAGGTTCAAAAGCAATGGCAGCTGGAGGTACGACAAGTTATGTTGAAATGCCACTAAATGCATTACCTGCAACGATTAATAAAGAAGCGCTTGATCTTAAACTGGATGCTGCGGTTAATCAAAACTATGTTGACTATGGTTTCTATGGTGGACTTGTACCCGAAAATCTAGATAAACTAGAAGAATTAGCTGATGCAGGTGTTCTAGCGTTTAAATGTTTTCTGTCCGATATTACAAGTGACATTCCTGGAGATTTTACTAATGTGGATGATTATACGATGTATAAGGGAATGCAAAAAATAGCAGAATTGGATGGCATTTTATGTATTCATGCTGAAAACCCATCAGTTACGTCTAAGCTTACGGAAGAAATGATCAAAGAAGGTCGTACATCTGCAGCGGAGTATGTGGATTCACGTCCAATTTTCACTGAAGTAGATGCTGTTCAGCGTGCCATTTTGTTTGCAAAGGAAACAGGTTGCAAATTACACTTAGTACACATTAGCTCGTCAGAAGCCGTTCAAGTAATTTTAAAAGCGCGTTTGGAAGGATTAGATGTCACGGTTGAATCTTGCCCGCACTATTTTGCGATGACTGCTGAGCAAGTAGCGGAAATTGGTCCAAAAGCAAAATGTCAACCGCCAATTCGAAAAGCAAAAGACCAAGCGAAATTATGGGACGAGTTATTGAATGGCAATATTGACTGGTTAACTTCTGACCATTCACCATGTACGGAAGACTTGAAGCAAGGAAATATATTTGAAGCTTGGGGCGGAATTAGCGGGGTTCAAAATAACGTTGATTTAATGTTTGATTTAGCTGTAAAACAACGTGGCTTGGCTGTTGAAAAGTTTGTTGATTTAATCGCATTTAACCCTGCTGGGCGGTTTAACTTACCTTATAAAGGGGAAATTGCTGTTTCTAAAGATGCAGACATTATATTATTAGATCCCAATCAATCCTATGTTGTGAGAAGAGAAGATCTATATTACAAAAACAAACATAGTGCCTATGAGGGCAGAAAAATTGACTGTCGTGTAACGAAAACGATTGTTCGCGGAAATATAGTTTTCGATTTACAAAAAGGGATTGTAGGGAAACCAATCGGAAAACTATTGTCTGCTGTAAAGTAAAATAGTTATTCGAACTTTTCTTAAAAAAGGAGCACGATTATCATGACAAATTACGATTTAATAATACGAAATGGTCACATTGTAACCTCGGAGTCAGTTGCCAAAGGAGATATTGCGATTAAGGATGGCAAGATTGCCGAAGTATCCATTAATGAAGGAATTGGTGCAAAAGGTGCTAATGAAATAAACGCAGAAGGTCTGCATGTTTTCCCGGGATTAATAGATTCTCATGTGCATTTTAACGAACCTGGAAGAACGGAATGGGAAGGCGTCGAAACAGGCAGTAAAAGTCTGGCTGCGGGTGGAGTAACGAATTATTTTGATATGCCTTTAAATAGTACACCTCCAACGATAAATAAAGAAAATTTAGAGTTAAAAAGAAAACTTTCTGAAGAGAAATCTGTTGTAAACCCAAACTATTGGGGCGGGCTAGTGCCGGAGAATATTGATAATTTAAAGGAACTTTATGACAATGGTGTCATTGGCTTTAAAGCATTTATGTCGCCAAGTGGTATAGAAGATTTTCATCATGCTGACGATGAGACGCTTTATAAAGGAATGAAAGAAATAGCCTCTATTGGTTCACTACTTGCTGTCCATGCGGAGAGTACAGTAATTTGTGAACAGCTCGCAATGAAGAAGTTGCAAGAAGGGAAAACATCTGCCCGTGATTTTGTGGAATCAAGACCAATTATCTCAGAGATAGAAGCTGTACGAAGAATTATTTCTTATGCTGAAGCAACAGGTTGTAAATTGCATATCGTTCATGCAAGCAGCAGAAAAGTAGTTCAAGTAGTGGAGGAAGCAAAACGCAGAGGCGTAGATGTGACAGTCGAAACATGTGGACATTATTTATCATTAACTGTAAAAGACTTAGAAGAAAAAGGGGGTTTGGCAAAATGTGCCCCTCCTTTACGAGATGAAGACGAGTTAGAAGATTTATGGGTGGCAGTTGCTAATGGTGAAATTGATGTTATTTCCTCCGACCATTCTCCAGCACCAGCTTCCATGAAGACGATTACAGATAATTATTTTGAAGGCTGGGGAGGTATATCTGGGGCTCAGTCTACATTTAATATTATGCTGACAGAAGGTTATGCAAAACGCAATCTACCTTTGGAAAAAATTGTTGTTTTAATGGCAACAAATCCTGCGAAAATCTTTGGTTTATCCAATAAAGGAGATATTGCGGTTGGATATGACGCAGATTTCGCCATCGTTAATTTAAATGAAAGCTTTAGACTAGAAAAAGAAGATTTGTTCTATCGCCATCAACATTCACCATATGTAGGTATGACATTTAAAGGAAAAGTAAAGACAACTATTGTAAATGGTGAAATCGTTTATGAAAATGGTTATTTTACTAAAAATATATAACAGTTGATATACTGTGGGCAATAAGAAATAATGGACTACATAGGGCTGAGGCATTTCTCGGCTCTTTTCCTAGTAGAGAGGAGGAAAGCTATGTGGAATTTCGTGTGGAAGATGTATTGAAATTAGCTTCGCTCAAAAAGGCAATTGTATTAAGCGGGGCTCAGTATTTGCATAAAGTTGTCAAAGGTTCAACTATTATGGAAGCTCCAGACATTACGGACTGGTTAATAGGTGGAGAGCTAATTTTAACAAGTTTATACCCTATTCGTTTTTTTAACGAGAATGAACAAAAACAGTTTATTGCAAAGTTAGCTGAAAAAGATGTTAGTGCATTAATGATAAAAAATCATCGTTTTGTAAATGAAATTCCTCAATCTATCATTGATGAAGGGGAAAAATGTAAGTTGCCGATTATCCAGATACCTAAAGAAGTCCCTTATGTTGATATTTTGTATCCTGTGATGGAAGAAATTTTAAATACTCAAGTAAAAAAACTTCAGTATTATAAAGAAATCCATGACCAGTTTACAGCTTTATCATTGGCTGATGAAAGTCCAGAAAAAATAATTGAGACATTGGAAAAGTTAATTGGAAATCCCGTTGCCTTATTTGATCGAAATTTCTTTTGCTTAGCTTCCACACTCCCTTATCTCACTAATTTCGAAATCGTTGAAAAAAATTATCACTTTGAACAAACAGAAGAGATGAAATTTCGGCATTACCGTCAAATTGTTAAGTATCTGGAACCAAAAGAGAAAATTGGACACCAAATAGTTGTTCCAATTGAAACGATTAATCATATAAAAACTTACTTATTAATCGGTGAAATGAATAAACCTTTGGAAGAGCTTGATTTTATTGCTGTTGAAAATGCTGCAACTTCGCTTTCGCTTGAATTTGTTAAAAGATTTGCTGTGGCAGAAGTAGACAAACGATTTAAAAATGATTTACTGGAACAATTAATTGAGGGAAAATTATCTTCGAATATTCTTTACCAAGATGCCAATTTAATTGGTTGGGATATAGAAGGAGCATTTGCAGTTGTTTTATTCAAAATAAGCAAAAATAATGAACTGATCTCTTCGAATCAAGTAAAACGAGGAATTTCCAATGGTAATGAAGAGACATTGCTTCACGAAGCTATATATCAGTATTTACCAAATGCGCTCATTGGTAGCAAAGGCGGTTTAAAAGTAGTACTTTGGAAAGCTAATATAGAAGATCAAGAATGGCTGATCAAAATAAAAGAAAAAGTATCTAGAGTCTTAGATTTGGTGAAAAAACAAGATAGCCAAATAATTATTCAAGTCGGAATAGGGACGCTATCAGAACATATAAATAATATTTCCGATAGCTATATAAAGGCTCAAGATGCGTTGGAATTTGGTGAAGTTTTAAATGGTAAAGAGTCTATTACATCTTATTCTGAATTAGGGGTCTTTAGGATGCTCGGTCAATTCACTAATTCCGAAGAGTTAAAGACTTTTATTCCGCCTTCTTTACAAATGCTGCTAAATTATCAACAAGCAAATAAAGCAGATTTGTTAACGACATTAAAAGTTTTTTTACAATCCAATCAAAATGCAACAAAAACATCTCAACTTCTTTTTATCCATCATAAAACAGTTGTCTATCGTATCGAACGAATCAAGGAAATTACAGGGATGGATTTTGATGATGCAGAAGAAATGTTATTAGTGCAAATTGGATTAAAAATTACGGAACTTCTTGAACGGGAAAAAAACAATAAGTACTAAGTTATATCAAAGAAAAGATTAGGAGTGTCATAGAATTATGAGAAAGACATATCGTGCAAAAAATGTAACAGCATCAGGGCCATATTCACATGCAGTAGAAGTAGATAATTTTCTATTTTTATCTGGTCAGACGGCAATGAATGGGGAGACAGTAGAAAACTTACAAGGAAATATCGCAGAACAGACAAAAAAATGCTTTACTAATTTATCTGAAGTATTAGAAGTAGCAGATCTAACATTTGATGATGTGGCAAAAGTAAATGTATATCTAACGGACATGAATAATTTTACTGCTATGAATGAGGTATATAAAACTTACTTTCATGAACCATTCCCAGCTAGAACATGTGTGGCAGTATTAGCATTGCCGCTAGGTGCGGAAGTAGAGATTGAAATGATCGCTAAGCGAAAAGCATAAGTAGTCCTACTTTATCTGCAAGCACTGGTAAATATTCCAGTGCTTTTTTTGTGGCTTAGGAAATTAAAAAAGTTTGAAGTGTGGATAACTTTTAAAAATCATAAGATTGAGATTTATAGTTTTGAGCGTAGTTTAGGGATAATGCGTCGTAGAGAGCTCTATAAAGAGGCCGCTACGTCGCTAACGCTCTTGCAGAGTCTCACGCTGTCGTGCAATATTCCAAAGTTATATAGTAATTAATTAATAAATTCCAAAGAATGGCTAAGGGCAATCAAAAAGCTATTGAAAGCAACTAATTTCAGTACGAAAGCAACTAAAATCACCATGAGAGCAACTAAATTGCCGATGAAAGCAACTAATTTCTTACAATAGCAAGTTCACTTGGATTGAGACAACCATGATTTCGATATATTATAGGAATAATATGCCTAAAAGCCCACCGAAAACGCCTGGCCGGCATCTAATAGACTAGTTTGTCGTGTTCAAAGGCGTGATTGTCGCGTTGGCAGTGGATAATGTATCGTTCAGCCGCTTATTGTTAATTTCGGAGACTGATAAGTTAGTATTTTCCATTGATTTTCGCTGCAAGGCGGCGACTCCAGTGGAGGCCAACAGAATGTTGGTCACAAAGGCGTTGCCACACGATGTGGCGTTCTTAGCCTTTGTTCCTCTGTGTGAGCAAGATGAGACTTCACACCGTACGCGCTAGCGCGGCGGTGAAGGCTCATCGCTCACCCCATGGAAAGCGTCCGACCTGCAGTGAAAATCCCAGCTGACACCTCATTCAACTCATTACTTCGCATTATCCTCATTATGCATTCCGTTCAAATTTGGATTTACTATATTGGGAAAGGGAAAGATGCTCAAGCGCTTTTGTTCTTTATTTAATTAGATACCAAAAATGTTGGTTTGATAATTTTAAATAATGGGTATTGAAAAATAACTGTATTGTATACCGAATATTATTAAAGAATTCTTCTTTGAGGTCGGGGGACTCATTCATTATATTTTGGAATATCCGATAAGTTGGAAAATTGTCGTTAAACTTTCACAAGATTCTTTGTAGGTTTTGTTAACTATATTGGAATATTTATATTTGGTTCCCTATATTTTCATGAAAAACTATTGTTCAATGTAGACAAAAGATTGTTCAAAGAAGCTGTAGTTGTTACAAATGTTATGCACTGTATATAGCGAGGACTTGTACATTTTGTTTAATAGACATAAAGACCTTCCTAATGTAACTATGTATAATGAGTATTGTTCTTAAAGGAAACGTTTTCGAAAGATAATTACTTTAATCTATTGTTACTCGAAATTATTTTACTAATTAAAGTGAAAATATAGTGGAATAATTAAATAGCAACAGATTAAAATTTTATTTTTCGTCCAAAATAAGCGTAGCTTTAAGTACATTACACGATAAAAAAAGGAGTATGACATATGTCTACAACAAATGAAAGTTACGATATAAAAGCTTCACAGATTGAGCATACTACGGCATTGGATGCATCACTACATCCAAAATCCGATCAGGATAGAACAGTCAAACCAAGAGACTATGTTTTCATGTGGATTGGCGATGGGGTTAACATTGGGAATATGACATTAGGAGCCAGTGTAATTATAGCGGGAGTGGCAACGCTAAATATCTGGCAAACAATGTTGGCAGCTCTAATCTCAATTGCAATCATTTCAACTATTTTTGCATTAAATGATCGACTAGGTTATAAGTCAGGTATACCATACGTTGTACAACTTAGAATGTCTTTCGGAACAAAAGGAACAGTTATTTCATCACTACTACGCGGTATACCTGCTATTGTCTGGTATGGTATTCAAAGCTGGATTGGTGGTACTGCATTAAATGAGTTTATAAAGATTGTTACGAGTGGATCTTTTGACAATGTTTTTGTTTGCTTTGTAGCCCTTCAACTAGTTCAGATTGTTATATCACTATTTGGCTTCCATGCGATTAAATGGGTAGAAACGGTTGCATCTATTGTGTTTATGATAGGACTTATTTATGTTTTTGGAATACTTGTATCTTCATATAGCACGGAAATTACCCAAACATGGGTACAAGCAAAAGGTTCATGGGGACTACCGTTCTTCGGACTTATTATGGTCTTTTTAGGGAATTATGCAGGGATCTTTGTAAGTGCTGCAGACTATTCTAGAGAGCTGAAAACAGGTATAAGTGATAAGAAGCGCGGAGCATTATACTTTGTTCCGATTACTATCTCTTATGGTTTTGTTATTGTCATTGGTGCAATGTTAGCTGCTGCAACAGGTATAACGAATCCTGCAATAGCACTTCCAGTGGTAATCGATAATCCTTATATTTCTGCGGGTGTATCTTTATTTATCGTCATTACAGTAATTGCGACAAACATGGTTGCGAACGTGGTTCCACCAGCGTATGTTATTACATTATTGACAAAATTAAAATATAAAGTTTCTGTTACAATTACAGGATTACTTGCTCTAGGTGCATTCCCTTGGTTGCTTGTACAGGAGTCATCAGCTGCAGGTCTTAATATGTTCGTTCTGATCTATTCAGCATTTTTAGGGCCAGTTATTTCAATACTCTTAGTTGAATATTATATTTTAAGAAAACAGAGAGTGGAGACTGCAGAATTGTACAATGAAGAAGGTTCTTATGCCGGATATAATCCAGCAGGATTGCTTGCGATGTTTATCGGTGCGGCAGCTGCCTTTGTAGAGGTAGAGCTTGCATGGATCATCGGTTTAGTAGTGGCAGGAGTAGCTTACTACCTTCTATCGAAATATGCCTTTAAGGGTTCAAGTTTCAAAAAAGGAACAATTTTCGAGAAATAAAAATATTTCAAGAATACCTCATCGAGAATATGTCTCCATGAGGTATTCTTATTGTTTGTTTTGAACAATTGATTGTTTGAAGTGGACATAATGGTACCCTCCCTTATTCAATGTACATAATAAAAGGTGATTCTTTTAGTTAACTATACTAAAGAAGAATAGCTCTTTATTTTGTATAATAAGATGTCAACAATTATGGTAATAACACTACTAAGGGTGAAAACAGCGATATTCACATATTGCCGATGAATCCTATTGTTAAATCGAGGACAAGAGTTACTTCAATGAAGGAAACCGAAATTCTCGATAGTTATTGGCATCATTATAGGAGGGTATATTTTGAAACATTTTAATAGAGAGAAAGCAACGGCTGACGGTTATAGTAATGATGTTTTGCCAACGACCGAAGTGGATCGCAATTGGGGCATAGGGAATTTTTTCACTGTTTGGATGGGCTCTGTTCATAACATTCCAAACTATGTTGCTATTGGTGGTCTTTTTGCTTTAGGGATGTCGGTAGGGCAAGTCTTCGGGGCTATAATGGTTGCTTCTGTAATCATAGCATTGATGCTAGTTCTGAATGGTCATGCAGGGTCGAAATACGGATTACCGTTTGCGATGTTGCTACGTTTATCGTATGGGCCAAAAGGAGCGATGATTCCTGGGGTTTTAAGGGGAGTTATTTCGGCGATTATGTGGTTCGGTTTTCAAACGTACGCAGGAAGCCAAGCATTATCCATTTTAATAGGAAAGCTTTGGCCAACGTATTTAACCTTAGGTGGAGATTGGAACTTATTGGGTTTATCATTGCCAGGGTTACTTTCGTTTTTAATTTTTTGGTTATTTAATGTTGCTTTAATATATGGGGGAATGGGGTTCTTAGGGAAATTTACGAATATCCTTTCACCGCTTGTTTATATTGTTTTTGGAGGAATGGCAATTTGGGCCATTAACTTAGCTGGTGGGTTTGGCCCTATTTTAGCGTATACCAACACGGGAGTCGCGGGAAATAAATTCATTATCTTTTTTGCTGCTATAACAGCAGTGACTGCAGCATGGGCAGCACCGATTGTAAACGTTTCAGATTTCACGAAGTTAGCGAAATCTACGAAGGTGCAAGCAATTGGACAGACTGTCGGAGTAATTGTGGCATATATTTTATTTGCGGTTGCGAGTATCGCGATTATTGTTGGATCAGAAATTGCTTTTGGGACACCAATATGGAATGTACTTGATGTTGTAGCTCGATTTGATGGGACGTTTGCAATTGCTATTTCCGTTCTTACTTTATGTTTAACAACATTATCGGTTAATGTTACGGGAAACATTGTACCTGCCGGATATCAATTGGCGTCTCTATTTCCTAAAAAACTCACTTTCAAATCAGGTGGAATCATTGCAGCGATCATTGGGATTCTGACTATGCCATGGAAACTGATGGAAAGTGCAACGAGTGTATTTACTTTCTTAAATATTGTTGGTGGGATATTAGCACCGGTTACGGGCATTATGTTAGCTCAATATTTCATCTTATCCAAAAAGAATATTGACTTGAATGCATTATATGATGCCAAAAAGGGTAAGTACCATTATACAAATGGTTTCAATATAAATGCGATTCTCACCACAATCATTGCAGGTGTTGTTTGTTTAATCGGCAATTTTGTACCCTTTTTAAAACCACTTTATGATATGTCTTGGTTTGTAGGGATCATTACAGCTTTTATCCTTTACACAGCGCTTGAATTTGCGCGTTCAAAAGGAACTATTTTAGAAAAAACTCCAGAATTAAGTGAAGAGAGTAGTTAACGAAAGAAATGGTTAAATTATTGTTTGGTTAAAAATGGTGAATTATATTATATTTTTTGATAGCTGAGAGGAGAAATTCAAATGGTATTTGATATAGTTATTAAAGGTGGAAATGTTGTATTGCGTGATGGTGTTTATAAAGTGGATATCGGGATTAAAGACGAAAAAATCTCTTGCATTGCTGAACAGATTACCGATGAGGCGAAAGAGGTTATTGACGCAACTGGACAATATGTTATGCCGGGAATGATCGATACACATGTCCACATTAGCGAACCTGGACGTGCAGAGTGGGAAGGTTTTGAAACAGGTTCAAAATCTCTAGCTGCTGGAGGAACGACTAGCTATGTGGAAATGCCACTAAATGCACTACCAGCAACTATCAATAAAGCGGCGTTAGATCTTAAGTTGGAAGCAGCTGTTAACCAAAACTACGTTGACTACGCATTTTACGGTGGACTCGTACCGGAGAATCTAGAAAACCTAAAAGAATTGGCAGACGCTGGTGTTCTTGCTTTCAAATGCTTCTTATCCGATATTACAAGTGATATTCCGGAAGATTTCGTAAATGTGGATGATTACACACTATACAAAGGAATGCAAAAGTTAGCTGAATTGGATCAAATTCTATGTATCCATGCGGAAAATGCGTCTGTTACATCTGGACTTTCTAAAGAGTTTGCAAGAGAAGGAAAAAATTCAGGAGTAGAATATGCAGAATCACGTCCTATTTTTACGGAAGTAGAAGCTGTGTCGCGTGCAATTCTTTTTGCTAAAGAAACTGGTTGTAAATTGCATCTTGTTCATATTAGTACTTCAGAGGCAATACAGACTATCTTGAAAGCACGTGCAGAAGGTGTAGATGTAACAGTTGAATCATGCCCACATTATTTTGCCTTTACTGCAGAGCAAGTTGATGAAATTGGTCCTAGAGCAAAATGTCAACCTCCAATCAGAAAAGCAGAAGATCAAGCAAAATTATGGGACGAGCTTCTAAAAGGGAATATTGACTGGTTAACGTCTGACCATTCGCCTTGTACAGAGGACTTAAAGCAAGGAAATCTCTGGGAAGCTTGGGGTGGAATTAGCGGTGCCCAAAACAACGTCGATCTTATGTTTGACTTGGCTGTTAAACAACGTGGATTAGCTGTTCATAAATTTGTTGACTTAATTGCAACGAATCCAGCTGAACGTTTCAACATTCCCCATAAAGGTGAAATTGCTGTTTCAAAAGATGCGGATATCATTTTAGTAGACCCTAACCAGTCGTATACGGTTAAAAGAGAAGACCTTTACTACAAAAACAAACATAGTGCATATGAAGGTAGAAAAATCGACTGTCGCGTAACAAAAACAATCGTTCGTGGAAACGTCGTATTTGATTTAGAGAATGGTATTGTCGGAGAACCAGTTGGAAAGTTAATTTCTGCTAACTAATTGATTAGTTCAGTCCCTTTGTCATTGTCGTACTTGTCAATGGCAAAGGTAAATACATGCTTGGAGGAATAAAAGATGTCTACATACGATTTAATCATTAAAAACGGAAAAATTGTTACAGCAGAATCCACTGTTCAAGGGGATATTGCGATTAAAGACGGTAAAATCATAGAAATTGGTCAATCACTTCAAGATTCAGCTGATCGAGTAATCGATGCAGAAGGACTTCATGTTTTACCTGGATTAATTGATACGCATGTCCACTTTAATGAGCCTGGAAGAACGGAATGGGAAGGGCTTGAAACAGGAAGCCGAAGCTTAGCTGCTGGTGGAGTTACAACTTTCTTCGATATGCCATTAAACAGCACACCGCCAACGATCAACAAAGAAAATTTAGATCTTAAAAAGGCTTGTGCAGATGAAAAATCGATTGTAAATCCTCGTTACTGGGGTGGGCTGGTGCCTGAAAATATTGCGGATCTAAAAGAACTACATGAGAATGGTGTCATCGGATTTAAAGCGTTTATGTCACCGAGCGGTATCGCTGATTTCAATCATGTGGACGATGAAACGATATTCAAAGGGATGAAAGAAATCGCTTCTCTTGGTTCTCGTCTTGCTGTTCACGCTGAAAGCACGGTTATTTGTGATCAACTTGCGGAAGAAAAGCAAAAGCAAGGTAAAACGACTGCAAGAGATTTTGTTGAATCAAGGCCAATCATTTCTGAAATTGAAGCTGTAAGAAGAATTATCTCTTATGCAGAAGCAACTGGCTGTAAAGTACATGTTGTCCATGCAAGTAGTAGAAAAGTCGTTGAAGTTATTCAAGCAGCGAAAGATAGAGGCGTTGATATTACAGTTGAAACTTGCGCGCATTATTTAGCTTTAACAGTAAAAGACCTTGAAGAAAAAGGTGGATTGGCGAAATGTTGCCCTCCGTTACGCGATGAAGATGAGGTTGAAGATTTATGGGTTGCGGTTGCAAATGGGGAAATTAATGTAATTGCCTCTGACCATTCTCCAGCTCCTGCATCTATGAAAACAATAACAGATAACTATTTCGAAGGTTGGGGCGGAATCTCCGGCGCTCAATCGACATTAAATGTTATGTTAACAGAAGGGTATTTCAAACGGAACCTTCCTTTAGAAAAAATTGTAGCTTTAACAGCGACAAATCCTGCGAAATTATTTGGGCTTGATAGCAAAGGGACAATTGCTAAAGGGTATGATGCTGATATAACAATTGTAAATTTAGATGAAAGCTTTGAACTTAAGAATGAAGATTTATTCTATCGTCACCAACATTCTCCTTATGTAGGTATGACATTTAAAGGGAAAGTCAAATCAACAATTGCCAATGGTGAAGTTGTATTTGAAAATGGAGAAATCACGGCTTCTAAAAAAGTGAACGCATAATAAAAGAAATCCCAAACCGTTTAAGGTTTGGGATTTCTTGTTGGTTAGGAACTAATCTTGCACTTGTCGTTGACTAAATGTTTCATCCTCTTCTTTTAGAATGGAGCCGATGATAAGGGCTACGCGTATTCGCAAAGAGTCAACCGGGTCGCGGAGGGAACAGTTAAGTACTTCCTCCGTTTTTGCTATTCGATATTTCACTGTATTCCGATGAACAAATAACTTTCTAGCTGTTTCTGAAAACTCACATTGGGCATCTAAGTAAACTTGAATCGTTTTGATTAGTTCCAGATCTTCCTTTGTTTTAGGATAGGCTAATGATTTTAGTGTAGTTTCATAAAGGGCTTTTAAGTCTTTACGAGGAAGGGATTTTAGCAATTCTTCCAAATCTCTTGTTTTGTAATATTTGATGAATCCTTTTAAGTTTTGTTCATATCCTGTTAATATCGCTTCTACAGCTTCATAATAAGCGGTAGGTATTTCTTTGAGCGATGGCACTGAATGGCTTACTCCGAAAGATAGAGTGAAATCTCCATGAAAGTTTGCTTGAACATTTTCTATGAATTTTGTAATCGTATTAATTTCTTCATCCGTATATTTCGGGAATTGTAAAATCATGGCGAAGTACTTTCCTTTTGTGAATAAAGTAGCTTCTAAATTTTCATTAATAATCTCATCTTCCAGCTGATCGTACACACTATTATGCAACTCTCCAACTTTTTTTTCGTAAAGCTGCAATGTTTCATATATTTCCCCTTGCGCATCGATTGTGCATACTACACAGACGTTCTCCATTCCCTTTTGAAGCCCATAATAATTCGAACGGCTAAATATTTCTTCGTCGGAATGGATTTTCATTTCGATTAAATCAGCAAAGAAGTTATTTTTTAACAATCTAGAGTTTTCTTCGATTGCTTGCTCTTTTATGATTGTAAACGAAATGACATTGCCTGCTTGCTCAATTGCCATTTGGGAAGAAGGGTAAGGTAAGGTGAGTGAATCGAAAATGACGAGCATACTTGGATATTGACGCTTCGTTTGGACTGGAAAAGTCGAAATGGTTTGATGTTCCCTTGACGGAATTGAAAAAGTCGTCCCTTCTCTTGCAACAGGTAAATCTTCTTTCACTTTCTGGAGTATCTCTTGTTTAATTTCCTGCATGGATCCTTTTGCAAAATCATGACTTTGAGCAATCTTTTCTCCCCTATGATTCAATAAAAGGGATGGACGTGCCAAAAGATAGCCTAATTGTTCTATTAGAGCACTTAAACTGTATCCTTTGATAAGCATATTGGAAAACTCTCTTTGTACATGCAAGGCATAATACAATTGCTCGGCCTCATGATCATTCAAATAATTCAAGATATGACGGGAAACTTCCCCCAATGTATGATTAGTCGGTAAATCAATAATTGGAAATGCAAGGTCATCGGCTAGTAATTTTACTTCGGATGGCAACTGATGAAAGAAGCGATTAATTTTGATAACAAGGCCAGAACAATTCATGGCATGCATTTGTTTGATTAACTCGCAGAATTTCTCCGTATCATCCTTAAACGCATATCCGGTTGAAAGAAGAAGATGGTTTGCAGCTAAAAAATTGATCACGTCAGGCGTATCGGATATATTTACGGATTGTACATTTCTGGTTAGACCACGATGGCCTGCAAGTACAACAGCTTCCTTCATGCCTTCCAATATAAATAAATCATTTATGGTCTTCATGCGAATACCCTCTCTATTTAAAGATTTCCATAAGAAAAATTTCTCTTGCTTCTATGCCGTTTATTTTACGTTAAAAGTAAACAAAAATCAAAGTATAAATTAGCCATATTAAACAATGACAATTTTAATCGATAGCTGTAGACTAGAATAGTTAAAGGTTAAAAGTAAAAGGATAGTCCCAACCAGTATTTTTAGACTCATGTTCATCTTAGGATGATGTATTAGCTCTAGATAAATTGGAAGGATTGAAAAACTTTGTCCGCAATCATGAAGGCTTAGAACCAAAGAAGTCTTTGAGTATTGTGCCGACAGAGGATTTGTGCTGTCTTTTTAGCGTTAGTGTGGAACGAACTAAACATTTTTACAACAGCTAAAATCTATTTGGCAGAACATGACCGAAAAGGACGAACGATATCGCGCAGAAATTTCTTCTTTAAGCGACGCAAAACAAGTTTCATACATCTCTTCTGCGGGTATGCGGTATGTAGTGGACAAACAGCAATTTGCAAGAAGTCCTTGAGGAGATGAAGAGATTTAATTATTCATCTGATTCACATACGTTCGTAGGTGTTCTAATAAATATTAAGGTTGCTGTTTATTCATAAAAGAAAAGGTGATTGTTATTAACGAGTTATTAAAATCAAGCAACTGGATTTCAGGGTTACAGTGGCTCTTTTTTATTTTTACAAACATAGTTGTCATTCCGATAACTGTCGGAACGGCTTTTGAGCTTTCGCCAGGCACAATTGTCAATATGCTTCAGCTTTCCTTTATCGTGACAGGATTGGCATGTATCGTTCAAGCGTTTTTAGGGCATAAGCGCGCAATTATGGAAGGGCAATCCGGACTATGGTGGGGTGTAATTTTAACGCTCTGTTCTACTGCTGTGGCACAAGGGATGCCTTTACCTATTTTGGGTGGTAGTTTAACGGTTGGAATTATCATTACGTCGATTTTGACTTTTTTAATTGGTATAACAGGTTTGGGACCTCGTATTGCCAAGTTATTTAAACCTGCCGTAATGGGCGTATTTATGTTTTTATTCGGATGTCAATTAATTGGTATCTTTTTAAAAGGGATGTTAGGCATTCCATTTGGTAACCAGGCTAAGGATGCACATATTGATGTGTCCATATCTTTGTTATCAATCGTAATAGCGATTATTGTCATTGTGATTAGTGTGAAGGCACCTTCAAGTGTTCGACGCTATGGTTTACTTATAGGTATTATCGGTGGTTGGATTATTTATGCGCTTATTTTCAAACCGGAAAATTCTATTAGTGAAGCAACCTCGTTTGGCCTTGAGCTATTTCCATTAGGGAAGCCTGCATGGGACATAGGAATTATCATGACGACAGTTATCGCAGGATTGTTAAACTCTGCAAATACATTTGGCGCTTTAAAAGGAACAGAAAGTATGTATCAGGTGGAAACGACTAAATCGGAATACAGAGCTTCCTTTACAATTACAGGTATTTTCACTTTTATCGCAGGCATTTTTGGGCTTGTTCCAAATTCACCTTACGTATCTTCCATAGGTTTCTTAAGCCAAACAGGAATTATAAAAAGAATTCCTTTTGTTCTTGGAGGATTTATGTTCCTAGTGATGGGTCTGATACCGCCGATTGGTCACTTTTTCTCACAGCTTCCATTAAGTATTGGTAGTGCAGCATTATTTGTCTCTTATTTACTTCTTTTAAATTCTTCCTTGAATTTCTTTAAACAGGTTGAGTTCAATACAGTCAATGTATATCGTTCGGCTGTACCGTTGTTTGTAGGTGTAGTCATTATGACCCTTCCTGCTACTTATTTCATTACGATTCCAAGTGTAATTCGTCCAGTATTGAGTAGTGGGTTATTAGTAGGGATCATTCTAGCTTTACTATTAGAGAACCTATTCAAATGGGATAAATACGGGAATGAAGAAAAAGGGAAGCAAAAGGATACAGCGAGCCCGGTTACTGATAAAACTGAGTTACAAATAAAATGACGAATATGATGATTTAGCACGTAAATCTAGAATAGCAAAAGTGGATAAATAAAATATCTATATTTATCTAAAAGTGCTAAAGACTATTTTAATAGCAAGGTTTAAAATGAAGAGTGGAGCTATAAGTTAATGAAAGACAATTCAGTGCATACTATCCGCATGTATTACAAACAATAGAAGCGTTACCAAACTAATTTTAGAAATTACATAGCGCAGAAAAGGATGGTGAAATAGGTGAACGAAGTAAAAGATATTGTACAACAGCTTGATAATTTAGCTGAAGAAACAGCTGGCAAGCTTGAATGGTTAGCTGGATTTGGAAAAGATCCGGAAGGTGGAGTTTCTCGTTTACTCTATACAAAAGAGTGGGTTGAAGGTCAACACGCTTTAAAAGAATGGATGGAAAACGAAGGCCTGAAAGCTCGATTTGATGATATAGGAAATTTATTTGGGACGTTAACAGGGAAAAACACAAACGAAACTGTTTTGACTGGTTCCCATGTGGATACTGTAACAAATGGCGGCCGTTTTGACGGCGCATATGGAATTGTCGCTGGAATTATAGCATTGAAATATTTGAAAAAACATTTTGGTCAACCAGTAAGAAACATCGAAATCGTATCGATGGCTGAAGAAGAAGGAAGTCGTTTTCCATACTCGTTTTGGGGTTCCAAAAACATTGTCGGCTTAGCCAAACGTGAAGAGATGGAAAGCATCAAAGACTTCGAAGGTGTTCCATTTGTGGAAGCGATGAAAAATGCGGGCTTTGGGTTCGCAGATGAATCAAAAGGTCCTCGCAAAGATTTAAAAGCTTTCGTAGAAGTTCATGTAGAGCAAGGAAGCGTTTTAGAAACAGAAAAAATAGCAATTGGTGTAGTAAACAACATTGTCGGGCAAAGACGGTATACGGTAGAAATAACAGGTGAAGCTAATCATGCAGGTACAACGCCAATGGGTTATCGGAAAGATGCTGTTTTTGCGGCGAGCCAAATGATTCATGAAATTATTTCGATGGCGAGAAAAACCGGAGATCCACTTGTGACGACGGTTGGAAAATTCGAAGCTTATCCGAACATCGTGAATGTTGTGCCAGGAAAAGTCATTTTCACAATTGATGTTCGTCATACTGATAAAGAAGCCATTATTTCTTTTACAGAACAAATGACAGCGAGAATGCAAGACATTTCTAAAGAACATGAAGTGGAAATGGATATCGATATGTGGATGGATGAAGATCCAGTTCCAATGGATCAAAAAGTCGTTGAACTTATCGAAAAACAGTGTAAACAAAATGGCCTTAATTATAAGCTAATGCACAGTGGTGCAGGGCATGATTCGCAAATTTTCGCTCCTGTTGTGCCGACAGCTATGCTGTTTGTTCCAAGTCTGAAAGGGATCAGTCATAATCCGGCTGAATTTACAGAGCCAGCAGATTTGGCAGAAGGTGTGAAAGCACTTATTGGTGCTCTTTATGAATTGGGCTATAAAGAATAACGCTGTGAATTCGATGTACAAATAAAAAATACAGGCAAACAAAGGAGAATGTAACAATGGGTTATCCTAAAGACTTACTTTCAAGCAGATCAATTATTAAACCAGGTCAATATGCTCTAATTGCACCAGAGGGGTTAGTAAATAATGTTATCCCTGGATTTGAAAATTGTAGAATTTCCATCTTAGGTTCACCGAAACTTGGTGCAAGCTTTGTCGACTATATTATCACAATGCATGAAGGTGGAAAGAACAGCCAAGGTTACTGTGGTGAAGAAGATGTACAATGCTTTGTTTACGTTATTAGTGGAAAAGTGAAAGCTAAAGCGGATGACAAGGAATACATCCTAGAAGAAAGCGGCTATTTATATTGCCCACCAGGCGTAACAATGTATTTAGAGAATATGGAATCAGGTGATTCTCGTTTATTCCTTTACAAACAAAAACACAACCCATTAGAAGGACAGAAGCCTTGGGTCGTTTCAGGACATGCGAATGCTATCGAGTATATGGATTATGATGATATGCACAACGTTCATCTTAAAGATCTTTTACCATTAGATCATGCTTTTGATATGAACTTCCACATTCTTTCGTTTGACCCGGCAGCTAGCCACCCATTTGTTGAAACCCATTATCAAGGGCATGGTGCATATCTGTTATCTGGAGAAGGTATGTATAACCTAGACAATGAATGGATTCCAGTTAAAAAAGACGATTACATTTTTATGGCGCCATATGTTCATCAAGCAGCTTATGCCGTTGGAAGAGAACCATTGACTTATGTTTATTCTAAAGACTGTAATCGAGACCCAGAACTATAATTTGGAATTTATGAGGTGTCAAATATGAGAATTACAAGAGATGACTTAAAAAGTCTAATCAAAACAAAGCTAAATAAGGCTGGACTTAAAGAAGAGCATGCAGAACAAGCAGCAGATGTCCTAGTATTTGCGGATGAACGTGGAATTCATTCCCATGGTGCCATGCGTGTAGAATATTATGCTGAAAGAATTGCTAAGGGAGGGATTAATACAAATCCTGACTTTAGATTTGAAAAAACAGGACCTTGTTCAGGGATTTTCCATGCTGATGGCGGAAACGGACATACAGCTGCTAAATTAGCAATGGATGAGTCCATTAAAATGGCAAAAGAAAATGGTATTGCTATTGTTGGAGTAAGAGATATGTCACATAGTGGTGCAATTTCTTACTTTACTCATCAAGCGGCACAAGAAGGTTTGGTTGGGCTTACAGTTTGCCAATCCGATCCGATGGTTGTTCCATTTGGAGGCGCAGAGCCTTATTACGGCACGAACCCAATTGCTTTTGCTGCACCAAGTACTGAAGATGGGAAACACATGACTTTAGATATGGCAACAACAGTTCAAGCTTGGGGAAAAATTTTGCATGCAAGATCAAAGAACGAATCTATTCCTGATACATGGGCAGTAGATAAAAACGGTGAACCAACAACAGATCCTTTTAGTGTGAACGCACTATTGCCAATTTCAGGACCAAAAGGTTATGGACTTATGATGATGATTGACGTCTTATCTGGTGTTTTACTGGGACTTCCATTCGGAAACAAAGTATCTTCCATGTACGAAGATTTAACTGCATACCGTAAATTAGGTCAACTTCATATTGTTATTAACCCGGAATTCTTCGGTGCCATTAACCAATTCAAGAACGATATTTCGCAATCAATGGATGACTTAAACAACATTAAACCTGCGCCAGGCTTCCAAAAGGTTTTATATCCTGGTCAAAATAATGACGTTGTAATTGAAGAATATAAGGAAAATGGTATTGAAATTGTAGATGATATTTTAGAGTACTTACGTTCTGATGTGGTCCATAACAATCAATATGATCATAAAGATCCATTCGCTAAGTAATTTTTTTAGCGCAAATAGGCAAAGACAAATTTAAGGGGCGATATGGGATGAGATTATCAAAAGAGCAATTGCATGAGTTAATTTCTAAAAAGCTTCATAAGGCTGGTTTAACAGAAGATCATGCTTCTGGAGTTGCGGATGTACTTGTTCATGCTGATGCAAGAGGCGTTCATTCTCATGGAGCAATGCGTGTTGAGTATTATGCTGAACGTATTGCTAAAGGTGGACTTAATAACAACCCGGATTTTAAATTTGAAAAAACAGGTCCTTGTTCAGCAATATTTGACGGTGATAATGGCGTTGGACACGTTGGGGCAAAATTAGCTATGGATGAAGCGATTAAAATGGCCAAGGAAAATGGAATTGCCGTAGTAGGTGTAAGAAGAATTGGTCATAGCGGTGCGCTTTCTTATTTTGTTCAGCAAGCAGCTGATGCCGATTTAGTTGGTATTTCCGTATGTCAGTCCGACCCAATGGTTGTTCCATTTGGTGGAGCAGAACCTTATTATGGAACGAATCCACTTGCGTTTGCTGCACCAGGAAAAGACGGTAAACATATTACTTTTGATATGGCGACTACTGTACAGGCATGGGGGAAAGTCCTTCATGCAAGATCGAAGAACGAACCAATTCCTGATACATGGGCTGTTGATAGCAACGGGGAATCAACGACAGATCCATTTAAAGTAAATGCTTTAATGCCAATTGCTGGACCAAAGGGATATGGACTAATGATGATGGTTGACGTGCTTTCCGGTATTCTGTTAGGTCTACCATTTGGAAACAAAGTATCCTCTATGTACCATGATTTAACTGAAGGTCGTAATCTAGGGCAACTTCACATCGTTATTAATCCAGAATTCTTTGCTGGACTAGGTTCTTTTAAAGAAGCTATATCTCAAACAATGCAAGATTTGAACGAAATCAAACCAGCTCCAGGATATAACCAAGTTTACTATCCAGGACAAAGAAGTGCTGAAAGAGAAGAAGCATATGAAAGAGACGGCATTGAAATTGTCGATGATATTTATGAGTATTTGATTTCAGATGTTGTTCATAATAATGCTTATGATCATAAAAGCCCATTTGCAAAATAATAGTAAAACGCTGTACAGAAGGGCGGCTTAAAAGATAGTCGCCCTTCTTGAATGGAATACAATAAATATACCAATATAATTTTTGGGATTTTTATTTGTATGCATTGCAATATTTCAATTACTTACGAATGTAGTAATTGTAGAAGTCATTCTTAGGTAAGTATAAAAAAGAAGAAGAGGTGCATTCAAACATGCTTTATACAATTGTAAAACAGAATTCCTATCAGGATTCAGTTAATTTAATGCTTCTTACGAATAAAATCTCCACAATGGAAGGCATTAACAAAGTTCAAATTATGATGGGAACTCCGTCTAATAAAGATATTTTAAAGGCTGCTGGATTATACACAGATGAACTTGAAGGTGCTGCTTCTAATGATATGTGTATCGTTGTTGATACTGACTCAGAAGAGAAAATCCAAGAAGTTCTTGATGAAACAGACAACTATTTAAACAACCAAGCAATCGCAAGCGGTAAAGAAGCTTTCGAAACTGTTCGTTCTTGGGATAAAGCGACAAATGCATTACCGGGTGCGAATCTAGCAATTATTTCTACACCAGGTCAATATGCAGCGGAAGAAGCTGAAAAAGCACTTGATAGAGATATGCACGTTCTTATTTTCAGTGACAATGTAACGGTTGAAGATGAGCGTCGTATTAAAGAAAAAGCACATGAAAAAGGTCTTCTTGTAATGGGTCCTGACTGTGGTACAGCAGTAGTTTCTGGCGTGCCTCTAGCATTTGCTAACGTTATGAAAACTGGAAAAATTGGTGTAATCGGAGCTTCTGGTACTGGAATTCAAGAAGTTACAACTGAAATCGACCGTTTAGGCGCTGGTGTTAGTCATGCAATCGGTACTGGTGGTCGTGACCTAAATGATAAAATCGGTGCGATTACAATGTTAGATGGTATTAAAGCATTGGCACAACATAGCCAAACAGAAGTTATCACATTGATCTCTAAGCCACCTGCTAAAGAAGTTCGCGACGAGGTTGTTCAATTACTTCAAAGCATTTCGAAACCAGTTGTTGCAATTTTCCTTGGGGAAGAGCCACATAACCATGAAGGCAATGTTTATTATGCTAATACACTTGAAGAAACAGCTGCGATTGCTGTTGATCTTGTGAAAGGTAACCCTATTAAGTCAAATTACAACAGCTTACAAGGTGAAGTACCTGCTGTAAACTTGAAGCCGGAGCAAAAAACAATTAAAGGTCTATACTCAGGCGGTACATTAGGTTACGAAGCAGCTACTTTAATTAGTAGTGGTCTTAACTATGATAATTCTGGTGCCCACGCGGAAGGATACCTTCTAAATGCAAATGGATTTGAAGTGATCGACCTTGGTGATGATATTTATACACAAGGTAAACCACACCCAATGATCGACCCAGATACAAGAATTCAATACTTCCAAAAAGCAGCACAAGATGAGTCAACTGCAATTATCCTATTTGACCTTGTTCTTGGATATGGTTCTCATGAAGATATGGCGGGCGCACTTATCCCTGGCATCGAAAAAATCCAAAAAGAATCACAAGCAAAAGGTAAAGACATTTACTTCGTAGCATCTGTATGTGGTACTGACCAAGACCCACAAGGCCTTGATGAGCAAAAAGCAAAATTAGCAGAAGCTGGAGTTATTTTACGCGATAGCAATAACCAAGCAGTTCTTACTGCATTAGCTATGCTTGATATTCAAATCGAAGAAGTACAAAAAGAAGTAGTACCTGCAAAAGAAACTGCAACAGTTGAAATTTCTGTTTCAGAAGCTATCCAAAAATTATTAACTGAAAAACCAAACGTAGTTAACGTTGGATTAAAGAAATTCACAGAAGCAATTACTGCTAACGGCGGAAGAGTTGTTCAGTATGACTGGCGTCCAGTTGCTGGCGGCAACCCAAGATTGCGTCAAGTTTTAAGTGTACTTCGTTAATCAAAAGAATTTATTTAAACTTCAGGTCGTAGAAATACACGACTTATGAATTTTTAGGAGGAAGCATAATGTACGGACAATTTAAAACAATTGATGAAGCAAACAGAGCCGTTATCGATAAAGTTGTATCAGGTGCACCATTTTTAGTGGATGTTGTTCCAGCGAAATCTGTTATTAAAGAATTAAATGAAAAAGTATTACTTCATGCAGGACCACCTATTAAATGGGAGAACATGACAAGCCCGATGCAAGGATCTTGTGTAGGAGCTACATTATTTGAAGGATGGGCATCTAACGCTGATGAAGCATTCAAGATGCTTGAAAATGGAGAAATCAAATTCATTCCTTGTCACCATGTGAACGCGGTTGGTCCAATGGGTGGAATTACATCTGGAAGCATGCCAGTTCTTGTTGTAGAAAATCGTGATGGCGGAAACCAAGCATATTGCACAATGAATGAAGGTATTGGTGCAGTTCTACGTTTTGGTGCCTACTCTGAAGATGTAATTAACCGTCTTGGATGGTTCAGAGATGTACTTGGACCTGTTATTTCTAAAGCGCTTAAAGTAAAAGGCGATGGATTAAACGTAAACGTTGCGATGGCAAAAGCAATTACAATGGGTGATGAGTTCCACCAACGTAATATTGCTGGTTCACTTATTTTCTTAAAAGACATCGTTCCATACATTTTACAAACAGATGTAGATGATAAAGATAAGCAAGACGTTATCCAATTCTTAGCTGATACAGACCAATTCTTCTTAAATATTGCGATGGCAACTACTAAAGCAGTAATGGATACAGCACGTGAAATCCAACATGGTACTGTTGTAACAGCAATGTGCCGTAACGGTCATGAATTTGGAATCCGTATTGCTGGTATGGGCGACCAATGGTTTACAGCACCAGTTAATACACCTCAAGGGTTATTCTTCACAGGATACGATCAAGACATGGCTTGTCCTGATATGGGTGACAGTGCTATTACTGAAACATACGGTGTAGGTGGATTCGCTATGATCGCAGCTCCTGGTGTTACACGCTTCGTAGGTGCTGGTGGTATGGAAGATGCAGTTACTACAAGTAATGATATGATGGAAATTTGTATCGATCATAACCCTAACTTCTCTATTCCAACTTGGGACTTCAAAGGTTCTGCCCTAGGAATTGACGCAAGAAAAGTTGTTGAAACTGGAATCGAACCAATTATCAACACTGGTATTGCACATAGAGAAGCAGGAGTGGGCCAAATTGGTGCAGGTACAGTTCGCGCTCCAATAGCTTGCTTTGAAAAAGCGATTGATGCATACGCTGTAAAACTTGGTCTAATCGACCCACAATAAATGTATAATTGCACTCTTTTTGGAGAGGACTATAGTTATCTAGTTCCTCTCCTTCTTTATCAAAAGGAAAATGGACACGTTCATAGCCGCTTTGCTAATGGATTTAACATTAAAATGGGCGATTCTCTTATATTTATTGGGAATAAGAAGAACGGTCTTCTGCCATTTGGAATTCATTTACGAGAAGAAAATACTTTTACTGCCGTTTCCTCTGTAAATAATGGAGATTCAGTTACTTGGAATGGAAGTACAAACTCCATTGAGTTACCAGGTGTAACCATCAGTATTGAAAAAGGCAAAAGTTTTAAAAATCAATTAACTACATTAAAAAGTGACACTATTTTTAAAGATAGTTTGGAACGATTTTGTTTGCAGTTAATTGAAATAGAAGACAGAACTGGATTGGATATTTCTTTGAAAGAATTTTTAAAGAAGTATTATGCATCTGACGAACAAAACTGGCTTGGTGCAGAAAGCTATTTGATCATGTTGATGGAAGCAGCTGAGTCGCGCGATGAAGGTTTAATAGAGAAAGTTCTTAGATACTTTCTCGGTAGAGGACAAGGCTTAACTCCTTCGGGAGATGATATGATTGTCGGGCTACTTGCTTTTGATGCCGTTTCCCATTTTCTTTCCGCTAGCTTTTATGAAAAAGTTTCCGAACTGATTGAAGGCGAATCGATTACTACCGATGTGGCAAGAGAATATTTACGGTATGCACTTAAACAGGAATTTAGCTCCACTGTTTCCAATATGGTCAATGCACTTGCAGACGGGGATGCTACTAATTTTGAGAAAGTCTTTCACGACTTAATTGGAGTTGGACATAGTTCAGGTTTGGATACGATATTAGGTATTCTGCTTGGAATGCTTACTTTTAAGAAACTAAAATAGCAATTGAAATAAATTAAGAAGTTGGAGAGTGTTTATATGAGTAAAGTCGTTCTAGCGATTGGCGGAAACGCAATCATTAAAGAAGGTCAAGTAGGTACGATTGAAGAACAACGACAAAATATTATGGAAAGCTCGGAGCCAGTTCTTGCATTAATGGAGCAAGGCCATACAGTTGTGATCACTCACGGAAATGGTCCACAAGTTGGTAATACGCTAATAAGAGGAGAAATGGCTAAATCTGTAATTCCCGAGTATCCTTTAGATGTATATGGTGCTGAAACGCAAGGTAACTTAGGATATTTAATCCAACAAACTTTTAAAAATAAAATGGCAGAACGTAATATCAATAAAACAATTGCTACAGTTGTAACTCAATCAGTTGTTTCAAGTGATGATCCTGCTTTCCAAAGTCCAACAAAACCAATTGGACCATTCTACTCTAAAGAAGATATGGAGAAAATTGTTGCAGAGTCAAACTTAACATTTGTTGAAGATGCAGGTCGTGGATATAGACGTGTTGTTGCATCTCCAAAACCAGTTAGAATCGTCGAAAAAGAAGCAATTGAAACATTGCTTAACAACGGTATTTCTGTTATTTCCACTGGTGGTGGTGGAATTCCTGTAATTGAAAATAACGGGAAAATCGAAGGCATCGAAGCTGTAATCGATAAAGACTTCGCAAGTGCATTACTTGCAGCTGATATTAGCGCTGATTATTTATTCATCTTAACTGGTGTTGAACAAGTAGCGATTAATTTCGGTAAACCAAACCAAGAAAATCTATTAGAAATGACGATTGAAGATGCACTTCGTTATTTGGATGAAGGTCAATTCCCTAAAGGAAGCATGGGACCAAAAATTGAAGCAGCGATTCTATTCCTTCAAAAAGGCGGAAAGAACGTAATCATTACTTCGATTGATAAACTGGAAGATGCAATTGCAGGAAAAACTGGTACACGTGTTGTAATGTAAGTTCAATATATCAATTACGCCTCGGCGTAATTGCGTCCAGATTTTTTCGAGCTCGCTGGAAAAGCTCCTCTAAAAAATCTGTGACATCCGCCGGAGGCTTTATCTTCGTTCAGCCGGAGTTTGAACACCCCCTGAACAGGAAAACAAAACCGCATTCATCTCGCCACCTATAGTGGTGGGAGTCTTCTGCTGAATGAAGATATATTTAGTCTGTCTATCACTACTTTCTATACAGAATGTAGCGGTAGGCAGTATTTTTATTTTTGCACATAAAGTCCTCGTATTATCTTTTCATCTAGTACATAATTGCAATAAGCAGTATGATTAGTTTTTTTAATACTTACATTATTAGTGACTGAAATACCCTGAAGATTTATAATAAGTAGTAACTACGACGATGAGACAGGAGATATCTCTATGAATAGTAAAGAAAGATATCAAATACTTTTTAATAAAATCAATCAATATAATTCAGGCGTTAAAGGAATGACAAGAGTTGCCTATACAAATGAAGAACAGGCATGTACACAAGCGTTTATGCGAATGTGTAAAGATGAAGGATTAGATATCCGAATAGATCCATGTGGAAACGCAATCGGGAGAAGAGAAGGCAGAATAAAGGGGCTTCCACCTGTATTAATGGGATCTCATTTGGATACTGTTTATCAAGGCGGAAAGTATGACGGGGTAGTCGGAGTTACTGCTGCATTGGAAGTTATTAAGCGACTGAATGAAAAAGGAATCGAAACAGATCATCCAATTGAAATTATTTCATTTGCCTGTGAGGAGTCTTCTAGGTTCGGTGTATCCACTTTAGGAAGCAAGGCGATGGCCGGGACATTTGATAAGGATAAAGTTAGGCACTTAAAAGACCATAATGGAGTTACATTGGAAGAGGCACTTTCTTTATGTGCACTTGAAATTGACAGTATTGAGCATGCAAGTAGGACAGACGAGGATATCAAGGCTTTTTTTGAATTACATATAGAGCAAGGTCCAGTATTAGAGAACGAAAATAAAAAGATTGGTATTGTTACTGGAATAGCGGCTCCGGTTAGATTTTCTATAAGAATAATAGGAACCCCTTCACATTCTGGTACAACACCAATGAATATGCGAAATGATGCGCTTCTTGGTGCATCCCAAATAGCCTTGGAGCTTGAAAAAATAGCAATAAATGAACAAAAATACGGAACAGTTGCTACTGTTGGTGTTTTAGATATTCAAGCTGGTGCGATGAATGTAGTGCCAGGAGAAGTAGAAATCAAAGTTGACATTAGAGGGACCTCATTAGAATCACGACAGCGCGTGTTAGATCATCTAAATCAAACGATTGAATTAGTGAAAAGAAACAGGCAGTTAGAAATCCTTAGTCAAGAAATAATCTCCGAGGAACCAGTATTACTGTCTACTGAAATTACTAATACAATGGAAATGATTTGTAAGGAACAGGATATACCATTTAAAACAATGCCAAGTGGAGCGGGCCATGATGCGATGAACATGGTAAAGCTATGCCCTACTGGACTTATCTTTGTTCCATCTGTAAATGGTCTTAGTCACCATCCAGATGAGTATACAGATCATGATGATATATTAATAGGTATCGATGTATTGGAGAAAATTGTAATTCATTATTCTAAGATGGATTCGAAAATTTAGGGAAATAAGTGAGTGAGTAAATAATTCTCACCTCAATAAATAAGTAAAGATAGAACCACTTCTCAAAATTAGAGAGGTGGTTATTTTTTTGTTTTGGAAATTTAAAATGCTATATCTGTGGATAAATTTTCACTTGTAATGTAATTAAGTTTAGTCACTTTTTAATCGAAGGCAGTATAGGGGGATACTGCGCTGTATATTGCTCTATTAGGATCCACTGTGATTTCCGCTGCAGGACGGACGCTTTCCGTGGGGTGAGTGATGAGCCTTCACCGCCGTGTAGTTGTGAAGTCTCATCTTACTCACACAGAGGAACAAAGGCTAAGAACGCCACATCGTGTGGCAACGCCTTTGTGACCAACCTCCTATTGGGCCTCCTTCGGAGTCGCCGCACTCCAGCGAAAATCAATGGAAAAACACTAATTTATCAGTGTCCGATATTAACAATAAGTGGTTGAACGAGACAATCTTGCCTTGGAACACGACAAATTAGTCGAGCAGATGCCAGCCAGGCAAAATCGGCGGGCTTTTCGTCATATTATTTCTATAATATGACGAAACCATGGTCGTCTCAATACAAGTAAACTTGCTATTGTAAGAAATTAGTTGCTTTCATCGGCAATTTAGTTGCTCTCATGCTGATTTTAGTGGCTTTCATACTGAAATTAGTTGCTTTCAATAGCTTTTTGATTGCCCTTAGCCATTCTTTGGAATTTTGCTCGAAGGTGTGAGACCCTGCAATAGCGTTAGCGACGTAGCGGCTCATCACTCGACCGGTGGAGCGGTCCCTTATTGAACTTGCGACATCCCATTAATATTAAACATCCAACTCCGGAGCCTGACTGTTATCTCTATGTAAAGAGAGAAAAGAAACCACGACTGAATATCATGGTTTCTTTTCGTCAAAATATTAAACCCACTTTGTAGTGATCACTTTTTTCCGCGTGTAAAATTGCACTCCATCTTTACCATTGGCATGCAGATCTCCATAGAAAGAATCTTTCCATCCAGAGAATGGGAAGAAAGCCATTGGAGCGGGAACGCCAATATTTACTCCTAACATACCTGCATCGATTGTTTCCCGGAACTTGCGAACACTTCCACCATCATTGGTGAAGATACAAGCACCATTCGCAAAACGTGATAGATTGCTTAAATCAATTGCCTCTTCCAAGTTTTTTACTCTAGAAATCGACAATACTGGCGCAAAAATTTCTTCCTGCCATATTTTCATTTCTGAAGTTACATGATCAAAGATAGTAGGTCCTACAAAATATCCCTCTTGTTTTGCAGCTTCATCTAGACGACCATCACGGACAAGTTTAGCTCCTTCTTTTTCGCCACTTTCGATAAAGCCAAGTGTACGAGCTTTATGATTGTCACGAATGACTGGTCCAAGGAATATCCCTTCATCCAATCCGTTTCCAATCTGAATTTGGTTCGCTTTTTCTGTAAGTAATTTAATAAACTCATCCGCTATGGAATCTTCTACCGCTACGACAGAAGCTGCCATACAACGTTCTCCAGCAGAGCCAAATGCAGCATTCATAATTTGAGTTGTCGCATTTTCTAAATTCGCATCACTCAAAACGATGGAGTGATTTTTTGCTCCTGCTAGTGCCTGAACACGTTTCAAGTTATTAGTTCCTCGTTTGTAAACATACTCAGCAACAGGTTGAGAACCAACAAAAGAAATGGCTGCTGTTTGTTTATGATCCAATAAACTATTTACTACATCATGTGCTCCATGGACAATATTAAATACGCCTTCTGGTAATCCTGCTTCTTCCAGTAGCTCTGCCAAGCGATTTGCAAGTAATGGCGTTCGTTCTGATGGTTTCATAACAAAGGTATTTCCAGTAGCAATAGCCATTGGGAACATCCAGCAAGGCACCATCATTGGAAAGTTAAATGGTGTGATCCCAGCAATAACCCCGATCGGATAGCGATATATTCCAGATTCCAACTCGGTGGCAATCGATGGAAGTGATTCACCCATCATTAATGTTGGGGCACCTGCAGCGAATTCCACATTTTCAATTCCGCGCTGCACTTCACCGTATGCTTCCGCAAAATTTTTACCGTTCTCTATCGTGATTAATCTAGCAAGGTCGTCATGATTGTCTACTAATAATTGCTGATATTTAAATAGAATACGGGCACGTTTTGGAACGGGGACATCTTTCCAAGTTTTGAATGCTTCTGCGGCAACCTCAATAGCATAGTCTGTATCTTTTGTCGTTGAAATTGGGACATGGGCAATGACTTCACCTGTTGCTGGATTATAGACTTCAAGTGATTGATCAGTATTTGCCTCTATCCATTTACCACCTACATAGTTTTTTAGTACTTTTAATGTTGTTTGTGTCAATGAAAAAACCTCCTAATAAATTTTCTGTTTTATTTTGCTACCATACTTTCTGAGCTGAATTGATAGTCGAAGCAGACTTCATAAAGTTCTTCGATTTCTTGTTTGGTAGGTACTTTTGGATTGTTATTTGGACTGCCACTTGCCAATGCATCTTCTGCCATTTTGCTAATTGCATTTTTAAATGCCTCCGGTTGAATACCCCAACCTTTTAAATTAGGAATCTCTAGTTCCTGACAAAGTTTTTTGACTTCGTATACAGCAAGCTCAGCAGCCTCTTTATTGGAAAGGTTACCGCAATCAGGTTTAAATATTCTAGCCAAATCAGCTAAGCGTTCAATACAGGCATCTATACTGAATTCAAGAACAGCAGGCAGTAGCATGGCATTGGATATACCATGTGGGACATGAAATAATGCACCGATTGGTCTGGACATCCCATGGACAAGACAAACAGATGCATTGCTAAAAGCCATTCCAGCTTGGAGAGATCCTAGAGACATTGCTTCTCTTGCATCGATGTTTTTCCCATCTTCAAAGGTAGTTTTTAAGTTTTTTACTATTTTTTCTATAGCGGAGAGTGCAAGCATATCGGTCATTGGCTGTGCCTTTTTCGATAAATATGCCTCTATTGCATGACTTAGTGCATCAACACCTGTAGCTGCTGTAACACCCTTTGGAGAAGAGAGGGTCAATAATGGATCGACAATAGCAACTTCCGGCATAAATGTGGGTTGCTTAATCATCATTTTTACGTCATTGGTTGTATTCGTAATAATGGTGACATCTGTTGCCTCTGAACCAGTTCCGGCAGTTGTCGGAATAGAAATATGGGGGATGGGTTGCTTATCAGCAAGCTTTTTGCCACCCATGTAATCCCCTATGTAACCACCATTGGTTGCTAACACTGAAATTGCCTTTGCTGTGTCAATACAGCTTCCTCCGCCAAGGGAAATGACTACATCGCAGTTTTCCTTTTTAAAAATTTCAAGTGATTCCGCTACATAAACATCTGTTGGTTCAGAGTCAACTCCAGTATAGGAAGCACTTTCAACTTTCATATTCAAAAGCAAATTTCTACATTCTTCTATATAACCTAGTCTTTCCATCACTTTATCACTGATGATTAATGCTTTTTTCCCTCTGGCTAACGTTTCCTCACCCACTTTTTCAAACGCTTTTCGACCATAATGAATTGTTTGTGGCGTACGAAAAACAACATGTTTGTCCAATTAAATTACCTCCCATTCTTTTCATAGATTAATATGCAAGAATGATGCCAAGTTATAGAACGCTATATTGTAGGGGCTCATATAAAAAAGTGTAGCTAATGAGCTACACTTTTGTAGAAGATGTTGCTTTTAATCTACACTGAAGGATTACTGCAAGCCGTGTTTTTTTAACTTTTTGTATAACGTCGTACGGTGAATTCCCAGTTTATCGGCTGCTTTTGATTTATTTCCTGCTGACTCTTCCAATGATTGTACAATCATTTCTTTTTCTTTATTGTCCTCTTCTTTTTTCAATTGATTAATGGGAGATAGAGTAGGAATAGGAGAAAAATGCTGACGCTTAATATAATTTGGAAGATGGTGTGAATCAATTATATTTCCCTCTGTTAAGATCACTACCTTTTCAATGATATTTGCAAGTTCCCGTATGTTTCCATACCATTCATAGCCCATTAAAGATGAAATTGCCTCACCTGTAATTTCTTTTTCCGCCATCTCATATTTTTTACATATGTCTGTCAAGAAATGAGCAATTAGAATTGGAACATCCTCCTGTCTCTTTCTCAGCGGTGGGATAGTAAGTTCAATTACATTTATTCGATAATATAAATCCTCCCGAAAAGTGCCCGACAAAACCATTTCCTTCAAATTCCGATTCGTTGCTGTCACTACTCTTGCTTTTAATTGGATTTGTTTAACACCTCCAACTCGTTCAAACATCTTTTCCTGTAAGACTCGAAGCAATTTTGTTTGCATCATTTGCGGCATTTCACCAATTTCATCTAGAAATATTGTGCCAGATTCAGCCAATTCAAATTTGCCAGGTTTTCCACCTTTTTTTGCACCAGTAAAAGCACCTTCTTCATAGCCAAATAACTCTGATTCAAACAAATGTTCAGGAATTGCACCACAGTTTACACTTATAAAAGGACCTTGATTGTAATGACTAAGATCATGAATGCTATGTGCAAACATTTCCTTCCCTGTACCGCTTTCTCCCGTAATTAAAACTGTCGCTTCCGTTTTAGCCACTTTTCTCGTCATACGTTTAAGATTTGCAACAGATTCACTTGTACCAATGATTTGTTCTATAGTTGAATTGCTTACTTTTGTATTTTGAAAAAGCTTTTGACTGTTAATCTTCCGGTTCTGTACAGTTTTTTCAAGAAAACGTTCATAAATTCGGTAAAGCTCTGTCACACCTTCAAAAATCAACATGCCAACAGCTCCAACCAACTCTCCGTCCTTCCACAATGGGATACGGTGAACTACCATTGGTTGGCCTTGAATATATTGAATGACACCTCGTTCTGAAATTCCAGATTTCACTGTATGATGCAGATTAGTATTGTCGATAACTTCCGAAACAGGACGACCAATAGCGTCTTTTTTATCTACACCTATAAATCGACTGTAAGCTTCATTAAATTCAACAATAATTCCATCCTTATCAACAACTGCTACACCCTCATAGGCACTGTTTAGAATGATATCCAATATGTCAGTAGTATGTAAGTCTTGATTAATTCCTTCTATATAAATAGAAAGACCTTTCATAATTTCATTCTTTGTTAACATTCCAACCAATATATGTTCCTTATTCACAACAAGAAAGTATTGATAAGGTAATTTATAAATATCCAAAAGGGAATCATCCGAACAAATAATAGAAAAATCTTCTCTAGACATGTACTTGAAAATGGGTTCGTCGTGACCACCATGAATAAATGCATCCAATAACATTCTGTTCGTTATAATTCCAATAGGATTCTTGGAATCTCCTAAAATAGGAAGACAATCTACATTCATTTTTGTAAGTGCTATTGCTGTATCCATAACTGAATCACTTAATCTAGGAGTATTTGCAAGTTGTAACATCCACTTATCTACAACTAACTCCTGTAACTTTCTTTGCAGCAAATGCTCACCCCGTTTCACTATATCGATAGACTAAACATCTATTAGTATACCTGTTTTTCACGAATTTAGAATAGTCTGATCCATTAGGAGGGATTACATCCTTCACAGATGCTCTCGAAATCCCTAAGAAAAAAAACAGCTATATTGTCTTTCCTGTAAATTTCTAATAATCTACAAAAAAAATATGCAGTCCCACAACTTTTCTACATTGTGGAAACTGCATATTATATCTAGTTTGTGAATTACCGAAATGAATAGAGAAAAGTTGTCAAACTTTAATCTTCGAAAAAAATTTTCCCAGGATTTAATAATCCTTCAGGATCGAGCATTTGCTTCATTTGTTTCATAATAACTACCGCTGCACCATGTTCTCTTTCTTGGAATTTCCTCTTACCAAGCCCGACACCATGTTCACCTGTACATGTTCCACCAACTTCGATGGCTCTTATTGCAAGTGCTTCATTCGTATACTCCGCCTTTTCTAATTCACCCTCCACATTTGGGTCATAAAGGACAATTGTATGGAAGTTCCCATCGCCGACATGGCCTAACACACCACCGCTCAATCCGCTTTCATCAATTAATTCACGCGCATATTCAATAAGTTCTGGGAGTCTTGATATGGGGACACACACATCTGCTCCTGTATTGGCCATTCCTTTTACATGTTGGTATGCGTAAGCCATTTCATGACGTGCTTTCCAAAGCTCGATCCGCTCCTTAGAATCGCTTGCGACATCCCAGTTTTCGCAATCAAGTTCCCGCATTAATTGTTCTACAAGCCTTGCCTCTTCTTCAACCGAAGTCTTCATGCCTGCAAATTCAAAAAATAGGGAGTGGGCAACTGGAAGGTTATAGTCTCCATAGGTATTCACTTGTGAAATACTATCTGCATCAACTAGCTCCATGCGCATCACGGGAATACCACTTTGTAATATTATTTTAGCTGCTTCTGCACATGCTTTCGGTGTATGAAATGTGCACCGTGCAGCAATAGTATGTTCTGGAATACCATGAAGCCGTAAAGTAATTTCAGTAATGATACCTAATGTGCCTTCGGATCCAGCAAATAGGCCGTTTAAATGGTAGCCAGAAGATGACTTTTTAGCATGTGAACCTGTATGAATTACTGTCCCATTAGCTAACACAACTTCTAAATCGAGTAGTTGATCCCTCATAGACCCATAGCGTACGGCTGTTGTGCCACTAGCATTCGTGGCCACCATTCCACCAATCGAAGCATCTGCACCCGGATCGATTGGAAACATCAAGCCGTGTCGATTTACAAATTTATTTAATTGTAATCGTGTGATTCCCGGCTGAACAGTAATCTTTAAATCTTCTGGTGAAAAGTTTACTACGTTATTCATATTTTCGAAGTTAATAGAAATACCTTTATTTACTGGAATCGCTTGTCCCTCTAAACCCGATCCAGCGCCAAATGGTGTTACGGATACATTATTCTCCCGTGCTACTTCCATAATCGCTTCAACGTCTTGTCGTCCAGTGGGAAAGCAGACAACATCCGGTTCTACTGGTTGATGAAAAGATTCATCGTGGCTATGACGGAACAATTCGTTTTCATTTTGGCTAACTTTATCGTTTCCGAGACGCTCTTTGAGTTTGTGAATAAACATCCTAAAACACCCTCTAATTATTATAATTTCTAATAAACAGCTTATAAAACCACTCTAAATCCATTATTCTTTCCAATATTAGAAGTACAAAAATCTATAAAGTCAGTGATTTAATGGAAGATAAAAAACGTTCGATTCCATCTAGTCCTTTTTCCAATTCTTCCATTGATTGAGCAAACGATATTCGAATATATCCTTCTCCAAAGTGAGAAAATGCATTACCAGGTATGACGGCAACTTTTTCCTGCTCAAGTAGTTTCATTGCAAAATCTTCTGAAGTTAAACCTGTATTTTTGATAGAAGGAAAAATATAAAATGCACCTTTTGGTTCAACGACCTCTAACTCCATTTTTTTAAGACGATTATATGCATAATCTTTTCTACCTTTGTATTCTTTTTTCATTGCGATTATTTCTTCTGTAAATGTACCTTGTTTCAATGCCTCCACTGCAGCATATTGACTGATAGTGCTTGCACAAACAGAGTTAAAAGAATGTACCTTATAGAACTGGTCGATTAAATAGGAGGGAGCGAATGCAAAACCGATGCGCCATCCAGTCATGGAATGTGATTTTGAAAGACCGTTGATGATAATTGTTTTATCTTTCAAACTTGGAATGGATCCTATAGAAAAATGTTCTTCATCGAAAACTAATTCACTGTAGATCTCATCAGCCAAAATGAATATTTTTTTATCCTCAAGTAATTGACCAATCTCAAGTACTTCTTCTCGAGTCAAAATAGAGCCTAATGGATTATTCGGGTATGGCAATACAATACAGCGAGTTTTGTCAGTTATATGCTTTTCTATTAAAGAGGCAGTCATTTTAAAATCATTTTCTGTCGTGTCAACAAACACAGAAACACCATTACATAATTTTATGAGTGGGTCATATCCCGGATAGACAGGAGCAGGTAAGATTACTTCCGATCCTTCTTCAAGGATTGTGCGGAAAGCGATGTCTAAAGCTTCACTCGCTCCAGTTGTGATGATTACTTCATCTTCCGGATTATACGATAAACCGTAAAGATTTTGAACATAATCACATGCCGCTTGGCGCAATTCAAATAATCCTGCTGTCTCTGTATAGGCAGTTTTATTTTCTTCAATCGCTTTTATTCCTACTGTTTTAATATAGTCAGGTGTTGGAAAATTAGGTTGCCCAAATGTCAGGTTTACAATATCCGGTGAGCGGTCTATCTTATTAGAAATTTTACGTATTCCCGATAATTCTATATCTTTCACATTTTTATTTAGTAGATTAATCATTTTATCTTATCCCTTCTGAAGTTAAATTAGTTTTGATAACTCATTTTCCACGAAATTTTATTCCCTGTACTTACTACCTCCTCAATTATTGTTTTCAATTTCTCCTCTGGTAAGTTGGAAATATTTATTTTAATACTGACAGCACCAACAACTCCTCCGGAATTATTAAGTACAGGTGCTGCTATAGTATAAATACCGTCATTTCGATCATCCTGATTTAATTCGTAACCATTCATTCTTATTTTGTCTAAAAGCTCATTGAATGCTGCTCTCTCTGAATCTTCTATTACTTCCTTTAGTAATTTCTCTACATCATTTGATGGCATGTGCGCCAACATAGTTAAATTAGCTGCTCCTATATGTAAAGGTGTCCTATTGCCGAGTTTGTCATGGGCACGAATCGTTTGATTTACACAGTCGATTCGTTCAATGATAATAGATTCTTTTCCAATTGGTTTGCTTAAATACACAGTTGCATCCACATTCCGCATTAAGTTTTCCAATTCTGGTCGTAATAAGCTTACATAATCTAGCGTGTCATAAACGATTAGACCATATTCAAGCCATAAGGTACCGAGTCCATACTGCTTGTGTTGTGGATCTTGTTGTATCATTTCATGTTTAATCATCGCTTTAAGGATACGATGTATGGAACTGGTAGGAAGGTCACATTCTTTCGCTATTTCCGTAATCGAGAAAAATCTGTTCGGATCGTGTTTGATCAATACTTTTATTATTTTTAGAGCTCGATCTATAGATTGCATACAAAAACCTCCTTTTTTTCATGGATAAAAAACTAATAACAGCAGATAGATAAATAGTTATAAATTGTACTTATTATTTTCTGTTACACAATGCAAGTAATTATTTGTAGTAAAGGGTATCCTTAATTAGTTTTTTACAAAATAAACATTAACAACACTTATAAAAGTTAAAATATTCAAAATAAAATGAATTGACAATAAATTTAATTTTAATTATATTAGAAACAGTTCCCACTAGCAAGAATTAAATTTCACTAGGTGGAAAGGGTGATAGGGAAAATCGTAGGGGTGGAGTTTGTTTAAGAAGTTAGGGTGACATATTAATAGAATTTGAGTTAATAAAAATCCAATTAGTTAAATTAAATTTGTATTACACAGACAGGAGGTACATGTATGACATTAGGCAACAGTTTATCGGTTGTGAATGCAACAAAATATTATAAGAAATTTAAAGCAGTGGACGATGTAAATTTGACTGTGAATCAAGGAGAATTTCTCACAATACTAGGGCCCAGTGGTTCAGGAAAAACCTCTTTACTAAAGTTAATAGCTGGATTTGAACAATTAAGCAACGGATCTATTATGTTGAACCATCAAGATATTTCGAACAAAAAGCCTTATGAACGACAAATAGGTATGTTATTTCAAAATTACGCTCTTTTTCCGCATATGACTGTTTTCGATAATATTGCTTATCCGCTTTCTCTTCGTAAAATGGCCAAGGAAGAAGTTAAACAGAAAGTGGAAAGTATTCTTAAACTTATTCATCTCGAAGAATATGCACAGAGATATCCAGAGCAGCTTAGTGGAGGGCAGCAACAACGAGTAGCTTTGGCCAGAGCAATTGTCTTCAATCCACCACTGCTTCTTTTGGACGAACCCCTTGGCGCATTAGATAAGCAATTACGCAAACAGATGCAGTTAGAGATAAAGCAAATTCAAGAACATGTTGGTATTACTACAGTCAGTGTAACGCATGACCAAGAAGAAGCATTAACGATGTCTGATAAAATTTGCGTGATGAATAAAGGAAGAATTGAACAGGTTGATAGCCCTGAAATGTTATATAAACAACCTAAAAATCGCTTTGTTGCAGAATTTATCGGTGAAATCAACTTGATAAAAGGGCAGGTTGTAAGCGTAATAGATGGAAATGCGATGGTTAAGGTGAATGAGGACATGAGCGTTCATATAGAAATGAACAAAGACGCTTCAAAAGAAATGAAGAATAAGTCAATGCTTATTGGTCTTCGTCCAGAAAATATTCAGATTGCCAGAGATCAAACCCAGTTCCACAATACGATTCGAGTGAGAGTATTAGAAACCATTTATGTAGGAGAAGCAATAAATATAAAGACAAAGATGGATACAGGAGAAGAAATCATGGCGAAAATTCCTGCACACATGTCTGAAATGATTGTAAAAGGTGAAGAGATTCTCTTAGGTTGGAATAGTAAGGATGCATGTTTAATTCCTGATGAAACAACTATATAACTATTAAAAATAGAAACTAGAGAAAGAGTGGGATAGTTACATGCCAAAAAAATTAGGATTATTGTTGGTTGCATTTCTAGTAGCACTTATCGTTGCAGGTTGTGGTGGAGAAGCAAGTGGTGATTCGGATAAAAAAAATAAAGAGCTAGTTGTTGTAGATTGGGGAGGTCCATATACGGAAGTCCATAAGAAAGTTTCGTTTGAACCATTTGAAAAAGAACATGGCGTCAAAGTTACTGTCGTAACACCACCTGATATTGGTAAATTAAAGGCTATGGTACAAAGTGGAAATGTTGAATGGGATGTTGTCAGCGTTGGTAACGACTTTGCAATTCGTGGTGGGGAGGAAGGGCTTCTTGAAAAGTTAGACTTTAACGTGATTAGTACGGAAGGTCTACCGGAAGAGCTTGTACACGATTATGGAGTACCAGAAAATATGTTTTCAACGGTAATCGCTTATAATACGGAAGCTTTTCCGGCAGATCAACAACCTAAAAATTGGGCTGACTTTTGGGACACTGAAAAGTTTCCTGGTCCACGTGGGTTATACAAAGATCCTATGTGGACACTAGAGGCTGCGCTTCTTGCTGACGGTGTAGACCCAGCAAATTTATACCCTTTAGATGTTGATCGTGCCTTTGCAAAACTAGATGAACTAAAAGATGATATAAAAGTTTGGTGGACTGCTGGAGCTCAACCACCAGAACTTCTTGCAACGAACGAAGTTCCACTAACAAGTGCTTGGAGTGGTCGTATCACGGTAGCAGCCGATCAAGGAGCACCGGTAAAAGTAGATTTTAATCAAGGATTTATGATGTCTAACTCTTGGGCGGTACCAAAAGGCGCTCCAAACAAAGAGTTGGCAATGAAATTTATAGCATTCACTCTTGCACCAGAGCAACAGGCGGGTCTTTCTTCTCAATACGATAATGGACCGGCAAATACGGATGCAATCCCTTTGTTATCTGAGGAATCGATAAATCGTTTGGGTCTATCTTCTGAGCAACAGGAACAACAAATTTTTGTGAATAGCGGATGGTGGGTTGAAAACTATGACAAAGTGAACGAACGTTTTCAACAGTGGCTGCTAGAGTAGTAATGGGGGTGTAGATATGATTGAAGTGAAAAAAGAACCAAGGATACTTGCTCAGCAGGTATCTTTTTCCCATCGGTTAGCAAGAATCTCGGGGTTACAATGGCTTCTTTTAATTATTCCATTGGGATACATTATGATTTTAATGGTTTTTTCCATGGCGGATTTTTTCAAACTGAGTTTATTTAATGAAGATGGATTTACATTAGAGTATTTTCGTCATATTTTTTCAACGGATATTTATCTGAAAGTGCTATGGGTAACGCTAAAAATAGCCCTTCTTGTTACATTTTTTTCGTTAATTGTCGCATATCCTCTTGCTTATATGTTAGTCAGAACAACATCTAAGTTATGGAAGAAGATTATATTAGCCTCTGTTTTGATTCCTTTTTGGATAAGTTTGCTAGTTCGAACATTTGCTTGGTCGATTTTACTGCGTAAGAACGGGGTTATTAATATGATTCTAATGGAAATGGGGATTATTGATCAACCACTTGAACTTATCTACAATACGACTGGAGTAGTCATTGCTATGACTCATATACTTCTTCCATACATGGTGTTAAGCCTTTATTCTGTTATGGAAGGAATTGATCAAAAATTACTTCTAGCTGCACAAAGCATGGGAGCACGTCCATGGAAAGCTTTTACACAGGTTTTTTTACCATTGTCTATTCCAGGCGTTCTTTCCGGTTCTCTGCTCGTGTTTGTAATGGGAATAGGATACTTCATAACACCGGCATTATTGGGCGGATCCAAAACAACTATGATCTCTATGTTGATAGAAAGTAATATTAATACAACGTTGAATTGGCATTTGGCTTCGGCATTAGCCCTCGTACTATTTATGGCAACTTTGATTTTGTTATTTATAGCGCTCTTGTTAACAGGAAAAAACCCGGTATTAAAGGAGTTGGAATAAGATGTGGCTTAGAATAACAGTAGGACTTATTATTATTGTCTTAATTTCACCTATCTTGGTGGTTATACCTATGTCCTTTTCTTCCTCTAGTTTTTTTGAATTTCCACCGCCTGGTTACTCGTTAAAATGGTACGCTAGTTTCTTTAATAATCAAGAATGGGTAATTGGTTTGTTGCGTAGCCTTTTCGTTGCTTTGTTTACTTCCATTTTAGCGACTATTTTAGGAATTATGGCTTCACTTACTGTTACTAGATTAAACTTTTGGGGAAAAAAGCTGTTTATGACTTTAATGGTGGCACCGATGATTATTCCAGTAATTATTACCGGGGTTGCTCTCTATCATTCATTTGCTCCGCTAAATTTGACAAATAGTTTTATCGGCTTGATTTTGGCACATTCAGTTTTAGCTATTCCCGTTGTTTTTGTAACTGTAACAGCTAGTTTAAAAGGAATGGACCGTAATCTAGAATGGGCAGCTTTGGGACTAGGGTCCACCCCTATAGGAGCTTTTTTTAAAGTAACTCTCCCTTTGATACGACCTGGAGTTTTATCAGGAGCTTTATTTGCTTTTATCATTTCCTTAGATGAAGTAGTTGTAACTATGTTTTTGGCTGGTTCAAAGACAAAAACATTACCGATTGCTATGTGGGAAAACCTACGCATTCAAGTGGACCCGACGATGGCGGCAGTTTCAACGATTCTCATTGTATTAACTATTTCATTATTTGTATCACAAGAACTGGTTTCTGCACGTAAAGCACGTCTTAAAAGGAAATTCCAATAATTGGAATATAAGAAGCAAAAGGTTGTTAGAACAATTAATGGGGGAAATATATGGCTAATAAAGTTAATAGAGTTGCAGTAATAGGAACAGGATTTGTTGGTTCAAGTTACGCATATGCTTTAGTTAATCAAGCTATAACGGAAGAACTGGTACTAATTGATATGAATAGGGAGAAGGCAGAAGGAGAGGCTATGGATTTAAACCATGGCAAACTTTTTTCTCCCTCCTCTACGAAAGTTTGGCAGGGAGAATATCGTGATTGTAAAGATGCAGATATAGTATGCATCACTGCTGGAGTAAGTCAAAGTGAAGAGGAAACTCGATTAACGGTTGTTGAAAAAAACACGAAGATAGTCAAGACTATTGTTGAAAAGGTGATGGAATCTGGTTTTGATGGAATTTTTATTATTGCAACAAATCCAGTAGATATCATCACTTATGCAACATGGAAGTTTTCAGGACTTCCGAAAGAAAGAATTATTGGTTCTGGAACGTTATTAGATACAGCTAGATATCTATTTATGCTAGGTGAGTATTTTAATGTGGACGTAAGAAATATTAATGGGTATGTAATTGGCGAACACGGCGACTCACAGTTAGCTGCATTGAGCACTACAACTATTGGCGGCAAATTATTATTGGATATTGTAAATTCTGATAGCAATTATAATAGGAAGGATATCGAAAATATTGTTGTAAATGTACGTGATGCAGCAATTCATATTGCAGAGCGCAAGGGGTCGACATATTATGGAATTGGTATTGGATTAGCCAAACTAACAAAAGCTATTCTTAAAAATGAAAATATCATTCTACCAGTGTCAGCATACTTGGATGGCGAATATGGACATCATGATATTTATGTAGGTGTGCCATCGATTATAAACAGGCAGGGCTTGCGAGAAATTATGGAAATTGACTTAAATACAGATGAAAAAGAAAAATTAGCAGCATCCATTAATATTTTGAAGGCTGTAATGGAACAAGTATTTATCGGCAACACCAAATAGGTTGATTGATATTGTTCGAAGTTAAAAACAAATATACACATTCTGCTATGCAACATTTATTGGAAAACGACCTCCAACACATTTTAATGTTGAAAGGTCGTTTTTTTTATATCTATTCCATATTGTATTGAACGCTAGGTTGATAAAGCTTCTATCATATCATGGTCATTTTATTTGCGAAGAGTGCCAGTTAATCTCTATATAATATTATACAAATTTAAATAATCTGAAAAATTATCTATAATGATTGCTCTACTACATGTATCATAAAGTTAGTTCTATAAAATAGGAGGGGTATAAATGAAGTCTTATAACTATTATTGCTCTACCCATATTCAAATGGGGATGGGGAAGGCAAGGCAACTGCCGGAAATGTTGCAATCCCACGAAATTGGCTCGTCAATTCTGATTGTGAGTGATCCTGGTGTCGTTCGCGCTGGACTAGTTGAGCCGATTAAGAGTGCCCTTGAGTCATCTGGTTATCGTACATATTTATTTGATTCCATTCAACAAAATCCTCGAGATACAGATTGCTTAGCAGGTGCAGAGATATTTCGTGATTTTGTTGCGGATGCTGTAATTGCTATTGGCGGTGGAAGTGCTATGGATACAGGAAAAACCATTGCACTGTGTGGACCAAATGGTGGGACACCCACTGACTATGCGGACGGTTTACGCCCATACACTAATATTGCACCAATTATTTGTATCCCAACGACAGCAGGTACGGGGTCAGAAGTGACTCGCTCCGCTGTTATTACAGAGATATCAACCCATCGAAAGATGACGCTCAAACATGCTTCCTTGAGACCAATCTTGGCTGTGCTTGATCCTGCATTAACATTCAGTGTTCCATCTACTGTTACCGCTGCAACTGGCGTAGATGCATTAGTTCACGCAATTGAAGGATACACATGTAAAGTAACAAATCCTATTTCACAAGCCCTTGGTGCTAAAGCTATGCAAACGATTGTTTCCGCGTTACCTATTGCTTTCCGAGATGGACAAAATGAAGAGGCTCGTCACGACATGTTAGAAGGTAGCTTACTTGCTGGATTGTGTTTTGGTTCTGCGGATGTGGCAGCAGTTCATTGTTTAGCGGAAGCGCTAGGTGGGCTTTACGACACTCCTCATGGTGTAGCTAATGCGGTCTTCTTGCCACATGTGTTACGATTCAACGCAGTGGAAAACAAACAAATGCATGCAACACTGGCACGATATATGAAATTTGCAAAGGATTCGGACACAGAAGAAATGGCTGTCGAAAAACTCATAGAAGGGATAACATCCTTCACAGAGGAACTTGAGATTCCTAAGTTAAAAGACTTGCCGGGTGTACGGGAGGAAGATTTCCCACGGATCGTGGAATTGGCGGTACAGAACAGCTCAACACCGAGTAATGTTCGTTCCATTACATCTGCTGATTATTTACAAATTCTCGAACAGGCTTACTCTAATTAATTTCTACAGAAATCACCACTTCTCATATCCCGGGAAGTGGTGATTTTTCGATGTTTTGGAAACTTGCTATTTTAAGAATTGGTTGCTTTCTATGAGGGATCTGTTGCCCTAAGCCATTTATTGGATTCAAACTTGACCAATCTCTTGCATGTTTCAACGTAATATCGATAAACATTGCTAGAGCAGGGGAAATCCACTTGTTTTTGTGATAAGCAACTTGAGAGCAAATTGGATAAAAGTCCCCATCACAAGGAATAACTTTCAACTTCCCTTCCTTGACTTCTTCATTTACTGTTGTTAAAGGTAGACAAGCAATACCTAGACCACTCATTACGCAACGTTTCATCGCTTCGACACTCCAAAGTTTCATCGTGTGGGAAGGTATGATTCCCCGGTCTCCAAGATATTCTTCAAACATCTTTCGATAACTACATTCTTCCTCGTTCACTATCAAACACTCGCTTAGCTTTTGATTTTCATAGCTTTCATCTAAAATATTCAGCGAACAGTCAGGGCTTCCGACAAGGACAATGGGTTCGGCTAATAATGTATGGATGATTAAATCTGCATCCTGCAACTGGGGCAACATAAGAAATGCAATATCTGCGCTGCCACTAAGTATTGCTCTTTTGTTATCTCCGCAAGTGGCGTTACTTAGACTGATGCTTACATGAGGAAACTTCTTTCTATATTCTCTTAGTATTGGTTCTAGCCGGTATACCGTTAAGGATTCAGGAGCCGAAATCTTTAACTCTCCTCTTATATCTTCTTCATCACTAGTAATACTTTCGATCTTACCATAAGTATCTAAAATATCTTGTGTATAAGGCAATAACTTCTTGCCAACATCGGTCAATTTTAGTTTCCGACCCATCCGATCAAATAGTGGTGCACCTAAATGTTCTTCCAGCGTCTGCATATGAGAAGTCACGGTGGATTGAGTGTAACCTAAATGCTCTGCAGCTTGAGTGAAGCTTCCTGTTTCAATGACCTTTTTAAATGTAACAAAATGACGTATTTCCATTAATTCACCTACTTTTATTTTATTCTTAACTAAATAGTATCAGAGATATCAATAGATAACTTCATGAATTTCAATTTTACTGATAATTGAATATGGGTTATTGTTAAGAAAAGTATCCAAAGAGTGAGGGGAATGTTTTGAAACGTGTACACTATGGTTGGTTTATTCTTGCTGTAACATTTTTCTCCATTATTGTAGCGGGAATTACGATGTCATCATCAGGGGTTTTCATCACTCCTTTCGAAAGTGAGTTTGGCTGGGATCGATCGGTTATTGCGATAGCCTTTGCGATTAGTTTGTTTTTATATGGCATCTCTGGACCATTTATGGCGGCATTACTTAATGTGATGGGTTTACGGAAAATGATGATGATTTCTATGGCCACTTTGCTGGCCGGTATGCTACTCACTTTCATTATGCAGCAAGCGTGGCAGTTAATCATTATTTGGGGAGTCATTATTGGGCTAGGATCTAGTCTCTTTTTAACTGTATTAAGTCCGTATGTGGCGAATCATTGGTTTGAAAAAAGAAGAGGTCTTGCAGTAGGAATTTTAACCGCAAGTACAGCGACAGGGCAGCTAATTTTACTTCCCGTCTTGGCGTCTATTATCCAAAATTATTCATGGCGCCCAGCAATGGGATTAATTTTGAGTTTGAGTATTATTATGTTAATCATCATCTTTTTCTTTATGAAAAACAGCCCAAAGGATGTTGGACTTCTTCGATATGGGCTGGAAGAAGAAATAGAAGAGAATGAGGAAGGGCCAAAAGAAAATCCTATTGTAATTGCATTCAAAGGTTTGCTGAAAGCGATAAAAATGAAGGAATTTTGGTTATTAGCAGGTAGTTTCTTTATTTGTGGTTTTTCCACGAATGGTTTATTTGGTACGCATTTTGTTTCATATTGTATTAGTTTTGGTGTTCCGTTGGTTACAGCGGCTTCGCTTCTTTCGTTTATGGGATTATTCAATTTGATCGGGACTACTTTATCTGGTTGGCTATCGGATCGTTTTGATAATCGTTGGCTATTATTTACCTACTATGCTTTAAGGGGGACCTCCCTTGTACTACTTCCTTATGCATTAAAGGAAGGGAACATGACTTTACTATTTGTTTTTTCCGTATTTTATGGATTAGATTGGATTGCTACTGTGCCACCAACGATTAGTATCTCTAGACAAATTTTTGGCGTCAAGCAAAGTGGTGTCATTTATGGATGGATTTTTGCAGCTCATCAGGTAGGTGCAGCAGCTGCAGCTTATGGAGGAGGGCTTATTTATCAATTTTTTAACTCTTATACTGGGGCCTTTCTTATGGCAGGAGTTTTCTGTTTATTAGCAAGCTTTTTTGTTATTTTTATAAAAAAACAATACTCTGGTCGATTGGCGTAAACAAAAAGGACTTTCATCAATAAAATAAATTGGTGAAAGTCCTTTTTCATTTAATTCAATTGCTGAGATAGACGGATCATATCTCTACACCAAATACCATTTTCAAAAATATCCTCTTTATAATGTCTCGTGAAAAAATCACGATCAACACCGGTAATTCGAAAACCACATTTTTGATACAAAGCAAGTTGACCTATACTGGAATTACCCGTTCCTACCTCGATAGTTTGATAGCCCTTTACTTTTGATTTCTGAATCGCATCCAAAATCAATTGCTTTCCAATACCTTTTCCTTGTTCATTATCGGAAACAGCGATATTTACCAATTCAATTGTTTCTGTACTTTTAGGAAGCAATACATAAACTCCTATTATTTCTTTATTGTTTTCAGCAACATAGCATTCTCCTGTATTCAAATATTCCTCTATTAATGTTAGGGAAGGATCAGCCATTAACAATAAATCAATTGGAGGTTCTTCATTACTATTCAATTTTCGAATTTGCATTTGTATTTCCCTCCTAAATAAAGGCACACTCCAAATGATGGAATGTGCCTTTGCGTATGATCTGAGAGGGATTCGAACCCCCGACCCCGTCCCTGTCAAGGACGTATTCTCCCGCTGAACTATCAGATCGTCATATGTCTCTTCCGCTATTATATATGTTTGATATAAAGAGTACAATACTATAAACGACCATTGGTCTATAATAAACTCCACTACGGCTTTAGATGTATTTGTAAACGCTTCTAAAGTCCATTTAATTAAATTTCTGATGGTCTATACTAAAAAGTAAAAAGAGAGTGTGGTGAAAGGAGGGGCATATGGTGGATTATACAAAAGAAGTAGAGCAACAACTTTACTTTTGGAAGCATAGAATGACAAAAAAATCTGGCATCATAGGCCGAACTTCTAAAAATGTACAGAACAAGATTAACGGGCTTATTCCAGAAAAGTTTCATCAAGTAATGACAGAAAGTATCAAAAATATGGTGAAAGCAACGCTAGTAGGCTCGAACATGACAACGAAAAAACGGTTACCATTAGAAATAAGTCTTTATGAGCGTGACGAGCTTCTGAAAGAAAAACTTTCTATCTTTAGAAAAACGGCTGTTATTGAAGGTGCCGGAACAGGGGCAGGGGGAATACTTCTTGGACTCGCTGATTTTCCATTACTATTATCGATAAAAATGAAATTTCTTTTTGAAGCTGCTGCTGTTTATGGGTTTGATACGGAGGATTATGAAGAGAGACTTTTCCTTTTGCATATTTTCTTATTAGCTTTTTCAAGTGAGGAAAAAAGAAAAGATGTATTAGTTATTATTGAAAATTGGGAACAACAGAAACATGTGATTGCCGATATGGACTGGCGAGAGTTTCAACAGGAATATAGGGATCATATTGATTTAGTTAAAATGTTTCAGTTACTACCTGGCATTGGAGCAGTTGTTGGGGCGTTCGCCAACTATAAACTGCTTGACCAGCTTGGAGAAACAGCAATGAATTCGTACCGGTTACGGTTATTGAACACTATCTAATTGACTTTATTTTTAAAAATGTTTTATTAAAAAAATTCTAACTAAATGTATGGTGAAGTATGTCGTTTGATGGTATAAACTAATTTAGTTTAATAAGGCATTATAAGAAATTATAAAAAGCAATCTGGAAATGAAAAGGTTTAAGCATGTGGAAAATAATGGACCGAACATCAAGAGGAATCTAAAAGAAATTTGCACTTTTTTTATTTTTCTTTTGTTTATGTTTTGCTAAAAACCGATCAATAGTAGATAATTCGTATGTAAGTTAAAAAGGGAACTTTGAAAAATTTTATGAGGAGGAAATTAGAATGGAAGAAAATATGAGTGAAATTGAAGTAGGTCAAATTTTTACGGTGCTAGATGAAGATGACCAAGAGCAAGAAATGGAAGTGCTAGGGTTATTAACAGTGGAGGAAGTTAAATATGCTGCTGTTGGTTTTGTGGAAGATATTGAAGGAGAATCGGAAGAGGATATTGATGTATTCTTTTTCAGATTAGATGATGAGGAATTATCTTTTATCGACACGGACGAGGAATTTGAAAAAGTATCTTTAGCATTTTCAAAAGCGGAAACAGAAGCAGAATAGATGAATGAAAAAGAAGGAAGGGCTTAAATAAAGCTCTTCTTTTTTTGATGCATGTTCTCTTTGCAACAAACATAGAATCTATAGAATTGTGCATGAGCACCAAGAAAGGAAGAGAATAACAGAAAAAGATAATCTTTTGTTCCCAATTTACAGAATATATTGTACAATTTAGAGACTACGAGTTTAGGAGGATTATTTTGGTTAAATTAAAGAAAATTGGAATTGTATTAGCTTCATCTGCCTTATCTTTTGGCATGTTTTCTTCTGTTGCAAGTGCTTCAACCAATGGAGTGGGGCAACAAGAACAAGTGCAAATTCTAGTCGCTTCAACAGACAACGTTTTTACGAAAAATGATTTAATTAAGAAGTTTCATGAGTTATTTCCTAAGAAGTTCGATTTTTTAACAAGTAGTGACTTTCATATGGGTGGTTCTCATATTTACCCTGATGATGATACAGTACGTTATGATTTATCTTTCACTAAAACGATTGATGGGAAACGATTGTACGGAAGTGTTGGATTTGTTGGAGAAAAATTAGAAATAGAGCAATTTTACTATCAGCCAACTGTTGAAAAAGAATCATTATTTCCCGCAAAAGTATCAAAAGAAGATGCCGAGAAAATAGCAGTTGATTTTGTAGGGCAGTTTTTGAACGGAGAAAAATATGAGTTAGAACCAAATGTTTACAACTATTACCCTCAACAAATTTTAACAGAACCGATTCGCTACTCCTTTTCTTTCGCTCGTACGGAAAATCAAGTACCTATTGCTGACAAAAGAATAGAAGTAACGGTTCTTGGAAACGGGGAAATCGTTAATTTTTACAGAAACCCTACGAAAGCAGGAGCGTCTACATTCGACGATGTGAAACAAATTAAAGATAAAAAAGAGATTCTAGAACAAATAAAAGAAAGTCTATTTGCTGATTTGCAATACCAAGTGAATACCGATTATCAAACAGGTGAACGCAGTATTCAGCTAGTCTACCAACCTGTAGCAAAATGGCAAGGTGTGCACGCATCTACAGGTAAGTGGCTAACTGCAAATGGATACGTAGAAGAGATCCCAGAGAAATCGAAAATCGAAAAGCTAGCAGCGAGTCCGTTACCTCCAAAACAAAAAAATATTACGGTGGAATCCGCAAAGAAAATAGCGGAACAATTCTTAAATATTAAATCGGATAAAGTTAAATTTACGATTTCATCAATCGATGAGATAGAGAATTATAACGGACAGGCTGTTATTAGTATCCAATATATGTATAACTATGGGAACAGCGGAACTGGATCAAGCTTAGAAATAAATAAAAATACTGGTGAAATTACTCAATACCATGATATAACTAGCCATCTTTTAGAACAAATTGGAGAGAATCCTAAAACAGAGAATCCACTCTCTAAAGAAGCAGCGCTTGCTCAAGCGGTAAAATATTTAAAAGAATGGGCTCCATCCCATCTACACAATTATGCTATGCCTGTAGATGAGCCATATATTGAAGAAAGGCTAGGTACTTATCATTTCAATTTCCCAAGAATCGTAAATGGAATTGTTGTAATGGGTGACCAAATCGGAGTAAGTGTTGGCACGGATGGTTCGTTAAACAGCCTTTATGTCAATTATCAAGAAGTAGAAAACTGGCCATCTATTGATAAAGTTATTTCTGCAGAAGACGCAGAAGCTAAATTGAAAGAGGCATTAAGCTTAAAGTTGAATTATATGAAGCAAGGAAGAGATGAAGACAATCATCACTATGATTTAGTATATTCTCCTATCTTTAACGAAGATCCATTTGGTTTCTTAGACGCGAATACAGGGGAATGGAAGAACAGTTATGGTGGAAACAGTACGTCTGTCATTTCCCATCCTTCAGCGGGAGAAGAACTTAATTATCTAATTAATGCTAAAATCTTAGACATTAAAAATAAGAAAGACTTCAATGCAGATGCTTCTATTTCAAAAGGGGAAGCTTTAAAAATTGTGATGAATTCCCTCACTTATTTTTACTCGGGTAGTTATTATGGCGGTAGAGACAATTCGCACCAAACATTTGATAATATAGATCCTAAACACCCATTATATCAACCGATAGAACGTGCGCTTGAAATGGGCGTTATTAAACCAACGAGTAAGAGTTTTGATGTTGACTCTCTAGTTACACGAGAAGAAGTAGCGGCTTGGTATATACGTGTTCTAGGTCTGGAACAAGCAGCTAAACATAGCGATATTTATAAACTAAACTTTGCCGATGCAAATAAAGTGAAAAAAGAATATACAGGCTATGTTGCTCTAGCAAGTTCCATGGGATTAGTAGAGACGGATCAAAACAAGTTTAACCCTGCTCAAGAAGTGACGTATGCAGAGCTAGCAGTTTCAACGATTCGCTTAGCGCATGAATTGTCCGAAAAAAGAAATGGCTTGTATTATTAACTTTAAAAATTAAGTTTAAAAGACTTCCACCATGTATTTATTCATGTGGTGGAAGTTTTTACTATGATTAGGTGGTGATCGTGTGAGAATAACTGTTGGCATTCTTTCTGCTTTATTTGGAGCAATATTGACAAGTATAACTATTAATTCTCATAGCATGATAGAAGCAATTATTTTCCATGCTTATGGAGTAGTTTTTATCGTATTAGGACTAATACTTATAAAATATAGGAAAAACAAAAAAGGAAAAATATATGCCAGACCGATGGGGATAGCAATTGTTATGAGTATATTTGGGATTGGAATGATACTCAAGCCGATACTAACCTCAAGTAGTGGATTAGTAGGGGGGGGAATATTTTATTTGATTGTCGGTTTGATTTTGGCATTGGTAGATTATTTGGAGGAATAGTACATCATCCAGTGTTTTCAATGAAGTATTAATCAAATTGCTTCAGCGCTGTTTCATAATACTTTGGACGGAATGTTTACTAGCGTTATAATAAATATTCTTTTTAATAATCCTATTAAGCTTATGATATGGAAAGAGAAAGTGAGTTGATGCACCTTAGTTCATAGTGTAAGATGGTTTTTGTGAAAAAAAACATATCGAAGGTGAGTTATATGCAATATCATGGAAGAATATTTTCAGTTGCTGTAGTTATACTTTTTAATATACTTCGTTATTATTACTATCATCAGTATTTAGCATTACCTTTTAAATGGAACTTCTTTATTTTAACTTTTATTTTTTTGACGATAGCTTGGTGGTGTGGAAAACAATTCGATTCGGCAAAATATTATTCTGAAAGGGATCCATTAACTAATACATATAATCGGAGAACATTAGAGCAGAACTCCCGGAAAATTATGAAAAAATGTGATAGAGAAAAACATTCTTTGGGCGTTATTATGTTGGATCTTAATAACTTTAAGGAAGTAAATGATCAATATGGTCATCAAAAAGGCGATGAATTACTCGTCCAAATCGCGTCTAAATTAACTAAATTTGTAAAGAAAAATGATTTGGTTGCACGGTGGGGCGGCGATGAATTTGTTATTCTAGTATCCAATATAAAAGAAGACTTCGGTACCGATTACACACAGACCTTATTAAAAAAATTAAAAGAACATAATTCCAGTGAGTTTTCTTCCATTGGAGCTTCTATAGGATATGCAGTTTACCCTAGGGATGGGGATAACTTACAAAAGTTAATTCAAATTGCAGATGGTGGAATGTATAAAGAAAAACGATATAGTGATAAATAATTACTTGGTGAATTTATCCTTTTTCTATAAAGACTTTAAACTATAAATGTTCAATTTGTAAAAAAAGAGTAAACAAAAGCATCGAAGCAGAAATGTGCTTCGATGCTTTGTCGTTTTAACGAAGAAAGATTTCCTGTTCGCCTTCACTATCGATTATGACAAACACTAATGAATTGTCACGTTCTGAAACTGGCATTGGTACTTGTGCATATTAGAAATCTTCTTCAAAAACGAGTCTAAATACCGTGATTTGCCAAAATAGAAGAGTGAAATGGGAAGTAGGAACTGGTTTGGTTATATATAGCCAGTTACTGGATAAAATGAAAAAGCAGATTAGTATACATTTCAGATAGGTGACGGTAATCTATATAGAGAATGTACATAAATTTTATTAAAAAAAGGAGAGAAAAAGATGCAAACAATTACAGGGAAAACGGCCCTTATTACAGGGGCAGGTCGCGGGATAGGAAAAGCAACAGCTATCGCATTTGCAAAAGAAGGTATTCATGTTGGACTTTTAGCGCGAACGATTGAAAATTTGGAACAGGTTGCAGCCGAGTTAAAAGAATTCGGAGTAAAAGTTTCCATAGCAACTGCAGACGTTGCAAATATGGAATCCGTCGATCAAGCGGTAGCTAAAATTAGAGAAGAACTTGGTTCCATTGATATTTTAGTGAATAATGCGGGTATCGGTAAATTCGGTAATTTCCTTGAACTAGATCCAGAAGAGTGGGCGAAAATTATTCAAGTAAATGTCATGGGTACATACTATGTAACAAGAGCGGTATTGCCAGAGATGATTGAAAGAAAAGCAGGGGATATCATTAATATTTCATCTACTGCCGGACAAAAAGGGGCACCTGTAACAAGTGCTTATAGTGCATCCAAAGCTGCTGTTATCGCTTTAAGCGAATCGCTTATGCTAGAAGTAAGAAAGCATAATGTTCGTGTCGTTACGTTAACGCCAAGCACGGTAGCAACAGATATGGCAATCGAACTAAATTTAACAGATGGCAATCCAGAAACAGTAATGCAGCCAGAAGACATCGCAGAATTCATGGTTGCTCAGCTTAAAATGCATCCAAGAATCTTGCTTAAATCGGCTGGATTATGGTCAACAAATCCTTAAATCTGAAAATGAAAAGTTCTTTTTCGAAAAAAAAGTATTGCAAATTTTTAGATAATGAAGTAGAGTTGTAAGCAACAATAAAAATTTAATAGTTTTTCTTATCTAGAGAGGTTTAGGGACTGGCCCGATGACACCTCAGCAACCGCCTGTTATGGCATGGTGCTAATTCCAGCAAGTCGATGAAATGACTTGGTAGATGAGGAAAAGACTTATTCATACGAAGAGTCTGCTCCTTTAATAATTATCAGGAGCAGACTCTTTTTTGTCTTTAGAATCACAATATATAGCATGTAAACGATACATTGGTACCATTATGGTTTAAAAGGGAATTCGGTGAAATACCGAGGCTGTCCCCGCAACTGTAAGTGTGGACGACTGTTGAAACAGCCACTGCGAGCAATCGTGGGAAGGCCAACAGAAGGGTGAAACACGAGCCAGTATACCTGCCTTTTTATCGTATGAAGCAACACTTTCTTCGGGGGTTGAGAGGTGGGGGCGAAAGACGGTTTTCATCGTATCGGTGGATTAGTCTTGTTGTTTCCCACTTTTAACTTTGAGCGATGGCTCAGCCGAAGATGGCTGGGACATCGCTTTTTTGTTGCTTAGAAAATAATAAAATTCAATATATGTGGATAACTATTTGCATGAAAAATAAGTAAGTTTATCCAATTCTTAAAATCGAGCGCAGTATAGGGATACTGCGTGGTAAAAGACCTATTAGGTAACCGCTATGATTTCCGCTGCAGTCGAACGCTTTCCGCCGGGTAAGCGATGAGCCTTCACCGCCGCTTAGGCGGACGTTGTGAAGTCTCATTATGCTCACTTA